>NZ_JARAZV010000040.1:0-13911 GCF_033795085.1 Streptomyces sp. AK08-02
CGGCCGCTCCGGCGGCTCCGGTCGCGAAGCCCGCCGCGGCGGCGCCCGCACCGGCCGCCGCCAAGCCGCAAGCCGCCCCCGCGCCCCAGGCCGCGGACGGCCCGGAGTTCGTGACGCTGCGCGGCCCGTCCGCGGCCGTGGCGAAGAACATGAACGCCTCGATCGAGGTGCCCACGGCCACGTCCGTGCGCGCGGTCCCGGTGAAGCTGCTCTTCGACAACCGCATCGTCATCAACAACCACCTGAAGCGTGCCCGGGGCGGGAAGATCTCCTTCACCCACCTCATCGGCTACGCGATGGTGCAGGCCATCAAGGTCATGCCGTCGATGAACTACTCCTTCCAGGAGAAGGACGGCAAGCCGACCCTCGTCAAGCCGGCGCACATCAACTTCGGCCTGGCCATCGACCTGGTGAAGCCCAACGGCGACCGCCAGCTCGTCGTGGCCGGCATCAAGAAGGCCGAGACGCTGAACTTCTTCGAGTTCTGGCAGGCCTACGAGGACATCGTCCGCCGCGCCCGCGACGGCAAGCTGACGATGGACGACTTCACCGGCGTCACGGTCTCCCTGACCAACCCCGGCGGCCTCGGCACCGTTCACTCGGTCCCGCGTCTGATGCCCGGTCAGTCGGTCATCATGGGCGTCGGTTCCATGGACTACCCGGCGGAGTTCCAGGGCACGTCCCAGGACACCCTGAACAAGCTCGGTATCGCCAAGGTCATGACGCTCACGTCGACCTACGACCACCGGGTCATCCAGGGCGCGGCGTCGGGCGAGTTCCTGCGTGTCGTCGCGAACTCCCTCCTCGGGGAGAACGGCTTCTACGACGAGATCTTCGAGGCGCTGCGCATCCCCTACGAGCCGGTCCGCTGGCTCAAGGACATCGACGCCAGCCACGACGACGACGTCACCAAGGCCGCCCGCGTCTTCGAGCTGATCCACTCCTACCGGGTCCGTGGCCACGTCATGGCCGACACCGACCCGCTGGAGTACCGCCAGCGCAAGCACCCCGACCTGGACATCACCGAGCACGGGCTCACCCTCTGGGACCTGGAGCGCGAGTTCGCGGTCGGCGGCTTCGCGGGCAAGTCCCTGATGAAGCTGCGCGACATCCTCGGCGTGCTGCGCGACTCGTACTGCCGCACCACCGGCGTCGAGTTCATGCACATCCAGGACCCGAAGCAGCGCAAGTGGATCCAGGACCGCATCGAGCGCCCGCACTCCAACCCGGAGCGCGAGGAGCAGCTGCGCATCCTGCGCCGCCTGAACGCGGCGGAGGCCTTCGAGACCTTCCTGCAGACGAAGTACGTCGGCCAGAAGCGCTTCTCGCTGGAGGGCGGCGAGTCCGTCATCCCGCTGCTCGACGCGGTCATCGACAGCGCGGCCGAGTCGCGCCTCGACGAGGTCGTCATCGGCATGGCCCACCGCGGCCGGCTGAACGTCCTGGCGAACATCGTCGGCAAGTCGTACGCCCAGATCTTCCGGGAGTTCGAGGGCAACCTCGACCCGAAGTCGATGCACGGCTCCGGCGACGTGAAGTACCACCTGGGCGCCCAGGGCGTGTTCACGGGCCTGGACGGCGAGCAGATCAACGTCTCGCTGGCCGCCAACCCGTCCCACCTGGAGACGGTCGACCCGGTCATCGAGGGCATCGCCCGCGCCAAGCAGGACATCATCAACAAGGGCGGCACGGACTTCACGGTCCTGCCGGTCGCCCTGCACGGTGACGCGGCCTTCGCGGGCCAGGGCGTGGTGGCCGAGACCCTCAACATGTCTCAGCTGCGGGGCTACCGCACCGGCGGCACGGTCCACATCGTCATCAACAACCAGGTCGGCTTCACCGCCGCCCCGGAGTCGTCGCGCTCCTCCATGTACGCCACCGACGTGGCCCGCATGATCGAGGCGCCGATCTTCCACGTGAACGGCGACGACCCCGAGGCCGTCGTCCGCGTCGCTCGGCTGGCCTTCGAGTTCCGCCAGGCGTTCAACAAGGACGTCGTCATCGACCTCATCTGCTACCGCCGCCGCGGTCACAACGAGTCGGACAACCCGGCGTTCACGCAGCCCCTGATGTACGACCTGATCGACAAGAAGCGCTCGGTGCGCAAGCTCTACACCGAGTCCCTCATCGGTCGCGGCGACATCACCCTTGAAGAGGCCGAGCAGGCACTGCAGGACTTCCAGGGTCAGCTGGAGAAGGTCTTCACGGAGGTCCGCGAGGCCGTCTCGCAGGCTCCCGAGGCCCATGTCCCGGACCCGCAGGCCGAGTTCCCGGTGGCTGTGCGGACCGCGATCTCCCAGGAGGTCGTCAAGCGCATCGCCGAGTCCCAGGTCAACATCCCCGACAACGTCACCGTCCACCCGCGACTGCTGCCGCAGCTGCAGCGTCGCGCGGCGATGATCGAGGACGGCACGATCGACTGGGGCATGGGCGAGACCCTCGCCATCGGCTCGCTGCTCCTCGAAGGCACCCCTGTCCGTCTCTCCGGCCAGGACTCCCGACGGGGCACGTTCGGCCAGCGCCACGCGGTGCTGATCGACCGGGTCACCGGCGGGGACTACACCCCGCTCCAGTACCTCTCGGACGACCAGGCCCGCTACAACGTCTACGACTCGCTGCTCTCCGAGTACGCGGTCATGGGCTTCGAGTACGGCTACTCGCTGGCCCGTCCCGAGTCCCTGGTGATGTGGGAGGCGCAGTTCGGCGACTTCGTCAACGGCGCTCAGACGGTGGTGGACGAGTACATCTCGGCGGCGGAGCAGAAGTGGGGCCAGACGTCCGGCGTCACGCTCCTGCTCCCCCACGGCTACGAGGGCCAGGGCCCGGACCACTCGTCCGCGCGCATCGAGCGGTTCCTCCAGCTGTGCGCCCAGAACAACATGACGGTCGCCCAGCCGACGCTGCCGTCGAACTACTTCCACCTTCTGCGGTGGCAGGTGCACAACCCGCACCACAAGCCGCTGGTGGTCTTCACCCCGAAGTCGATGCTGCGCCTCAAGGCGGCGGCGTCGAAGGCGGAGGAGTTCACCTCGGGCGCGTTCCGCCCGGTCATCGGTGACGAGTCCGTCGCCGCGGCCGACGTCCGCAAGGTCGTCTTCTGCGCCGGCAAGCTGTACTACGACCTTGAGGCCGAGCGGAAGAAGCTCGGCACCACGGACACGGCGATCATCCGCATCGAGCGCCTCTACCCGCTCCCGGGTGCGGAACTCCAGGCGGAGATCGCCAAGTACCCGAACGCCGAGAAGTACCTGTGGGCGCAGGAGGAGCCGGCGAACCAGGGCGCGTGGCCCTTCATCGCCCTCAACCTGATCGACCACCTGGACCTGGCGGTCGGCGCGGACATCCCGCACGGCGAGCGGCTGCGGCGCATCTCGCGCCCGGCGGGCTCGTCCCCCGCGGTGGGTTCGGCGAAGCGTCACCAGGCGGAGCAGGAGCAGCTGGTGCGCGAGGTGTTCGAGGCCTGAGCCTCCGAACACGCCTGACGGCACAGGCAACAGGGCCCGGCACCGGAATTCGGTGCCGGGCCTTCGTCATGTGCCGCACCGGCGGCTCCGCATAACCTTGAGAGGTACGACCGGTGGCCCCGGCCCCGATCGCCAGTCCCCACGACCAGCCCCAGCAGTCCCCAGGAGAACATCCGTGTACTTCACCGACCGAGGCATCGAAGAACTGGAGAAGCGGCGCGGCGAGGAGGAGGTCACCTTCGGGTGGCTCGCCGAGCAGCTGCGGACCTTCGTCGACCTCAATCCCGACTTCGAGGTACCGGTGGAGCGCCTGGCGACCTGGCTGGCACGGCTGGACGACGAGGACGACGAGTAGGCCGGAGCCGGGTGGGCCGGGCCTGAGCGGGCCACACCCCCGAACGAGTGTCTTGACTTCCCGTGAGCGCGATATATCGTGAATAGCAGAAGACGCGATATGGCGCGTTGCGTCCTGTCGTCTTCCCGGAGTCGAGCATGTCCGTTCACCCAGGGGGTCCGCATCATGTCCACCACATCCGAGTGGTCCGTCAAAGAGCCCGGCAAGCTCACCTTCGACGAACCGGTCACAGACCTGCACGTACGCATCGTCAACGGAACGGTGAACGTCGTGGGCACCGAGGAGAGTTCCGCCCGCCTGGAGGTCTCCGAGATCGAGGGCCCACCTCTGGTGGTGACCCAGGAGAACGGCGTCCTGACGGTGGCCTACGAGGACCTGCCCTGGAAGGGCCTCCTCAAGTGGCTGGACCGCAAGGGCTGGCGCCGCAGCGTGGTGGTCTCCCTGGCCGTCCCGGCCCACACCCGTGTCGAGGTGGGCGTGGTCGGCGCCGGCGCGGTGGTCTCGGGGGTCGACGGACCGACGGTGGTGAAGGGCGTCACCGGCGACACGACGCTCGTCGGCCTGTCCGGCCCGGTCCGCGCCGACACGGTCTCGGGCAACCTGGAGGCCCAGGCGGTCACGGGGGAGCTGCGGTTCAACTCCGTCTCCGGCGACCTCACGGTGGTCGAGGGCTCCGGACCCTCCGTGCGCGCGGAGTCGGTGAGCGGCTCCATGATCGTCGACCTCGACCCGGAGGGCCCGACGGACGTGCAGCTGACGAACGTCTCGGGGGAGATCGCCATCCGGCTCCCGCATCCGGCGGACGCCGACGTGGAGGCGAACACGGCGAGCGGCAAGATCTCGAACGCCTTCGACGGCCTCCGCGTCCACGGCCAGTGGGGCGCCCACCGCGTCACCGGCCGCCTGGGCGCGGGCACGGGCAAGCTGCGGGCGACGACGGTCTCCGGCTCCATCGCCCTGCTCCGCCGCCCCCAGGGGGAGGACGAGCCGACCGACTCCGCCCCGGCCTCCGGGAACCCGTCCGCCCCGGGAGACGATTCCGGATCCACGAACAAGAAGGTGCTCTGACATGCCTCCCGTCTTCGCCCACGGCCGCCTGCGTCTCTACCTGCTGAAGCTGCTGGACGAGGCTCCCCGCCACGGCTACGAGGTGATCCGCCTCCTGGAGGAACGCTTCCAGGGGCTGTACGCGCCGTCGGCGGGCACCGTGTACCCGCGCCTGGCCAAGCTGGAGACCGAGGGCCTGGTCACGCACACCACCGAGGGCGGCCGAAAGGTGTACGCGATCACGGACGCGGGTCGCGCCGAGCTGGCCGACCGCAGCGGTGAACTGGCCGACCTGGAGCTGGAGATCCGTGAGTCGGTGGCCGAACTCGCCGCCGAGATCCGGGCCGACGTCCGGGGTGCGGCGGGTGATCTGCGCCGGGAGGTGCGCGCGGCGGCCGGCGAGGCCCGCAGAGGCCCCGGAGCCGCTCAGGGCACCCCGTTCGGGGACCCGGCGGATGTCGGCGACAAGGAGGCGTGGCGCGTCGCGAAGGAGGAGATGCGGCGAGCCAAGCAGGAGTGGAAGGAGCAGGCCCGGCGCGCGAAGGACGAGAGCCGCCGGGCCCGTGAGGAGGCCCAGCGGGCCAGGCGCCAGGCCAAGGAGGCCCAGGAACACGCCCGCGCCCAGGCCCAGGAGGAGGTCCAGCGCATCGCCAGGCGTGTCCAGGAGCAGGTCCAGGACCACTTCACGAGGGGCGACTGGCCGACGGGCGTCCGGGAGGGCCTGACCGAACTGGCCAAGGAGTTCGGCGAGTTCGGAAAGGACTTCGGCAAGAACCTCGGCAAGGACATCGGACAGGGCCTGGGCAAGGACTTCGGCTTCCCCCGTTCGGGCGGCACCACCACCCCCACGGCACCGGGCCGGGAGCACCCGGAGTACACGGACACTCCCCCGGACTTCCCGGCCGGCTACGAACCGCCGACCTGGGCGCACGAGGACTCCAGCGGCAACCCGGCCCGGGACCTGGACCGCCTCCTGGACCGCTTCCGCGACGACATCCGCGACACGGCCCGCGACCACGGTGTCACGGAACCCCAGGTCCACGAGATCCGCGGTCACCTGTCCGCGGCGGCGGCACTGGTGGAGGCGGCACTGCGGACGCCGAAGCGATGAGGGCGGGCGGGTCCCCGACGCGCGGGACAACGTCTCGCACCGCCCCGATCCGCCCCTCTCAGCCCGCCTTCGCCGCGCCCTCGCCCTCGCCGTCGCCGTCGCCGTCGCCGTACAGGACACGGCTCAGACCGCCGTACGTGACTCCCTGATCGGCGAGGACCTCCGACGGCACACCCGGGCGGGCCGTCAGGGCGAGGAGGATGTGCTCGTCGCCGATCCGGCGGTCCCGGTGGGCCACGGCGATGCGCAGGCACCTCTCCAGCACCTCCTTGGCATCCCTGCCGAAGGGCCGACGCCCCGACGACAGCCGTCCCCGGCCCCGGGGAAAGCCCGACATCGCGCCGACGCCGTGCACCTCCTCGACGCGGGAGACGATGTCGGACACGTCGATCCCGAGCCCGGCGAGGGCATCGGCCTCGGCCTGGGACAGTCCGGCGCGGCGCCGGGCGTCGGCCAGGGCGGCCTTCACCGACTCCTTGCGGTCGGCGAGTCCGAGCGAGGCCAGCGCGAAGGAGGCCCTGCCGCCTTCCCCGTCGAGCAGCGCGAGCAGCAGGTGCTCGGCGTCGACGGACCGGCTGCCGACGCGAGCGGAGTGCTCGACGGCACCCTGCACCACAGCGCGCGCATCGCTCGTGAACCGTTCGAACATCACTGCCTCCCGTGCTTCTTGTGGACGGCCTGCCTGCTGACACCGAGTTCCGTGGCGATCTCCTGCCACGACCAGCCCTGGTTGCGCGCACTGCGCACCTGCACGGACTCCAACTGCTCGACCAGCTTCCGCAGTGCGGAGACAGCCCGCAGTCCGATCCGCGGGTCGCGGTCACCCGCGCGCTCGGCGAGATCTGTTGCTTCGGTCATGACGTCAACATAGGTTGACACTGCCAGGACCGTCAACCCTGATTGACAGATGGGCGGATGGACAGATGGACAGCTCCGGGCGTCGCGAACACGCGAACGGCGGGCCCGGAAACCCGGGCCCGCCGCAGTCGGACGGAGGTCAGCACATGCCGGTGATCAGGAGGTGGTGAGGACGATCTTGCCGAACAGGTCGCCCGATTCAAGGCGTTCGAAGCCCTCGCGGGCCCGGTCCAGCGGAAGGACCTCGTCGATCACGGGGCGTACTCCGGTGGTGGCGCAGAAGGACAACAGGTCCTCCAGTTCGTCCTTCGAGCCCATCGTCGAGCCGACGACCTTGAGTTCGAGGAAGAAGATCCGGGTCAGTTCGGCGTGCGAGGGGCGGTCCCCGCTGGTGGCGCCGGAGATGACGATGGTGCCGCCGGGCCGCAGCGACTTGACCGAGTGCGACCAGGTGGCCGCCCCGACCGTCTCGATCACGGCGTCCACGCGCTGCGGCAGCCGCGCCCCGGACTCCACCGCCTCGACGGCGCCCAGCTCCAGTGCCCGCTTCCGCTTCGCCTCGTCCCGGCTGGTCGCGAAGACCCGCAGCCCCGCCGCCTTGCCGAGCACGATCGCGGCCGTCGCGACCCCGCCACCGGCGCCCTGCACGAGCACCGAGTCGCCGGGACGTACGCCCGCGTTGGTGAAGAGCATGCGGTACGCCGTCAGCCAGGCCGTGGGCAGACAGGCCGCCTCCGCGAAGGAGAGCTCCTTGGGCTTGGGCAGGACGTTCCACGCCGGTACGGCGACCTGCTCGGCGAAGGTGCCCTGGTATCGCTCGGTGAGGATGGAACGGGGTTCCCCGGGGCCGACCCCGTGGCCGGTCTGGCCGATGACGGAGTGCAGGACGACCTCGTTGCCGTCCGCGTCGACGCCGGCGGCGTCACAGCCGAGGATCATCGGCAGGCGCCCCTCGGGGAGTCCGACTCCGCGCAGGGACCAGAGGTCGTGATGGTTGAGCGAGGCGGCCCTGACATCGACCGTCGCCCAGCCCGGACGCGCCTCGGGGGCTGGGCGGTCACCCAACTCCAGCCCGTCGAGCGGGCGGTCGGGGTCGATACGGGCGGCGTAGGCGGCGAACATGACCTTGACGATAGGGGGCGAGCGGGGCCGGGGGAACGACACGGCACTGTGACACACACCCTCTTGCACTCCGCCCGCGCCTCGGGAGTGCCCGCGCCTACAGCCCCGGCCCGCACCTTCAGCCCGTCCGGCGTTTGAGGACGAGGCCCCTTCAGGGCCGAAAGGGGGGTCTGGGGGCGCAGCCCCCAGTGGGGGTCCCCCCTCTGGGGGAGGGATGGGACGGGTAGGGGCGGCGGGGGCGAACCAGGAACGGCCCCGCCACAAGCCGGACGGGGCCACCCTGACAAGCCACGCTCAGCGCCGAGCGACACCCTCCGCCCGAGCCGCCGCAGCAACCGCCGCGGTAACGGCAGGCGCGACCCGCGGATCGAACGGCGACGGGATCACGTAATCGGCGGCCAGATCCTCACCCACGACCGCCGCCAGCGCATCCGCCGCCGCGATCTTCATCCCCTCCGTGATCCGCGAGGCCCGCACCTGCAGCGCCCCCGCGAAGATCCCCGGGAACGCCAGCACGTTGTTGATCTGGTTCGGGAAGTCCGAGCGCCCGGTCGCGACGACCGCCGCGTACTTGTGCGCCACATCCGGGTGCACCTCGGGGTCCGGGTTGGCCATCGCGAACACGAACGCGTCCTTGGCCATCGAAGCCACCGCCGCCTCCGGGACCGTACCGCCGGAGACGCCGATGAAGACGTCGGCGCCCGCCAGGGCACTCTCCAGCGACCCCGTCAGCCCGGCCTTGTTCGTCAGCTCGGCCAGCTCGCGCTTGACCGGCGTGAGGTCGTCCCGGTCCGCCGAGACGATGCCCCTGCGGTCGGCGACGGCGACATCGCCGAGGCCCGCCTCGAGGAGGAACTTCGCGATGGCGACGCCCGCCGCACCGGCGCCCGAGATCACGCCCCGCAGCTCCCCGAGCTCCCGCCCGGTCAGCCGTGCCGCGTTGCGCAGGGCCGCCAGCGTCACGACCGCCGTGCCGTGCTGGTCGTCGTGGAACACGGGGATGTCCAGCTGCTCCTGGAGCCGCCGCTCGATCTCGAAGCAGCGCGGTGCCGAGATGTCCTCCAGGTTGACCCCACCGAAGGACGGCGCCAGCCGGACCACCGTCTCGATGATCTCGTCCACGCCCGTGCAGGCCAGCGCGATCGGGACCGCGTCCACGCCGCCGAACTGCTTGAACAGGATCGCCTTGCCCTCCATCACCGGGAGGGACGCCTCGGGACCGATGTCCCCGAGCCCGAGGACCGCCGTTCCGTCCGTCACGACCGCGACGACGGACGACTTCCAGGTGTAGTCGTTGACGAGGTCGGGCTGCTCGGCGATGGCGGTGCACACCCGGGCCACACCGGGGGTGTACGCGAGGGACAGGTCGTCCTTGTCACGGATGGGCACGGTGGCCTGCACGGCCATCTTGCCGCCCCGGTGCAGAGCGAACGCCGGGTCGAACTCACCGGCATCACTGTCGGTGACGATGTCGCCGCGAGGATTGACGATCTCCGCTGCCACTTTGTTTACCCCTTAAGTCTTCAAGGTTTGGAGGGTGACCACTCCTGGTGAGGGGTGGGCGGGCACCGCGCAAGGCCCCGGTGAGTGATGCGCACGGGCACGAGCGCGACGGGCGCGCCGCACACGCGCCCTGAGCCCCGGATGAGGGGTGTGAGGAACCTTCTTACCGGACGGAGGACACCGACGACGACCCCATAGCGCGAAGGTCACACGGGGGCGACATGACTCATCACCACACATGGCCACATACCCGGGCATGATCGATCAAATCGAGAGGCACACCGGACCCGAATCGCAAGCACGGCGCAAGCCGATGCGATCCGGACGGTATCGAGACGCGATCTGGCTGAGATCGGTCCGGGATCAGCCGGGATCAGCCGGGATCAGGCCGGGACGAGGTCCCACTCGGCTGTACGTACGGATGCAACAGCCGCTCACCTGGCGAGATACACCGAAGATCTTCCGGCCGGAACGAATGATTCCCGTAGAAGATCCGGGAAGGTCCGGCTCTGGTGCACCGACCTGACGCCGCACGGGGGTCACCCGTTATCCGATTTTGACATGGCCGGTCGTCTGAATGCCTCAGTCCGAATGGCAAGATGCCGTAATCACACAAGGTCGCGACACTCAAAGATGCGTGCACCAGTCGACCCGCCGGAATCGTCCGCCCTCCGGGGCGGGCCCCGGCCCCAATGGCACACCATCCATCCGCCGGAGGAACCCACCATGACCGCAAGCTCCACCCTTCGTACGACCGCCGCGCACAACCGGCTAGCCGCGGTCGGTGCGATCGCGGTCGCGGGCGCCCTGCTGCTCACCGGTTGCGGTGACCAGACAGACAAGAGCAGCGACAGCAGCTCCAACTCTCCGTCCTCGTCAGCGCCCCTCGCCGCCAAGCTCCCTGCGAGCATCCGCGACGCAGGCGTCGTCAACGTGGGCTCCGACATCGCGTACCCGCCCGTCGAGTTTGTGGACGGTGGCAAAGCCTCCGGTATCGACCCGGACATCGCAGCCGCTCTCGGCAAGCAGCTGGGCGTCAAGTTCGCCTTCCAGAACGGCAAGTTCGACCAGCTCATCGTCGGTCTGCAGTCCAAGCGGTTCAACGTGGTCATGTCTGCGATGAATGACACTAAGGACCGTCAGAACGGTGTCGACTCGGACACCGGCAAGAAGGTCGGCGACGGTATCGACTTCGTCGACTACTTCACCGCCGGCACCTCGATCCTGGTCCAGAAGGGCAACCCGAAGGGCATCCAGTCCCTGGACGACCTGTGCGGCAAGGTGGTGGCCCTACAGAAGGGCACCACGTCTGAGGGCATCGCCAAGACACAGAGCGCAAAGTGCAAGACGGATGGCAAGAAGGCCATCACCCTGCAGACCTTCGACACCGACCCCGAGGCTCTTCTCCGCCTCAAGCAGGGTGCCTCGGTTGCCGACCTCAACGACTTCCCGGTTGCCGCCTACAACGCGAAGACTTCAGGCAGCGGCAACGACTTCGAGGTCGTTGGCAATCAGATCGAGGCAGGCCCATACGGCATCGGCGTCAGCAAGGACAACGCCGAGCTGCGAGATGCCCTCCAGGCAGCCCTGAACGCGATCATCAAGAACGGCGAGTACACGAAGATCCTTGAGAAGTGGAACGTCACAGATGGCGCGGTGACCGAGTCCAAGGTCAACGGTGGCTCTTGATCTGCCCGGCGCGACACTGAAGGGCAGTCACCGTGACTGACATTGTCGACAAGGCTCCGGCGCCCTCGCTGCCGCCGGAGCAGATCAAGGCCATCCCGGTGCGCCACTACGGCCGCTGGGTGGCCGGCGCTGCGGTCGTCGCGCTGCTGGTGATGATCGGAATCGCGTTCTCCAACGCGAAGATCAACTACAGCATCATCCCGGACTACGTCACGGACGGGACCATCCTGTCCGGCGTCTGGCACACGCTGTACATCTCCGTCCTCGCCATGCTCCTCGGACTTGCCCTGGGCGTGGTCCTCGCGGTGATGCGGATGTCGTCGAACCCGGTCACGAGCACCGTGGCCTGGTTCTATGTCTGGTTCTTCCGCGGCACGCCCGTGCTAGTCCAGCTCCTCCTCTGGTACAACATCGCGCTCGTGTTCCCCATCCTCAACCTGGGGTTCTACAAAGACGAGATGAACCAGGTGATGACACCGTTCCTGGCCGCGTTGCTGGGGCTCGGCCTCAACGAGGCCGCGTACATGTCCGAGATCGTCCGGGCCGGCATCCAGTCGGTGGACGAGGGACAGACGGAAGCGTCGCATGCGCTGGGCATGACACAGGGCAAGACTCTGCGTCGCGTGATCCTGCCCCAGGCGATGCGGGTGATCGTGCCACCGACGGGCAACGAGTTCATCAACATGCTGAAGACCTCGTCGCTCGCCTACGCGGTCCAATTCAACGAGCTCATCAAGCGGTCCACGGACATCTCCAGCACTTCGCTCGCGGTCGTCGAGCTGTATTTCGTGGCATCGATCTGGTACCTGATCCTCACCAGTGTGTTCAGCGTCGGCCAGTACTACCTTGAGCGACGCTACGCCCGTGGCTCATCGCGCAACCTGCCACCGACCCCACTGCAGCGCCTGAGGAAGAACCTCCGGCTGTTCGGTTCGTTCCGCCGCCCGGAGGTAGCCCGATGAGCGGTATCAGCAAGAGCCTCGGCAAGCCCACGACCAGTCACCCCATGGTGAAGGCCGAGGGCGTGCACAAGTCGTTCGGTCTTGCGCACATCCTCAAGGGCATCGATCTGGAGGTGAACGCGCGTGAGGTGTTCTGCCTGATCGGCCCGTCCGGCTCCGGCAAATCAACTTTCCTGCGATGCATCAACCACCTGGAGAAGATCAGTGCTGGCCGCCTGTCCGTCGATGGCGAGCTGGTGGGTTACCGACAGAAGGGCGACAGGCTCTACGAGCTGAAGGAACGTGAAGTCGCTGCGCAACGACGGGACATCGGCATGGTCTTCCAGCGCTTCAATCTCTTCCCCCACATGACGGCTCTGGAGAACGTCATGGAAGCGCCGGTCCAGGTGAAGGGCGAGTCCAAGGCTGTCGCCCGGGAGCGGGCCCAGCAGCTACTGGACCGTGTGGGCCTTGGCGATCGCAAGGGCCACTACCCTGCCCAACTCTCCGGCGGTCAGCAGCAGCGCGTCGCCATCGCCCGCGCGCTCGCGATGGAACCCAAGCTGATGCTCTTCGACGAACCGACCTCGGCTCTCGACCCCGAGCTTGTCGGTGAAGTCCTCGACGTCATGCGAGACCTCGCCGAGGACGGCATGACGATGATCGTTGTCACGCACGAGATGGGTTTCGCCCGCGAGGTCGGTGACTCTCTCGTGTTCATGGATGACGGTGTGGTGGTAGAAGCAGGCCATCCGAGAGAAGTGCTGACGAATCCTCAGCACGACCGCACCAAATCTTTCCTCTCCAAGGTCCTCTGAGCTCATCCGGTCTGCATGCTCCCCGCCATACGCCCTGTATCGTGGGGAGCATGGCCTGCCGCATGATCATCACAGGGCGGCGGCTGTCAGTACCGCCCTGTTGGAAGAGGTGCGAGCAGATATGCAGAAACGGGTATCGGCAGTTGCACCGCTGCTCTGCACGTGATCGTCGGGCTGGACACCCAGACAGGCGCAATGACCTTGCATCGGCCAAGCCAGCCGTAGGCTGAAGGGTTTATCGACTTGACTCGAGCCTCTGGACCTGACCACCACGGTCAACGTTAGAGGCCGCTGGAATATCGCTCGCCCGTAATGCCACTCAAGGACATGCGCATCGACCAGGCCGGCTGAACCCTCAGATAGAGATGATCATCAAGGGTAGGTACGGTCAGAGTGAGGCGTCCACAAGTCTCACCACCGCACCAATGTCCCAGCGCCTTACGACTACGGACGCAGAACGCACTGGCAGGACAGAGGCATGCCCCTGTCCTGCCAGTTGTTCACACTTCGTCAGTGGATGTAGGTCGTCCATCCCTGGTCAGGAACATTCACTTGGTGCCCGCGCTTTTCGATCATGTCATCCGGGTGGCACGTCGCCTTACTGGAACCGGTTCCGGAGATCGTCGCACCATACTTGTTCGTACGGTAGAAGGTATCCGGGTTGATGCAGCCCAGATAGGCACGGACCTTCCGACCACACGGGTTGCTGGTGACCTTGACCGTGTACGACTTGCCACTCGTGGAGCCACTGGCGCTGACGACGCAACTCGGATCGGCCTGAGCTCCCGCCACGAATACCGGCAGCCCACTGAAGGCCAGCACCGAAGCCACGCCAACGAGGACGCTGTGTCTGAGTTTCATGAAATCCCCCTACAGTAGGCCCCAGGTCACCTGGGACTGATGTCAGGGCCCCGGCGTTTGCCCGGGTCGTCCGGTTTGATCATGTGATGCCGTAGAGGCTGAGGACGAGGGTGCGTTCGGTGTGGGCCCGGCGGCCGGCGGC
>NZ_JARAZV010000041.1:0-12071 GCF_033795085.1 Streptomyces sp. AK08-02
ACGAGCTTCGCCGCCGAACCGGCAGGTGCGGTGTACGTGCCGTCACTGGCCTGCGTGAAGGCGAACTTCGCTCCGTCGTCCGCCTGGTAGGTCACCTTGTCGGTGGCGATCGTCAGCTTCGCATCGAAGGGCGTCGCCCAGCCGGGGCCCAACAGGCCGACCGCAGTGGAGTCGGAACGGTAGGTGCGCTCCAGGGATACCTGTTTGCCAACGCCGACCATCTGAGCGTCGGTGAGTTGCTCGAAGAACATGCCGGTGGCCGTGTTGACCGGGTCGGCGCGGTGGGCCTGCCCGTAGCAGGAGCAGATGCCGGCCTGGGCGCCGGGGATGTCAGGGGTGTAGAACGCCTCGACCAGCGGGGAGGTGGTGCCATTCGGACTCCACGTACCGTCCGAGCCCTTGAGCAAGACCTGGGCAAAATACTTCTTGCCGTCTTCGAGGTATCCGCCCAGCGCGGTCACCCCCCACCAGAAACATTCGTCATTACGGTCCGTCGAGGTCGTCCACCAGCCGTAACACCAGGCTCCGATGTCCGTTTGCGCCTTACCCGCTGGATCATCTGTGGCCTTGTTGATCTCCTTGGCGCGGACGACCGTTCCTGCCTCGTTCCGGATGATCAACACTAGTCCTGAATAGGATGAACCGGTGCCGGAGGAGAACTTCACGTACCCGCCGATGGTGAGACTGGCCGGAAACGCCAGGGCCAAGCTCGAAACCCATGCCGGATCAGCGGTTGCCGCCGCTGCGAGGGGCTGGCGCGTCTTGCTCCCCTCGGCGGTGAGGCGGCGCTCGATAGCGCCTTTGCCGGGTCTGGGGTGGGGCTTACCCACCGGCTTCCTGGTGGGTGAGTCTCTGTAGCCGCGCATGGGTGATAGCTCGTCCTGGGACTGCTTCACCTGTTTGCGCCGCTCCGCCAGCGTCATCGCCTTGGGCGGCTTCGGCAGGTCCGCCGCTGTCCGGCCCGCAGATGGGGCCTCAATCTGAGGAGCCGTCACCGGAGCGGCGGCGGGGCGGTTGGGGAGGGCGCCGGCCGGTACGGCACCCCCGATTGCTGTCAGGGCCAGGATCAGAACCGCGATGACTGATCTTCGTGCTCGTGTGCGCACTGCGTATCCCCGTGTTTCTGCTGTGAAGGGTGTGACGCAGTGATTCTTGGTCTGAGGCACCGGGGGCGAACCTGTTGGATGCGAGTTGGCTGAAAGCGTCGGAGGGCGATCGGTCCGCCATTGTGAATTGCCTGTTCAAATGGACGAGATACACCCAGCTCTATGCGAAATGGCGTGAACATGCCGATTCTTTGTGGCGGGTCATCTGAGTCCCCATAGACCTCGGATGGACCTGGACGGCGCCGAGGCGATGCCCGTCTTCGTCCTCGGCCCCCGCCGGAGCGCACCGTACGCGCGCCGCACCCGCCGCTCAGCCTGGGAAACCGCCGACGTGACCGAGCTGTCCGCCGCACGCGCCGCCGCCGTCACTGACTGGAGCCCTCTCGCTGGAAGCACGTACAGCAGCGAGCGGGACCTCGCAGACGCCTCGTTACGATCTGCCCGGCGTCGTCGCCGGGCAGATCAGCGGCGTGCGTGGGTGTTTGGTCGATGTCGGTTGCGGCAATGGCAAGTTCATCCAGCGGCTCTGCGACAGTCGGCCCGATTTGACCCTGCCCGGCCTGGATATCGCCCCTTGCATCCTCGCCGGTGTCCCCGGCCCGATCGCCGCGGCTGACGCCCCCGCCTGCCGCTGGCCGCTGAGAGCGCCGACGCCGCCCTGGCGCTGCACATCCCCTACCACGTCCCCGACATCGCCCAAGCGGTCCGGGAACTGTCTCGGGTCGTTGCCCGTGACGGGATGGTGATCGTCTCCACCAATGGCGACCGAGACAAGGCCGAACTCGACGACCTGTGGCAGCGCGCTGCGGGCGACGTTCTCGGCACCGGACGCCGCCCGGCGCGCATCTCGCTCAGCGCCCGCTTCTCCCTGGAGAAGGCCCCGAACTTCCTGCGGGAGGCGTTCGGCCGGGTGGAGACGGTCGAACTGCCCGGCACCATCACGGTCCACGATCCCGAGCCGGTCATCGCGCACATGGCCTCCTACCGGGCGTGGGCGGACCAGAACGACGTGCCGTTCGAGGCCAAGATCGAGCGGGCCCGCGCGATCCCTGTCGATCACATCGCCCAGCACGGGACCTTCGAGGTCACGTGTCTGGGCGGCATCCTTGTCTGCCACCGCTGAGAGCCGACTCCGCTATCGGTGACGGCTGCGCTCCGAAGGTCGATCGCTCAGCGTCGTGGGCGTGGGGAGCAGTGCGGGCGTAACGGGCGTGCCCGTGCGGGTGTTTCGCCTGCGGGCCGCCTGCGCTCGCCTGTTCGGTTGGGCGGTGATGCGCCAGTTGAGGACTTCGGCGGGGCGCTCGGCAGTGTCGAGTTCTCGCTGGGCGGCGACTTCGGCCAAGAGGTGTCGGGGGTTGTGGCCGGCGGTCTCGGCGCGAGCGAGGGTCGTGGTGAGGGCCGGCCAGGTGGGATCGGCGAGGACGCGGTCGGCGTGGTCGGGGAGGGCTGCGCGTAGGTCCTGCTCGAAGCGGTTGATGGTGGTGGCGCGTGGGGCGCGTCGGGTGAGATCCGCCAGGACCGGATGGGCTGCCTGCTGGTAACCGGCCTGGAGGTGGCGGAAGGCTTCTTCGGCCGCTGCGGCCTGCTGCTCGTGGCCGCGTTGCTCGTGCCACTTGGCGGCTGCGCGCGCCAGGTGGAGGGCGGCGAAGACCAGGGCAATGGCGACTCCGCCCGGATCGTGTGTGGCGTAGGCGAGTTCCTTGGCGGCTTCCCGCAGGGCGGTGGCGGCCTGATGGTCGGCCCGGACTGCCGAGCGGCGGGCGCGGTTGAACGCCCTTGCCGCAGCTTGCAGTTCGGCCTGGTGCGCGCCGTGGGTGGCCAGGGCCAGGTTGTGGAGTGTGTCGCCGAAGGCATCCAGGTGCCCCTGGTCCACGGCGTCGTTGCCCGAGTCGAGGAAGGCGTAGGCGTGGCGGATGGCGGTTTCGGCGCGATGCCACGGTTCGGCCGGGTCCGCCGCCGGTCGAGGGCGGTCGGCCACGTCCTGGGCGGGGAGGCGTTCGCACAGGCGGTCGTAGGACAGGTCGGGGGCGAGCTTCGAGCCGCCGTACCAGACCGGCTTGCCGCTGGTGGTGTCGCCGGGCGCGGCCAGGCTGTATCCGGTCACCTCGCCGGTCTCCGGGCCGATGCGCGGCCTGACCTGGATGCCGAGGGAGCGCAGTACGGTGAAGTACTCGTCGATGCTGTGTACGGCGGCGGCGACTGTGTATGCCTGCTCGCGCAGCCACTCCCGCGGGGGCTCTTCCAGGCCCTGGCGCTCGGCCTTGGCCCGCTCGGCTCCGGTGGGGGTGCGCGGGGCGCTGAGGTCGCCGGACTTCAGGCGGCGCAGCCCGAACTCGGTCTCGATCTTGCGGCATTCCCGTTGTGCCCGCCGGCCGTCTCGGTTCGTACGGGGGCGGCGGCCGTCGGCGCGGACGGTGGTGGCCATGATGTGGATGTGGTCGTCGGCGTGCCGGACCGCGATCCATCGGCACGCCCTTTCGTCGCCCTCGGGGGCAATGCCCGTTGCGGCCACGACGCGGCGGGCGACCTCGGCCCACTCGGCGTCGGTGAGGTAGCGGTCGCCGGGCGCGGTGCGTACTGGGCAGTGCCACACGTGTTGCGGCGGCTTCGTGCCGCCCAGTTCGCGGGTGCGCAGGTCGACGTGGTGGTCCAGGCGCCTGGCGAGCTGGGGGTAGGTGGCTTCGGGATCCCGGCCGGGGTCGGGGGCGCCGGTCATGTCCCAGGCAGCGACGATGTGAGGGTCGGTGTGTTCATCGCGCCGCCCTTTGCCGAAGAGGTAGTTGATCAGGCCCAGCGTGCTGGAACCGGTGGTGACGTCAGGCACCATGGTCGGCACCCTTCGCCAGGAGCTGGTCGATGAGGCGGTAGCTGGCCTCGGCCGCCTGCTCGACGTGGGTCAGCACCGCCTCGGCGTGGTCAGGAACAGTTCCTCGGTGGATGGCTCCGGTGATCTGGTTGAGGTTGTTGCCGACGCGGTTCAGCGCGACGGTGTGGGCCTCGATGGCCTCGATCAGCGGACGGGTGGGATCGTCCTCCGGGCTGCCGATCAGGCCGGCCTTGCCGAGGGCGACAGCGAGCGCGGCGTCGCCGACGAACCCGGCGAACTTCTGGCCACGCCGCTCGGCCTCCACGGCGATGATGCGGACTGCGGTCGGGGTGAAGCGGATCGTCTTCTCCTGGTCGCGCTTCTCGGTGGTGCGCTTGCGGTTCATGAGGGCAGGCAGCACCGGGGCGTCGGGCTCGCGCCAGGAGGGCTGCTCGACGGGGGAGCGGTCGTGGGCAGGCGGCTCGGCGCACGGTGCAACGGAGTTGGCGGTGAGCACGGCACTGGGTTCAGCCATCTCCTCTTCCGGCTCGGGCGCCCGCTGGCGCCCGGCCTCCTCCGCCACCCCTGGGGCGGGGGCAAGCGCGGACGAAGCCTCGTTAGAGGCTCGTTCGCTCCAGCTTGCTGCTGTTCGGCGGGCCAGGCCGAGCAGTCCCCTGCGGCGGCGGTTGTCGGTGCTGGTGTCGTGCATGCTGGTGCTCCAGTGGCGTGTGGGGTGGGGCTCTGTCACGTCCGTCGCATCCGTCGCAGGGCTGGTCAGGACAGGTACGGACACGGCCGCAGGTACGGAGTGATCCGTCTTGGCAAGGAGATCCGTCCCTGCGTTGACCTGCGCGGGGACGGACGCGACGGACTGATACGAACCCGGGGTGGGGTTAGCGGGCGCGCCTGGGGCCAGGGCTGTCGCCGGGCGGGCCGACGGGCAGCGAGCCCGCCGGGGCGGCGGGCGGCAGGGCCCGTCCCGGATGCGCGGGTGCCGACGCTGCCTCGGACGGATCGGGGCAGTAGCGGGCCCAGGCGTCGAGGAACCTGTTACGCATGTACGCCTTGGCCTGCCTGCCCTCTTCGAAGCGGTAGTTGGCGGGGCTGATGTCGAAGTCCCGCAGCAGGTTGGCCAGGTGGTAGGCGTTCAGGCCCTTGGTGCCGTATTCGGCCCACGGGGCCTCGGTGTCCTGGAGGAGGGCCGCCAGCAGGTCCTGAGTACGCAGGGCTTCCTTGTTGCGTTCCTGGTCGAAGACGCGGCGGATGTCGCGCAGCAGTCGCGTCTTCAGAGTCGTCTGCTCGTCCTGGGCGACCTCGTGCCGGGTCATCGCCAGGCAGGCCACGCGGGCCCGGGTGGGCCAGTGGCCGCCGGCCAGGTCGGCGACGATGACCAGCGGCTCCCAGGTGTCCGCGGCACGGTCCTCGACCGGCATCCTCGGTACCAGGCGGGCAGCGGTGCCCCGGAGCGGAGTCAGCCAGGCGGCCAGCCGGTCGCGCAGCGCGTTGAGTTCGGGCACGGAGTACCGCGAGCGGAACGGGGTGATCCGCTCGCCCGGCTTGCGCTTCTGCATGCGGAGTACGACCGCCCGGTCCATGATCGTGTCCGGCAGGTCGCCGATCCCGGCCAGCGCGGCCATGGCGAAGGTGGGGAACGCGGTCGGCTTGTGCTCCGGCCCGGAGATCCGCCAGGCGGGTCGGTTGCGCTGGTGTCCGGCGTTCAGCAGGCCGCGCAGGTCCTCCTTGTCGCCCGCCTTGGGGCCGAAGATGGTGTCGGCCTCGTCCACCAGCAGCGTGGGAGGGTTCTTGCCGATGACGCGGAAGACCACCGCCGGGGAGGTGTTCACCGTCATCATCGGCTGGTGCACGGTCTCGTGCAGCACGTCCAGGACACGGGACTTGCCGCACCCCTTGGTCGGCCCCACCACCGCCAGGCGCGGCGCGTGCTGGAGAGCAGGCTGGAGGTGAGAGGCCGCCACCC
Organism: Streptomyces sp. AK08-02; assembly: GCF_033795085.1. Classification (NCBI taxonomy): domain Bacteria; kingdom Bacillati; phylum Actinomycetota; class Actinomycetes; order Kitasatosporales; family Streptomycetaceae; genus Streptomyces; species Streptomyces sp. AK08-02. Next base: position 5,891 of record NZ_JARAZV010000041.1, read on the forward strand.
ACAGCGTGACCGCGGTCAGCGCCTCCTCGCTCGGCAGCACCACGTACCGGCCGATCGCGGCACGCAGTCCGTCCAGCAGCACGGCTCCTTCGTCGATCGGCTTGCCGACACCCACACTGGCGCGGTCCCCGGTCCCCGATCCGCCGTCGGATACGGCGGTCCCCGAAAAGTCGTGGGGACCGCCGTCCCCACGACGGTCCCCAACTGCGGTCCCCGCGTCTGGAGTCCGGGGACCGGATCCGGGGACCGACTGACCGGAAATCATCGTGTGGTCAACGCTCGGAGCGGCGTCCGTCGCGCCCGGTGGCGAGATCTGAAGGCCGCCGACCTGCGTATGTTCCCCACCGGTGGATATCCGGTCCGTGACCGGAACGCTGGCCCCCAACGCGTCGCGGGACCGGTCCCCGACATCCGGCACCTGCGGATCAACAACGTCGTGCGCCTGGTCCCCGGTCCCCAAATCAGGGGACCCCGCGTCCGTCTGGTCTGCGACGCGCCAGGGGACACCCTGGCCGGGGACCGCGGCCTCGGGCCAGTTGGCTTTGGGGACCGTGTTCGGACTGGTGGTGGACGTAGAGCTCTCCATAGACGTTCCTCTCAGACGAGGGGCAGGACGGGCAAGGTCCAGCCCCTCGCCGGCTTGTTCGTTCAGGGATGGGCGAAGTGCGGGGGACTCTCCGGCCCTTGGCGTTGGCGCGCCGAGGGCCGTTTCCGTGTCCGGGGCTCTCGGCGGCTCAGGAGGCCAGACCCCACTCGCCCCGGCTGTCGTTCAGCGCGCGCTCGTAGCGCAGCAGCTCGGCCTCGGCGTACAGCACCCGCTTGCCGATCTTGATGCCGCGCGGGCCTTTCTCGATCTGGCGCCAGTAGCGGACGGTGCTCTCGGCTGTTCGGTAGCGCTCGGCGACCTCGGAGGTGGTCAGGTATCGCATGCATTCCCAATCGACTAGCTAGCGTTTCTATCTGCATAAAGTGTGCCCGACGATCGCCGGTTAACCAAATCGGATAGCGTGCGTTACAATCGGGATAGCGATGATCGTGATGGAGGTTCGATGGCAGGCGACAAGGTCGACGGTGGTGAGGTGCCGCTGCTCTACAGCGAGGGCAACATCGCCGCTCGCGTGGCGCTGGAGCGCGAGGTCAGGGGATGGAGCACGACGGAGCTGGCGGACCGGGTATCCAAGGCCGGCGTCAAGATGAATCAGACCGCGGTCTGGCGCATCGAGAACGGCACCCCGCGCCGCCGCATCAACGTCGACGAGGCGCTCGCCTTCGCCCGCGTCTTCGAACTGCCTCTCGAAGAGCTGATGACACCGCCGCTGGAAGGGCTGGATCTCGACAGCAGACGGCTCGTCCAGGAAGCCGTCGAGGCGTACTACGAGACACGCGACGCCGAAGACCGCCTGCACCACGCCGTCGTCGGCATCGCCGAGCACATTCAGGCCCACCCCGACAGCTCACGAGCCATCCATGAGCAGTGCCTTCGCCTGATGGGTGACGAGCGCGACGCGCGCACCCTCACCGAGCACATCGAAGGCGGCGGGTACTACCGATAACCAACCCAAGGGAGAAGCCACTTGGCCAACATTCAAAAGCGCCCCAACGGAAAATGGCGGGCCCGCTACCGCGACCTCGACGGCAAGGAGCACGCCCGCCATTTCGACCGCAAGGTCGACGCCCAGCGCTGGCTCGACGAGGTCACGGCCAGCGTGGTCACCGGCCTGTATGTCGACCCGCGCGCCGGCAAGATCTCATTCGAGAAGTACGCGACGAAGTGGGAGGGCGAGCAGATCGCCGGTGAGGCGGGCACCCGTATCACCGACAACGCCCTGCGGGTTCACCTGATACCCGCGCTCGGCTCGCACGCGATGGCGTCCCTGCGCCGCAGCCACATCCAGGCCCTCTTCAAGAAGCTCTCCGAGCAACTGGGCCCCGGCAGCGTACGCAACGTCTTCGACGTCCTCGTCCGTGTCATGACGGCGGCCGTCGAGGACAAGGTCATCGCTGTGACCCCCTGCAAGCAGATCACGCTCCCGTCCGTGCCCGATGAGGAGTTCACTCCGCCCACCGTCGCGCAGGTCGAGGCGATGCTCGGAGCGATGCCGCCGTACATCCGAACGGCGATCGTCGTCCTGGCCGGATCGGGCTTGCGGATAGGAGAGTTGCTCGGCCTCAAGGTCTCGGACATCGACTTCAAGAACGGCACGATCCGCGTCGAGCGCCAGCGCCTTCAGTCCGGCCTGGTCGGTCCGCCGAAGACCGGCAAGTCCCGGCGTACGGTGCCGGTCGGCGAGGTCGTTACAGACGCGATCCTCACACACCTCGCAGCGCGGCCCTCGAAGGACTGGCTGTTCACGATGGAGGAGGGCGAGCCCCTCAACTACCGCCGTTGGAAGACCGAATGGAACTGCGCCCGCAAGGCGCTCCAGGCGGCGGAGAACGAGGCAGCCGATCGCGCGGGGCGCAAGCCCGTCGAGCTGCCGCACATGGTGACTCATGACCTGCGCCACTTCTACGCTTCCGCCCTCATCGCCGGCGGAGCGAGCGTCAAGCAGGTCCAGCTGGTCCTCGGCCACGCGTCCGCCGTCATTACTCTGCGGATCTACGCGCACCTGTGGCCGGGCGAAGAAGACCGCACCCGCTCCGTCATGGACGCCGTTCTCGGCGGCCTGCGGACCGGGTGCGGACAGGTAGGCGATGCGACCCGCGAAACCGCAGGTCAGACGGCCTAGGCAAAGATCAAGCCTTCTTGGTCTCCCAGAAGATCTTGTCGATCTGGGCGATGTAGTCCAGCGCCTTCTGGCCCGTCGCCGGGTCCGTGGACGCCTTGGCGGCCGAGAGGGCCTTCAGGGCGTCGTTGACCAGCTGGTGCAGCTCCGGGTACTTCTCGAAGTGCGGAGGCTTGAAGTAGTCGCTCCACAGGACCGACACGTGGTGCTTGGCGAGCTCTGCGCGCTGCTCCTTGATGACGGTGGCGCGCGCCTGGAAGTGAGGGTCGTCGTTGGCGGCCATCTTGTCCTGCACGGCCTTCACCGACTCCGCCTCGATGCGGGCCTGGGCCGGGTCGTACACACCGCAGGGCAGGTCGCAGTGTGCGCTGACCTTGACCTTGGGGGCAAACAGGCGGGAAAGCATGGAGCGTTCCTTCCTCGTGATCGTCTTCTCAGGTTGGACATTACTCCTTGAGGGACGGGTTTTCGCGAGTGCCCCCATGGGCTTAGGACAAAAGTAGGGGGCCAGACTGGGACTGGTGGAGGATGGAACCGGGGAGGTGCCGGGATGCCGGAGCTGTCGCAGGAGAGCGAACACGGAAGCGAACGCGAGAGCGAGCGCGAGAGCGAGCACAGAGGGGCTGCGAAGCTCTTCGGGTGGGTCGCCGTGACCGGGCCGTCGATGGTGCCCACGCTGTATCACGGCGATTTCCTCGTGGTGCGGTACGGCGGCCGGGTCAGGGCCGGGGACATCGTCGTCCTGCGCCATCCGTTCCAGCAGGACCTCCTGGTCGTCAAACGGGCCGTGGAGCGCCGTGAGGGCGGCTGGTGGGTGCTGGGGGACAACTCCTTCGCCGGGGGCGACAGCACCGACTACGGCACCGTGCCCCACGAGCTGATCCTGGGCCGGGTCCGGTTCCGGTACCGGCCGCTCAAGCCCGGTCAGCGTTCGCCGCTGGCGCTGCTGCGCTGGGCCGTGTCGGCCGCCAGGCTCGTCTTCTCGGACCGGTCCGCCTCCAGCCGTTTGCGGGCGCGGTAGGCGGCCACGTTGGCCCGGGTCGCGCAACGGTCCGAGCAGTAGCGCCGGGAGCGGTTCGTCGAGGTGTCGAGATAGGCGTTCCGGCAGGGCGGCGCCTCGCACAGACCCAGCCGGTCCACCCCGTACTCGGTGAGGTGGAAGGCCAGGCCCATCGCGGCGATGGCCGCGTAGCCGGCCGTCGCGTTCGACGGATGGTCGGCGAGGTGCATGTGCCACAGCGGACGGCCGTCGTCGTCCCGGAAGTCGTGCCCCGAGATCTGCGGGCTCACCGGGAACTCCAGCAGGAGCGAGTTCAACAGGTCCACCGAGAGCGTCTCGTCGCCCGTGTCCGCCGCCTCGAAGACGGCGCGCAGCCGGGCCCGTACGGAGCGGAACCGGGTCACGTCGGCGTCGGTGGCGCGACGGCCGGCCTGCTGGTTGGCGCCGAACAGGCCGCGGACGGCGTCGATCGAGGTCAGCGAGTCCTTGCCGCGCGCCGGTTCCTCGGTGTTGACGAGACGCAAGGCGTAGTCCGAGTAATAGGCCAGTTCCACTTGTAGTCCTTACGGGGGCGCTCTATGGTCGTGGATGCGAGGAAGTAACAGCTGATATTGCTTCCAGGGTATTACGCATGTGTTCAGAAGCGGGCGAGTGAGCGGCTGACAAGAGGGGGTTTCCATGACCACCACCACCGGTACGAACGCCGAAACCGACTGGAATGCCTGGCAGACGAGCTGGGACCGGCAGCAGGAGTGGTACATGCCGGATCGCGAGGAACGGTTCCGGATCATGCTCGACATGGTCGAGGCCCTCGTCGGCCCCGCCCCACGCGTGCTCGACCTCGCGTGCGGCACGGGAAGTATCACGTCCCGGCTGCTCGACCGGTTCCCGCAGGCCACCAGCGTCGGCGTCGACCTCGACCCGGCCCTCCTCGCCATCGCCGAGGGCACCTTCGCGGGCGACGACCGCGTCACCCTCGTCACGGCCGACCTCAAGGACCCGCGGTGGACGAGCCGGCTGCCGTACGACTCGTACGACGCCGTCCTGACCGCCACCGCCCTGCACTGGCTGCACAGCGAACCCCTCGCGGACCTCTACGGGCGGATCGCGGAACTCGTCCGCGACGGCGGTCTCTTCATGAACGCGGACCACATGATCGACGACAGCACGCCCCGGATCAACGCGGCGGAGCGCGCCCTGCGCCACACCCGTATGGATCAGGCCAAACACGACGGAGTCGTCGACTGGGCCGAATGGTGGCAGCTGGCAGCCCAGGACCCCGCCCTCGCCGGACCGACCGCCCGCCGCTTCGAGATCTACGGCGAGCACGCGGACGGTGACATGCCCTCCGCCGAGTGGCACGCGCGCGTGCTGCGCGAGAAGGGGTTCGGAGAGGCGCGCCCGGTGTGGTGCTCCCCCTCGGACACGCTGCTGCTGGCGCTCAAGTAGCCCGGCAGGGAAGGTGGTTCAGGCAGTGCGGGAAATCCATATCGCCTTTTCCGTGTGCTGCCGCAGAGCGTGTCGTGCTGTACGGCGCAGAGGAGAGCTGGGCCTTTGAGTAGCTGTCAAGCGGCAATGTTCTGGATTTCTGGAAGAATTGGGGCGAGGTCAACAACCTTACGGAAACCCGCAACATCCAGAGGTAGGGCAGGTATCCAGCGCCACGCTCTACCTGAAGAGTGGCGATTCCATTCAGTTGGGCGACGCGCTCGGCTTCATGGGCGACAAGTCGCTGGGTAAGCCCTTGACTGCTGGCGAAAAGAAATGTTCTAGGGTCACACTGTACGCGGTGGTATGAGAATCTCGCGCCACCGCGCCCGTTTGGTCTGAAATGGTCAATTTCATGGGTGTTCGGGCATTCTTTGGGTGGCTGTTAAAAGGGCTTGCTTTTGCGTGGAGGTTGGTGATCGGATAGAGAAATCCGCACCCATGATGGGTTTGGAGAGGGGAGAGATTCGACGTGAAGTTTCGACCGCTGTCTTTAGTTGTCGCGCTGACCATCGCGGGGACTGGGACGCTGCTGACGGGAACTCCCGCGAATGCAGCTAGTCACAAGACGTGCGCCGTTGACCAGGGCGATGTCTACGACATCTGCTTCGATGCAGACGGGGACAAGTTCACTGTGAATGATCTTCGTAGCGACGGGAAGCGGGCCGTCGTGAAGTGGAAGGCCGTGGACGGTTCGGGTCGTGTCGGACAGTGTGCGGACACCGATGGCGCTTTTAATGCCCCGAAGGTGTGCGCCTATGATTTCAAGGAAGGCCCCAATACCTACGTCAGCTTCGCGGGATTTGTGCAGGACGGACCGCGCGGTGAGCCCGGCAACATCTCGATGACGTACCACGGTTACATCAGTCCCAGGGCCCCGGCGTTTGCCCGGATCGCCCCGGCCTGGGCCGGTTGATCATGCTGGCGGGCCCCGGAAGCAGATGAACACGGCACCTGTGGATCATGG
>NZ_JARAZV010000042.1:0-9577 GCF_033795085.1 Streptomyces sp. AK08-02
CACATAGTACGTGTGCTCGCTCGGGGGCCGTCATCTGCGTTTTCGCAGGTGAGCACTATTCGGCTTGTACGCAGGTGTGCGTGGAAGTGCCGTGCTGTGCGCCCCTGTTGCCGTCAGCGTTGCCGTCAGACGGCTGCGTGCGTGAGGGCGGTGGAGTGGGCTTTGGCCGGTGTCCTGCCCGGGTTGGGGTCGGGCATGGTCAGGGGGCCGTACGCTGGCCCGGCAACTCGGGCAGGCTGTGCCCCTGCCCGGAATTTGAGCGAGTGGCCCCCTGGCCTTGCCCGACGCGGGCCCCGACCCGGGGAGGTGGGTAAAGCCCATGGAGCCGACCGCCCCCACCGCCGGGCTGCGCACAGGCCAACTCTCCGCCGCTGGTTCGCCGTCGGTCTGGCGCTCGCCCTGCAGGCGTGTCCGGTCTTCTTCGCGCTTCCGGTAACTGCTGCGCTGTCTCTGCGCGGCCTGGTCGCTGGCCGGCCCGCGGTGGCGGAGCCGAGAGCGGGCCGGGTGGGCGGCCGTGCCGCGCGCGACCCGCGTCAGCGGGTCGCCTTGAAGACGTAGAGAAAGTTTGGACGCACCCCGCCTTGGTGCTACGCCGTGGCCGTCGGCTGGTCGTTCGGCTGGAGTGCGGTCCGAAGCGTCGGACTGGCAGGTGTGGTTCTGCGGGCAGCCGGGGTGATCGTTGTTCGGCCGGTCCGGGGCCGTGTTGCAGGGGTACCGTCTGAGTGTTGCCGCAGAACGGAGTTCGCCGTGTCGCAGAGCATTGAGGAGCACACCGGCGCTCGGATCGCCCGTGTCCGGAAGCAGCGCGGCCTGACGCAGCAGGGGCTGGCGATGCGGGCTCACGTGTCGAAGTCGTTGCTGTCGAAGGTGGAGTGCGGGCAGAAGGCTGCCTCCCCGGCTCTTGTCGCTGCCTGTGCCCGCGCGCTGGGCGTCTCCACGTCTGATCTGCTGGGGCAGCCGTACGCCGAGGAGTTGCGCCGGGACCGCATGGACGCCTTGATCCAGCCGATCCGTGAGGGACTGGAGAACTGGGATGTCGCGCTCGACTGGGAGACAGCTCCGCGCCCAGCCGCGTTGATCCGGGCTGATGTCCAACGGGCCCTCGTACAACGCCGGCAGGCGCAGTACACGGACATGGTGCGCGACCTGCCCGGGTTGATCGACGAGTCGGTGCAGGCGGTGCACACCAGCACCGGGGAAGAGCAGCGGCTGGCCTACGAGTGTCTGGCGGGGACGTTCCGGTGTGTGTTCACCGTGGCGTGGAACTTCGGCTATATCGACCTGGCCACCGTTGCGCTGGACCGGCTGGCGTGGATCGCGCCGCGCGCCGACGAGCCAGGGCTGGCCGCCATGTACGCCTACCTTCGCGCACAGACCACGATGTCGTCCGGCCGATACGACGTGGGTCTGCGGGTGATTGACCGCGCTCTGCGGGATCTCGACGGCCTGGATGCGCGCCGCCCGGCAGGCGTTGAGGCCATGCAGGGTGTGATGCATCTGCGGGCTGCGGTGATCGCAGGGCGGATGAAGGACCGGGACCATGCGGATGCCCGCCTGGCCGAGGCCCGCTCTCTGGCCCGGGCCACGGGCGAGTTGCCCGACTTCGGCGTCACCTGGGGGCCGGTGAACGTCGGTGTGCATGCGGTGGCCATCGCCTCGGAGATGGACGACTTCGGTCGCGCGATCGAGCTCGCCCAGGATGTGCACATCCCGCGAGGCTGGACCCGTTCCCGGGCCGGACACCACTGGATGGACCTCGGCCGCTCCCATGCCTGGGCCGGCCACCCGGAGGAAGCGCTGGACTGCCTGCACCAGGCCCGGCGCATCGCGCCACAGCAGACCCGCTACCACCCGACCGTGCGGGACACCGTGCTGGCCCTCAAACGGCAGGAACGAACGCGCAACAGTTCGCTGACGCAGTACGCGGAGTGGGTCGGGATATAGCAGGTTCCCGGCGAGAGGAGTTGCACCGCTTGGTGCAACCGGTGTGCATCGCCAGTCGGCAGGCTGACGCTCAGTCAGGACCCCCGCGACCGGGCGAACGGTCCGGGGGCGTGGCCAACGCTGACAAGGAGCGCCGACGTGCCGCACTGTATCGCCCACATCTTCGAACCACTGCTACGGCTGCTACGGCCCGCGCCAGGCCGCCACCGCGCACCGGATTCCCGCCCCATCCTCCCCGTTGTGGAGGCATCCACTGAATGTCCGCCTCACGTACCCGCTGCCCCGGTGCTGCACGGTGAGGACACCGGACTGGTCCGCCCGTACCTGCTCGCGCACGAACAGCGGGAGCAGCAGCGCCGACGGGCACCCCGGCGCGCACTGTGGCTGGCCGTGCACGGAGTCGACATCGGTCCCCTACCGACCCGCAGCATGGAGGTGGGGGCCTGATGGGCCTCACGAATCAGGTCCGCCTGCTCCCCTGGGCCGCGCCGGAAGGAAAACCCTGCTACCTCGCAGGCGACGGGACCGGATACCTGTCACGCCTCGCTGACAACATGGAGTCGGCCCAACTCGGCCTGGCCGGTGAACTCGTTCAGGAGGCACAACACACTCTGGACGGACGCCAGTGGACGCCTGGCGAACTGCACCTGCTGGCACTCCAGTTGACCGAGGCATTGACGAACGTCCACCGGATCGCGGTGAGCCGGGGAGCACGTCTACCCGCCCCCGCCTACGACGACCTCGACACCCTGGACGACCTGGAGACCGAAGACGAGGAGCGGGACAGCCGCCGCCCCGTCCCGCTCGACTGACTGCCCATCACGATCTCCTGTTCCGGCCGGCGCCCGTCGCACCCGGCCGGATCGGGCCGCAGTGAAAATCCCCGGAGAGCCATGGCTCTCCGGGGATTTTCACTGCATGCAGTCAGGCGCCCTTGGGGCGCTTGGCTCCTCGGCCCTGGCTTGCCTGCTCCAGGCGCTCAAGACGCTCGCGCATGTCGGCCATCTGCTCCAAAATCAGATCAAGCTTGCCCGCCAGGTCGACGTCCCCGGACCCGGGCGGCGCGGACTGCGGCAACTGTGCGGACCCGTCGTCGGTGCCGCCCGCGTCTGCCGGTTCCTCCCAGAAGAGGCTTTCGCCGATGACGTAGGCCAGTTCTTCCGGCTGCGGCTCGCTCGGCCGGGTGCGGGAGGGGATTTCCTTGCGCGGGTTCTTGTAGACCTTGCGGGCATGTCCTTCCAGGGCCAGCGCGGCCAGGGCCTGCTCGGTGGTCTCTTCACTGTGGCCGATGGCCTCGGCGGCATCCGCTGCGGTCAGCCGGGTGCCCTTGGGCAACGAGCCATTGCGGATCTTCTGAACAAGGGCTGCCTGGGCAAGGTGCCGCCCGAAGGCGGGATCGTCCGCATCGCGTACGTAGGCGTCGTGGCTGTGCTCTTCGTCCTCGTAGCGGAGCCATTCGTTGCGTACAAGCAGGCTGACCGCCGCGTCGATGACACGGACCGGTACCGCGTAGTGGTCGGCGAGCGCTTCACGGCCCGGCAGCTTGATCCCCGGCGTGAGGCTGCCGGAGCGGATCCGGCGTTCCAGATCCTTGACGACTTTCTCGAAGGCGTGCTCGAAATCCGCCGACCTGCTCACGAAGGTGCCCTTGCCCTGGCGGGTCATGACCCAGCCCTCGCTGCGCAGGAGCCGCACCGCCTTCTGCACGGTCAGGCTCGATGCGCCGTACGCCTCCATCAGCTGGCTGTGCGACGGCAGCAACTGCCCCGGCTGGAGCTTCTCACCACGGATCTGCTGCTTGAGATCGTCCGCGATGCGCTCGAACGCCAGGCGTGCCTCGTCGGCAGGAGCCATCGTCTTCCCTCGGATCGGCGTATGTCGGTGGTGGAAGGACGGGCCGGCCGCCGTTCCCGCAGCACAGCGCGCTGCACCGGCCAGATTAGCGACCCCATGGACAGGGCGGGAGCAGAACAGCAACGAATAGGGCTGGATAGAGTTGGATTGAGTCAGGTAGGGTCGGGTTGAGCGATCACCCGCATGGGTGATTCGCACCCTTCTACCTGGAGGTTTGCCGTGAAGACCATGCCCATCGACCAGTCCCAGGCCTTGGTGATCCTGGCCTCCGAGCCCCGGCCGCGTTTCAAGGACCGTGACGGCCGGGAGCCCGCGATCGACCGCACGACCGGCGCCCACCTGCACCAGGTGGACGTGATGTTCGCGTTCAACGGCCGCGCCGAAGTGATCACCGTGAACGTGCCCGAGCCCGGCCTCGGCAAGGGCCTCAAGGTCGGCATGCCCGTCGCCTTCACCGGCCTGGTCGCCTCGGCCTGGGAGAACGAGATCAACGGCAAGGACCGGCACGGCATCTCCGTGCGCGGCGACGCCGTTACCGCCAAGGCGGGCGCCTGATGCCCGGGACCTCTCTCGGGCTCGCGCCCCTGGCCGTCGTCGGCCTCACTGCGCTCGGGCTGCTCGGCTGGGCCGGGTTCTGCTTCGCCCGCTGGTACCGCGCCGATGCGGAGACCCGGGCCAGTCTGCGGCAGGCGCGGCAGATGCGGTGGGGCTGGAAGCGGCTGGCGCCGATGCTGGGCCTGGCGGTCAAGGACGCCACCCCGACCGTGCTCCAGCAGTACGGTCCGCAGGAGCAGCCGACGAAGCCGCGCGTGCTGGTGCCGCGTCTGCACACCTGCGCCGACGGCTTCGGCGTCACCGTCACCGCCGATGCGCTGCCGCAGGTCGGGCTGAGCGCCTGGCAGGAGGCCTCCGAGGGCCTGTGCGACGCCTGGGGAATGCGCCGCATCCGGATCTGCCAGCCCAAGCCCGGAGTGATCGTCGCGCGTGGGTTCCGGCGTGAGCCGCTGGAGGCAGTGATCCGCTCACCGCTGCTCGGCCCGGACGGCTCCCCGGTCTGCAGACCGGGTCAGTTCGTCTCCACCGATGACGTGCTGCTCGGCTGGGACGAGGACGGCACCCCTGTTGTGCTCAACCTCGCTTACTCCGCGCACGCGCTCATCGCCGGCGCCACCCGCTCCGGCAAGTCGATCACCGTCAACACCCTGCTCGCCCAAGCCTCGCTCATGCGGGACGTGCGTCTGATCGTGATCGACCCCAACCTCGGGGCGGTCGCGCCCTGGTGGCGTACCGCGTACAAGGTCTCCGACGCGATCCATCCCGACGAGCCGACCGAGATCCTGCGCTGGGTGCGCGAGGAGATGCAGCGTCGCGAGCGGTTGTTCTGGTCCGGCCGTACCGACCGCATCACTGCCTTCAGCGAAGAGCTGCCGCTGCTGCTCGTGGTGATCGACGAGGTGGCGAACTACACCCGTCACCCCGACCGCAAGGCGCGCGAACGGTTCGAGGCCGAGCTACTGGCCGTCGCCAGCCAGGGCGCCAAGTTCGGCGTACGGCTGTGGCTGCTCACTCAGAAGCCCTCCGCCGACGTTCTCACCACCGCCGTACGCACCAACCTGTCCGCCCGGATCTGCCACCGCGTCGACACCGTCGAGGACTTCCTGCACCTCTTCCCCGACGGCCGGGAACTGGACATCACCGCCGCCGACCGCACCATGCCCCAGGGCGTCTCCATCGCCTCCGTCGGCGACATGCGCACCCCCGTCCGGCTGCGCTCGGTCTACCTGCCCACCGAAGCCTGCTGGCAGATCAACGACTTGATGTGCGCCTCCGGACTCAAAGTCCGCGAACTGCCCACCCGCATCGACCTGGACAAGGCCGCGTGAACCCCACCGGCCGCTCCCGGTCCCGTACCGCAGTGATCCCCGGCAAGGGCGTGTAGTCGCCAAACCCTCGCCCCTGCCGGGGCCTCCCTCCCCATCCGTTCACGGCACACGCGTGTGCCGCAGTGCAGAGAGGTCCCGCCAGCATGCCATCGCACGACCGCACCACCGCCATCCCACGGCCGCAACCGGCCGCCGCCAACCTGGCGGTGTTCGCCTCCTACCGGAACCTGCCGGGTCTCGTCCGGCAGTTGTCCTCGCTCGGCGGCTGCGCCCAGCCCATCCGCCTCGAAGGCCACCGCACCGAGATCAACGCCGCCACCGGCGAAATCCTGCGCGAACTGAAGTCCAAGGAGCTGCCCGCCGGGCACCTCCTGGTCCGCTGCGGCAACCGCCGCACCACCCGCTGCCCCTCCTGCGCCGAGCTGTACCGGCAGGACACATTCCATCTCATGGCCGCCGGTCTGCGCGGCGGGAAGAACATCCCTGAACAAGTCGCCGCCCATCCACGGGTGTTCGTCACGCTCACCGCCCCGTCGTACGGTCCGGTTCATGGCAAGCGCTCCAGTTCCGCCGCGCGCTGCGGGTGCGGACATACCCACGCCAAGGACGACCCGGCCCTCGGCACCCCGCTCAACCCGGACCGGTACGACTACACAGGTGCCGTCCTGTGGAACGCACACTCCCCCGCCCTGTGGGCCCGCTTCATGCTCCACCTGCGCCGCACCATCGCCGCCGTTGCCGGAGTCCCGCAGCGCCTGCTCCACAAGGTCGCCCGCGTCTCGTATGCCAAGGTCGCCGAGTACCAGCGACGCGGACTGATCCACTTCCACGCCGTCATCCGCCTCGACGGCCCCAAAGGCGGCCACACACCGCCGCCCACCTGGGCAACCCCCGAACTGCTGACTGACGCCGTCCACGCTGCCGCCGCCCGTGCGCACGTCGACGGACCGGAGATCGACGGCCACGCCTACGCCTTCACCTTCGGCAAGGAGCTGGACGTCAAGGTCATCCGGTCCACCGCCTTCCAGGACGGCACCACCATCACGGAAGGCAAGGTCGCCGGATACGTCGCGAAGTACGCCACCAAAGGCGCCGAAAGCGCGACCGGCACCCTCGACCACCGCCTGAAACTGATCGCCGAACTCGGCCAGGAAACCATCCCCGACCACGCCGCCCGCATGATCCGCACCGCCTGGGCCCTCGGAGCCCGCCGCGACCTCGAACACCTGAAACTGCGGGCCTGGGCCCACATGCTCGGCTTCCGCGGCCACTTCTCCACCAAAACCCGCGACTACTCCACCACCCTCGGCGCCCTCCGCGAGGCCCGCGCCGCCTGGCACCGCCGTCACACCCCTGGACCTGGGCTGACCACGCTCGTCCTCGCCCACTGGGCGTTCGACGGCGTCGGACTCACCCCCGACCTCGAACGCCTCGCCGCACTCATCGGCGGTAGCCCGGCGTGCGAACAGGCGGTGACAGCCGGTGCGTGACGACGAACTGCTCACCGTCCCCGAAGCAATGGCCCGCCTCAAGATCGGCCGCTCCGCCCTCTACGACCTCCTGCGCACCCGCCGCCTGGCCTCGCTGACCATCGGCCGCGCCCGCCGCATCCCCGCCCACACCCTGGACGACTACATCCAGCGACACCTGGAAGAGGCCACCCGATGACCGCCCCCAAGCGCAGGAAGAACCGTGCCAACGGCGAAGGCACCATCTACCAGCGCAAGGACGGCCGCTGGGAAGCCGCCGGCTACGTCCTCGCCGCCGACGGCACCCACAAACGCGTCCGCATCTACGGCACCACCCGCAAGGACGCCGCCGACAAACTCACCGAGAAGATCGCCGACAGCAACCGCGGTCTTCCCGTCGCCACCGCCGACAGCACCATCGGCGACTACCTGACCTACTGGCTCGACAGCGTCGCCGTCCACCGGCTCCGCGAGAACACCCACACCCGCTACGCCACCTGCATCCGTCTCCACCTCATCCCCGGCCTCGGCACCAAGAAAGTCGCCCGGCTCACCGCACGCGACGTACGCACCTTCCTCGACCGGCTCCGCACCACCTGCCAGTGCTGCGCCCAGGGATCGGACACCGAACGGAAGCAGTGCTGTGCCATCGGCGAATGCTGCCAAAAGCGGCTGTCCCCCTTGACCGTGGCCTACGTGCACTCAGTACTCAAGTCGGCGCTGGAGCACGCCGTCCGGGAGGACGAACTGCCCCGCAACGTCGCCCGGAACGTCAAAGCCGCCACGCCCCGGCCCAGGCGCTTCCAACCCCTCACTGCGGTCGAGGCCCGTCAATTCCTCGACGCAGCTCGCGCCGACCGGGTGCATGCGCTGTACGAACTCGCCCTGCGTACTGGACTCCGCAAAGGCGAACTCCTCGGCCTCCACTGGGAAGACCTCGACCTCAACAGCGGCACCGCAACCATCCGCCACTCCCTCCAGCGCACCCGCACCGGCGGCCTCACCCACCTACCCACCAAGACCCGAACGTCCGAACGCCGCATCGCCCTCCCCACCGAGTGCATCAACTCCCTCAAGAAGCACAAGAAGCAGCAGGACACTGAGCGCGAGACCGCAGGGTCAGCCTGGAGCGACAGCAGCGTCGTCTTCACCACGCCGACTGGACGGCCTCTCGACCCGGCCAACCTCACGCGCCGCTTCCGCAACTTCCTCGACCGGGCCGGACTCCGCCGCATCCGCTTCCACGACCTCCGGCACTCGACCGCCACCCTGCTCCTGGAACAGGGCGTCGAACTCGTCGTTATAAAGGAACTCCTCGGCCACGCCCACATCGGCGTCACCGCCGGCGTCTACGCCCACGTCCGACTCCGCCTCCAACGCCAGGCCATCGACACCCTCGGCGACGCCCTCAGCCCCACTGGCGACGCCCCCGACGACCCACCCGCCACAGCCGTCGTCCGCTGACGTTGCCGTCACCGTTGCCGTCAAGACCCCCAGAAGCCCCGCCGGAATGAAATCCGGCGGGACTTCTTACGGACCATATTAATGATCCGACTCTGGCAATCCGAGTCCGTCGCGGTGAGCCCTCGCAAGGGCACTCTCTTCGATGCCAATTTTCTCTTCACTGGCAATGCGAAGGAGAGCGGTTCTCATGGATGCGTAATCAACATGCGACGGCACGTCGATTGCCCACAAAGATCCGGTTGCATCAATCTCCCAGGAGCAACCAAAGGCGCGGAGCATAGTGTCGACTTCCCCTCCCGCGCCATCATCTTTGACGATAACGCGGACCGCCGAATGGCCAGACTCAGAAACGAACTCCTCGAACACAAGCTCTCTGCGCTCGTGATCAGCCCTGACCCGCACGATATCCCCGAAGGCAACACCCTTCACGTAGAAGGGGGTGTTCCGAACCTGAACCTCCATCTTCACGGAAGTCTTCCCAGTCCAGAGCCGCTCCGCAGATGCACGCGCCCACTGAGCTGTCTCTTCAGGGAGGTCGAAGGCTACCTTGTACAGCCTCTCAGGCTTATCGTCCGACTCCGACTTTCCGGCGCTAGTCATCGAGGAAATCTCTGAGCTCATCGTCCCAATCCTCCAGTGGCTTCGTGGACTTATCTCTGTTGCACCGACGGCAGGCCACTGCTCCATTATGGTCGCCACCGTGCCCTCCACTGGCCTTCGGCTCTACGTGGTCGATCTGGGCATCGTCGGGCCTCCCCTTGATGGCGTTTCCATTGGCATCTCGCGATGCGCGCCGTTCCACCGTCTGCCCACAGTAGTCACACTTGTACTCGCCACCGTTCTTCGCGGCGTTAGCGTCGTAGACCTTCTGCCTCTCAGCATCAGTGAAGTCCAAACCAGCTCTGTTGCAGTTATGGACAAGAACCGGTGTGTCCTCTGCCAGCACATAGTACGTGTGCAGGT
>NZ_JARAZV010000043.1:0-2207 GCF_033795085.1 Streptomyces sp. AK08-02
CGGCCGCCTACACGACGAGCTACGCCTATGACGCGGTGGGTAACCGCATCACGGTGACCGGGCCAACAGGCGCGACCGTCAGCACCGAGTACGACGCAGTGAACCGGCCCGCCAAGGTAACCGATCCACTGGGCAACGCGACCAGCTACGCCTACGACGCTGTCGACAACGTCACCAAGGTCACTGACGCCCTCGGCAAAAGCGTCTCGTCGGTCTACGACAAGAACAACCAGCTGAGCAGCACCACCGACCAACTAGCGAAGACGACCAGCTACGCCTACGACGCCGACGGCAACGTGCTCAGCCGGACCTCTTCGCTGGGCAACAAGGAGACCTGGACTTACGACGGCGACAGCCGCCAGGTCACCGCAGTCGATCCTCGCGGCAACGTCACGGGCGCCGACCCCGCCCAGTTCACCACCACCAACCGCTACGACGCGGCTGGCAACCCCTTGACCGTCACCGACCCGCTAGGCGGTGTAAGCACCACCGAGTACGACGCGGCGGGCAACATCACCAAGCGCATCGACGCCGACACGCGCGCCACCACCTACGGCTACAACAATCTCGACCAACTCACCACAGTCACCGCCGCCGACAGCGGGAAGACCACATACGAGTACGACGCGGCAGGCAACGTCACCAAGCGCACGGACGCAAACGGCCACCTCACCTCGTACGCCTATGACGCGGCCCGCCACCTGATCACGGTCACAGACCCCCTGAACCGGGCGACCTCCCTCGCCTACGATGCCGAGGGCAACCTGACCAAGAAGACCACCCCGCGCGGCTCCACCAACTACGCCTTCGACACCCGAGGCCAGCTCACCAAGGTCGACTACCCGGACACCACCCCCGACGTGTCGTACGTATACGACAGCGCCGGGCGCATGACGACCCGCGCCAACTCAAAGGTCTCCGAGGACTTCGTCTACGACGCGGTCGGCCACCTCACGAAGACCCGTGGCTTCTCCTACACCTACGACGCCGCCGGGCAGATGCTCACCCGCAAGTACTCCGACGGCAACACCATCGCCTACGCCTACGACAACGACGGCCGCACCTCGTCGATGACGGCCGACGGAGTCACCACCAACTACGTCTGGGACGCTTCGAGCAACCTGACCCGCTCCACGCTGCCCAATACCGAGACCGAGGACCGCGCCTACGATCGCACCGGCCGGCTGACCGCGGTCACCTCCGCCAAATCCGGGACCACTATCACCAAAACCGCCCTCACCCTATCCGCGGCCGGACTGCCCACCCACGTGGACGTCACCCGGGCCAGCGTGGGAACCGGCGGCTACGACCAGACGTACGACACCGCGGGTCGCCTGACATCCGGCTGCTACCCGCAGCCCTGGGTCACCGGCTGCGCGTCGACCCGTACCACCTCGTACACCTACGACAAGGTCGGCAACCGCCTGACCTCCACCCTTGGCACCACCGGCACGAGCTACGTCTACGACGCGGCCGACCAGTTGACGTCCACGACCAGCGGCACCACGACCACCGCCTACGACTACGACGGCGAAGGCAACCAGACGAAGGCGGGCGCCGACACCTACACCTACGACCTGGCCGGACAGATCTCCGCAGCCACGGTCGGAGGCAGTAACTACACCTACGACCACGACGCCACCGGCAACCAGGTCACCACCGCCAAGGACGGCACGGTCACCAACCGCACCCAGTGGGATCCCAACGCCGCGTTGCCCATCCAGGCCACCGACTACGACAGCGCCTGGGTGATCAAGCAGTCCAACCGCTACGACCCGTTGGGCCAGCCCACCGCCACCGAAACCGGTGCGGGCGCACTCTTCTACTATCACCACGACACCCAGGGCTCCCCGGTCGACGTCACCGGCAGCACCGGCACCCTCTACCAGCGCTGGGCCTACGACCCATTCGGCACGCGAGTGCTGGGCACGGTCACCACGGGCGCTCCCGCGAGCACCCCTTCGTACACAGGCGCTCGCTTTGAGTCCACGACCGGCAACCTCGACCTCCACGCCCGCCAGTACAACACCGCCATCGGCCGCTTCAACCGGCCCGACCCGGCAGCCCCTGACCCCAGCAACCCATACGTATCGGCGTACGCCTACGCCAACAACACACCCACTCTGTACACCGACCCGAGCGGCCGGACACCTGTACCGGGCGACAACGGCAACGGCAAGGTCGACAGCCTCGGCGAAGGTCTGAAG
>NZ_JARAZV010000044.1:0-1804 GCF_033795085.1 Streptomyces sp. AK08-02
CCTGATGCGGGCGATCAGGCGGGTGGCGAGGAGGGAGTGCCCGCCGAGCCGGAAGAAATCGTCATCGGCACCGACCCGGTCGAGGCCCAGGAGATCGGCGAAGAGAGCACAGACAACCTCCTCCTCAGGAGTAGCAGGAGCACGGCCAGGGACGACTTCGAGGTCCGGAACCGGCAAAGCCTTACGGTCGACCTTCCCGTTCGAGGTCAGGGGAACAGAGTCCAGAACGACCCAGACAGAAGGAACCATGTGCTCGGGCAACACCCCCGAGACAGACTCCCCCACCGTCTCCACGCCGGCGCCCCCGACGAGGTAACCGACCAGACGCCCCTCCACCACCGAGACGACAGCATCACTGACACCCTCGACCTCACGCAGACGCGCCTCGATCTCACCCAGCTCGACACGCTGACCACGAATCTTGACCTGAGCATCACGACGGCCCAGAAACTCCAACTGACCATCCGACAGCCAACGCACACGGTCACCCGTGCAATACATGCGAGTACCCGGCTCACCACACGGATCCGCGACAAAAACACCCGAAGTACGGCCCGGGTCACCCAGATAACCACGACCCACACCCACACCAGCCACATACAGGTCACCGGCAACCCCCACCGGAACCACACGCAGACCGTCATCAAGAACGTACAGACGAGTGTTGCGCACCGCCCGCCCGATCGGCGACGACACCCGCCCACCAGCCTCCGCGATCACCGCATGAGTGACATCGTCCGAACACTCCGTCGGACCATACGCATTCACCACCGCAACACCCGGGAACCGCGCCAGCCAACGCCGGCACAACTCCGAAGGCAACTCCTCACCCGTCACCACAAGCCAGCGCAACAACACCAGCTCCGGCACCAGCGCACCCTCGTCCCAGCCATCCAACGCCGCCCGCAACAACGACGGCACCACCTCCAACACCGTGACCCCGTCACACCCCGCCATCCGGAACAGACCCACCGCATCCACGGCCAGCTCCGCCCCCACAGCCACCACCCGGCCACCCACCACCAACGGCGCCAGCATCTGCCACACCGACACATCGAAAGTCAACGGCGCGTTCTGCACCACCACATCCAACGCACCCAGACCCAAATCCCCCACCTTGGCCAACAGATGATTGTTCATCCCCCGGTGATGCACCATCACCCCCTTCGGACGACCCGTCGACCCAGACGTGAACAGCACATACGCCAACCGATCCCCAACCACAGGCACAGAAACCGGCACAGAAACAGGCACAGCCGAGACAGCAGACACAGACACAGGCACAGGCACAGGCACAGCCGAGACAGCAGGCAACTCACCCAACGCAACAACCTCGGCACCAAACCCAGCCGCAAGCCCCGCAAGCCCCGGCCCAGCCAGCACCACCGACACCCCCGCATCCGCCACCAAACCCGCCGAACGCCCCACCGGCGCCCGCGTGTCCAACGGCAGATACACACCACCCCCCGCCATCACACCCAACAACGAAGCAACAGCCCACCGACCACGCTCCGCCAACACACCCACCACACGCTCACCCCCACCCCCCACACACGCAGCGACCCGGTCGACCAGACCAACCAACTCGCCGTACGACACCTCCCCCTCACCATCCGACACAGCCACCGCACCCGGCCGCTCCACCGCCAACTCCCGCACCCGAGCCACCACATCAACCAAACCCGACTCATCAGCCCCCGTCGCATTCCACTCCACCAACAACCGCCGAAACTCCACCCCCGACAACAACGGCACATCCCCCACCCGCACATCCGGATCCACCACCACCGCCCGCAACACACGC
>NZ_JARAZV010000046.1:0-1490 GCF_033795085.1 Streptomyces sp. AK08-02
CCCCCGTTATCTTCTTCGCGGTCCTGCAAGAGGGCCGCTGGCCTCCGGGTCCGGCATGACTGTTCCCCCCTGTCGAACGAATGACCTGGGGGGTGGTGTCACCGGGCCCGAGAGGCGCCGTTGGAGACGCTGATAAGAGGTCCGACTACCGCCTGGCCTGGCGCAATGCCCGGCCGCTTGTGGGCGGCAGGTCTGCATAACGTGGATGCGCGCGTACGGCGCCAACGCCCTGGCCAGCACCGCACGAACCCGGTTCGGGAGGATGGTTTGTACGACATCGACGACGTGGGCGTCTTCCTCGGCCTGGACGTCGGCAAGAGCGCTCATCACGGGCACGGCCTCACCCCGGCCGGCAAGAAGGTCTTCGACAAGCAGCTGCCCAACAGTGAGCCCAGGTTGAGGGCCGTCTTCGACAAGCTGGCCGCGAAGTTCGGCACCGTGCTGGTGATCGTGGACCAGCCCGCCTCGATCGGAGCCCTGCCCCTGACGGTCGCCCGGGACGCCGGCTGCAAGGTCGCCTACCTGCCCGGACTCGCGATGCGGCGGATCGCCGACCTCTACCCGGGCGAGGCGAAGACCGACGCGAAGGACGCCGCGGTGATCGCGGACGCCGCCCGGACCATGCCGCACACCCTGCGCTCGCTGGAACTGACCGACGAGATCACCGCCGAGCTGACCGTGCTGGTGGGCTTCGACCAGGACCTGGCGGCCGAGGCCACCCGCACCTCCAACCGGATACGCGGCCTGCTCACCCAGTTCCACCCCAGCCTGGAGCGCATCCTTGGTCCACGCCTGGACCACCCCGCGGTGACCTGGCTGCTGGAACGCTACGGATCCCCAGCCAGCTTGCGAAAGGCCGGTCGCCGCAGGCTCGTTGAGGTGATCCGGCCCAAGGCTCCGCGCATGGCTGCCCGGCTGATCGACGAGGTCTTCGACGCGCTCGACGAGCAGACCGTCGTGGTCCCGGGCACCGGCACCCTCGACGTCGTCATCCCGTCCCTGGCCCGTTCGCTCGCGGCCGTCCACGAACAGCGACGAGCCCTGGAAGCGCAGATCGGGCAGCTGCTGGAGGCTCACCCTCTTTCCGCGGTCCTGACCTCGATTCCGGGGGTCGCGGTCAGGACCGCCGCCACGCTGCTGGTCACCGTCGGCGACGGAACCAGCTTCCCCACCGCCGCTCACCTCGCCTCCTACGCCGGCCTCGCCCCGACGACCAAGTCGTCGGGGACCTCGATCCACGGCGAACACGCGCCCAGAGGCGGCAACCGGCAGCTGAAACGCGCGATGTTCCTGTCCGCGTTCGCCGCACTGCACGATCCCGCCTCCCGCACCTACTACGACAAATGCCGAGCCCGCGGGAAGACCCACACGCAAGCCCTCCTCCGGCTCGCCCGACAACGCGTCAACGTGCTGTTCGCGATGCTCCGCGACGGCACGTTCTACGAACCCAGAACCCCACGCCTCGCTTGACCAAAGACATAGAGGCACCC
>NZ_JARAZV010000047.1:0-1462 GCF_033795085.1 Streptomyces sp. AK08-02
CAGGGCCCCGGCGTTTGCCCGGATCGCCCCGGCCTGGGCCGGTTGATCATGCTGGCGGGCCCCGGAAGCAGATGAACACGGCACCTGTGGATCATGGAGTTCTCTACGCTGCAAGATCCACGAAGGTGCCGTGTTCGTTCCTCCATCATCCCCTGCCGTCGTTCCCGTCTCTCCGGCGCCCCGCCTGGAGGCCCTCGGCTCGGATGCCGCGCGAGACCAAGTCCGCGGCCTGGTTGCCGAGTTCGAGTCGGTCACCGATCCTCGCGGGGCGTGCGGGGTGCGCTACCGGGTCTCCTCGCTGCTGGCCCTGGTGGTCTGTGCGATGACCCCGGCAGGCCATGACTCCATCACCGCGGCGGCGGAGTGGTGCCGACGTGCGACGCCGGTGGAACTGGCCGCTTTCGGTCTGCCCTACCATCCGTTGCGCGGCCGCTACCGGATCCCGAGCGAGAAGACCTTGCGCACCGTTCTGGGGCGGCTCGATCCCGGTGAGGTCAGCGCGGCCGGCTACGACCACCTGCGGCCCCTGCTGTCCACGGTGTCCCACTCTCCCGAGCCGCTCATGCCCGACGGCGGCATCGAACGCGAACAGCGCCGCGCCCACCGGGCGGCCGCCCGCGCCGAACCGGTGCGCTCCCGGCGCCGGGCCATCGCGGTGGACGGCAAGTGCCTGCGCAGTGCGAAGCGCCCGGACGGCAGCCGCGTCTTCGTGCTCTCCGCCGTCCGGCACGGCGACGGCATCACCCTCGCCTCCCGCGAGATCGGCGCGAAGACCAACGAAATACCGGAGTTCCAACCCCTGCTCGACCAGCTCGACGACGCCGATCTCAAGGGGGCCGTCGTCACCGCCGACGCCCTCCACGCCCAACGCGACCACGCCGCCTACCTGCACGAACGCGGCGCCCACTACCTGCTGACCATCAAGAACAACCAGCGCGGCCAAGCCCGTCAGCTCCACGCCCTGCCCTGGAAGGAGATCCCCGTCATCCACCGTGACGACGCCCGCGGCCACGGCCGCCACGAACAGCGTCTCGTCCAGGTCGTCACCGTCAACGGCCTGCTCTTTCCCCACGCGGCCCAGGTCCTGCGCATCCAGCGCAGACGCCGTCTCTACGGAGCGAAGAAGTGGTCCAGCGAGACCGTCTACGCCATCACCGACCTGCCCGCCGAGGAAGCGAGTGCCGCCGAGATCGCTTCATGGGCTCGCGGGCACTGGACGGTGGAGAACACCGTCCACTGGTGTCGGGATGTGACCTTCAACGAGGACAAGTCCCAGGTCAGGACCCACAACACGCCCTCAGTCCTCGCCGCCGTCCGCGACCTGATCCGCGGTGCGCTCAAGCTTGCCGGGTACGTCAACACCGCCGCCGGCCGCCGGGCCCACACCGAACGCACCCTCGTCCTCAGCCTCTACGGCATCACATGATCAAACCGGACGACCCGGGCAAACGCCGGGGCCCTG
>NZ_JARAZV010000048.1:0-1327 GCF_033795085.1 Streptomyces sp. AK08-02
GAGCTGGGGGTGGCCGCAGAGACCAGCGAGAAGCGACTGTTTACTAAAAACACAGGTCCGTGCGAAGCCGTAAGGCGATGTATACGGACTGACGCCTGCCCGGTGCTGGAACGTTAAGGGGACCGGTTAGTCACATTTCGGTGTGGCGAAGCTGAGAACTTAAGCGCCAGTAAACGGCGGTGGTAACTATAACCATCCTAAGGTAGCGAAATTCCTTGTCGGGTAAGTTCCGACCTGCACGAATGGCGTAACGACTTCTCGACTGTCTCAACCATAGGCCCGGTGAAATTGCACTACGAGTAAAGATGCTCGTTTCGCGCAGCAGGACGGAAAGACCCCGGGACCTTTACTATAGTTTGATATTGGTGTTCGGTTCGGCTTGTGTAGGATAGCTGGGAGACTGTGAAGTGGGCACGCCAGTGTCTGTGGAGTCGTCGTTGAAATACCAGTCTGGTCGTGCTGGATGTCTAACCTGGGTCCGTGATCCGGATCAGGGACAGTGTCTGATGGGTAGTTTAACTGGGGCGGTTGCCTCCTAAAGAGTAACGGAGGCGCCCAAAGGTTCCCTCAGCCTGGTTGGCAATCAGGTGTTGAGTGTAAGTGCACAAGGGAGCTTGACTGTGAGACCGACGGGTCGAGCAGGGACGAAAGTCGGGACTAGTGATCCGGCGGTGGCTTGTGGAAGCGCCGTCGCTCAACGGATAAAAGGTACCCCGGGGATAACAGGCTGATCTTCCCCAAGAGTCCATATCGACGGGATGGTTTGGCACCTCGATGTCGGCTCGTCGCATCCTGGGGCTGGAGTCGGTCCCAAGGGTTGGGCTGTTCGCCCATTAAAGCGGTACGCGAGCTGGGTTTAGAACGTCGTGAGACAGTTCGGTCCCTATCCGCTGCGCGCGCAGGAACATTGAGAAGGGCTGTCCCTAGTACGAGAGGACCGGGACGGACGAACCTCTGGTGTGCCAGTTGTCCTGCCAAGGGCATGGCTGGTTGGCTACGTTCGGGAGGGATAACCGCTGAAAGCATCTAAGCGGGAAGCCTGCTTCGAGATGAGTGTTCCCACCCACTAGATGGGGTAAGGCTCCCAGTAGACGACTGGGTTGATAGGCCAGATCTGGAAGCCCGGTAACGGGTGGAGGTGACTGGTACTAATAGGCCGAGGGCTTGTCCTCAGTTGCTCGCGTCCACTGTGTTGGTTCTGAAACCACGAACAACCCCATGCCCGGGGCCACCGGGTGTGGTGCGGTTGATATGTGTTTCACCGTGTTTCGGTGGTCATAGCGTGAGGGAAACGCCCGGTTACATTCCGAACCCGGAAGCTAAGCCT
>NZ_JARAZV010000004.1:0-537923 GCF_033795085.1 Streptomyces sp. AK08-02
CGGCCGCCGCGTGCAGGCGACCACCGAGGGCACGACCCGGCGCGGCGCCTTCTACCGGCAGGAACGAGCGCGCGCGGTCGCGGCCGGGCAGACGACGGCCGCGAACTTCCGGCTGCTGACGCCGCGCTTGATGCCCGAAGAGATCTACCGGCTCGCGGCGAGCCGGGACGAGGCGCTCGCCATGCTGCGGCGCTTCGGCTACCTGGCCTGACCGCCCCCTGATCGGCCCCGTGCGCGGGCGTCAAGACGACGAGTCGGCGTGATCCGGCAGCGCACACAGGCTCGGAGGGAGGCGTCTCTCCGGGCCCTCGCCCTGACCCCGGCGCAACGCCGACGGTCACCACCTCCTGCAACGGGAGCAGTAATGAGTACACCTCCGGACCCGACTGTCCCCCCGGCGGCGGGCAATCCGCCGCCGCCCGGGACCGGCCCGGGCGCACCCCCGTCTCCTGTCCCTCAGCCGCCGGCACCCGACCCGGTGCCGGCGGCGGGCGGTAAACCGGCCGACGATCCGGCCCTGGGCCCGGAGGGAGAGAAGGCACTCACCGAGTGGAAGAAGCGGGCCAAGGAAGCGGAGCAGCGGGAGAAGGACCAGGCGGCCCGCCTCAAAGAGTTCGAGGACCGCGACAAGACCGACGCGGAGAAGCAGGCGGAGGCACTGAAGGCGGCCACCGAGCGCGCCGACCAGGCCACCCGGCTCGCGGTCAGCTCTCAGGTCGAGGCCCTCGCCGCGGGCCGCTTCCAGGACCCGCAGGACGCGGTGACCGCCCTCCAGAGCGGCACCTTCGTCACGGCGGACGGCACGGTCGACCGGGCCGCCATCACGGCCGCGCTGGACAACCTCCTGACCCAGAAGCCGCATTGGGCGCCGTCCGGTCCGCTCACCCCGCGCCCGGACCCGTCGCAGGGACCGCGCCCGGGCGGCACCGCGGGCGGCGTCGAGGACCAGATCGCCGCGGCGAAAGCCAAGGGCGACTGGCGCACCGTGCTGTCCCTGGAAAACGCCAAGCTCGCCAACGTCAAGAACTGATCACCCGGGCAGGCAGTACGCCGCGCCCCGCACCCTAAGGAGCCCCCATGGCTGGGAGCATCACCGCCCTGGGCACGACGTACAACCTGCCCAACTACACCGGCGTCCTTCACCAGCTGACGCCGGACGACACGCCGTTCTTCTCCGCGATCGGCGGTCTGACCGGAGGCGGCCAGACCAACGCCAAGGAGTTCGAGTGGCAGACCTTCGACCTGCGTAACGCCGGGCAGAACACCGCCCTCGAGGGTGCGGACGCGCCCACGGACCAGGAGCGGGTACGCGGGTCGGTCGACAACATCACGCAGATCCACCACGAGACCGTCGGCGTCTCGTACACGAAGCTCGCCGCGGTCGGCGCGCACTCGGGTCTGAACATCGAGGCCACCAACCCGGTCCGCAACGAGCTGGACTGGCAGGTCGAACAGATGCTCAAGCAGATGGTGAGGGACGTCGAGTGGTCCTTCATCAACGGCGTCTACCAGAAGCCGTCCGACAACACGACGAACCGCAAGACCCGCGGCATGATCACGGCCATCAGCACCAATGTGCAGAGCTTCGGCTCGGCGCTCGGCTCCGCGGCGGGCGCGATCAGCACGGACGCGTTCACGCTCGCCGCTCACGGCCTGGTGGCTGGCGACCAGGTCACCCTGGACACCATCGTCACCCTGACCGGTGTCAGCGCGGACACCCCGTACTACGTGGTGACGGTGACCACGAACACCTTCAAGCTGGCGCTGACCAAGGGCGGCGCGGCCATCGACCTGGCGGGCGGCGACGGCACCGCCAACGTCACCAAGCTGGTCGCCGTCTCCAAGGCGGCCATCGACGGGATGCTCCAGCAGGTGTACGACAACGGCGGGATCATGGAGTCGGAGACCGCGACGCTGGTCGTGGGCTCGACCTCGAAGCGGGGCGTCACCGACGCCTACGCGAACGCCTACGGCAAGTACCAGGAGACCAGCCGTTCGGTCGGCGGCGTCAACCTCCAGACGATCCAGACCGACTTCGGCGTGCTGAACATCATGCTCGACCGGCACATGCCCAGGCACAAGATCATGGTCACGTCGCTGGAGGAGTGCGAGCCGGTCTACCTGGAGACCCCGGGCAAGGGCCACTTCTTCGCCGAGCCGCTCGCCAAGACCGGCGCCAAGGAGCGCACCCAGCTCTACGGCGAGGTCGGCCTGAAGTACGGCAACGAGCGCAAGCACGGCCTGGGCACCGGCTTCCTCGCCAGCCTGTAGAAGGGGAGACGGACGGTGGCACTGGCAACCCTCGCGGATCTGGTCGAGCGGCTCGGCCGTGACCTGACGGCAACGGAGGAGCGTCAGGCCACCGCCTGGCTGGCCGACGCCGAGGCGCTCATCCTGAAGCCGTTCCCGCAGTACGCGACCGCGCCCACGGCCATCTCCAAGAAGGTCTGCTGCGCCATGGTGCTGCGGAAGCTGGACAATCCGAACGGGAAGCGGCAGGAGTCGCTGGACGACTACTCGTACACGATCGACTCGTCCCGCTCGCGGGGCGAGGTGTACCTGTCCGACGACGAGAAGGAGGAGCTGAGACCGTCGAAGAAGGTGGCGTTCAGCATCGTCCCGGGCGCACCTGTCGAGGAGTCGTGAACGTCGACGGCGCCCTCGCCGCCGGCCGGGCGGCGGCCGAGTCCCGGATGCGGGACACCGTCCGCCTCTACACCCAGGCAGCCGACACCTTCAACCGGACCACCGGCACCACGGTGCCCGGGCCGAAGACGACGCTGTACTCGGGCAAGGCGCGGGTCAAGCCCATCGGGCAGAGCGGCGGCGAGGACACTTCCGCCGGCGAACGCGAGGTGCTGCTCCGTGAGTACGAGGTATCGCTGCCCTGGGCCACGGTCCTGCCCGGCGGCACCCGCGTACTGCCCGGTACGCGGATCGAGGTCCTGGCCTCGCCCGATGCCCGCATGACGGGTCTGGTTCTGTGGGTCGTCGCAGCCCAGTTCCATGACCAGGCGACGGCCTGGCGGATCAGTACGGAGGACAGGTCATGACGGCGGCACGCTTCGACATGCGCGACGTACGGCGCCTGGAACGCCACCTGGCCCGCAGCATCCCCCGCGTCCGCAAGGACGCCCGCGCGGTCACGATGCGCGGCGCCGTCAACGTCAAGAACAACTGGCGGGCCAACGCCCGGGCCACCAGCGGGAAGCACGCCAGGCACTACCCGCGCACGATCGGCTTCGACTTCGCTGCGTACGGTCGCGACCTGTTCATGGCCACGATCGGCCCGGACAAGGCGGGGGTGCAGGGCCCGCTGGGCGCGATCCTGGAGTACGGGTCGGTGCACAACCCGCCGCACAACGACGGCGGCCGGGCACTGGCCACCGAGATGCCCCAGTTCCTGGCTCAGATGGAACTGCTCGCCGCGCGCGGCCTGGCCTGGTGGTGAGCCGATGGTCACCGTCCCCGATGTTCTGCCGCACATGGACGCCGTCAAGGCCGCCCTGGAGACCGCCGAGCTGACGGTCTACGTGGGCGGCGCCCCCGCCAGCTCGGGCTGGACGCCGCCGGACAAGTTCTGCGTGCTGTACCCGGATGCGGGCATGGCGGTACGGGCGTCGCTCGCCGACGACCGCACGCACTTCGACTCGACGATGCAGGTCACCTGCGTGGGCAGCGACGTCGAACGCGCCCTGTGGGTCGCCTCCCGCGTCCGCCAGGCCCTCGCCGCGCCCCTCACGGTCGTCGGCCGGTCCTGCTGGCCGGCCGAGGACCTCGGCGGGCCGCCCGTCCAGCGGGATGACGACGTCACCCCGCCCGTTTTTTTCGTGCCGGTCCAGTACCGGATCTGCTCGACCCCCGCCTGATCCGACAGGAGAGTCCCTCATGGCGCTTCTCGCCCAGCAGGCCGTCGCACTGAGCGGCCTGACCCCGACCTACTCGGCTGCTGCCGCGTCCACCACGGTGACGTGCGGCGAACGCAGCTTCCTGCACGTCAAGAACACCAACGGTTCCAGCATGACCGTCACGCTCACCGCGACCGCGAAGGTCCGCGGCCAGGCCGCCGCCGACGTCGTCGTGACCGTTCCGGCGACGACCGGCGACAAGCTGATCGGCCCCATCACGGCGGACCTGTTCGCGTCGGCGGTCGACGGCGTGAGCGCGTCGGTCAGCTACTCGTCGACGACCAGCGTCACCGTCGCCAGCCTCGTCATCTGACCCCGCCCGGCCTGTCCCGTCCGCTTCGCCCGCCCCGCCTGCCCGGGGCTTTTTTCATGCCCTGAGGAGGGTCCATGTCCGACCTGATCAACGACGGAATGACCAAGGTGAGCTGGGTGGCCAGCATCGCCAACATCAACGCGCCGACCGCGGCCGAGCTGACGGCGGGCCAGGACTTCACGGCCCGCATCACCCCCGACGGCCTGAAGATCGACCCGTCCACGGCGGACGTCGACACGTCCAGCCTGGCGTCGACCTTCGACACCAAGACCGTGGGCCGCGTGGGCTTCGACACCGAGACGACGTTCAAGCGCGGCACCACCACGCCTGAGGACCTGCCCTACGCGACGCTCAAGTACGGCGTCAGCGGCTACCTCGCCATCCGCCGCGGCGTCGCCTACGCCACCGCCTGGACGGCCGGGCAGAAGGCCGAGATCTACCCGATCACCTGCGGCGAGCCGCAGAACAACGCCCCGGCCGCGAACGAGGTCATGAAGTTCACCTCGCCGATGAAGGTCACCAACCCGCCGGCGACCGCCGCGACGGTGGCCTGATGCCGAACATCGAGGACATCCTCAAGGCCGCCAAGCCCCGGGAGCGCACCGTCCGGGTGTGCGTCCGGGGGGACCTGGCCAGCGAGGCGGAACGGCTCGCGGCCGAGCTGGCGCAGGTGTCGCAGGAGTGGGAGCCCTCCAGCCTCGTGGACGAGCACCCGGGCCGCCGGATCGCCGCCGACCTGCGCACCGCGCAGACGGCGGCGAAGGCCGCCGAGGAGCCGTTCGTGCTGCGGTTCATCGGCGACCAGGCCTACAGCGATCTCCTGGCCGCGCACCCGTCGGACAACGAACGAGAGCTGTTCGACGACCGGACGTTCCCGACGGCGCTGATCGTCGCCTCGTGCGTCGACCCGAAGATGACCCCCGAGCAGGCCGCAGCCCTGTTCGAGATCGTCAACAAGGGCGAGCAGAAGCGCCTGTTCGACGCCGCGTGGGAGGTCAACAACGACGCGGCAGCCGACGCGTCCCCTTTCTCGCTGGCCGCCTCCGCACTCCTGGCGGGCCTTGGCGGCGAGAAGTAGAAGCCGCCCGCGCCTGGGGCGTGCCCCGCTCCGTGTTCATGGGGCGCGCCATCGGGCCGGGCGAGCCGTTGTGGCTGGCCGAGGACCGGGCATGGGCGTTCGCCCTGCTGGACGTCGAGGCGGACGCCTGCCCGGAGTGCAGACAGCCGTGGGGCGAGGCCACCGACGCGGCGAACGAGTTCAGCTACCGAGCTGAGCTGATCCGCTGCCACGCCTGCACGGCGTCAGCGACGGCCGTGAAGGCCTACCAGGACAAGGGCGGCAAGTCCGAGGGGCTGCACGTCCACATCGAACGGCGCCCGTAGCGCCCGATCCTGACGGGGGTGAGCTGTGACCACCCGTACCGTCAACGTCCGCCTGATCGCGGACATCAACCAGTACACCCGCAACATGCGCAACGCCGCCCGGCAGACGTCGCAGATGGCCAAAGCGGGCGCCATCGCCGGCACAGCGCTGGTCACGGCGTTCGCGGTCGCCGCCGCAGCAGCGGCCAAGTTCGACAAGGAGCTATCCAACGTCCGCGCGGTCACGGGCGCGTCGGCGAAGGAGATGGGCAAGCTCCGGGCCGCCGCACTGGAGGCCGGGAAGACCACCAGCTTCACGGCGACGGAGGCCGCCCGGGCCGAGGCCGAGCTCGCGCGCGCCGGCGTCACGACCGCCGACATCATCGGCGGCGCCCTGAAGGGGTCGCTGGCGCTGGCCGCCTCCGGGCAGGTCGACCTCACCGAGGCCGCCGTCGTCTCCGCGCAGGCGATGAACACCTTCGGCCTGGCGGGCAAGGACGTCACCCACATCGCGGACCTGCTCGCGGCCGGCGCCAACAAGTCGGCCGCGGACGTGCACGGCCTGGCCATGTCGCTCCGTATGGGCGGTCTGCTGGCCCACCAGACCGGCCTGTCCATCGAGGACACCGTCGGCACCCTGGCCGCGTTCGCTGACCACGCGCTGATCGGCTCGGACGCCGGTACCTCGCTCAAGGTCATGCTTCAGCGACTGGTGCCGCAGTCCAAAGAGGCCAAGGGCACGATGGACGCCATCGGCTTCAGCGCCTACGACGCGTCCGGCAAGTTCGTCGGCCTGTCCGAACTCGCGGGCCGCATGAAGACCAGCTTCAGCAAGCTGACGCCCGAGGCCCGCAACGCCGCCATGGCTACGATCTTCGGTGCGGACGCCGTCCGGTCAGCAACGATCTTGTATGAGCTCGGCTCGGAGGGCATCAACAAGTACGTCAAGTCCGTCAACGACCAGGGCGCCGCCGGTCGGATGGCCAGCATCCAGACCGACAACCTGATCGGTGACGTAGAGCGGCTGCGCGGCGCCATCGAGGTCGCGCTCATCGAGAGCGGCTCGGCGGCCAACGGCACGCTGCGCCAGATGACCAAGTGGATCACCAGCCTCATCAACGCCTACAACGGGCTGTCGCCAGAGCTTCAGCACGCCGTCACCCTGTTCACCGGGGTCGGCGGGGCCATGGCCCTGGCCGGTGCGGGCATCCTGCTGCTGCTGCCGCGGATCGCGGCGACGCGCGCCGCGATGACGGCCATGGGCATCACGGCCGCGCGCACCCGGATCGTGATGATGCGGCTGGGACAAGTCGGGGCTGTCGTCGCGGGCCTGGAGCTGATCTCGTTCGCCGCACAGAAGATCCACGACCAGTTCAAGGACGCGCCCGCGTCGGTGTCGAAGATGGCCAACAGCTTCGTTGACCTCGCCCAGAAGGGAAAGGCCGGCGGGGAAGCGGCACGCGTCTTCGGGGAGAACCTCGACGGGTTCGGCAAGGCCGTCCAGCGTGTGGCTCACCCGAGCGGGGAGAACCGTGCCACGGACATCGTCAACTCGCTGACTCTCGGGCTGACCGAGGGCCTCATGGAGTCGGACATCGCCCTCCAGGACGCCCGCGACCAGGTCAAGTCGGTCGACGAGGCCCTGAGCGGACTGGTGCAGGGCGGCGCAGCGGACACCGCTGCGGACGCGTTCACGAAGCTCGCCACCGAGGCCGCGGCGCAGGGAACGTCCACCGAGAAGCTGCTGACGCTGCTGCCCGGCTACTCGGACGCGCTGGCGTCCACGGACACCCAGTCCAAGCTCACCGCCGAGGCGCAGGCCAAGCTGGCGACGCAAGCCGGCATGACCGCCGACGAGCTGCAGGACCAGCGGACCGAAGCGGAGAAGCTCTCGGACGCGCTGAAAAACTTGAATGGCGGGGCCATCTCCGCGGCCGAGTCCGAGATCGCCTTCCGCCAGTCCCTGAAGTCGCTCTCGGACGCGGTGAAGGACAACGGCCACAGCCTCGACGTCACCACGGAGAAGGGGCAGGCCGTCAAGGGCGCGTTCCTGGACGCCGCGAAAGCGGCGATGGAGAACGCCAACGCGGTGGCCGAGCAGAAGGGCAGCCAGGAGGCTGGCCAGAAGGTCCTGACGAAGGACATCAGGCTGCTCAAGGAGCAGATGTCCGCGCTGGGGTTCTCGAAGGACGCGATCGACAGGCTGACGGGCGCTTACCTGCGGCTGCCGCCGGTGGTGCCCACGAAGGTCGAGGCGAAGACCGCGGCGGCCATGAGGGACCTGGAGGCGGTCAAGAGGAAGATCGCCTCGACCAAGGGCAGGTCCTTCACCATGTCCGCGCTGGACAAGGACGCACGGGCCACCCTCGAACGCCTCGGCTTCAAGATCAAGAACCTCAAGGGCAAGAAGGTCATGATCACCGTGCCCACCGGTGCCCAGAAGACAGCCGTCGATGCCCTGGCCGCCGCGATCCGTGCCCTGCAGGACAAGTCTGTGGCCGTGACCACGACGTTCTACACGAGGGGGACCAAGAGCAAGGTTGCTCCCGCGCACCGCGACTACGGGGCGCAGGCCGACGGCTCGATCCTGTCCTTCTACGCGGACGGCGGGGTGCGGGAGAACCACGTCGCGCAGATCGCACGCAAGGGCTCCTGGCGGGTGTGGGCGGAGGACGAGGCCGGGGATGAGGCCTACATTCCGCTCGCGGCCAACAAGCGCC
The DNA here is from genome assembly GCF_033795085.1 of Streptomyces sp. AK08-02. Lineage (NCBI taxonomy): Bacteria > Bacillati > Actinomycetota > Actinomycetes > Kitasatosporales > Streptomycetaceae > Streptomyces > Streptomyces sp. AK08-02. The sequence goes on from NZ_JARAZV010000004.1 coordinate 8,304, forward strand.
CCCGGTCGAGGCAGATCGCCGCCGAGACGGTGAAGCGGCTCGGCGGCAGCGTGCAGTGGTTCGCCGGCGGCGGCATCCCCGGCTTCACGTACACGCCGACGGGCAGGCCAGTTCTCGGTGGTCCGTCGGACGCCAAGTCGCGCTACGACCAGGAGATCGAGGACCTCAAGAAGGCGTGGGCGGATCTCACCAAGGCGCTCGCCGACGCCCGGAAGAAGACCGACGCGCTCAAGGACGCCGAGCGCAACCTCGCGCGGGTGCGCCGGTCGAAGCCGACGAAGAAGCAGCTGGAGGCCGCGCAGGACCGGGTCGCGGACGCCCGCAAGGCGAAGGGCACGGCCGACGCCAGGGTCCGCCAGGAGCGGGCCGACGTCTACGCCGCCGATGCCGAACTCGGCCTGAAGAAGGGGGCGAAGGCACCGCGCGGGTTCAACCTGAAGGCCTACCAGACCCAGCTGAACGAGTCGGTGGCGGAGACCGAGAAGTGGCGCAAGAGCCTGTCGAGGATCGGGCAGCGGGGCGGCAAGGAGCTCCAGGCACTGCTGGAGGGCATGGGCGAGGACGGCTATGCCCTGGTCAACGCCCTCGCGGGGGCGAGCGACAAACAGTTCAAGGACATCGTCGCCAAGCTGGAGAAGACGGGCGACTTCGCCAAGGCGACGCTGAAGGACTTCACCAGCCAGCTCGGCTCCAGCACGAAGGAGTCGCAGAAGTTCGCGGCCGACCTGCAGAAGCTGGCGGCGGCCGGGTTCGGGGATCTCGCCCAGGCGCTCGCTGCCCAGGGCGACGCCTCCGCGATGACTCTCGCCTCCGAGGCGGTGGGCAACAGCAAGGCGGCTGCTGCGGCCAACGCGCAGGTCGGCAAGGCGCAGTCGACGCTCACCGGCGAGGACCTCGCCAACAGCCTGGTTCTGCTGTCGACTCTGCGGGGCGGACCGGGGCGCGGGTATGCCGACCTGATCGCGGCCGGGCTGGATACGGCGACGATCAAGGCCTTGGTCCCGAAGATGACCAAGCAGATCGGTTCGCTGCCCGCTCCGAACAAGGAGACGTTCGTGCGCCAGTGGGTCGCGCAGGGCGGCAAGGCGATGGCGGCCGGCGGCATCCTCAACCGGCCCGCCATGGTCCTGGGCGGCGAGGCCGGGGTGCGCGAGTCGTGGATCCCGTGGAACGGCAGCGCCCGGTCGCGGGCGCTGCTCGCCAAGACCGCCGCCGCCATGGGCTACCAGATGGTGCCCGCAGGCCGGTACGGAGGCGGTGGTGTCTCGACGGCGGCTGTCGCCCGGGAGGTGTCCCGGCAGATCACCGTGAACCTGTACGGCGCCCGGCAGTCGTCGGCGGAGCAGGCCCACGACATCGCCCGTGTCATCTCCTTCACCGGCTGAGAGAAAGGGGGTTCGGTATGCCGTACACGCCGGGCGCCGCCCTGGACGGCCTCAGGGCGAGCCTGGGCAGTGTGGACCTGGGTGCCGTCGACTCCGACGGCACCGCCTGGTTCCTCCAGAGCCTGGACGGCTGGGACAGCCCGGAGGTCCGCGCGGAGTACACCGACCGCGAGGCCGACCACGGCGCATGGGCGTCCCCCGTCTACCTCGGGTCACGGCCCGTCACCCTGGCCGGCACCATCGTCGCCGCGACGCAGGACCTCCTCGAAGCGTCGATGGAACGGCTCCGGGCGGCTGCCTCGCTCACCGACACCGTGCTGACGGTGTGGGAGACGGTGTCGAAGCAGGCCACGGTGCGACGCAGCGGGAAACCGCTCATGCAGTACGTCACGAACACCACGGCGACGTACTCGGTGATGGTGACCGCGCAGGACCCGCGCCGCTACAGCACCACCCTGGGTACCGGCACGACCGCGCTGCCGTCGACGACCGGTGGCCTGGCCTTCCCCTCATCGTTTCCCCTCACGTTCTCGGCGGCGACCGTCTCCGGGCAGATCACCGCGGCGAACGCGGGGACCGTCGACACCCGGCCGGTCCTCACCATCACCGGCCCGGTCGTCGCACCTGTCATCGCCGCTCTCTACCCGGACGGCACGGTGCGTCAGCTCATCTACTCCCTGGACCTGGTCACCGGGGACGTCCTGACCATCGACACCGACGCCCGGACCGTGCTGCTGAACGGCGGTGTGTCGAGGCGCCGGTTCATGACCGTTGCCGGGGGCTGGCCCGTCATCCCCGCCGGCTCGTCCGTCAGCTACCAGTTCCAGTCGGGCACCTACAACGCGACCGCGATGCTGACCGCCGCCTGGCGCTCGGCATGGATGTGAGGAGGCCGGTATGCCGGTAGACGTATGGGCCATCGACACCCTGACGTTCTCGGGCCTGGAGGCCCGCAACGCGGACGCCATGCTCGTCATGAACGACGGGACCGCCCTCGGCTCCCGGTCCGGTGTGCGCCCCGGCGACCCGGGCCTGACCGTCACCCTGGCCGGTACGACGATCAACTGCTCGGCCGGTGTCGCAGCGGTCGCCTACGCCGGGCAGGGCATCTACCGGGTGGCGTTCCCCTCGTCGGTGTCCCCGGGCGTCTACACCGCCGCGCATGCCACCCTCAACCGCATCGACCTCGTCTACCTGCGGGTGTGGGACAACTCGGTCGACGCGTCTGGCCTCAACAAAGGCGACGTCGTCTACCTGGCGGGGACCCCCGCCGGATCTCCCGTGGCACCGACGCCGGCGGGCACGCAGATCTACATGCCGCTCGCCACGATCACTGTGCTGTCCGTCTCGAACGGCGGCACCGCCTCGGTGTCCACCGCCGTGCGGCCGTACACCGTCGCCCCGGGCGGCATCCTGCCCGCCACCGCCGCACCCAGCAGCCCCTACACCGGCCAGTACTGGGACGACGGCAGCAACCTGCGCCGCTGGAACGGGAGTGCGTGGCGGACCGTGTCGCCGCTGGCCGTGTCGGCGTCCGACCAGATCAGCATGCCGGGCTCGTTCACGACCGGCAGTTTCGTCGACTTCACGGCCGGGCAGTGGCCGCCCGTGACGGTGACTGTGCCGCCCTCGGGGCAGGTGCGGGTGACGATCGGCGCGGCCGTCGCGAACACGGTCTCCGGCTCGGCGACGGCATGGGCGTCGTGGCGGGCCACCGGCGCATCCACCATGGGCGCCTCCGAGAAGAACAGCGTCACGACGATCGGGGCCCGCACCTACGCGAGCCGGGTGTACGTCCTGTCCGGCCTGACCGCTGGCGCGTCCCTCACGATCACGCCCGTCTACCAGGTGTCCGCGGCCGGCGCGATCGGCTCGGTAACCCGGGTGTCCGACGGACAGCTCATCGTCGAACCGCTGCCCGGATGAGCGCCGTCACCCTGGCCTGGTTCGGGTGCGACCTGCGCACCGGCGGCATCATCGAGGACCTGCCCGCGCTCACCCCGTCTGGGGCACTGTCCCGCCGCCTCGGCGACACCACCACCCTGCAGGCGACCCTCGCTCTGCCCGGCGCCCCGGCCGGTTGGGCGGAGGCCACCGCGCCGGGCGCCACGCTGCTGGTCGCCGTCGACACGGTCACCGACATCCCGCTGTGGGCGGGCGCCGTCGTCACGAGAGAGGGCGGTAGCGGGCAGAGTGTGCAGCTCGGCGCGGCCACCCTGGAAAGGTATTTGGACGGCCGCTACCCAGGCACCCAGACCCTCATCGCCACCGACCAGGCCGCGATCGTCACCGCCCTGGCCACACCAGCGCTCACCGACGGGCCGCCGCTCGTCATCGACGCCCCGGCCATCGGGACGAACCTCGACTACCTGACCCAGGACGGCGACGACAAAACGATCCTGTCCTGTCTCCAGGAACTGATGGGCATGGACGGCGGCCCCGAGTGGACCATCGACGTGACCTGGAACGGCGCCCATTCCGGGTTCCAGTTCCCGCTGCGGGTGCGCCCCTCGGTCGGCGTGCACACCGCGACCGCGGTCACGTTCGACTTCCCGGGCTGCGTCAACGCCTACACGCTCGGCGAGTCCTACGAGGCGGGCAAGGGTGCCACCGTCGTCACCGCACGCGGGGAGGGGGAGGGCATCTCGCGTCTCACCTCGGTGCCACATGTGGCGACCGTGCTGATCGCGAACGGCTGGCCGCGCTGGGAATACCGGTTCACGCCCGCGACCGGCGTGACGGACCCTGACCAGCTGGACGCGCACGCCGCCCGCTCGCTGTCGCTGATGGCGCAGGGAGCCCAGGTGTGGTCCGTGGAGGCGGTCGCCTCCCGGGCCCCGCGCCTGGGCCAGGACTGGGGGCTGGGCGACAGCATCCACCTCGCTGTCGAGACGTCGCCCCGGCACCCGGACGGCACGGACATGACGGCCCGCTGCTGGGCGTGGGAGCTGGACGCCGGCGCGGACCGGGTCCGGCCGGTACTCGTGGAGGAGGGCTGATGCCCCGACAGCTCGACCAGCTGCCCGCCGACGCCACCAGCCTCGCCCGCCGCCTCGTCGCGCTGGAGCGCCAGGTGACCGAGCTGCGGGCCGCCCGGCGGCTCGGTGCGGCGACCGCGAGCAACGTCCGCCTGTACTCGGCGGACGGAACGGTCCTGCTGGCCGAGCTGGCGCCCGACGGCAGCGGTGGCGGAGGCCTGTGGACGCGCGGCCTGCAGAGCCCCATCAATATCTCGTCCTACCTCGGCTCCGGTGAACTCGCGTTCCGGCCGGTCGAGGACGGCCTCGTTCAGGTACCGGGCCGCGCCTACTACGACAGCGACGCCTACCAGTACTCCGACCTCACCCTCTCCTCGGGCGCGGTCGGGGCAGCCGACCACCAGGCCTTGCTGATCCTGGAGTCCCTCTTCGCCGGCGCGACGCCGTACGTGTACGTGCAGGCCGAGGGTGGCGGCCAGTGCGGGTTCGACGTCTCCGGCGTCCTGACCGCGGGAAGTCTGGCCTGGGGACAGGTCTCCATCACGCCGTCCGCCGCGAACACCCCGACCTCGATCGCCGTGACCGGCTTGAGCGTCAAGGGCAGCACATTCCTCGGCTACGCCGTAGCCACCACGACCGCGCCCGGATCGCAGGTCACCGGCGCAAGCGCCACATCGGTGACCTCGTCGGGTCTGACCGTGTGGACCACCCGCACCAACACAACAGCGACCCTCGTGAACTGGATGGTGATCGGCCTGTGACCACGCCCGTCTTCGAGCCCGCGCTCTGGTACTCCGTCGTTGCCCGCGACGACAACGAGGCCTGCACCAACAGCGGCACGGAGTTCGAGGTGAACCCCTGCTACTCCAACGCCGGAACGGTCGTCGTCGAGTGCGGCCGGTGCCGGCAGCCCATGACGATCGTCTCCGCCGTACTCCTCGACCCACAGCCCGAAGTCTCCTGACCCGCCCACCCTCGACGCGAAGGAGCCTCGATGTCTGTCCCGTTCTCTGCGAGCTCTGGCGGCTACACCGCCTACCGCATCCCCGCCCTGACCGTGGCCCCCGACGGTTCACTGCTTGCTCTCGCGGAGGGCCGCAAGAACAGCGTCGGCGACTCCGGCGAGATCGACATCGTGCTGCGGCGGTCTGCCGACGCGGGCGCGACGTGGGGCCCGCAGGCGATCGTCACCAGCCACGGCGCCAACACCGCAGGCAACCCGTGCATCGTCACCGACCCTGCCTCCGGGGATCTCGTCCTCCTGTCCTGCGGCAACGCAGGCACGGCGATCGAGGCCGACATCCTGAAAGGCCTGGCCACCCGGCAGGTGTACGTCCAGCGCAGCACCAACTCCGGCGCCACATGGACGACCCCGGCAGACATCACCTCACAGGTCAAAGCGTCGTGGATGCGCTGGTACGGCACCGGCCCGGGCCGCGGAGTCGCCGTCACCCAGGGCCCGCACGCGGGCCGTCTCGTGATCCCCGCCAACCACTCCCGGGCGCCCGCGTTGGGCAGTAGCGACACCGGGGCGGAGCTGAGGTACCTCGGCGCGCACGCCATCGTCAGCGATGACGGCGGCCACACTTGGCAGATCTCGTTTACCTCCTCGAATCCCACGGGCTCCCTGAACGAGAACGAGACCGCAGTTGCCGAGCTCGGCGACGGCCGCTTGTACTTCAACTGCCGCGACCAGAACGGCACCACGCCCGGCACTCGGGCGGACGCCTGGTCGACGGATGGCGGCAGCACCTTGCAGACCGCGTACCGGGTTCAGGGCACGATCACCACGCCGGCGGTGCACGGCAGTCTCCTGCAAGTCCCCAACGGGCCGCTGCTGTATGCGGGGCCCGAGCACCCGGACGGCCGCATCGCGATGGCAGTCCGCCGGTCCGACGACGGCGGACGCACCTGGTGGACCTGCCGCAAAATCTCCGGATTGCATGCCGCGTACTCCTCGATGGCGCTGATCGACGACGCGACGCTCGGCCTGCTCTACGAGACCGGCGGCTGGACGCCCTACGACCAGATCGAGTTCACCACCGTGCCTGTGTCCGAACTCTGACCGGCGCGCCCTGCCCCGCCCAACTGCCCTGTGCCGTCTGGCCGGGGCCTTCGTCATTCCTGGAGGAACGCATGGCCCTACCGATGTCCGACACGGCGTTCCTCGCCGCACTGCGGGCCGAGGGCGCCGCAGTCGTCGAGGTCGGCGCCTGGCGCACCAACAACCGCAACCACAAGGGCCCCTGGGGACCCGTCCACGGCGTGATGATCCACCACACCGTGACCTCCGGCGCCGCCCGCACGGTCGCCATGTGCCGCGACGGGCACAGCGCGCTGCCCGGGCCGCTGTGCCACGGCGTCATCACCAAGGACGGCCGAGTGCACCTGGTCGGCTACGGGCGCGCCAACCACGCGGGCCTGGGTGACGAGGACGTCCTCCAGGCGGTCATCGCCGAGCGCGCCCTGCCCGTCGACGACGAGGCCACCGTCGACGGCAACCGGCACTTCTACGGCTTCGAGTGCGAGAACCTCGGCGACGGCGAAGACCCGTGGCCGCCCGCGCAGTTGCTCGCGATCGAGCAAGTCGCCGCGGCGATCTGCCGGCACCACGGATGGTCGGCGGCCTCGGTCATCCGGCACCTCGACTGGCAGCCCGGCAAAATCGACCCGCGCGGGCCCGGGCTGGACTGGCGGCTGATGCGGGCGCGGATCGCCGCCCGGCTGGACACCAAGGCGCCGACGCCGACTCCGGCCCCGGTGACGCCGACCGTCAGCCTCGCCCGGCTGGCCCGGGCGGCGCGTACGGACCCGACACGGCCGGGGACACCGGTGTCGTACGCCGGGGTGCGCACCGTCGAGACCGCGCTCATCGATGCCGGACTGCTCGCCAAGACCTACGGGGACAGCCATTTCGGCACGGCCACGGTCACCGCGTACGCCAAGTGGCAGCGCTCCGCGGCCGGGGGCAGTCACCGCGGCGACGCGGCCGACGGCATCCCCGGCCGTGACTCCCTGACCCGACTCGGCCTGACGGCCGGATTCAAGGTGGTGGACTGATGAGGGACAGCACGAAGAGGACCGCGCGCACCGTTCTCCAGACCGGGACCGGTATCGCCGTGGCACTGCCCGGCATCGTCGCCGCGTCCGGGATCCCCGAAACCCTCGGGTGGGTGGCCGCCGCCCTGGGCGTTGCGGGCGGATTCGCCCGGGTGATGGCCCTGCCCAGCGTGCAGCAGCTGCTGCCCAGCTGGCTCCGCACGGACGACGGGGGCCGTGAGTGACGCCCCCAGAGCCAGCGTCGGCCGCGCTCAACCTCGCCGAGAGCACCGGGGTGCCGCTGGTCGACGCCGCGGTGGTGTGGAGTGTCGCGGGCGCTGCGTTGGCCGGGATGATCATCCTGATCTGGCGTGGCGTGCGGGGGATACGCCGTGTGATCGAGCGGGTCGACACGTTCGCCGACGACTGGGCGGGCGTTCGCAGCCGCCCGGGCGTCCCTGAGCGGCCCGGCGTCATGGTCCGCCTGGACCGGATCGAGGAACAACTCCAGAGCGTGCAGCACGAGCTCCGGCCCAACTCCGGCCAGTCCCTCAGGGACGCGGTCGACCGAGTCGAGCGGACCCTCGCCGCCGACACCGACAGCCCATGACACTGCCCCCTGTACGGCCCACTACGGGCCGTACAGGGGGCGCTTCGACGTGCGTGAGCTCAGCCTCGGCGCATGGCCCCGTCTGGCCAGACGACGTCGACCGGCAGGCCTGCCTCCAGGGCCTCGATGACAGTGTCTGCAGTGCCACCGCCCTTTCCTGTCGGGGGTTCGCCATTCCATACGGCGATGAGCCTGTCGGCGCGATCCAGGAGCGTGCGGTTGGCGTCCTCGTAGGCCGCTCGATTGGCCGTCTCGTTGGGGAGCACGAGTACCTCATCTGCCCTCGCGCACAGCCGATCGAACGTCGCTTCGTGGTCCAACTTGACCTTGTTCTGGCGGTAGTCCTGAGAGGGGATGACCGCTACAAGACGCCCGCCGAGGTCCAATACGGCTTCAGCGAACAGAGAGTCTGCGCCCTTGGCGATGCACGACACCCCGATCAGGTCGGAGCCGACGTGCGGCTTCAGTGCCTCCCTCAAGGCATCGCGTACCAAGGGCACACTGGCGTCGGTGAGATCCATGTGCCCTGTCACAGCGATGGTGGTCACGTTGCTCCCTCAATTCGACAACAGGTCGCGGATCATAGTGCGTGCTTCACTCACAGGCCGCGATGATCCACGCCCCACGGTGTACGGGTAAAGCTGGCTCACCTGGGCGCGCACCCGGGCGGACTGTGTTTTCCCGGCGGCGTCGACGGCCAGGCGGGTGTGGTCCACGGCGCTGGTGACGTCGCCAAGCAAGAAGTGGCACTCGGCCAGACCGATCAGGTCGAGGGCGTGGCTTCGCCCGGCCTCGGGTCCTCGGGTGGCTAGTGCCCTCTGGATGGAACCAGCCGCGTCCTCTGCGTGCCTGTGCGGATCCTGACGTGCCAGGTCCAGCAGGCGTCCACCGGTGACACCGGCCAACTCGGCCTCGTCGAAGTACGCGATCCAATACGGTTCGTTGTCGTGACCTGCGTCAGCGAGGGCGTCCGCTGCTTCCCCTGTGGCCCGTCGGAAAGCTGAGCTGCGGCCCATGGCCGCGTACGCCCACGCCTCCCGGGTATGGAGTAGAGCGCGCACGCGTGGGTTAGCCGATTTTTGGGAGCCCTTTTGGGCCAGGTGCACGAGTTCCAGGGCGTCTTGGGGCCGGTTTCGGTAAAGCATCTGCCGGGCCATGCCAGCGATCACGTTGGCGCCGAAGGCGTCGTCCCCGCCTGCATGGGCTGCGCGCAGAGCGAGTTGGTAGTAGCTCTGTGCCTGTTTATGCATCCCGGAATCCCACGCCATGGTCGCGGCCGTGCCACCGAGGTAAGCCATGACCCGGAAGAGTCCCCGCTCGATGGCCGGAACTTGGTGCTCCTCCAGATGTGCGGCTACCTCGTTGAGTTGACCGACGACGGCCTTCCGACGCAGGCCTCCGCCGAACCTGTGGTCCCAGGCACGGAATGCGCGTGCCGTGAATTCGAGTTGTTCGACCTCGCGGTGGCCGAGACGGCCGCGACCACGTTTCTGCTCGGATGGCAGGGACATCTGCAGCCAGCCCTCCACGGAGTCGAGCAGGGCGGCTCCGGTGAGGGCGGCACCGGCTAGGGCCCGGGTTGCCGCACGACGGTCCATCACTAGGTCGCTCCTGGTCAGGTCTGTGGCCAGTTGCACGGTCGCAGTGGGGTGCCAGGGGGCGTCGTCAGATGACCGTGTGGCCGGGGATACGGGCGAGTCTGGGGCGGCGGGCTCTCTTTCCCAGGGACGGTCGGCCAAGCCGAGCATCCGGCCCGGGATACGCAGACCGTCGGAGATACGGCGGACGACGTCGAAGCTGGTGACCTGGTGCCGTCCACTGATGATCGTTGAGACCTTGCCGGGGGTTAGCTGGCAGGCCGAGGCGATCCGGTTCTGTGAGAGGCCGCCCCACTTCTTGAACAGGGCGAACGCCGCCGCGAAGTCGTGCTCTGCCAGGGCTCGTTTGACGTCCTCTCGGTCGAGGACATCGGAGGCGAGCGGGCCGGGGGTGGCGGCGTCCATGGGGCCAACTTCCGGAGTGATCGTATGCGCGGCGGGGCGCTGTTCCGAACAGACAACGAGTGTATTACCGCCTCGGTAACACCTGCTGGTCATCCCGGATTTGCACGGGGGTGACGAACCTCAATGTGTGAACGTCGCACCCCGGCAGACCTGAACGGCTTTGCTCGGGCAAGTTGAGGAAGCAGGTCGGCATGATGCAACAGACAACTCCGACGACATCCGAGACAGGAGGGCAGATCCAGCACGGCCGGTCTGGTGCACTCAAGCCTGTCGAGGCCGAGCCGGGCACCCTCGTGCACTCCAACGCCGATCGGCAGTTGGCCGTCGAACAATGGCTCTTGGCGACCCACCGGGCACCTGATCGGGCCCGCATGGAGTGGCAGGTGGCCAAGGTGGCGTTGCTGCCCCTGGGCACCCTCATGTCTGCCGTCCGGATCCCCGCGCACATGGTCGTGGCGGTCGCCGGCAGCGAGGAGCCCGAGGCCCTGGACGCGTTCCTCGACGAGGCACTCGACAGCGGCCCGGTCATCTGCGACCCGGGCGGGCGCCGGTACTACGCGCTGGTGCCCGGCACCATGCCCGAACGGTGGAGGGACGCGGCCGAGGAATGGCGGGCCCTCGGCGTGGACTGCCTGGGGCGGGACACGTACCTGGGAGTACCGACGGTCTGGGAAGTCGGGTTCGATCCCCAGACGATGGCCTCGTACTGGTCGGTCCCGATGCCCTCGGCCGGCGAACTGTGCGCGCCGCTCGCAGTGGCCAGGCTCATCGCCGCCGGGCAGGGTCGGCTCGCCGAGAGGGCGGAAGCGTGAGCAGCGTTCGCGGGGAGTATCAGGTCGAGGGCACCTTCGGGCACGTACAGCGCGTCGCCGCTGCCGGCGGGCATGCCGCGTATACGCGCTCACAGGCGGCGTACCGCACGTACATCAGCCACGGCACTGAATGCCTCGACTGCGGCGAGACCGCCCGGTGCACGGTGTCGGCCGAGCTGTGGCAGGCGTACAGCGAGGCGAAGAGAGAGGCCGACCAGGGATGAACGAGCGGCGCAAGATGATCCTGTACCTCGTCGCCCTGGCCGTGCTCGGCGTCGTCCTTATCGTGAGCATCGCCAACTGCGGTTGCCAGGGCAATCGCTGACGTGCACTCGAACTGAGCCCCGGTCACCCGTCCCACCTGGCGGGCTGCCGGGGCTCAGTTCGTCAATGGATGCCACTAGCAAGGTATCTGGTCGGAGATTCCGGAACTCTCGATGAGCAGGTAGTCGAAACGGCCCGCACGGGCCAGCTTCTCGACCTCCTCCAGGAGGTCGTCCCGGAGGGTGCAGCAGATGCAGCCGTTGGTCATCTCGACCAGCCGCTCCTCCGTACGAGAGAGGGCGCCGCCGTCCCGGACGAGGGACGCGTCGATGTTGATCTCGCTCATGTCGTTCACGATGACCGCGACCCGCAGGCCCTGACGGTTGCCGAGGACGTGGTTGAGCAGCGTCGTCTTTCCGGCGCCGAGGAAACCGGAGAGCACGGTCACGGGAAGACGGGAGTCACTGGAAGTGGTGGGCATGTCTGCGCACGCTAGCTTATTGGAAACCATTTTCACAAAATGTTTCCAGGGCTGCCTCCGAGGCGGCCGTCAGATCACCTTCAGCCGTACCAGCGCCCCCAGCGTCAGCGCCCCCGGCAGCAGCGGCACCCAGACGGTGATGATCCGGAACGCGAGCACCACGGCCGTGGCGACGGCCACCGGCCCGCCCACCGCGACCAGGGCCACGATCAGCGCCGCCTCGACCGAGCCGATACCGCCGGGCGTCGGGATCAGGGCGACGGCGACCGTCGCGGCGAGATACGCGAGCGCCATGTGCCAGGCCGGCACCGGCAGCCCCAGCGCCGTTCCCACCGCGGCCAGCCCGGCGGCCTGCAACGCCGGAAACGCCAGCGAGCCGCCCCACAGCGCCAGCGCCCTGGACGGCCGCATGTGCACCGAACGGGCCTCGCCGAGCGCCGTGCGCAGAAACGAGAGAACGGCGGTGCGCAGCCGCCGTACGGACACCAGCGCGCCGGCCGCCACCGACAGCACCACGCAGACGCCGATGAGCAGCGGGCCGAGCGCCGTGCCGGGAACGAGACTTCCGAGCCGCAGGGCGTGGGGGAACGCGATCAGCAGCGCGGCCAGCAGGCCCAGCCGGCCGACGATCTCCGCGAGCATGTACAGGGCGAGCGCCGCCGAGGACCGGGCCAGTGGCAGGCCGCACACCGTCATGAACCGCAGATTGACCGCCCCCGCGCCGAGCCCCGTCGGCAGCAGATGGTTGGCCGAGCCCGCCGCGAACTGGGTGGCGAGCAACCGCAGTCTGGGCAGCCGCTCCAGGACGGCTCCCTGCCGGCTGACGGCCGCGGCCACCCAGGTCAGACACGTCGCTCCGGCCGCCGCCAGCAGCCAGGGCCACTTGGCCGACGCCAGCTGGCCGAAGCCCTCCGCGAGCACCTGCCGGTGCCGCACCGCGACCACGGAGACGAGGAGGAGCGGGAGCAGGCAGAGAACCTGCCGTACCGGAAGGCGTCGGCGCCGGGCCGGGGGAGAGAAAACTGCTGTCACAACCGGAGAGGTTCTCCGTACCGCACCAACACCGGGTTGCGGACGCACGGCCACCGGCCGACGCGTCGGGCAACGGCGCGAGGACCTTCGCCCCAGGGTGCCGCGCTTGACCTCAAGGTTGCTTGAGGTCGTACGGTCACTGCATGAGTATGGAGACCACAGCCTGGATGCAGTTGCACAGCGTCATGAACGCCCAGCAGGACCGGCGCCCCTTCGCCCGCGCGACCCTGCGTCGCATCGCGGAGTTCGCCCGCCCGCACCGCCGCCGCATCATCCGCTTCGTCGTGCTGAGCGTTCTCACCGCGCTGCTCGCCGTGGCGACCCCCGTCCTCGCGGGCCGCGTCGTCGACACGATCGTGTCGGGCGGCGACGAGGGTACGGTCATCCGGCTCGCGCTGCTGATCGCGGTCATCGCGGTCGCCGAGGCGGTCCTCGGGATCCTCGGCCGCTGGCTCTCGTCCACGCTCGGGGAGGGACTCATCCTCGACCTGCGGACGGCCGTGTTCGATCATGTCCAGCGCATGCCGGTCGCGTTCTTCACCCGCACCCGCACCGGGGCACTGGTGTCCCGGCTCAACAACGACGTCATCGGCGCCCAGCGCGCGTTCAGCAACACCCTGTCCGGTGTGGTGAGCAACCTGGTCACCCTGGTGCTCACGCTCGCCGTGATGCTCACCCTGTCCTGGCAGATCACCCTGCTCGCCCTGGTGCTGCTGCCGGTGTTCGTCGTCCCCGCCCGGCGGATGGGCAGTCGGATGGCCAGGCTGCAGCGAGAGGCCGCCGACCTCAACGCGTCGATGGGGACCCGGATGACCGAGCGTTTCTCGGCCCCCGGCGCCACCCTCGTCAAGCTCTTCGGCCGGCCCGACGAGGAGTCCGCCCAGTTCGCGGCCCGCGCCCGCCGGGTACGCGACATCGGCGTACGGACGGCCCTGGCGCAGTCGGTCTTCATCACCGCCCTCACCCTGGTGTCGGCCCTCGCGCTCGCCCTGGTCTACGGGCTCGGCGGCTGGTTCGCACTGCGCGGCAGCCTGGAACCCGGCGCGGTCGTCTCGCTCGCCCTGCTCCTCACCCGTATGTACGCGCCGCTCACGTCGCTCGCAGGGGCGCGCGTCGAAGTGATGAGCGCCCTCGTGAGCTTCGAGCGCGTCTTCGAGGTGCTCGACCTGAAGCCCCTCATCGAGGAGAAGCCGGACGCCCGCGAGGCCCCCGAGGGTCCGGTCGCGGTGGAGTTCGACAACGTCCGCTTCGCCTACCCCGCCGCCGACCGCGTCTCCCTCGCCTCCCTGGAGGAGGTCGCCGCCCTGGACACCCGAGGCGGCACGGAGGTCCTGCACGGAGTCAGCTTCCGCGCCGAACCCGGCCAGACGATCGCCCTCGTGGGCACCTCCGGCGCCGGAAAGTCGACCATCGGACAACTCCTGCCCCGCCTGTACGACACCGACGAGGGTGCCGTACGCATCGGCGGCGTCGACGTCCGTGACCTGAGCGCCGCCTCCCTGCGCGCCACCCTCGGCATGGTCACCCAGGACGGCCACCTCTTCCACGACACCGTGCGCGCCAACCTGGTGCTGGCCCGCCCCACGGCGACGGACGACGAACTGTGGGAGGCGCTGACCCGCGCCCGCCTCGACGACCTGGTCCGTGCCCTGCCCGACGGCCTCGACACCGTGGTCGGTGAACGCGGCTACCGCCTCTCCGGCGGCGAACGCCAGCGCATGACCATCGCCCGGCTGCTGCTGGCCCGCCAGCGCGTCGTCATCCTCGACGAGGCGACGGCCCACCTCGACAACACCTCCGAGGCGGCGGTCCAGGAGGCCCTGACGGAGGCCCTGGCCGACCGCACGGCCGTGGTGATCGCCCACCGCCTCTCCACGATCCGCACGGCAGACCTGATCCTCGTGATCGAGTCCGGCCAGATCCTGGAACGCGGCACCCACGACGAACTGCTGGCCCTGGACGGACGGTACGCGGAGCTGTACCGGACACAGTTCACGCAGCGGCAAGGGGAGCCGGCGGAGGTGACGGGGGCCGTGTAGGGAGCGTTGTCAGTGGCGCATCAAGAAGGGTGTGCTTCCGGGCGCTTGCGTCGCGATCGCGATGGCGGTCCAATGCTGAAGGTGACGGCTTGTGGAGGGCGTGGTTCTGCTGGTGCCGGGTGCGGAGAGTCGATGAACCCTCTGGAGGAGCTCTCCCTCGAACAACTGCGTCGGCGCCGGAGCATGAAATGGCGTACGTATCCGGCCGACGTCCTGCCCCTGTGGGTGGCGGAGATGGACGTCCCGCTCGCGCCGGCCGTCGCGGACGCGCTGCACGAAGCTGTCGAGACCGGGGACACCGGGTACCCCGCCGGAACCGAGTTCGCCGAGTCGCTGGCCGAATTCGCCGCGCGGCGCTGGAAATGGCACGGGGTCGCCGTCGACCGGGTCGCCCTGATTCCGGACGTGATGATGGGCGCGGTCCAGGTACTGCGGCTGATCACCGAGCCCGGTGACCCGGTCGTCGTCAACTCCCCGGTGTACGCGCCCTTCTACGCCTTCGTCACCCACGACGACCGCCGGATCGTCGAAGCACCGCTCGGTCAGGACCGCCGGATCGACCTGGAAACGCTCGAAAGGACGTTCCGACATGCCCGGGAACAAGGGGGCAAAGGCGCGATCGCTTATCTCCTCAGCAATCCGCACAACCCGACCGGCACGGTCCACACCTATGAGGAACTCGCTGCCGTGGCCGCGCTGGCCCGCCGCTACGGAGTCCGTGTCGTCGCCGACGAGATCCACGCCCCGCTCGTACTGCCGGGCGCGGAGTTCACGCCCTACCTGAGCGTGCCCGGGGCCGAGGACGCCTTCTCGCTCATGTCGGCGACCAAGGGCTGGAACCTCGCCGGCATCAAGGCGGCGCTCGCCGTGGCCGGGACCGAGGCCGCCGCGGATCTGCGCCGGATGCCCGAGGAGGTGCACCACGGCGCCAGTTTCCTGGGCGTCATCGCCCACACGGCGGCCTTCCGGCACGGCGACGCGTGGCTCGACGCGCTGCTGGCCGGGCTCGACGCCAACCGCACCCTGCTGGGCCGGCTGATCGCCGAACACCTGCCCGGGGTCGGCTGCGCCGCACCGGAGGGAACCTATCTGGCGTGGCTCGACTGCCGGTCCCTCGCACTCACCCCGGACGAGGGAACCACGGACCTCGCGGTGGTCACCGACCTGACCGGGCCCGCGAGACTGTTCCTGGATCACGCCAGGGTGGCTCTCTCCTCCGGCCACATCTTCGGAACGGGAGGACCGGGGCACGTCCGCCTGAACTTCGCCACCTCCCGGTCCGTCCTCACCGAGGCGGTCACCCGCATGGGTCGCACCGCCGCTCTCCATTCGCGCCGACCGAATGGTCCCCGGTGAAGCTGCGACTACTCGGAGTACGAGGTCATCGGCACTTTCGGCCGGTGTTGACGCACTGGACCAGCTGGTTCATCAGGCTGTCGTCGAAGACGTTGATGAAGTCGCCGTGGTCCGTGATCGGCTTGTGCGTCTGCTCCGGGAAACCGTCCACCGCGTAGAACGGGCTTGTTTTTCCGTTGTCGCCCAGGCTGGGCGCCTTCACGTCGTAGACGAGGCGCTGGACCAGCTGTGGAATGGCCTTGAAACCGGTCGGACAGGCACCCGTCCGCCGGTCGGCGAACGCGACGTGCGTGCGGTGGTTGGCGCTGTCGATGTTCTGGCCGTCCCAGCAGCTCTGGAACGAGGACGTACGGACCAGGCTGCTGCCCCGGGGGCAGATCGGGTACCTGTCCGTCAGCTGCCGGTCCTCGAAGCCCGTACAGCTCCAGGCCGCGTTGGCGTTCGCGGTCCCGTTGGTGAACGCCTTGGCGTCACCGGTGATGATCCGCAGGAACTTGGGCATCGCCACCACCTTGCCGCGCGGGCTGCCGACGAAGTTCAGGGTGACCCGTGAGGCGGTCAGGATCCGGCCGGTGTTGCCCTCGGCGCCGCCGCCCAGCCGCTTGGCGTCGAACTCCCGGGTGCCGTCCTGCAGACGCAGCACGGGCCAGTAGTAGGTCGACTTGTCGCCCTGGTTGCGGCAACTCGTCGCGGCGGCGGCGAACTCCTCGTTGGTGGTGAACGCGTCGTTGTCCTGGTTGCCGACGTAGTCGTGCGTGTGGTGCGCGCCGTTTGTCACACCAGGGGCGACGATGATGTTGTCGGAGTTGTACAACTTGTTCGCGTTGACCCCGCACCGAGTGGTGAAGGTTCCCTTGGAAGCGCCGCGAGACGGGCGTGGGCTCCGTACGTTCGGCTGGACCTTGGTGATGTCCACGAAGTCGGCGGCCACCGGACCGTTGCCGGCATTTCCACCGTTGCCACCGTTTCCGTTCTGACCGGCGCCGTTGCCCTGCCCCTGTCCTTGCCCCTGGCCGGTGCCCTGCTGGTTGCCGGAGGTGCGCAGTGAACAGGCGGCGAGGGCTTCGAGGCCCTGCGGCCTTACGCCCGACCTGCCGATGGCGATCGCGATCCGGTCGATGGTCGCGGCCCGCTTGTTCCTGAGGGGTCCCATGATCGCGTTGTCGGCGAAGCCGCGGTCCTGCTGGATGGCACGGGCCGAGTTCCGCAGTCGTTGGTACGCCTCGGCCACCTGCTGGTCGAGGAGCGCGAGTTCCCTGTCGACCTGTTCTCGGGACCGGTCGGGGACCCCGGTCAGTTTCATGCGGACGTCCGGACAGCCGATGGTGGTGGCGCCGGCCGCCAGGACCTGGTTCGGCTGCCCCTGGGACGCGCGATACGACGAGCCCCCGTCGCCACCCTCGTGGGCGGACGCGTACACGTTGACCGCTATCAACCCTCCCGCCCCGAGAGCCAGTCCTGCCGCGGCGGCCACGGCCCGCCGCGTCGTCTTCGATCGCTTGCGCATATTGCGTCGCATGGAGTTCCTCTGCGGGTTTCGCATCAGGTGAGTGCGGGTGAATTCGGCTTGGTCCGTACGGACGCCGGACACGCCGTGGCAGGCAATTCGCTGTCAGGCATGAGGTGTTCGGCTGTGGCCATGGTTACGGGCGGGACGAGTGTGAGGGCGGGTCCGACGCGGCATGTCATGCCTCCGTAAGGACTTGGCGCTCCGCGGATCCGCTCAGGCGCCCGGCCGTTCCATTGCCCGAAGAGCCTGGTGCGCCGTCGAACGTCCCTGTTCCGTAAGGGTTCGATCGTTCCGAAACAGCCGTGCGCCGAGTGGGATGGAGGGCATGAAACCGAGTGTCTCTCCCCCTGAGTTCAGGGGCGGACTGCACGACGCCCGCACGGCGACCGTGATCGGTCGGTGGCTGGGGCCGGCATTCGTCCTGTGCTTCCTCACCGGCCTGGTCAGTCACCTCATGCAACACCCCCCTGGATGGCTGGCCGACAGCCTGCCGAGCCGCCCGTCGTGGGGCTATCGACTCACCCAGGGACTCCATGTCGCCTCGGGAACCGCGGCGGTGCCGCTGCTGCTGGCGAAGCTGTGGACGGTGTACCCGCGGTTGTTCGCCTGGCCGCCGTTGCGTTCGGCCCGGCATGCTCTGGAGCGGCTGTCGGTCGCCGTGCTCGTGGCAGGCGCCATATTCGAGCTGGCGACAGGGCTGCTCAACGCGGCCCAGTGGTATCCGTGGCCGTTCTCGTTCGTGCCCGTGCACTACGCGGTGGCATGGCTGGTCGTCGGGGCGCTGGTCCTGCACATCGCGGTCAAGGCGCCTGAGATCAAGGCGCATTGGAGCCGGCGGTCGCCCGGAACACTCGCACTGCCCACGCAGGACGGCCCGGACCGGCGTTCGCTGCTGGCCGCGGTGGGCGCGGCCGTCGGGGCCGTCACCCTCACCACCGTCGGACAGGCGTTCACCCCGTTGAAGGACTTCATCCTGTTCGCGCCCCGTGACCCGGACAAGGGGCCCCAGGGCCTGCCGGTAAACCGGACCGCCGCGGCGGCCGGGATCGGCCGCCTCTCCGACGAGGAGTACCGCCTGGTCGTGGCGGGTCCGCGCCCCTACACCCTCACCCTGGACGAGCTGCGTGCGCTGCCGCAGCACGAGGTGGAGTTGCCGATCGCCTGTGTGGAGGGCTGGAGCAAGTCGGCGCGCTGGACCGGCGTGCGTGTGGTGGACCTGCTGGAGCGCGCGGGGGCGCCGGAGCACGCGCGCGTGCGGGTGGTCTCGTTGCAGCTGCGCGGCGGCTACCGGGTGTCGGAGATGGGCCACGCGCACGCTCGTGACCCGCTCACCCTGCTCGCCCTGCGTCTGAACGGTGAGGAACTCGACCCCGACCACGGCTATCCGGTGCGGCTCATCGCCCCCAACCGGCCGGGTGTGCTGCAGACCAAGTGGGTCGGCCGACTGGAGGTGCCCGCATGAGGACGCTGCGGGTGGTGGCCGGAGCGGCGGGACTGGCGCTCATGGGGGTCGGCGTGTCCCTGCTGACGGACGTCCGCGACCTGCCCGGCGTACTGGTGTGGCTGGGCGGGGCGATCGTGCTGCACGACATGGTGATCGCCCCGGTGGTGCTGCTGATCGGGATGGCACTGGTGAGGGGCGGTGCACGCGGGCCCGTCCGCGCGGCGCTGCTGGTCGCGGGTGCGCTGACGGCGGTGGCGATGCCGGTACTGCTCAGGCCGGGCCGGAGGTCCAACTCGTCGGTGCTGCCGCTGGACTATCCGCGCAACTGGCTGGTCGCGCTGGTGGTCGTGGCGTCGGTGACGGCGGTGTGGCTGACCGTGCGGAAGGTCAGGGACAGTCGTGGCGGGCCCGTCGCATGAGCTTACGGGACATGAGCTTACGGAGTTCTTACGTGTGATGACCGGGGCCGTTCGAACAGCGGACGGCCGCCTAGCGTGACCCGATGCGATCCCTCCGTACCCTCCGTACCGTGCGCGTGACGGTTCTGGTCACCGCCGCTCCGCTCCTGCTGGCCGCCGCCGGTCTGATGCATCCCCGGCACCTGACGGCGGCGACGGCCGGCCACTGGGCCGGGCTGCACATCGTCCTGCTGCCCGTCTTCCCGCTCCTCGTCCTCGGACTGGTCGTCCCCCTGTGGGGCAGGCCGCGCCGAGACGCGGAGGGGGCCCTGACGGTTCTCTCGTGGGCCGGCTGCCTCTGGTTCGCCGCCTACTACTCCGGTCTTGACGCGGTGGCCGGCATCTCCGCCGGCACCGTGGTGGACCACGGCGTCCACGGCGCGGCCGGGCCCCTGTTCGCCGTCGGAGACGAACTGGGCAGGTCCGGTGTGTACGGGCTCGCCGTCGCCTCGTTCACCACCTGCGCGGTGCTGTGGCGACGGCACGGAGTGCGGGTGCTGCCGGGCGCCGCCGTGCTGTTCGCGGCCTGCTGGTCGTTCGTCGACAGCCACATCTTCTGGCCCAAGGGGGTGTTCACCATGCTCGGCTTCGCCGTGGCGTTCGCTCTCCTGACGCCGGCGGCGACCCGGCCCGCCGAGGACGCGCCGGTGCGGTGACCTCAGTTCTCCGGCGTTTGCTGGAGCGCGGCGAGGGTCAGCACGTTGCCGCCGAAGCCCCAGCCGCCGTCGGTGACCTCCTCGACCAGGACGAGGGTGGTGGCGCGGGCTCGTTCGCCGTAGACGTCGACGTAGAGCTCGGTCGCGCGGGTGATGATCTGCTCCTTCTGCTTCTCGGTGAGGGTGCCGGCGGGGACCTTGAAATTCGCGAACGGCATGACGGTTCTCTCTCTGCGTGGGGTTCTGTAAGGGAATTCGCGCGGGGCGTCGCGGGGGTGCTGCCGGCCGGTCGGCCGGGTCAGACGATGCCGCCGTTGGCACGGACGACCTGGCCGTTGATCCAGTGACCGGCGGGGGAGACCAGGAAGGCGACGGTCTCGGCGATGTCGGCCGGCGTCCCGAGCCGTTCCAACGGTGGCTGTGCGGCCAGCCGGGCCACCGCCTCCTCGTCCTTGCCGTCGAGGAACAGGTCGGTGGCGGTGGGGCCGGGCGCCACGGCGTTGACGGTCACGTCCCGGCCGCGCAGCTCGCGGGCCAGGATGAGCGTCGTCGCCTCCACCGCGCCCTTGCTCGCGCTGTAGGCGCCGTAACCGGGGAACGCCAGCCCCACCACGGACGTGGAGAACATGACGACCGCCCCTCCCCGGCGCACCGTGCGGGCGGCCTGCTGGGCGACGACGAAGGTGCCGCGGATGTTGGTGCGGTGCAGCGCGTCCAGTTCCGTCAGATCCAGGTCGGCGATGAGCGCCGTATGGGCTCGGCCGGCCGCGTGGACGACGACGTCGACACCGCCGTACTCCGACCTGGCGGTGGCGAACAGGGCGGCCACCGCCCGCTCGTCGGCGACGTCGGCGCGTACGGCGACGGCTCGGCCGCCCGCGGCGGTGACCTCTTCGACGGCGGCCTCGGCGAGGTCCTGGTTGCCCGCGTAGCCGACCACCACCGCGAATCCGTCGGCGGCCAGTCGGGCCACGGTTCGGCGCCCGATTCCCCGGGAGCCGCCGGTGACGACGGCGACGCGCGGACGATCGGGGTCGGGGGCGGAGTCGATCGAACCGGCGGCACCGACATCACCGGTGTCGCCGGCCGTGGGATGCGAACTGGGCATGAAAATCTCCGTTGTGCGCAGTGGATGTGGTGTGGGCTGCGGGCCCGAAGCCGTCGGCTCGGCCCGCCACGCACACCACAGTCGTCCGGGGCGGGCCGATCAGCCAGGGCTCTGTCCACCCTGGGGTCGGCGTCCCCTGGCTGCGCCCGGACCCGCGCGTGATGATGGGAAGGTGAACCTTCCAGAGCTCGCCGCGTTCCTGAGGTCCCGGCGCGACCGTGTACGGCCCTCCGACGTCGGACTGCCCACCGGGCCGCGCCGCCGGGTCCCCGGCCTGCGACGTGAGGAGGTCGCCCAGCTGGCCGGTCTGTCGGCGGACTACTACACCGAGCTCGAACGCGGAGGCGCCGTCCAGCCCTCGGCGCAGGTGCTGGCCGCGCTGGCACGGGCACTGCGGCTCGGCGGCGACGAACGCGACCACCTGTTCCACCTCGCCGACCGGCCCGTCCCCTCGACGGCCCACAGCCCGAACGCCCACGCCCAGCCGGCCCTCCTCGGTCTGCTCGACAGGCTCACCACGACGCCCGCTCAGATCATCACCGACCTGCACGAGACCCTCGTACAGAACGAGCTCGCCGCCGCACTGGTCGGCCGCGCTCCCGCGCGGCGCGGTGCGGCGGCGAGCTTCGTGCACCGGTGGTTCACCGACCCCGCGTCCCGCTCGGTCTACCCCGCCGAGGACCACCCGCAGCACTCCCGGGCCTTCGTCGCCGACCTCCAGGCCGTCGCGGCCCGGCGCGGCCGGGATCCGGAGGTCGCCGCAATGGTCGCCGAACTACGGCGCCGCAGCGAGGAGTTCGCCGCCCTGTGGGACACGCACGACGTGGCCCTGCGGCGGACCGACCACAAACGCATCGTCCACCCCACCCTGGGGGTCGTCGAACTCGACTGCCACACCCTGTTCAGCGAGGACGGACGCCAGCGCCTCCTGTGGTTCAGCTCCCCACCCGGCACGGAGGGCGCCGCCCAGCTGGAACTGCTCTCCGTCATCGGGACCCAGGACATGTCCAGCGACGAGAGCACCCTCCGGTAGGCGGAACCCGTCGGAAACTCCGTCGAGTTCCGTCCGGCCGGCGCCTACCCTGCTGCCATGTCCCGCGCGAAGACCTCGTACGTCTGCTTGCCCTGCCGGGCCTCGTACAAGCAGCCCTACGACCCGGACCGCCAGCGGAGCTGCCCCCGCTGCGCCCGGCCGCTGATCCACGTGGGCTCCGCCTTCGCCGCACCCCGCCGCCGGGACACCGCGGCCTGGCGGACGCTGTCCGTGCTGCTGCACGCGGGCGTCCGCTTCCACAAAAGCTGCTGTGGTGGGCCCGGTTACCGCCCCCGCACCCTCAGGGAGGTGCGCGAGCGGATGACGTACGCCCGACGCGTCGGCGAGCCCTTCGCGAGGTCGCTCGTACGGTACGCGCTGCCCTCTGCTCCGCGACGCGGCTGAGAGCTACGACCGCGTACGAGACCCCGGTCCCTGCGGAGGCGGACAGGCCTCAACTCCCTTAGTCACAGCCCGAGTCGACCGATCGACCGTCGGCTTCACCGGACGGTGTACCGCATCCCGCCGTCATGTTCCCTGCTGCGCGCCCAAGAAGGGCCGCCCCCAGTGTGGTGAGGGTGTGCAGGGCGCTGTTGGCGTTCCGGTGGGTGGTGATGAGGCCGGAGTCCCGCAAGGCCGTGGTGTGGTGGGTGGCGGTTCCGGTGGAGACGCCGGCCCGGCGTGCCGCCTCACCGGTGGTGACCCCGGTGGCGGCGGCTCGCAGGATGACGGCGCGGGTACGGCCGAGGAGGGCGTTCAGGGCGGCCTCGTTGTGGGGGCGGGCAGCCGTCAGCACATGGTGGACGGCGTAGACGAGCACCGGCGGAAGTCCCGGGTCCGCCAGGGCTATGGGTGACTTCCAGCAGAAGTAGGACGGGATGAGCAGCAGCCCGCGGCCGTTCAGATACACGTCGTTCTCGTCGGGGTAGTCCGGGACCTCCAGTACCGGGTGCCGCCAGCGGACCGCCGGTGAGAGGCCGGCCAGGAGTCCGTCCGTTCCCTCGGCCAGCAGGTTCCGGGCGTGACGGGCGCGCTCCGCCTGGAAGGTCTCCCGGATGTCCTCCTCCTGGGGAGCGATGACGGTCCGGTGATACGCGCGCAGCAGGTTCACCAGGTCGCCGCGCAGCGACTTCTCGGCGACGCGTGACGTCCAGGACGGCGCCCGGCTCGCCCGCGCGGCCATGGCCATCTCATGGTTCACCTGCCCCTCGGGCGTCGCGAGTATGGCCTCCAGCGCGGGCTCAAGACCGTCGACGCCTTCGAACGGCGTGAGAAAGTCGGCGAAATAGCGCGCGCGGGGGAAGAGCGGCAGCAACATCGTTCTCACCGGTTGCGCGAGACCGGTTTCCTCAAGATTCCCGCAGGCGCGTTCATACCAATCCGCGTAGTTCCATCTGCCACTTCGGGTCTGGAATCTGTGGAGGCTGCAGGCGATCTCCCACAACGGATGAGGCGAGGGTGCCACCCGTGTGCGCGCCAAGTCCTCGGCACTGAAATGGAAGCGGAGCATCCGCTGACTCCCCCCAGATGCACCTGCGAATCTTCACTGGAATCGAATGAGCATGACAGTTCGAGTCGGGCGTTGGGAACATGCCTTCAAGCCAGCCACAAAGGAAACACCGGGACGGTTCTGTAGCGACCGTAATTCGGCGACTGGAATTCGATCACCATTCTTCGAACGGAAAGGACAGATCATGGGTCGTATACGGGAGAGAGGGCTCCGTACACGTCGGCTGGGTATCCTGGCCGCGAGCACGCTGTTCCTCTCTTTTCTGGTGCCGGTCACCGCGTCGGCGAGCACCGCCGGGGCCGACCAGGCGGCGGTCACCTGTTACGGCGGATCGGTGGCGATCAATCTGCCGCCGAACGGCTACAGCGGCACCTACACGACGAGTTCGCGCTGCAACGACATCAACCTGCGGATCGACTCCGGCGGCAGCCAGTGGGTGGCCGTGTGCTGGGCCGCTCATGGCTACTGCCAGGACCACTGGACCCTGGTCACGGAGGACGCCGGCTACAAGGTGGTGGCCAGTGACGTGCTGAACAGCACCACGTTCTACTTCGTGACCACGAACGGCGGCGGCACCCGCAGCGGGCGTACGGCCTACTGAGGCCCGAAGCCCGCCGACCAGGAAGCCGCGACCCACACCGGACGGGCACGCATGCGGCGCACCACGTCGGACGTGGTGCGTCGCACGGGTCTGCGCCGTCCGCCGGACGTACGAACGGTCGGCATCGGGTCGGACGGATTCCGGCTTGCTGACCCGCACCGCGGCAGGATGCCTGCTGCCCCGCCCCGCGCCCTGCTCGGAAGGCTTGCTGCGTGGCTCGGCTCCCGCACGACATCTCCCGCACCCGGTCGCCGAGAACGCGCTCGCGCAGATCCGCCGGAGCATCCGCTCGACCGGGGCGAGCGAGTCGACCTCGGTCGGGCAGGCGTCCGCCCGTACCGGGTCGTCGACATCATCCGGCCCCTGGTGGCGGAGACCTGGCAGGTTGCCGGCCGTCCCACCCGGCGCACGGCACCGCCCGCCGCCGGGACCGGTTCGACGGCCGGCCCGGCGACGGGCAGTGCAGGAGGTGCGCCTCAGGTCAGTTGAGGGTCCACTGCTGGTTGGTCTGGCCGTTGCAGGTCCACAGGACCAGCTTGGTGCCGTTGGCGGTCGCGGCTGCCTCGGCGTCGAGGCACAGTCCCGACAGATTGTTGGTGATCGTGCCGTCGGAGTGGACGGTCCATTTCTGGTTGGTGCCGTCGTTGCAGTTCCAGATGATGACCTTGGTGCCGTTGGTGGTTCCGGCGGCGTTGGCGTCCAGGCACTTGTTGCCGTAGACGACGAGCTCGCCGCGCGAGGTCTGGGTGAAGGTCTCGTTCCGTCCGCCGAAGCAGTCCCACAGGAGGGCCTGGGAGCCGTCGGTGATGGTGTTCTTCTCCAGGCCGGCGCAGCGGTTCGAGGCGGCGCCGACGAGGGCGACGCCGTTGGTGCCGGGAATGTCCTGGACCCGGATCGCGTCGATGTCGGGCGCGGTGGCGCCGGAGACCGCGGCGAAGCGCACGGTGTTGGTGCCCTTGGCGAGGTGCGCCAGTACGGACACGGTCCGGTACGTGGAGGCAGAGCCTGTCGGTGGGAAGGAGACCACGGACGTGTACTGGCCGTTGACCTGGATGGTCGCCTTGCGGGCCGTGCTGCCGCTGTTGGCGTAGGTGATGTCCACCAGCTCGGTGCCGGCCGCGCCGGTCGTCACGGCACTGAAGGTGGGTGTGGTGGCCGTGCTGGTGTCCTCGTAGGTCGACCCGGACGCCTCGGTGCCGGTGACGGTGAGCAGGACGGCGTCGCCGGCCGGCACGGTCGCGGAGTAACTCGTGCCGTAGGAACCGGCGTTGGTACCGGTCCAGGCGTTGCGCACCGACGCCGAGGCGTTGGTCAGGCCGAGGTCGGCCCAGCGCACGGTCATGGACGCCGACGCGGACGTACGGTTGAGCAGCAGCACCGCGCGCTTGCCCGTGCCGGCGAGGACCTTGCCGTACACCTGCAGGTTGCGGCTGTCCTCGGCGACCTTGACGCCCTGCAGGCCGCGCGGGTCCTGGTCGACGGCGATGACCTCGGGGTTGGTGAGGATGTCGCGGGTGGCGGTGCTCATCGTGGCCAGGTTGTTGCCGGCCAGCAGCGGGGCGCCGGAGATCGCCCACAGGCCCATGTGCAGCCGGTTCTGGGCCGCGGTCAGGCCGTTCATGCCGACCATCAGCATGTCGGGGTCGTTGTAGTAGCCGGTGTGCTGGGCGGCCGGGTGCAGGCCCCGGTCGAAGTTGGTGAGCATCAGGGAGGTGGTCGGGGTCTGGCCCCACAGGATGACGTCGGTGCTGGTGCGCCACAGGTCGCCGTAGCCGGTGGCCCAGTTCCACGGCAGTCCGCTGCCCCACTCGCAGAAGGACAGCACGAGCCGGTGTCCGGTGACGGCGGTGGCGGCCTCGTTGGCGGCGGCGATCGCCTTGTACGTCGTCTCCGGGTCGAGGCCCTCCACCCGGCCGCCGCACCAGTCGATCTTGACGTAGTCGAAGCCCCAGCGCTGGAAGGTCTCCAGGTCCTGCTGGTAGTGGCCCTCCATGCCGGTGTTGGGCGCGGCGGGGCGGGTGGTGGGGTAGTAGTAGCCGCAGCCCTGCTTGCCGGCGTCCGTGTAGATGCCGGCCTTGAGCCCCTTGCTGTGGATGTAGTCGGCGACGGCCTGCATGCCGCTCGGCCACAGGTTCGCGTCGACGGCGATGGAGCCGTCGGCGTTGCGGGCGCCCTGCCACCAGCCGTCGTCGAGGTTGACGTACTGGTAGCCGGCCGTCGCCATGCCGGAGGAGACCAGGGCGTCCGTCTGCTGCTTGATGACGGTGGAGTCGATGCTGCTGGCGAAGCTGTTCCAGGACGCCCAGCCCATCGACGGCGGGGTGACGGCGGCCTGCGTGGTGCTGACCGCGGCCGGCTCGGCGGACAGCGGCGCCGACGGATCGTGGTGGGCCAGGACTGCCAGTCCGGCCAGGGTGAGAGCGAGAGCGAGGACGCGCGCCGTGATGCGCCTGGCCCAGCCCCGCGCGGGGGTGTGCGACATGAGGGTGCCTTCCATGGTCAGTAGCCGACGCGGAAGGTCGCGTCCTGCTTCTCGGTGGTGGTGGAGATCGGGTCGATGCGTAGGACGTAGTTGGAGTGCCGGATGTAGCGGGTGGGGTTGTTGTACGAGCGGAAGGAGGCCCAGCTCGCGTCCGCGAGACCCGCCGTGCGGTGGAAGGTCGCGTCGGCGGCGAAGGTCGAGGTGCCGTCGTCCGTGTCCAGTTGGAGGGCGTAGTCGTAGTGCCGCAGGTAGTGGTCGGGGTGGTTGACCGACCGGAAGGAGACTCCGGAGCTGTCGGCCAGGCCCGGGACGAGGGTCCACAGGGAGTCCTTGTACGGCTCGACGGGGTACTCGTCGATGCGGCCCGCGTAGTCGGAGTGGCGGACGTAACGCGCCGGGTAGTTGTAGGACTTGAGCCGGTTCCAGGCCGGTGCGCCCCACTTCGCGAGCAGGTTGTCGTACTCGGCCGTCGTGATCGTGGTGATGCCGCAGTGCTTGGAGTTGACCGGCTGGGTGTAGGTCTTCTGGTCCAGGGTGGTCCAGGCGCCGGAGGCCAGGCTGCTGGACCGCCAGGCGTAGAAGACGCCGATGACCGCGTACTGGCCCCGGCCCGCGTCCCAGAACGCCTCGGGCGCCCAGCTGTGGGTCGTCATGTCGTGCAGCTTCAGACGCCGGTAGCCGGTGAAGGTGCGCAGGTCGGCGGAGTCCCAGACATGGATGTACTGGCTGTTGTAGCTCCAGTCCGTGCCCTTGAGGTCGGTGGCGAGCACCACGAACGTGCCGTCCTGCCTGCGCGTCAGGAACGGGTCGCGCAGGCCGAGGGCGCCGGCGGTGGGGGTGACCAGCGGGTCGTTCTGGTTGAGCGGGGTCCAGTTGAGGCCGTCGGGGCTCACGGCCAGGTGGAGGCCGTAGTCGGTACCGTCGCCGAGGTTGGTCGACTCGGTGAAGTAGACCATCGCGTACGCCGAGTCGGCGGCCTGCGCGGTGCCCGCGCCGAGGGTCAGGGCGAGCGGCACGGCGGCCGTCATGCCCAGGAGGCCACGGCGGGACAGGTGGGGGTTTGAGCTCATCGTGCTCTCCAAGGTGGCGTGCGGGGGCACCTCGACTGACCGGGATTTCGAACGTGGTTCGGTAAATCGGTCAGAAGGTAGGGCCTGGCCATGGGCGCGTCAATCGTCCTGTCACTCTTGTGTGATTCCTTTGTGCTTGAGGTGCGGGGGAGTGCCCCGGGGTGGGCGGGGCGGCGCCGGGTGCAGCCGAAGTCGATCTTGAGAAGTGGTCACATGGTGGCACGTAGGTGACTGACCGTGACGAAATGGTAGCCGTCGGCGGTGAGGGTGCGCAGGATCCGCGGGACCGCCGCGACCGACGTCGGGTGGATGTCGTGCATGAGGACGACGTCGTTGCGCTTCACCTTGCCGATGACGCTCTGCGCGACCTTCGCGGCGTCGGGGTACTTCCAGTCCTCGGTGTCCAGGGTCCACAGCACCGGGGAGAGCGTGGTGGCGCCGCGGACGGTGCTGTTGACGGCGCCGTAGGGCGGGCGGAAGAGGACGGGCTCCTTGCCGGTCGCGGCCTTGATGGCTGCGCTGGTGCGGTTGAGCTGGTGGGCGACCTGTCCGGAGGTGAGTTTGGTGAGGTCGGGATGGCTCCAGGAGTGGTTGCCCGCCTCGTGGCCGGCGCGGGACTCCGCGCGGACCAGGTCGGGGTGGGCGGCGACGTTCTGGCCGACTGTGAAGAAGGTGGCCCGGGCCCGGTACCGTGCGAGATATGTCAGCAGGGTCGCGGTCTCCGGGGCTGCGGGGCCGTCGTCGAAGGTCAGGGCGACGCACACGACTTTCCCGCAGTCGGTGTCGTCGTCGCCGGAGGCCGTGTGGGTGGGGACGACGGGAGTGGGGGTGGCTGCCGCCCCGAGGTCGAGTGAGTCGGACGGCTGTTCGGTCTGCTGCTGGGCGCGCTTGCCGAAGGGGGACAGCCAGGGGGTGACCGTCGCCCTGGAGAGGGTCACCACGTAGGAGCCGGCAGGGGCGGCGCCGACCGAGCCCCGGGCGAAGGTCACCCGCAGTCCGCCGTCGGCGGTGAAGGTCATGTCGTTCAGGAGATCGACGAGGCCCGACCGGCCGGCGAACGCCCCGTCCACCGTGTCCGCGTCCGTGCCCTCCCGGCCCTTGAGCTGCTTCTTCAAAGCGGCGACGAGGGCGTCCTGCGAGCCGTCGGCGATGAGCGCGAGGGGCAGGCGGTATGCGCCCGCCTGTCCGTCGTACCAGTAGGTGCGTGTGTCCAGCCCGTTCCCTGCCGACGTGCCGTCCTGAGTGCTGAGCCGTACGCCGAGGACGTCCCCGGAGGCGACCAGGATGCCCAGCGCCGGCCGGGTTGTCGGCCCCGCCCTGTTTGTCAGCGTCACTCCGTCGGAGCGCAGGACGGTCATGACACTCTCTCCTCGTTCGTGCGTACTTCGTTTTCGTCGCTGAGCGCGGTGAAGACGACCTGGTCTTCCTCGGGCCCACGGCATGCCCTGCGGATCGAGAACTCCGAATGGATCTGCAAGAGAGTCGGACGCGCCCTGGCTAAGGCGTCGTTCGCGCCGCCGTCGGCCATCCGGCGTCGACGGCACCTGACCCGCTGTACCGGGACTGTCCGCGACCGCACAGTCCTGCCTCCGATCCGGCGCGTGTTCAACCAGGCGATCAAGGGCGCGGACCTCGGAGCGGACCACTTCCTCCAGCCAACCGGCCGGGCGCGCCGGAATCTGCGCCCGGTCGGCCCGCTCGACATGCCCAGCCATCACGTGGTCGTCGCCGCAGCGGAACGGGTTGAACTGCGGCTTCGGGGGATGGCCGAATCAGACTTCCTCGGCGGCGGAGGACTGACGAGGTGGGGGACGTGTTTCCATGTCCTCCACCCCGCCTTCAGTCCCGCGGGTCGTACTCGGCGCTCAGAAGCGGCCGAGGAAGTTGAACGACTGGTAGTGGTCGAACGTCGCGTAGACGTTGCCGGTGCTGGGGTTGCGTATGAGACGGCTCCCGCTGCGCGCCGCTCCCGGCCTCTGGTAGGCGTCCAAGTCGTACTCCACGTACGGCGCGGGGCTGCCGGGGTGGCTGGAGTGGGCACGCGATGACGATGCTCCCCGGTTCTGCTCCGCCCAGCTGAGGAGCCCGTCGCTGTCGTCGTAGCGCCCGCCGGTGTACACGAACTCGTTGGCGTGCTGACGGCTGTCCCAGTACCCGTACCACTGGTCACCCTGTGACGCGGGCGGCCAGCCGGAGCCGCCGTGGTAGATGAGGGTGGGGACGCTGCTGCTCGCGCCGGTCCGGATCATGTCGTGCCGGTCGGTCTGGTGGTTGGCCCAGAAGTCCGCGGCCCGGACGGCGTTGTCCCACTGATGCTCGGATACGCTGGGCGGCGGGGCCTGGTTGCAGACGGAGTTGCAGTTGCCCGGCGGCGTCTGCGCGGACGCGCTGCCGCCCCCGGCGACGAGGCCGCCGGTGAGGGCCACCAGCACGCTCGCAGCGATCATCACCCGGTGGCGCCCACGGGTACGGGGGCGTCTGCCGGGCGCCGCCTCCGGCGCGGGGGTTTGTGTGAGGGAGGAAGACAACTCGTGCTCCTTGGCTTGTCCGATGGTCCCGAATCTGTTCGCCCCGCTGTCGCGGGGGCGACCGGTCGGGAGGAACGCCGGTGCGTTCCGCGCTCCCCGCACCGCATGGCCGGGGGGGGGCTTGCACCAGCTTCGGCCGGGGGGCGCGCCGATTCATCGGTAGTCCTACGGAACAGCTACCTAGTAGGACTCCGTCAGGTCGTTCTGGATCTTGGATCCTGGCTGGTGGTGGATGTTCTGGGCAGGGGGCGGCGGTAGGTGGTGCGGGTGTCGGTCCAGCAGTTCAGCAGGTCCTGGAGGGCGTCGAGGGTCTGGTAGAGGGTGAGTCCGGCGTGGGCGGCGGTGACCAGGGTGACGCGGTGATGCCGGCCGTTCCAGGAGCGGCCCTCGAAGTGGTCCAGACCAAGGCCGTGGTTGAGTTCCCGGTAGTCGTGCTCGATGCGCCAGCGGATCTTGGCGTGAACACCTCGGGACGCTCCGCGGAACGGTCGGCCCGAAGCTGATCGGACGTATCCGGTCCCCAGCGGGTGTCCAGGGCCGGCACCGGAGCGGTCCTGCACGCCAAACCCGGTCCCAAATATCAGGTCTTTACAGCATTCATCTTTATATGTGGTACATAGATCAATGTGTCTATCCGTTCCTGTCATCTCGACGTCGGGGAACTCAACGCCGAGGTCCGGACGGACCACCGGTGTTCCGGTGACGATGGCGACGTCACGTTCTTGGCGCCGTCCTACGCCGACGCACCGCGTGGCGTGTGTCCGACCGCCGATGTTGATGCCGGCGACCGCTCCCTGGGTATTGACCACCAGCGACTGACGCAACCGCGGAAACGGCCAGGGCAGCCAGGACGACGACGCCGAACTGAAGCGGATGGTCGCGATCGGGGAGACGCTCGCCCGGGGGCCGTCGGGGTGGATTCCCACCGGGCCGGAGGCGAACGCCCGGGCGGTCGAGAGGGGCCGCCGGCGCTTGGAGGCAGGCGCCCGAGACGCCGGGGGCCGTCGCCCGCCACCGCCACGCATTCAGCGGAGGCGAGTCGTGCGTCAGTTCGGGGACTGCCAGGGATACGGGTCAAGCCTATGTCTCACGAGACGGTTCGGTCAGCACCGGTTCCCGGCTGTCGGTGTCCGAAGGTGGCCTGCGGAACATGACGGGCACGAGGAGAAGGGGGAACGGCCTGCCTGCTCCGCTCACGAGTTTCGTGGGACGAGGGCGGGAGGTTGCCGAGGTGCGGCGTCTGCTGGGGGCGGCGCGGCTGGTGACGCTGACCGGAGCGGGCGGGGTGGGCAAGACCCGGCTGGCCCGGGAGACGGCCGCAGCGTCGTCGAAGGCGTTCCCGGACGGGGTGTGGCTGGTCGGCCTGGCCTCTGTGCACGAACCGGCTGCCGTGCCGGGAGTGGCCGGAGCCGCGCTGGGTCTGTCCGACCAAGGTGTCCGGCCGGTCCGTGAGCAGCTCGCCGCCCATCTGTCCGGGCGCCGGGTGCTGCTGGTGCTGGACAACTGCGAGCATCTGCTCGACGCGTGCGCGGAACTGGCACAGGAACTGCTGGAGGCGGCGCCCGGGTTGCGGGTCCTGGCCACCAGCCGGGAGCCCTTGGCGCTGACGGGTGAGCACGTCTTTCCGGTTCCGGCGCTCGACGGGCCGGAAGCGGCAGAGCTGTTGCGGGACCGGACCTCGGCAGTGCGACCGGGCTTCCAGGTCACCGACGAGAACAGGAAAACAGTCAGTCGCTTGTGCGCGGATCTGGACGGGTTGCCGCTTGCGATCGAGCTGGCCGCCTCCCGGCTGCGCACCCTGTCGGTGGAACAGGTGGCGGAACGGCTGGAGGACCGGTTCGCACTGCTCACGGCCGGCAGTCGAACGGCGCGACCCCATCAGCGAACGCTGCGCGCGGCCATCGACTGGAGCTGGGATCTGTGCACCCCCGCGGAACAGGTGCTGTGGGCCCGGTTGTCGGTGTTCGCCGGGAGTTTCACGCTGGACGCCGTCGAGGACGTGTGCACGGGCGGGGCAGTCGAGCGGAGTGATGTCGTGGACCTGCTGGACAGGCTGGTCAATCAGTCGCTGGTGGAGTGCGCCCATCACGGAGGAGCGCCCCGTTACCGGCTGCTGGAGACCATTCGCCAGTACGGGTGCGAGCGTTTGACCGACGACGCCCGCGAGGACCAGCGGGTGCGGCGATGGCACCGTGACTTCTATCTCGCCCTGGCCAAGAGCCTCCACGAGAACTGGTGCAACCCGCGGCCGCGTCAGCCGGAGATCCTGGCACGGCTACGGGCCGAGCACGGCAATCTGCTGACAGCCTTGGCGTACCGGAACGTGCCGTCGACGCTGAACTCGGCGATGCCGCGCGACGCGTCCTGTTGCGATGACCCGCAGGCCACGCTGGCATTGGCCGACGCCCTCCTCTATTACTGGGTCGCGGGTGGATTCCGCAGCGAGGGACGGCGGCAGCTGGAGAGAGCTCTCACGGAGGCGCCAGACCCCACTCCGGCGCGGGCTCACGCATTGGTGGCGGCCGCGCACATGGCGCTGTTGCAGTCCGACCTGTCGGCAGCGGACGGGTGGCTGACGGAGGCCGGCGCACTTGCCGAGCGGCTGGGCGAACCAGCCCTCTCCGCCCGTGTGCGCGGCTACTGGGGCGTGTCGACGCTGTTCCAGGGCCGGGTAGCGGAAGCGTTCTCCCATGTGGAGCAGGCAGTGGCTGACCACACCGCACTCGGTGACCGGTTCGGCACGGTGACCTGGCTGTGCACACTGGCCATCGTCAGCAACGCGGCCGAGAACCCGCGCGCGCCCCAGATCGCGCGGGAAGCCCTCGCGGCCGCTGAGACCCACGGTGAGCAATGGGCCCGTGCTCATCTGCTCATGGCCATGGGCCGTCGTGCCTGGACACTGGGCGAACTGTCGGAGGCCGACACCTTGGCGCGGTCCGCACTGGAGGCGTTGCGGGGCTTCGACGACACCTTCGGCATCGCCAAGATGGTGGAGCAGCTGGCCTGGATCACCGCTTCAGGCGGTGACCATCGGCGGGCCGGCCGCCTCCTGGGTCTGGCGCGGTCGCTACGCCACGACATCGACGTCACCATCGCCATGGGCGAGCCGCAGGACACGGAGTTCCATGACCGCTGCTCGACCGAGGTGCGCCAGGCTCTGGGCCATGACGGGTACGAACAGGCGCTGCAGGACGGCGCCGCGCTCGACGGCGCTGCCGCAGCCATCGACTACGCCCTGGAGAGCCAGACCGAGACCGGTGCCCGTACGACCCGTCCGGACGCGGCTACGGCATCCGAGAGCCCACTGACCCGCAGGGAGGAGCAGGTAGCCGCACTGGTGGCCCTGGGCATGACCAACCGGCGGATCGCCGCCGAACTCGTGCTGTCGCCACGCACCATCGACAGTCACGTCGACCGAATCCTGACCAAACTCAGTTTCTCCTCCCGGGCCCAGATCGCCGCGTGGTGGGCGGCACAATCGGTAGCCGGTCCGTAGAACCGTCAGGACCCGGACTTCTCGACCCCCTACAACCGGACTCTCCCCAAAGCCTCGTTCAGCAACGTGACCAACTCGTTGATGATGGGGAGGCGGGTGCCTGGTCTGCTCACGGCGAGGATCTCGCGGTGGAGGGTCGTGGCTCCGGGTGGAAGGACAACCCGTTCGACTCCGGACCTGTCCTTCTCTCCGCTGATGAGAGTCGCTGGGATCAGTCCCACCGCCAAACCGGATCTGATCATGGCAAGCATGCTGTGCAGGTCCTCGGTTTCCAGCGTGACGTCGGGAGAGATCCCCAGTTCTCCGGCCCAGCGATGCAGCAGACGCCGATCGGGACTGTGTGTGTGGCCCGACGTCCATTCCATCTCAAGGCATTCCGCCAGGTCCATCGGGCGACGTTCCTGCCGGGTGCCCGTGACAAGGACCAGCGGTTCGTGCCCCACAGAAGTGATGGTCCACTCACCGGAGGCGGTCGGTGGGTCCTCGGGCAGGTACCGGTAGGCGATGAGTAGGTCGAGGTCACCCGATTTGACCTTGGGCAACCCTTTGTCCGTCTCCACGATGATGAGGCGGATGCGGGGGCTGAAGCCACGAGGCTTGAGAACGGACAGGATCCCGGGGAGCAGGTGACTCATCGCGCTGGGATAGGCACCGACGCGCAGTTCGGCGATTTCACGGTTCGAGATGCCGTTGGCAGTGTCCTGGAATCGGGCGGTCGCGTCGAAGAGCGTCTCGGCCGCTTGCGCGAGGGAGCGGCCGGCCGCTGTGAGGATCAGCCGGCTGCCCGGGCGGCGGAGGACCAGCTCGATGCCCATGTCACGCTCCAGCGCGGCGATGTGCTGGGACACCGCGGAGGGTACGTAGCCGAGAGCTGCCGCAGCTTCGGCCATGGAGCCACGGTCCACCACGGCCATGAACGTGGACAAAAGCTTCAGATCCGGCTGAGACTTCACGACTCGTGAACTTTCCCTTCTCGATCCATCGCTTTACGTGTTCTTCCACCGGTGCCAGAGTCTAGGCAACGGGCCGGAAGGGCGCGCCCCACCCGCACTGTCGTCCTCGCTGTCGCCGGCAGTCGGCAGCCGTTCGCAGGATCGGTCCCCACTTCTGCAGAAAGCCGAGGCCATGGCCATCGACCTGACCGCTCTCCGGGCCCACTTCCCCTCCCTCGACCACGGCCTCGTCTTCTTCGACGGCCCGGGCGGGACCCAGACCCCCCGCCCCGTCGCCGACGCCATCACCGCGACGCTGACCGGCCCCCTCTCCAACCGGGGTGTTGTCAGCCCGTCCGAGCTGAACGCCGAGCGCGCCGTCACGGAGTTCCGCGCCGCCTACGCCGACCTGCTCAGCATGCCTGCCGATGGCATCGTCCACGGGCGCAGCGCCACCCAGCTCACGTACGACTTCTCCCGTCACCTGGCCAAGGGCTGGAAGGCGGGCGACGAGATCGTCCTCAGCCGCCTGGACCACGACTGCAACGTCCGCCCCTGGGTCCAGGCGGCCGAGCGCGCGGGAGTGACGGTCCGCTGGATCGAGATCGACGCCGGGACGACGGAGCTGGACCTCGATTCGTTCGAGCGGGCGCTGTCGCCCCGGACCCGGCTGGTCGCGGTCACAGCGGCCTCGAACGTGCTGGGCACCAAGCCGCCGGTACGCCGGATCGCCGACCGGGCCCACGAGGTCGGCGCCCTGGTGTACGTGGACGGGGTGCACTACGCCGCCCATCACTTGGTGGACGTGCCCGCGATGGGTGCGGACCTGTTCGTCTGCTCGCCGTACAAGCTCCTCGGACCGCACTGCGGCGTGCTCGCAGGAGCGCCCGGCCTCCTCGAAACCCTCCAGCCGGACAAGCTCCTGCCGTCCCCCGACACCGTGCCGGAGCGCTTCGAGTTCGGCACGCTGCCCTACGAGATCCTGGCGGGAGCCACGGCCTCCGTGGAGTTCCTCGCCGCGATCGACCCGGGTGCAGGAGCCACGCGCAGGGAGCGGCTCGCACATTCTCTGGGCTCTCTGCACGAGCACGAGCAGACGCTGCGTACGACGCTGCACGACGGTCTGCGCGCTCTGGGTGATCTCGTCACCGTGCACTCGAAGGCGGCCGACCGTACCCCGACCCTCCTGATGACTCTCGAAGGCCGCGATGCCCGCGAGGCCCAGGCGCGCCTGGCCGCACGCGGCATCCTGGCCCCCGCCGGGTCGTTCTACGCGTACGAGCCCTTCGCCGCCTTGAAGCTGCAGGACCCCGCCCTGCGGGTGGGCCTGGCACCGTACAACACTGCCGACGACGTGGACAGACTCCTCGACGGTCTCTCCTCCCTTCTCTGAAGCCTGACCCGAATGCGGTCGTCGCGAGCACAGCCGCACGAACAAGGACGGCTCTGCCCAGGTGTCCTGCCCGGAGGACGCGAGCCGCCACGGCAGAGAAGTCGACGGCCCATCACCGCTGACTTCACAGCAACCCCTGAGCACTGACCGCGTTTTCGGTTCATGGTCGGCGCTTCCGTGTACCGGAGGGTGGCGAGTCGGGATGTGTCCGGGCGACTGGAATCCACTGTTCGCCAGGGCGAGGGTGCGCCGGTCCGCCGTCCGAGATGGCTCGACGGACAGCTGTGACCAGCCCTTTCGTTCGCTCCCGAGCCTGTCGTGTAATGGTTGTAGTGCCCCGCACGGTTACATCAGTCTGTCCGTATGCCTGCTTCGATACTCGGTGCCCCGGGGCGTCTGCCTCCGCGGCACAGAATGCCCTTGCCCTCCGGCCATGCGCGGCTGTCCCTCCCCCATGGGAGGGATACGCGGTGACCGGTCGCCCGGGGACGCCTGCCGGATCGCCCATCCTCGAGATGGCCCGCCGCGCGGCCGAGCATCGCGCGCAGGGCCGTCACATCGTCGACCTCACGCTCGGTGAGCCCGATTTCGCCCCGCCCGGCCACGTCATCGCCGCGGCCCAGTGCGCGGCCGGCCGCGCACTGGGCTACAGCCCCGCAGCCGGCCTGCCCGAACTGCGCCGGGCCGTGCGGCACGCGGTGGAACGGGATCGCGGACTGGAGTACGCGGACGCCCAGGTAGCGGTGGGGTGCGGGGCGAAACAGGTCATCTTCAACGCGTTCTTCGCCACCCTGCGCCCGGGGGACGAGGTGATCGTCCCGGCGCCGTACTGGCCGAGCTACCCCGCCATGATCCGCCTGTGCGGCGGGCTGCCGGTGGTCGTCGACTGCCCCGCCGAGTCGGGCTTCAGGCTTACCCCGGAAGCTCTGCGGGAGGCCATCACCGAACGGACGCGCTGGGTCGTGCTGAACGCTCCCGGCAATCCTTCCGGCGCCACCTGCAGCCATGACGAACTGGCGGCCCTCGCGGAGGTGCTGCGGCCCCACCCCAACGTCACGGTCCTGTCCGACGAGATCTACGCCCACATCCGCTACGACGACCGGGAGCATGTCGGCCTCGCGCAGGTCGCACCGGATCTGCGGGAGCGGATCCTGCTCGTCGACGGCGTATCCAAGGCGTACGCGATGACCGGCTGGCGCGTCGGCTGGGGTCTGGGCCCGCCCGGCCTCGTGCGCGCCGTCACCGCCGTACAGACGCAGAACTGCACTCAGACGGCGGCCGTGAGCCAGTTGGCGGCCGTCGCCGCCCTGGACGGGCCCCAGGAAATCCTGGCGGAGCGGCGGGCGGTCTACCACCGCCGCCGGGACGCCGCGCTGGCGATCCTGCGCCGGAGCCCACACCTGGAAACGACGGCTCCCGACGGCGCGTTCTACCTCTTCCCGCGCCATGCGACCGGTGACGATCTCGCGGTGGCGGACGCACTCCTGGACGCGGGATGCGCAACGGTGCCGGGCAGCGCCTTCGGCGCGCCGGGCCATCTGCGGCTCTCCTTCGCCACCGACATCACCACGCTGGAAGCGGGCTGCCGCACCGTGGTCGATGTCCTGGACGGCCTGGACGTCCTCGACGAGGTCGCCTCATGATCACACTCACGCTCAAGGCCCTGATACCGGTCGTCCTGCTGACCGGGCTCGGCTTCGCCGTCAAGCGGTCGATGATCCGGGGCGAGAGCTTCTGGTCCGGGGCCGAGAGCCTCGGTTACCGAGTGCTGTTGCCGGCGTTGTTCCTGCACAGTCTCGCGACGGCCGACACCCATGACCTTCCGGTGGGAGCCCTGACAGCCGTCCTGGTCGCTTCCACCGTGGTGGTCGCCGCGCTGGTCATCGCCCTGAGGCCCCTGATGCGGCTGCCCGGCGACGGTTTCACCTCGGTCTTCCAGGGCAGCATCCGGTTCAACAACTACATCGGCGTGACCATCGCCTCCGGCCTGTACGGCACACAGGGTGTGGCCATGGCCGCTGTCTGCAACGCGGCGATCGTGCCCACGGCCAACGTGCTGTGCGTGCTGGTCTTCGCCCGGTTCGGCGGCGCCCGCCTGAGTCTCACGGGCATCGCCCGGCAACTGGCGACCAACCCGCTCATCCTCGCCTGCGTGGCAGGCGGC
This sequence comes from Streptomyces sp. AK08-02, assembly GCF_033795085.1. Lineage (NCBI taxonomy): Bacteria > Bacillati > Actinomycetota > Actinomycetes > Kitasatosporales > Streptomycetaceae > Streptomyces > Streptomyces sp. AK08-02. The sequence continues at coordinate 46,688 of NZ_JARAZV010000004.1, forward strand.
CTCCTCCGGACCCTGAACCTGGGTCTGCCACCGGGCATCGAACCCGCCCTGCAGTCGCTCGGAGCCGCTTCGATGCCGCTGGGACTGCTGTGCATCGGCGCCGCGCTGCGCTTCGGCCGGGCGCGCGCATGGACGGGCCCGATCCTCACGTCCTCGGCCATGAAGTTCGTCCTCATGCCGACCGTGACCTACCTGCTGGCCCGGCCTCTCGGCCTCGGGGCGTCGGCACTGCTCGTCGCCGTGCTCTTCCAGGCACTGCCCACGGCATCGTCGTCGTACATCATGGCCCGACAGCTCGGCGGCGACGCACCGATGATGGCCGGCATCACCGCGGCACAGACCGTCATGGGCATCGCCGCCGTCCCGCTCGTCGCGGCCCTCATCCCCACCTGACCACCAGGCCCGCGGCCGTCAGCCCTGCTTCGTACGATGGCGGCGGACCGCGTCCGTGTTGGCACAGCGAGCACTGCAGTAGGCGCGGCGACCATTGCGGCTGGTGTCGGCGAAAGCCGTCCGGCATGAATCCAACGCGCACACCCCCAGCCGCCGGCCCTCCGCCTCCAGGGCGAAGATGGCCAGCCCGCCCGCGGTCACGGCCCGCACACGGCTCTGCACGTCCTTGCCGTCCGGCGCGAAGTGCAGATGTGGCCGCAACCCGTCGTGCGTGGTCAGAAAGACCCTTCCGGCACCGTCGGCGAGCAGGGCGTTGACCGTCTCGCACCGTGCGTCCTGCGAGGCAGCCTCGAAAACGGGCCGCAACCGCCGCGACCACACCCGGATCTCCTCGCCGGCCGAACCGGTCACCCGGGCACGCCGAATCGCATGACGCTCAAGCACCTGCTCCAACGCTTCGGCCCGCCACGAACCATCCGCCTCAAGATTCACCAGCGCCACAGCCAGGCGGACACCGGCCATGTTGTCATGCTCAAACTTCACTCACCCATTGCAGCACATACCCGCCCCCGCAACGCCCCTCGGCGGGTCGGCACCCGCCCGGGCCACCTGTTCGCCACGGAGGCCACTGAGGACGTCCTGGTAGCGATGGCCTCCGCCGACGACGGGACGGTCGCGGCCCATATGAACGGGGTCGGCGAGGTCCTCGACGCCCTCGCCCAGACCTCCCCTGGGCACGCGGGCACCGAACTGCGCGACGCCGTACGGTATTTCGAGCGCGCCACCCGCTCCCACGTCCAGGCTCGAGACCCGCAGACGCGGGCCCTGCGCCGCGCGGCCCGTCAGATCATTCATCCCCCCGCAGTCGACGGCGGCACGGACGGGACCACCACCGCCGTGGTCATGGACGTTCTGCTCCTGGCCGCCATCGCCGCCGCCCGCCGGCACGCCGCCCGCAGTCATGACCAGCAGGACGAAGCCACCCAACTCACCGCAGAACACCTCCGCGCCGCCTACGATGCCGCGGCCCAGGCGCCGATGGCGGTCATGCACGCGAACGGACAACGCCTCCCCGCTCCCCTGGAGCACAGGCACACGCAGACCGTCCTGGCCGTGCTGCCGTCGGACACCCGCCCTGGCCGCCGGCCTCCACGAGGCGGAACAGGTTGGCCGCAACGCCGCCGCGCTCCTGAGGCAGCCGGTGGACGCGCGTGATCTGTCCACAGCGGATTCCATCAGCGACGTCCTCGTCCGGCGACTCGCTGACCTCCCTGCCCCGATCGCCGCGCCAGCCCGACCAGCGTCCTGCCCCCGCTTCGGCACCGATGATTCCGCTGCCGAGTCAGGCATCAGCACGTCGGTGGTAGTCACTCCCGGGCTGCGGGTACAGGGGGGCAAGCAACGCCAGGGCCTCCCCCGGTGGCGCGCGGCCTGGGAGACCAGCTCCTCGGACCCGATGGAAGCCAACACCCAGAGAGCACTGCGGTGGTCGAGGCTGCTGTGCAGTCGGTGCAGGTTGTACCAGCCTTCGATGAAGTCGAAGATCTCGGTGCGGCGTTCGTTGAGGTGCGGCTGCGGTTCCATGGGCAAGGAGGGCTCCTTGAGGCTGGCCGGGGCTGATCGCTGCGGTGGGCCGCGTTCTGCTCTGGCTGGGTTTCGAAGATTCTTGGCACCCGCCCCGTGTCTCCGAAGGGGCGCCGGTCGGGCCGTGGCCATGGCCATGAGAATCGTCGGCTTTGACGACCCGCGATTCGCTGCTAGGTTGCCGCGCTGCGTCGAGCTCCCCGCGGCGCCCAGGAGAACCTTCCGCGTGGTCATGGGCGGCTATGGAACCCCTGTCAGCTCGTCGGGGTGATGGCGATCGCGGATACCCGAGGGGGCGCTGCGTGGGCTTGGGAAGTCGTCGCGATGGGGCCCGGGAGGGCGAGCGGAATCCTCCCGCCACAACCTGATGATGCGTCAGGAAAGTCGGCAAGTGGTCAGCATGAGTCCTGAGAAACCTGGGGAATGCTGCCCGGACATGCGACTCGTTGTAGGGTGAGGAAACGGACCTTGACCTGCAAAAACGCAGGCAGGGAGCCTATCTCACAGGAGTGCCTCGATGATGCGTACGATATTCAAGTCCAAGATCCACCGCGCCACCGTCACCCAGGCCGACCTGTACTACGTCGGCTCCGTGACCATTGACGCCGACCTCCTCGACGCCGCCGACCTGCTGCCCGGTGAGCTCGTGCACATCGTCGACATCACCAACGGCGCCCGGCTGGAGACGTACGTCATCGAGGGTGAACGGGGGTCCGGTGTCGTCGGGATCAACGGGGCGGCGGCCCACCTTGTCCATCCCGGAGATCTGGTGATCATCATCAGTTACGCTCAGGTGACCGACGCCGAGGCGCGGGCGCTGCGGCCCAAGGTGGTCCATGTGGACCAGGGCAACCGCGTCGTGGCGTTGGGCGCCGACCCGGCCGAGCCGGTGCCGGGCTCGGACCAGGAACGCAGCCCGCAGGCGGTCACGGTCTGACCGTGCGGCGATCCGGTGCGTCCGGCGCGGCGACGATGCGACGATCCGACCAGGAGTGCACATGAGTGACATCGAGATCCGCGACGACCGGCCGGCGGGCCGCCTCGAGGCCGTGGCGGCGGGGGAAGTCGTGGGCCGTATCGAGTACTTCGTGCTCGCCGCGCGCGGACGCGCGCTGGTCCCGGTCCACACGATCGTCGAGCCGGCGCACGAGGGGAAGGGCATCGCGGGTTCCCTGGCCCGCGAGCTCTACCTCATGGCCGCCCGCGAGGGAATCGTCGTGGCCCCGCTCTGCCCGTACGTCGTGAAGTGGGCCGAGCGTCACCCCGACGAGGCCCCGGCGGCGGACCCCGACCTGCTCCGCGCCGCCAAGGAGTGGCTCGCGGCACACCCCGACCGTTTCTGATCCGACTCGCTCGGAGCTGATCCGACGTCGACCGGCGAAGGGACTCCTCGCACCGTGCTCGCCCTTCTGCACACCTCGCCCCTGCACGTCCCGGTGTTCGACGCCCTGTGCGACGAGGACCACCCGGGCCTGGAACTCGTCCACTTCGTCCACGAGGATCTGCTGATCAGGGCGCGGGCCGACGGGCCCCACGCCGTGGCCGGTGCTGTCCGGGCCGTCCTAGTGCAGGCCGTCGCCGGGGGCGCTGCCGCTGTGCTCTGTACCTGCTCGTCCATCGGCGGTGTCGCGGAGGCCGCCGCCGAGGAGGTCGGGGTGCCGGTGCTACGGGTCGACCGTCCGATGGCCGCCGCGGCGGTGGCCTTCGGTCCGAGGGTGGTCGTCGTCGCGACCTCGGAGAGCACGTTCGGGCCCACGGTGGCCCTCGTCGAGGAGGAAGCGCGTCGTGCCGGGCTTCCCGCCGACGTGCTGACCCTGTTCGTGGACGGCGCCTGGGCCCTCTTCCAGGCGGGCGACACGGAGGGCTACGTCCGTTCGGTGGCCGACGCGGTGGACTCCGTCCCCGGCGACAGCGCCGACGCGATCATCCTCGCCCAGGCCTCCATGGCCCCGGCGCAGCCGCTGACGACCACCGCGGTGCCGGTGCTGTCCAGCCCCCGGCCGGGTCTGGCGGCGGGCGCGGCGGTGTCACGGGCCACCGACGCCGGGTGAGTAGCGCGCCGAGTGAGTGGGGGCACGTGCGCCGGGTACGCGGGGGAGAAGTCCAGAGCCGACGTACCCACTGGCTGGAGCACACAGTGACGCAACCGGACCCGTATCCCCGCCCTGTCCCGCCGAGCCCCACCCCCGGCCCCTACCCGGACCCGACTCCGGGCCCCCAACCCCCGGGACCGACTCCCGTACCGTCCCCGGACCCGTCGCCGATCCCGCAGCCTCCGGGCCCCGAGCCGGTACCCGACCCCGAACCGGGCCCGCCGCTGTACTGAAGCGGCTCCGGGACGCAAACACCAGGTGGGCGGCCGGGAAACCCGACCGCCCACCCTCACGCGCCCCTCAGGGGGCGCGGGGAACTGCGCGAACAGCCCCCACGGGCCCGCGGCAAACAACGGCCCATCCCGCGGAGCAACCCTCACGAGCCTTCAAGGGGCGCGGGGAACTGCGCGAACAACCCCCACAGGCCCGCGGCCAATCATCCGCCCAACCCGCGGAGCGACCCTCAGCCAGTGACCTCGGACCGGTCACCGCCCCACAGGGTGTGGAACGCCCCCTCGCGGTCCGTGCGCCGGTACGTGTGTGCGCCGAAGAAGTCACGCTGCCCCTGCGTAAGCGCAGCAGGCAACCGCTCCGCGCGCAGGGCGTCGTAGTACGCGAGGGCCGCCGCGAAGCCAGGCGTCGGGACACCCTGGCGGGTCGCCGCGACCAGCACCTCGCGCCAGTCGTCCTGCGCCCCCGCGATCTCCCGCGCGAACGTGTCGTCGGACAGCAGGCTCGGCAGGTCCGCCCGCGCGTCGTACGCGGCGCGGATACGGTCCAGGAAGGCCGCCCGGATGATGCAGCCACCGCGCCAGAGGGCGGAGACCGCACCGAGGTCGATGTCCCAGTCGTACTCCGCGCCGCCCGCCGCGATCTCGTGGAAGCCCTGCGTGTACGACACGATCTTCGACGCGTACAGCGCCTGCTCGACGCGGTCGGCGAAGGCCGCCGCCTCCGACTCGCCCAGCGGGGTCGCCTTCGGGCCGGCCAGACCGCGCGAGGCCTCGCGCAGCGCCGCGTGGCCGGAGAGGGAGCGGGCGAAGACGGCCTCGGCGATGCCCGACACCGGCACACCCAGGTCGAGGGCGATCTGCACGGTCCAGCGGCCGGTGCCCTTCTGCTCGGCCTGGTCCACCACCACGTCCACGAACGGCTTGCCCGTCGCCGCGTCCACGTGCGACAGCACCTCGGCGGTGATCTCGATCAGGTAGGAGTCGAGGCGGCCCGTGTTCCAGGTGCGGAAGATGTCGGCGATCTGCGCGGGGGAGTACCCGGCGACATCGCGCAGCAGCTGGTACGCCTCGCCGATCAGCTGCATGTCGGCGTACTCGATGCCGTTGTGGACCATCTTCACGAAGTGGCCGGCGCCGTCGGGACCCACGTGCGAGACGCAGGGGGTGCCGTCCTCGGCCTTCGCGGAGATCTTCTCCAGCATCGGTCCGAGGGAGTCGTACGACTCGACCGGGCCGCCGGGCATGATGCTCGGGCCGAGCAGCGCGCCCTCCTCGCCGCCCGAGACGCCCATGCCGACGAAGTGGATGCCCTGCTCGCGCAGGTCGCGCTCCCGGCGCCGGGTGTCCGCGAAGTGCGCGTTGCCGCCGTCGATGATCATGTCACCGGGCTCCAGGAGCGGGGCGAACTCCTGGATCACCGCGTCGGTCGGCTCACCGGCCTTCACCATGACGACCAGACGGCGCGGCCGTTCCAGCGCGGCCACGAACTCCTTGGCGGTGTCGGCCGCGATGAAGTCGCCCTCGGTCCCGAACTCCTCGACCAGGGCGTGCGTGCGTGCCGCCGTCCGGTTGTGCAGCGCGACCGTGTAGCCGTTGCGCGCGAAGTTGCGGGCGAGGTTGCGGCCCATCACCGCGAGTCCCGTGACGCCGATCTGGGCTGAGTTGCTCATGCGGATGACTCCTAGTGGGTCCTGGAAAACGGTGGTGCCGGTGGGTCCTGGAATCGGTGGTGCCGTTCGTGTCGTGCTCGTCAGTATTGCCCTTGCGGACCATCCTGACGTGCCGGTACGCCGACCGCACATCCGGGTTGGCCGTTCCTGCGTACGCAGATACGCACCAGAACCCCCAACTGCCTCAGCACTCACGCAACCGACGCGTATTCCCGGCCACTTCGGCCTCGCCGCAGACGTACTTCGGCCGCACAGAGGCTGGTTTGCCGCTTGTGTGGCCTGTTCGCAGCGTTTACTTTTGCGGCTCCTGGCACAGGTGAGGGGGCTCTTCCATGGCCGTACGCGGCAAGCACCGCCGGTACCAACCGAACAGGATCAACCGCGCCTCTCTCACCGTCACCGCAGGTGGCGCCGGTATAGCGCTCCCGCTCGTCGGCGCCGGAGTGGCGGACGCGGCGGACATGGCGACCTGGAACAAGGTCGCCGCCTGCGAGTCGACGAACAACTGGAGCATCAACACCGGCAACGGGTACTACGGCGGACTCCAGTTCAGCCAGTCCACCTGGGAGGCGTACGGCGGCACCGCCTACGCGGGACGCGCGGATCTGGCCACCCGGGACCAGCAGATCGCCGTGGCCGAGAAGGTGCTCAAGGCGCAGGGCCCCGGCGCCTGGCCCGCCTGCTCGGTGCGCGCCGGGCTCACCCGGGGCGGCGACACCCCCGACATCCATCCCACGGGCGGCCCGCGCGACTCGGCCGGAGTGGAACGGACGTCCCAGCGGACCGTCCGTGACGTGAAACCGCAGACCACACCCCAGTCCCAGGCGGGCACCGCCGAGATGTACACGGTCGTGCACGGCGACACCCTCTCCGGCATCGCGGACGACCGCGCCGTCCGGGGCGGCTGGCAGCGCCTGTACGCCGGCAACCGCAAGACGATCGGCGCCGACCCGGACCTCATCGTCCCCGGCCAGCGACTGAACCTCCGTACGAAGGCCGCACCCGGCGCCCCCGCCACCGCCGAGCCCGTCCGCAAGTCCCGGACGGAGAAGGCCCCTTCGCGCACCGCCGAGAAGCCCGCGGCGACCCAGGCTCCCAGGGAGACGACCACCAGCACGCTGATGTCGCCCGTGAGCGCCGCGACCGGGACGCCCTACCACAAGGCGGGTTCCTCCTGGTCGAAGGGCTACCACACGGGCGTCGACTTCCCGGTGCCCACCGGAACCTCGGTACGGGCGGTCGGGGTGGGCGAGGTCGTCGACGCGGGCTGGGGCGGGTCCTTCGGCTACCAGGTGGTGATCCGGCACGCCGACGGGCGCTACTCGCAGTACGCGCACCTGTCCGCGATCTCCGTGCGGGCCGGACAGTCGGTGTCGGCCGGGCAGCGCATCGGCCGGTCCGGTTCCACGGGCAACAGCACGGGCCCGCATCTGCACTTCGAGGTGCGGACGGGGCCCGGCTTCGGCAGCGACATCGACCCGGTGGCCTATCTCCGGGCCGGAGGCGTCAGGATCTGACCCGCATACGGTGCCGGTCCCGGGCGGGTATCGGGATCGGCACGTAGGGGATGCCGTAGAAAGCCGCGTAAGGGAGGGGCTCCTCGTCGGAGGTGTCCTGCGAGGGTGCGGCCAGCACCGCCGAGACCGCGGCGGCCGGAATCGGCCGGGTGGGCTCCTCGGTCACCGCCGCCGTCTCCTCGTGGCCGAGCCCTGTCTGCTCCGGTACCGGTGCCGCGAGTACCGAAGCAGCGGAAGCAGGGGCAGGAAAGGCGGAGGGCAGCGGGTGGGCGTCGGCGTGGGCGCCGTGCTGCAGTCGCTCCGTGGTGAGCAGGATCAGCCCGCCGGCCGCGACCACACCGCAGCTCAGCGCGAGGATGGTGCCCGTGGTGCCGTAGCGGAAGGTTTCGCCGAACATCGTGATGCCGACCGCGGCCGCCACCACCGGGTTCACGACCGTCAGCGTCGCGAGCGGGGCCGTGAGGCCGCCACCCCGGTAGGCGGCCTGCGACAGCAGCAGACCGGAGGCACCGAGCACGCCGATCAGGGCCAGCGAGGGCAGATCCGCGGCCGTGAGGCCACCGGACCAGTCCACGGCGACCACCTTGGTGAACACCGACGACATACCGAAGGCGATACCGGACGCGATCGCGAGCAGAGTGCTGCGCACCGCCGGGTGCCGGTGCGCGGCGCGGGCCGCCACCATCAGCGTCACCACCGCGGCGCCGGTGAAGACGGCCAGCAGCACGCGTTCGGTGGTGCCCAGGGACTGCGCCTCGGACGTGCCGACGAGGGACAGCAGACCCGCGAGTCCGAGCGTCGCCATGATCGCGCCCCGCCAGGCGGCGGCCCCGGCCTTGCGGCGCACGAACAGGGCCGCCATCGGCAGGGCGAACACGATGGTCAGCGCGCCCATCGGCTGGACGACGCTCAGCGGGCCGAAGGCCAGCGCCACCACGTGCAGCACTCCACCGAACCCGTTCAGCGCCACGGCGGCCCACCACACCGGCCTGCGCATGGCGGCGTAGGAGCGGGCGTGTTCGGAATCCGCGACACGTTCCTGCAGGATCGCCCCGCCCGCGTAGGCGACAGCGGAGACGAGCGACAGCAGAATGGACAACGCGAGGGCGCTCATGAGCAACTCCTCTGCGTGCAGCGAGGGCGCGGGGCCCGGCGCGGCGAACGGTCGGCTTCCATGGTCAATACGATCCCCCCTCGCGGGCACCCTGTCGTCGTACCAGAGCACTCATTGGGTCCTACTGCCGATGGAGTACGCCGCTTTCCACGTCCTCCCCAGGGTGGGTGACGCGGGGGCGGAACGGCTGCGCACGGTTCCCGGCCGACCTGGTACTACTGCCTTTCGTGGACCTCGACCCCGATCTCGCGGCGCTCCGACCGCTCGGCGGCTTCTTCGTACTACGCACGGCCGGAGCCCCCGCCGATCCGCCGCCGACACTCGCGCAGGCGTACGCACATCGCGGAGGGGATGTTTACGCGGATTCCATAACTTTTCGTGTCCAAACAGTCGCCGAGCGTCTCCAAGTCTCTGAGCTGCGGATTTCCGCGTCGATCGCCCAACAGGCGCTCGCGGCCCGGTTGTGGTCCGTCGCCCTCGGCTGCGCCGTCCTGTACGGCGGCGTCCCCGACCTCGATCCGCGTCTGCTCCGCTGGGACGCCGCCGCGTCCGCCCCCGACGACCTGTGGCTGTCCTCGGTGCGCCCCCGTGCGGCCGACGCGGCGACGATCGCGGACCTTGTCGTACGAGGACACCTGGAGCCCCTCACGGCCGCCCTGCACGCCCGGTACCGCGTCGCCGAGGGCCTGCTGTGGGGCAACGCGGGCTCGGCGCTGGCCGGCGCGGTCCGCGAACTCGACCGCTGGGCGCGCGGGACGGGCGGAGCAGGCACGGACGCCGGCACCCGGGCCCGCGCCCTGGCCGCCGAACTGTTCACCCACCCCCGCCTCGCCGCGACCGGAACCCTCACCGGTACCGCCTTCCGGCGGCGCAGCTGCTGCCTCTACTACCGGGTGCCCGGCGGCGGGATCTGCGGCGACTGCTGCTTCACCAGGACACCATGGTCTTCCCCGGACGCCGCATCTGGGTGACCATGTGGGAACGAATCGCCGAGGCAGGGAGTTTTGGGTGCGTGTGGGCCTGCTGACCCGGGAGTACCCGCCGGATGTGTACGGCGGCGCGGGCGTCCATGTCGAATTCCTCGCCCGGGAGCTGGGCGCCCTCACCGACCTGGAGGTGCACTGCTGGGGCGAGGGCCGCGGCGTCGGCGTCGTCCGGCACCGGTCCTGGCCCGCGCTCGACGGGAGCAACGACGCGCTGCGCACCTTCTCCACGGACCTGTCCATCGCCGCCGCTCTCGAAGGCCGCGAACTCGTCCATTCCCACACCTGGTACGCCAATCTCGCCGGCCACTTCGCCAAGCTGCTGTACGGCGTGCCGCATGTGATGACCGCGCACTCCCTGGAGCCCCTGCGCCCCTGGAAGGCCGAGCAGCTCGGCGGCGGATACGCCCTGTCGAGCTGGGCCGAGCGCACCGCCATCGAGGCCGCCGACGCCGTGATCGCCGTGTCCGGGGCGATGCGCGAGGACATCCTCGCCTGCTACCCGGCCCTCGACCCGGCCACCGTCCATGTCGTGCACAACGGCATCGACACCAGCCTCTACCAGCCCGACCACGGCACGGACGCCCTCACCCGGATCGGCGTCGACCCCGACCGCCCGTACGTCCTGTTCGTCGGCCGCATCACCCGCCAGAAGGGCGTGCCCCATCTGCTGCGCGCGGTACGGGACATCGACCCGGCGGCCCAGGTCGTGCTGTGCGCCGGCGCTCCCGACACGCCGGAGATCGACCGGGAGTTCCGCGAACTCTTCCAGGAACTGAGCGCCGTACGCGAGGGAGTCTTCTGGATCCCGCAGATGCTGCCGCGCCCGGACGTCATCCAGCTCCTCACACACGCCACCGTGTTCGTCTGCCCCTCGGTGTACGAGCCCCTGGGCATCGTCAACCTTGAGGCGATGGCCTGCGGGACTCCCGTCGTCGCCTCGCGGGTCGGGGGCATCCCCGAGGTGGTGGCGGACGGGGAAACCGGGGTACTGGTGTCCCTGGACGACGACTCGGGAGTCTTCGAGGCGGACCTCGCGCGTGCCCTGGACTCCGTGATCGGTGATCCGGAGGCCGCGCGGCGCATGGGGGACGCCGGACGGGAGCGGGCGGTGGAGGAGTTCGGCTGGGACGCGGTGGCCCGGCGGACGGTGGGGCTCTATGAGGAGATCCTCAAACAAGGTCAACAGGCTTAGCCCGACCGGCGTACGGGCAAGCATCGTGCACAACCACGGTGAGGGGAGCGGCGATGCGTCGTGGTGGGCCTTCTGTGCTCGGGATCGTGCTGGCGGGCGGCGAGGGCAAACGCCTGATGCCCTTGACCGCGGACCGCGCGAAACCAGCGGTGACGTTCGGCGGAACGTATCGCCTGGTCGACTTCGTCCTGTCCAACCTCGTCAACGGCGACATCATGCGCATCTGCGTGCTCACGCAGTACAAGTCGCACTCGCTGGACCGGCACATCACCACCACGTGGCGGATGTCCAGTCTGCTCGGCAACTACGTCACCCCGGTCCCCGCCCAGCAGCGCCTGGGCCCGCGCTGGTATCTGGGCAGTGCCGACGCCATCCTCCAGTCCCTGAACCTGGTGCACGACGAACAGCCCGACTACGTCGCGGTGTTCGGCGCCGACCACGTCTACCGCATGGACCCCCGCCAGATGCTCAACCAGCACATCGAGAGCGGCGCGGGGGTCACGGTCGCCGGCATTCGGGTGCCGCGCGCGGAGTCGTCGTCCTTCGGCGTGATCACTCCCGGCTCGGACGGCCAGAGCGTGCGGGGCTTCCTGGAGAAGCCCGTGGACCCGCCCGGTCTGTCCGACGACCCCGGGTGCGTGTTCGCCTCGATGGGCAACTACATCTTCACCACCAAGGCGCTGATCGAGGCCCTGCAGCGGGACGCCGAGGACGGTGACTCCGTACACGACATGGGCGGTTCGATACTGCCCTCGCTCACCGACCGGGGCGAGGCCCAGCTGTACGACTTCAGCGGGAACCACGTTCCCGGTGAGACCACCCGTGACCAGGGCTACTGGCGGGACGTGGGCACGCTCGACGCGTACTACGACGCCCACATGGACCTGATCGCCGAGCGGCCCGCCTTCAACCTCTACAACCGTGACTGGCCCATCTACACCCACTCGGGCCAGCTCTCGCCCGCGCGCTTCAACGCCGGCGGCATCGCCAGCGAGTCGATCATCAGCGCGGGGTGCCTGATCCGGGGCCAGGTCTCGCGCTCGGTCCTCTCGCCCGGGGTGCGCGTCGATCCGGGTGCCGTGGTGCAGGGGTCGATCCTGCACGACAACGTGCGCATCGGGCGGGGCGCGATCGTGCGCGGGGCCGTCCTGGACAAGAACGTCGAGGTCCCGCCGGGCGCCACGATCGGCGTCAACCCGGAGCGGGACGCCGACCTGTACACCGTCTCCAAGGGCGGCGTGATCGGCCTCGGGAAGGGCCAGCACGTGTCGTAGCCCCGGATACGCCCCCGCCCGTGCCGTCGGCCCCGGTGAGCCCGTGCTCACCGGGGCCGACGGCGTGTCCGGGGTTCGGCGCGGTGGGCCGAACGGGCTGTTGCCGTACGGCCCCGAGGTGACCGTGCGCGGTGCGGCGTGGATCGGGGCGGCCGACGAGGAACGGATCCGGGACACGGTCCCGGGTGCCCCCGTGGGCACGCCCCGGCATCCGACCCGACCCCACGGAGGTCTTTCCTGTGAGATGGATGCTGCGCACCGCCGGGGCGGTGACGGCCACCGCCCTGTTCGCGGGCGTGCTCGCCGCCCCGGCCGCCCAAGCCCGTGACGAGCGGCTCACCGACCTCGTCAACCCGTTCATCGGCACGGAGAACGAGGGCAACACCTTCCCCGGCGCGACCGTGCCCTTCGGGATGGTGCAGCTCTCGCCGGACACCGGGCACAAGACCGGCTACCGCTACTCCCAGACCCGTATCCGGGGCTTCTCCCTCGTCCACCTCTCCGGTGTCGGCTGCCGGATCGGCGGCGACCTGCCCGTCCTGCCCACCACCGGCGACATCACGAGCACCGACTACGCGACCTACGCCACCGAGTACACCCACGACGGCGAGTCGGCGAGCCCCGGCTACTACCGGGTCGGCCTGAAGTCGGGCATCGACGCCGAGCTGACGGCGACCGCCCGCACCGGCGTCCAGCGCTACACCTTCCCGGCGACCACGCGGGCCAACGTGCTGCTCAACGCGGGCCAGTCGCTGCACACGAAGGTGGCGAACCGGGTCGAGATCCTCGACGACAGGACCGTGCGCACGACGATCACCGGCTCCGGTTTCTGCCGGGGCACCAAGCCGTACACCGTCCACACGGTCACTCGCTTCGACCGGCCCTTCACCGCGTACGGCACCTGGGACGGCACCACGGTCTCCGACGGCTCCCGGACCGGGGGCGACGGCGCCTACGTCCGCTTCGACACGACGGACGGGGACCGCACCGTCGAGGCGACCACCGCCCTGTCGTACGTCGACGCGGAGGGCGCGGCCGGCAACCTGCGCGCCGAGGGCGGACGCCCGTTCGACGAGGTGCGGGAAGCGGCCCGGGACGCCTGGGAGGCACGCCTCGACGACGTGGGTGTGACCGGCGGCTCGGACACGCTGCGCCGGACCTTCTACTCGTCCCTCTACCGCAGCTTCCTCGCCCCCAACACCGGCAGCGACGCCGACGGCCGCTACACCGGCTGGGACCTGAAGACCCACCGCGCCCGGGACTTCACGTACTACCAGAACTGGTCCCTGTGGGACACCTACCGCACCCAGGCCCAGCTCCTGTCGCTGCTCGCGCCGCGCGAGGCCCGGGACATGGCGCTCTCGGTGCTGAAGATCGACGAGGAGGGCGGCTGGCTGCCCAAGTGGGGTTACGGCACGGTCGAGACGAACATCATGACCGGCGACCCGGTCACCCCTTTCCTCACCCACGCCTACCAGCAGGGGCTGCTGCACGGCCACGAGGAGCGGGCCTACCGTGCCCTGCGGAAGAACGCCGACGGCGTGCCGCCCGCCGCCCTGCCCATGCTCGGGCGTGAGGCGAACCAGGAGTACGTCGAGAACGGCTTCGCGCCCTATCTCAAAGGGCGCCCGCGTACCAAGCTCGGCGACTCGGACTACCACTGGGGCGCGTCCGTCACCCTCGAATACGCCCTGTCCGACGCGATGCTGGCGCGGATGGCACGCGAGCTGGGCCACGAGGCCGACGCCGACCGCTACGCGGCCCGGGCGCAGAGCTACCGTCACGTCTTCGACACCTCGACGGGCTTCTTCCGGCCCCGGGACGGCTCGGGCGCCTTCGCGGGCGACCCCGATCCGGCGAAGGGCGAGGGGTTCCACGAGGGCACGGCGTGGCAGTACCAGTGGCTGGTTCCGCAGGACCTGCCGGGCCTGGTGGACCTGCTCGGCGGCAGACAGGCGGCCAACGAGCGGCTCGACGCCTTCTTCGCCTACGACCGGCTGACGGCGGACCCGGCCGGGACGGCCCGCGAGGTGTGGGTGAACGGCCCGTACGCCTACTACAACGCGGACAAGTACAACCCGCAGAACGAGGTCGACCTCACCGCCCCGTACACCTACCTCTCCACCGGCCAGCCCTGGAAGACGACCGAGGTCGTGCACGCGGCGCTGACCCTCTACACGGACGGCCCGACCGGGATGACCGGCAACGACGACATGGGCACGATGTCCGCCTGGCACGTCCTGTCCGCGATCGGGATCTTCCCGGTGCAGCCCGGCTACGACACCTGGGGCCTGTCCACTCCCGTCTTCGACCGGGTCGACCTCACCCTCGACCCCGCCTACTACCCGCTCGGCGCCCTCACGGTGACAGCTCCGGGTACGTCGGACAGCCGACGGTACGTCCAGTCGGTGGCCGTCGACGGCTCCTCGTACAGCCGTACGTATGTGACGAGCGGGATCCTGAAGGGCGCCCGCTCGCTCGACTTCACGGTCGGCCCGAAGCCGTCCGGGTGGGGTACCGGCGCGGATGCGGCGCCGCCGGCCCTGGAGCAGCCGCCCCCGCTGCCCCTGAGAACCCCGTGAGTCACCCGTGTCCCGCCGCTTCCGTGGCGGCGGGACGTAACGCGTTGTTAACTGAGCGTAGCTTGATCGTACTTGACCGTAATCGCCCGCAAGAGATTGACTGGCGGTTGACTGCTGACTCACCCGTCGTCGACGCGAGAGCGATCCCTTGACCTCTGAGACCTCGGACCTGCTCGCCCCCCTCGACCTGGCGTTCTGGAACATCGACTCCGATCTGCACCCCATGCACCTGGGCGCCCTCGGTGTCTTCTCGGCCCACTCACCCACCGCCGGGGCCCACGCGGCCGATCTGCTCGCCGCCCGCGCCGTCGCCGTACCCGGACTGCGTATGCGCATCCGGGACGTCTGGCGGCCCCTGCTCCCGCTGGCCTTCGGGGGCGCCACCCGCGAGACGGCGCCGGACTTCGACCCGCTAGACCACGTCCGGCTGCACGCCCCGACGTCCGACTTCCACGCCGAGTCCGGACGCCTCATGGAACGCTCGCTCGAACGCGGCCGACCGCCCTGGGAAGCCCATGTGCTGCCCGCCGAGGACGGTGAGTCCTTCGCCGTGCTGTTCAAGTTCCACCACGCCCTGGCCGACGGTCTGCGCGCCCTGACCCTCGCCGCCGGCGTCATGGATCCCCTCGACCTGCCGGGGCCCCGACCGCGCCCCGAACAGCCCGCCGCCGGCCTCTTCCCGGACGTGCGGAAACTGCCCGGCCTGGTGCGCGGCGCCTTCTCCGACGTGGGCCGCGCCCTGGACATCGGCGCCTCCGTCGCCCGCTCCGGCCTGGGCACCCTGAACACCCGCTCGTCCGCCGCGCTCGTCGCCGAACCGACCGGCACCCGCCGCACCGCCGGAGTCGCCGTCGACCTCGACGACGTCCACCGGGTGCGCAAGACCGTCGGCGGCACCGTGAACGACGTACTCATCGCCGTCGTCGCGGGAGCCCTGCGCCGCTGGCTCGACGAGCGCGGCGACGGGAGCGAGGGAGTCGCCCCGCGCGCGCTCATCCCCGTCTCCAAACGGCGTCCACGCACCGCCCACCCGCAGGGCAACCGTCTCTCCGGGTACCTGATGCGGCTGCCCGTCGACGATCCGGACCCGCTGGGGCGCCTCGACTCCGTACGCCGGGCCATGGACCGGAACAAGGACGCCGGCCCCGGGCGGGGAGCAGGCGCGGTCGCCCTGCTCGCCGACCATGTGCCGCCGCTCGGCCACCGGCTCGGCGGACCGCTGGTCAAGCAGGCCGCCCGGCTCTGGTTCGACATCCTCGTCACCAGCGTGCCGCTGCCCAGCCTCGGCCTCAGGCTCGGCGGCAATCCGCTCACCGAGGTCTACCCCTTCGCCCCGCTCGCCCAGGGCCAGTCACTGGCGGTCGCCATCTCCACCTACCGGGGACAGGTCCACTTCGGGCTCGTCGCGGACGCGGAAGCCGTCCCGGACCTCGACCGGCTCACCGCCGCGCTGGCCGCCGAGGTGGAGACACTGGTCGCCGCCTGCACCCTGTGACCCGCATCATGATCGTCGCGGGTTTGGTGACTGGGCCCGGGCTTCCGTAAAATCGCCTGTTCGAGAGTCGGCGCGTCCGAGCGCCGCGAGGGTGACCCAGGGAACGGCAGCGCGATGACGGTGACAGAGGACGGCCCGACGGCCGTGGACGGCATGGGCGACGTGGCCGGCGTGGTCGACGTCTCCCACGGTCCCGGCATCGACCCCGAGCGGATGGCCGTCTGCCTCAGCGTGCTCGAGGAACTCGACAAGCTGGACGTCGACCACCCCGACGCCATCGCCGTGCGCCGCGCCACCGCCGGTGTCTACCGCACGGTCAAGCAGCGCCGCCGCCAGGAGCGCCGGGCCTCCAAGACCGCCCACGACAAGGCGGTCACCGAGTCCACGGCGACCGGCTCCGCCCAGCGCATCGACGACGAGACCGAGGGCATCCTGCCGTCGTCCGTGACCGTTGAGGGGCAGATCGCGGGGATACTCCAGCGCCCCCGTTCCTGCTACACCTGCAAGACCCGCTACGTCGAGGTCGACTACTTCTACCACCAGCTCTGCCAGAACTGCGCCGCCGAGAACCGCTCCCGCCGCGACGCCCGCACCGACCTCACCGGCAAGCGCGCGCTGCTCACCGGCGGCCGGGCCAAGATCGGTATGTACATCGCGCTGCGGCTGCTGCGTGACGGTGCGCACACCACGATCACCACGCGCTTCCCCAAGGACGCCATCCGACGCTTCAAGGCCATGGACGACTCCGCGGACTGGCTGCACCGCCTGGAGGTCGTCGGCACCGACCTGCGTGACCCCGCGCAGGTCGTGGCCCTGGCCGACCGGATCGCCGAACAGGGCCCGCTCGACATCCTCATCAACAACGCGACCCAGACGGTACGCCGGCTGCCCTCCGCGTACGCCGCGCTGGTCGAGGCGGAGAGCGCTCCGCTGCCCGCCGGTGAACTGCCCGCCCACCACGTCATCGGCGCCTTCAACTCCGGCGCGGTCGACGGACTGACCGCGCTCCCCGTCGGCATCAGCGGCCTCGACGCGCAGAAGGTCGCCGATCTCGCCCTGGTCGCGGGCAACGCCAGCGTCGCCCGGCACCTCGACGGCACGGCCATCGACGCGGGCGGTCTCGTGCCCGACGTCGTCGACACCAACACCTGGGTGCAGACCATCGAGCAGATCTCCCCGGTGGAACTCCTCGAAACCCAGCTGTGCAACTACACGGCGCCGTTCATCCTGATCAGCAAGCTGCGGCCGGCGATGTCCGGGGCGGCGCGCGCGGCGGTCAGCAAGCGCTCGTACGTCGTCAACGTGTCCGCGATGGAGGGCGTGTTCGGCCGCGGCTACAAGGGCGCGGGCCATCCGAACACGAACGCCGCGAAGGCCGCCATGAACATGGTGACGCGGACCAGTGCGCAGGAGATGTTCGAGGCGGACGGGATCCTGATGACCTCGGTCGACACGGGGTGGATCACCGACGAGCGTCCGCACTACGACAAGCTGCGCCTGGCCGACGAGGGGTTTCATGCGCCGCTCGACCTGGTGGACGGGGCGGCGCGGGTATACGACCCGATCGTGCGGGGTGAGGCGGGGGAGGATCTGTACGGGGTCTTCATGAAGGACTACGCGCCCGGTAAGTGGTAGGCGGGCGTTATCAGTGCGCCTGCCGGTCGGTGGGGGCTGGTCGCGCCCGCGCGGCGGAGCCGGATATCGACACAGCCCCGCGCCCCTTAGGTGGGTCTGTGTAGTCGTAGGTTTTCATGAACCCTGTATGGCGTTGCCGGTTGTGCTGGGCTTACCCGCGTTCCGCCGTCCACCAGTAGGTCTGTTCCCGTTATCCATTCCGCGGCGTCCGATGCCAGCCAGAGGACCGCTCGGGCGATGTCCTCGGGTTCGCCGATTCGGCCCAGGGGGAGGGCGGCGGCGATGGTGTTCTCGTCGTGCTCCCACACGAAGCGGGCCATCTCCGTGCGGACGAGGCCGGGGGAGACCGAGTTGACCCGTACCTTCGGGGCCAGTTCGCCCGCCAGCTGCTGGGTGAGGTGCAGAAGTGCTGCCTTGCTGGTGCCGTACGCGCCGATGTTGGGGCCGACATGCGTGGCGCCCTCCGTGCAGATGTTGACGACCGTGCCGCCGTGTTCGCGCATCCACGCCCGCCACGCGCACTGCGTCAGCCGCAGGGGGGCCTCGACGTTGACCGTGAACGCCGCACGCCAGGTGTCGGGGTCGGCGTCCATGAGCGGGCCGTAGGGCTGGTTGGTCGCCGCGTTGTTCACGACGATGTCGAGCCGCCCGAACGCGTCGAGTGTGAACTCGGTCAACGCCGACAGGTGTGCCGGGTCGGCGACACTGCCCGCCAGCCCGACCCCGCCGAGTTCCTCGGCGGCCCGCCGCACCCCGTCCGCGTCACGGGCCGTCACACACACCCGCACCCCCGCCCGCGTCAGCGCCTCGGCGACGGCCAGCCCGATCCCGCGCGTGCCCCCGGTGACCAGGGCGACCCGCCCTTCGAGTCCGTACGGCGACGTCATCCGCGTACCGTCTCATGACGAGCCGTCAGCCAACAGCCCCTGGACCCCAGGGGGTTCAGTCGACGGCGCCCAGCCGGGAGTGCTGCTCCGCGACCAGCTCCAGCAGTGTGCGCCAGTCCTCCAGGACGCCCGCGTCGAAGCCCGGGACCCGGCCGGCCTCGTCCGCCTGGCGCAGGGCGAGCGTGTCGGCTTCCGTGCGCGGGTCCAGGTCCGAGGCGTGCGGGCTGTCGTGTACGAGGCGGGCTACCCGTTCGCCGAGCAGGTGCCGGACGGCGTCGGCCGCGAACCGGGCGTGCCGGGTGGGGGCGCCGGGTACGAGGAGCCGGCCGATGACATGGACCAGGCCCGCCACCTGAAGTTCCTTGTCAGCGGGGCGACTTCGGCGCAACAGGGCAGCCGTCTGGAGGGCGTGCTGGTGCAGGTCGACCGGA
Organism: Streptomyces sp. AK08-02; assembly: GCF_033795085.1. NCBI lineage: Bacteria > Bacillati > Actinomycetota > Actinomycetes > Kitasatosporales > Streptomycetaceae > Streptomyces > Streptomyces sp. AK08-02. The sequence goes on from NZ_JARAZV010000004.1 coordinate 65,774, forward strand.
CCGGCGGTGCCGCCGTCGTGCTCCGGGGTGCCCCGGCAGGCGTGCAGCAGATCCATCAGTTCCTCGACGCCGCGCAGCTCCATACGTCAGTCCTCCCGAGTTCCGTCGCGGGACCAGCCGTTGCCGTCGGCAGCAGACCATGGCCGACTTGCGCGCGGGCCAACGGGAGCTGAACTGCCGGACCTGGCGCGGCAAGGGCCTGCCCGGATGCGTCCACTGGGCCGTACGGGTGATGCGCAAAACGCTCCCAACGTTACAAACAACCGCAGATTATGGCTGAATGAACACTGAGCGACTTGAGTTCTTTACTCCTTGTTTTCACCCCATCGAGCGGGCGCCCGCTCATTTGGTTAATACTGGAGCGGACGGGCAGCACGACTGGGTTCCACCCACACCCACGGTCCGTTACCGGCGCCACCGCGTCCTGACTGCTTTTGAACCAGACCCGAGTGGATGTGGAGCGGCCGGCATCAGACTGGTCCCGAAGTCCCGAGGGTGACCCGACACATAAGGAGTGCGCGGTGACACCGGAGAAGACGAATCTCGAACAAGGCCCTGAGGAACGCACGGCGGCCCCCGAGGACCGGAGCGACCGGCTCGGCAGCCTCGACGTGTGGGCCAGGTCGGCCCCGATCCGCCTGGCGGGCTACGAGGACGACCTCGCCGAGCCCCACATCCTGCCCAGCGTCGACTGACGCCCCGACAGGACCTGCAGAGATCGCCGTCAGCATGGGCGTGCCAGACTCGCGCCCATGCTGAGCACTGAGATCAGGCGGGCCACGGCCGACGACTGGCCACGGATCTGGCCGTTCTGGCACCGCGTCGTCGCCGCCGCCGAGACCTACACCTGGGACCCGGACACCTCCGAGGAAACGGCCCGCGCTCTGTGGACGAGCCCGGCCAAGCAGGTGTACGTCGCCGAGGACGGTGCCGGAGCCGTCGTGGGATCCGCGTTCCTCACCCCCAACTACGCCGGCCCCGCCGCCCACATCGCCAACGCCGGCTTCATGGTCGACCCCGACTGCGGCGGCCGTGGCGTCGGCCGCGCCCTCGCCGAACACGTCCTGAGCGAGGCCGAGGCTCACGGCTACCGGGGCATGGTCTTCAACGCCGTCGTGGAGACCAACCCCGCGGTCAAGCTGTGGACCTCGCTCGGTTTCACGATCCTGGGCACCGTGCCGGACGCGTTCGACCATCCCCGCCACGGTCCGGTGGGCCTGCACATCATGTACAAGGCCCTCGGCGACTGAGCGGCTCCAACGCCACGAGGCGGCCTTCCCGCGGTTTCTAGGCGAGCGGCGCCGTCCGCCGCCAGGGGTGCAGCTCCTCCAACTGCTGGGCCACGTCGAGGAGTACGGCCTCCGAGCCCGGGCGGCCCACCAGCTGTACGGAGCAGGGCGCGCCCGAGGGCAGGGTGCCGAACGGTACGGCCATCGCCGGCCAGCCCGTCAGGTTCCACGGGGGCGTCATCGGAGAGTAGTTGGTGTTGGCGAGGACGTTGCGCAGCCAGCCCCGCTCGTGCCAGGCCGACGCGGTGGGCGAGCGCCGGGCGAGTGCCGGGGTGAGCAGCACGTCGTGCTCGGCGAAGAACGGCTCCAGGCGCCGACGGAGCTGTTCCTTGTGCTGCCCCCGCTCGACGTATCCGACGAACCGGCGCCCGATGGCCGCGTGGACCCGGGTGCGCCGGCTCAGTCCGCTCCGGTCGAAGCCCTCCGCGTCCCGTGCCGTGCCCGCCGTCCAGTGGGTGAACGAGGTCACGCCGATGGACAGCGGGTAGGGCGGGTCGGCGGGCCGCACCTCGTGACCGGCGCTGTCCAGCAGCGCGGCGGCCTCACGCGCGGCCGACGTGAACGGCCTGCCGATGGTGACACCGGCGATGGGGCTGCGGACGGAAAGGGCGATCCTGCGGCCGGCGTGCGCGTCCGACCGTACGAACTCCGTGTCCGCGAGGACCGACAGCATCAGGCGGGCGTCCTCGACCGTCGTCGCCAGCGGGCCGTTCTCCGACATGCCGAACCAGTCGCCGTTGCCGATGCCCGCCGGGACGACCCCGAGGCCCGGCTTGATGGTGACGGCACCGCAGTTGGCGGCGGGGATCCGCAGCGAGCCCATACCGTCGTTGCCCAGGGCGATCGGCACCATCCCGGCCCCGACCGCCGCGGCGCTGCCGCCCGAGGAACCCCCCGCCGTGCGGGTGGTGTCCCAGGGGTTGCGGGCCGTGCCGAGCGGGCCCTCCGTGGTGCCCCAGATGCACAGCTCGGGCACGTTGGTGACACCGACGACGATCGCGCCCGCCGCGCGGAGCCGGGCCACGGTGATGTGGTCCTGGTCGGCGGGGGTGTCCGGCGTCGCAGGGGAGCCGTGCCGCGTCGACTCGCCACGCACGCCCAGGTTGTCCTTCACCGCGATGGGCACGCCCGCGAGCGGGAGGTCCGCCAGGTCCGCGCGGCCCGCCACCTCGTCCGCCTCGGCGAGTGCCTCCTGGGCCCGCAGTCGGCGGAACGCACCGACACGGGCATCCAGCAGTTCGATGCGCGCGAGATGCTCGGCCACGACTTCGCGCGGTGAGACGCGCTTCTCGCGTACGGCGGCGGCGATCTCGACGGCGGTACGGCCGACCCAGCTGGTCACGGGGGCTCCTCGGGGTGGATACGACACATCGTGCTACGCGTGCGGCGATGAGGCTACTCGTGAGTACAGGGGGCGTCGAGTGTCGTCGAGCTTGGACATTCGGTCCGGGTCTCTTGGACTTTTCTGGCGTGGGGGCCGTCGGCTTCCGTCATGGAGCCGCTGGTCATCCGATCACTCGCCCAACTGTCATGGCTTCGGGTCCCATTGACAGCCTTTGGGGTGCGCTCAATCATCACACCTCCGATGAATGGGAGCTTCCAGATGAGTAGGTATCCAAGAGGTCGGCTTCTGGGTGTGCTGGTGGCCCTCCTGCTGATGGCCGCCCCGGTCCCGGCCGTCGCGCGCACCGGGACGGCGAGCGTCCCCGTCACCGTGCCGGCCCTCGCGAACTGGACGCCGGAGCAGGGGAGTTACGAATACGTCGCTGCTGCCCGACTGGTCGCCAACACCGCCCCCGAACGAAGGATCGCCGACACCCTCGCCGACGATCTGCGGGCGGCGGGCCACGGCACCGTACCCGTGGTGAGCGGCGGTGCGCGTACCGGTGACATCGTTATCGACGTGGCCCCGGGGCGGACCGCGCTGGGCGCCGAGGGATACGAACTCCGGGCGGGTGCACGGCTGTCGGTGACCGGCGCGACCGAGAGCGGCGCCTTCTACGGCACCCGCACCCTGCTCCAGCTCCTCGCCCAGGGCGACCGGATCCCCGCCGGACGCACGGTCGACGTGCCCCGGTACGCCGAACGGGGCGTCGGCGTGTGCGCCTGCTACATCCACATCTCGACGGGGTGGCTGGAGAACCTCGTACGCGACATGGCGTACCACAAGCTCGACCAGCTGCTCCTGGAACTCAAGGTGAAGAGCGACACCCACCCCGAGGCCAACACCTGGGGCTACTACACCAAGGACGAGATACGGCGACTCGTCGCCCTCGGCGACAAGTACCACGTGGAGATCATTCCGGAGATCAACTCCCCGGGTCACATGGACCCCTGGATCGAGAACCGCCCCGATCTCCAGCTCACCGACTCCGACGGCGACAAACAGACCAGCAGGCTCGACATCACCCAGCCGGCCGCCTTCGACTACTACACGAGCCTGATCGACGAGTACGCCCAGGTGTTCACCGGTGGCTCCTGGCACATGGGCGCCGACGAGTACATGCTCGGCTCCGACTTCGCCAAGTACCCGCAGATGCTGCGCTACGCCCGGGAGAGGTTCGGGGCCGATGCCACGCCCCAGGACGCCTTCATCGACTTCGTCAACCGTGTCCGGGCCCACCTGGCCGCCAAGGGCAGGAAGCTGCGTATCTGGAACGACGGGCTCACCGGCGCCAACACCGTGCCGGTGACCGCCGGCACCACGGTCGAGCACTGGCTGGACGTGGCCGTGAAACCGAGCCGACTCCGCGCCCAGGGCTACCCGTTGATGAACGCGGCCTACGCCCTGTATCTCGTCCGGGGTGGCTTCCACAGTGACACCAAGGGCCTGTACGACCAGAGTTGGGACCCGCGCAGCTTCGAGGGCGAGAAGCTCGCCACCAGCGAGGGCATCACCGGCGCGAAGATCAGCCTCTGGCCGGACAACGGACGCGGCGAGACCGAGAACGAGGTCGCCGTCGACACCGGCCCGGCGCTGCGGCAACTCGCGCAGGCCACCTGGGGCGATCCGCATCCCGACGCCACGTACGCCCGGTTCACCGCGCGGGGGACGGCCGTCGGGCACGCACCCGGTTGGCGGGACCTGACCCGGGTGCCGGTCACGGACGGGACGTACTCGTTGACATCGGCAGGTGCCGCGCCCCTCACCGTGGACGTGCGGCGCACAACAGACGGATACGTCACCCTGCGCACCGGCGACGGCTGCCTGGAGGTTCGCGGCGGAAAGCTCACCCTCAACACCCCGCTCCAGCCCGGCGTCGAGCTCACCGCGCAGACCTGCGATGCCGGAAACACCCTGCAGCGCTGGGAGTTGGAGCCGTCCGCAGGGGGCTACCGGCTCGTCAACGCGATCACACGTATGGCGGCGCACGTGACCGACGACGCTCGCCTCGTGCAGTACCCGCCGGACCAACGCCCGCCCGCTGTCTGGTACTTGACCACCGTTCGCTGATCCGAGGAGTCCGTTCCCCATGACAGTCTCCAGACGTCTCTTCGTCACGGCAGCCGCCGCGATCGTCGCCTCCCAGGGCACCTCACCCGCCCTGGCAGCCCCACGCCGGGCCCCGGCTCCCTTCGCGGAGGAACCGGCCTTCCGTATCCCCGTCGGCCCCACCGACTCCGCCGAGGTCCTTGTCCGCAAGGCATCCCAAGTGCGGCCCACCGCGCGGCAGATCGCCTGGCAGCGGCTGGAGCGGACCGCGTTCCTGCACTTCGGCGTCAACACCTTCACCGGCCTCGAATGGGGCACGGGCGACGAGGACCCGGACGTCTTCCAGCCGACCGGCCTCGACACCGACCAGTGGGCCCGGGCCCTGCGCGACGGCGGCTTCAAGCTCGCCATCCTCACCGTCAAGCACCACGACGGCTTCGTCCTCTACCCATCCCGGTACACCAACCACTCGGTGGCATCGAGCAGTTGGAGTGGCGGCCGGGGCGACGTACTGCGCTCGTTCGCCGACTCCATGCGGCGGTACGGGCTGAAGGTCGGTGTGTACATCTCCCCGGCCGACGAGAACCAGTATCTGCACGGCGTCTACGCCAACGGCAGTGCGCGCACCGAGCACACCATTCCGACGCCGGTCGGGAACGACGACCGCCCGGACGGCCCGGTGTTCACCCTCCCCGCCACCGACTACGGCGCCCATATGCTCGACCAGCTCTACGAGGTCCTCACCGAGTACGGGCCCGTCGACGAGGTCTGGTTCGACGGCGCCCAGGGGCGCATCCCGCCGGACAAGGTCGAGAGGTACGACTGGGACAGCTGGTACAGCCTCGTCCGCGCCCTCGCCCCGGACGCCACGATCGCCGTCTCCGGCCCCGATGTCCGCTGGGTCGGCAACGAGGGCGGGCTGGCCCGCGAGAACGAGTGGAGCGTCGTACCGGTCACCGAGAAGGACTACGGCAAGACCGACTTCGCCCTCTCCTACGACGCGGCGGACATGGGCGGCCGGGAGGCGCTCGTCGCGGCTCGTGGGGTGGCCGACCACGTCCAGTGGTGGCCCGCCGAGTGCGATGTGTCGATCCGGGACGGCTGGTTCTATCACGCCGACCAACAGCCCAAGTCGGTCGACCAGTTGACCGAGATCTACTTCGGATCGGTCGGCCGCAACGCCGTACTTCTCCTCAACGTCCCGCCGGACACGGACGGCCGCCTCGCCGCCTCCGACGTCACCCGGCTGAGGGAGTTCCGGGAGCGTGTCGACCGGGAACTGCCGGCCGACCTGACGCTCGGGGCCCAGGTGACACGGAGTCCGGGGACCGTCACCGTCGACCTCGGCAGGGAGCGGGAGGTGGACCGGGTTCGGCTCGCGGAGGACATCCGGCATGGACAGCAGGTCGAGGACTTCGTCGTCGAGGCGTTCGCCGGGGGCCGCTGGACCCGGGTGGCGGGAGCGGGCACCGTCGGCGCGAGCCGGATCCTGCCGCTGACGGCACCGGTCCGGGCCCGGCGGTGGCGGGTTCGGGTGACCCGGTCACGCGCGGAGGTGTGGATCGCGGAGTTCGGGCTGTACAGGTCCGCGACGGGCTGACGCTCGTGGCGGGGCGCCCCACGCCCCCTGCGAGGGGCGCGGGCCGTATCGATCTGCGGCTCCGCCGAGGGGCGCGAGCAGCCCCCGCCGGGCCCGCGGACGAATCACGGCCTCCCCAGCGGAACGTCAGGCTGGCCCCGCAGCCACTGCTCCACCTCGCCCACGTGCGCCGCCGCTGCCGCTCGGGCCGCCTCCGGGTCGCGGGCGACGAGCGCACGGTGGATCGCCGCGTGCTCACGCCGCGTGCGTGTGAACGCGCCCTCCTCCTGGTAGGCGCGCCAGACACGGGCCCGGAAGGTACGGGAGGAGAGGCCCTCCAGGATCGCCGCCATGCTTTCGTTGCCTGCCGCGGCGGTGATGGCGCGATGGAAGGCCAGGTCGTGGGCGAGGATCTCCTCCGGATCGTCGGTGGCGTTCATCGCCGTGAGGTGTTTCTCCACCTCCGTGAGCTGGTCCGGGGTGATCCGTGCGGCGGCCAGCGCGGTCGCCGTCGACTCCAGGATGCGCCGGACCTCCAGCAGCTCGGCCAGCCGCGGGCCCCGTGAGAGATCCGCGACCACGCCGAAGGTCTCCAGCAGATCGCCGGCCTCCAGCTGGGTCACGTAGATGCCCGAGCCGTGCCGGGCCTCCAGGACGCCCATCACCGTGAGCGCCCGGATCGCCTCCCGCATCGAGCTGCGCGAGATGCCCAGCCGGACGGCGAGATCACGCTCGGTGGGCAGCCGCTCGCCGGGCTCCAGGCGGCCCTCGCCGATCATCGCCTTTATCTGCTCGATGGCGCGCTGCGTCACGGAGCCCTTCTGCGGGGCGGCCTCTGTGCTGACGGCCGGGATCTGGTCCACGCCGTGTCCTCCTGTCGCCGGGTGCCGCCGCAGTCTAACCAGCAGGTTGGTCGGACCACTACTGGCCGAATCGAGGAAAATTTGGCCCTGTGGGGTGTTCTAACCTGGAAGTGGTCTGATAAATATGCGGCATCCGCTCGATCACGCTCAACGAGGAGCTGTCAGATGTTCGACAGAACAGTGGGTAATCCGAAGAGGCGACGCACGACGCGAGGCGTCGGCGCGGTGGCCGTGGCCGCCTGCGCCGGTCTGGTGCTCAGCGCCTGCGGCAGCACCAAGGACAGCGTCGCCTCGGGCGGCGACAGCGGTGACGGGACCGGCAAGGTCGGGGTGATCCTGCCGCTGCTGACGTCGCCGTTCTGGCAGGCGTACAACGACTACGTGCCGAAGATGGCCAAGGCCGAGGGCGTCGACACGCTGAAGACCGTCAACTCCAACAGCGACCCCGCGCAGCAGATCACCGACATCAACAACCAGCTCAACCAGGGTGTGAAGGGCCTGGTGGTCGCGCCTCTCGACAGCGCCGCCATCGAGGCGGGGCTCGACCAGGCCGAACGCAAGGGCGTGCCCGTCGTGGCCGTCGACGTGGCGCCCGAGAAGGGCAAGGTCGCCATGGTCGTACGCGCCAACAACGTCGTGTACGGCGAGCAGGCCTGCGAGTACCTCGGCAAGCACATCACCTCGGGCAAGGTCGTCCAGATCATGGGCGATCTCGCGTCGGTCAACGGCCGTGACCGGTCGGAGGCGTTCCGGGCCTGCGTGAAGGCGAAGTTCCCGAAGCTCAAGGTGCTGGAGATCCCGGCCAAGTGGGAGTCGGACACGGCCGCCTCCAAGCTCGACACACTGCTCAACGCCAACCCGGACCTCAAGGGCATCTACATGCAGGCCGGCGGTGTCTATCTGGCGCCCACGCTCCAGACCCTGAAGTCCAAGGGGATGCTGAAGAAGACGGGCCAGGCGGGGCATATCGCGATCGTGTCGAACGACGGCATCCCGCAGGAGTTCGACGCCATCCGCAAGGGTGAGATCGACGCGACCGTCTCGCAGCCCGCGGACCTCTACGCCAAGTACGGCATGTTCTACATCAAGGCCGCGATGGAGGGAAAGACCTTCGAGCCGGGCCCGACCGACCACGGTTCCACGATCGTCAAGCTGCCCAGCGGCATCCTGGAGGACCAGCTGCCCGCGCCCCTGGTCACCAAGGACAACGTCGACGACACCGCGCTCTGGGGCAACACGGTCGGATGAACAGCCAGCCACGGGGCAACCCGGACACCAGCGCCGTACCGCTCGTCGAGGCGCGCGACATCACCAAGCGGTACGGCCCCACCACCGCACTCCAGGACGGCCGGCTGACCGTCCTGCCGGGTGAGTCGCACGCCCTCGTCGGCCGCAACGGTGCCGGAAAGTCCACCCTGGTCACCATCCTCACCGGCCTCCAGGCGCCCGACGAGGGCACGGTCAGCTTCGACGGCCGGCCCGCGCCCCCGCTCGCCGACCGCGACGCCTGGCGCTCCAAGGTGGCCTGCGTCTACCAGAAGCCCACTGTCGTACCCGAGTTGACGGTCGCCGAGAACCTCTTCATCAACCGTCAGCCCACCGGTCGTGGCGGAGCCATCAGCTGGCGGCGACTGCGTACCGAGGCCGCAGAAATCCTCGACACCTGGGACGTCCACGTCGACCCGGAGGCCCGCACCGCCGACCTCAAGGTCGAGGACCGTCAAATGGTGGAGATCGCGCGGGCGTTGAGCATCGGCGCCCGGTTCATCGTCCTCGACGAACCGACCGCCCAGCTCGACAGCCGGGAGATCGACCGGCTCTTCACCCGGATGCGAGCACTCCAGGACTCCGGCATCACCTTCCTGTTCATCTCGCACCACCTCCAGGAGGTGTACGAGGTGTGCCAGACGGTGACCGTCCTGCGCGACGCCCGCTGGATCACCACCGCACCCGTCGCCGACCTTCCGCGCCGGGCCCTGGTGGAGGCCATGGCCGGCGAGTCGATCGCCGAACAGGCCTTCACCCCGCAGGGGGTCGAGCCCGGGGCGCCGGTGCTGCTGGCAGCCGAGGGGCTCACCTCACCGGCGTACGAGAACATCGACCTGACCGTGCGCCGAGGTGAGGTCGTCGGGCTCGCCGGCTCCAGCGCCAGCGGCAAGATCGAGCTGGCCGAGTCGTTCGCCGGACTGCGCACACCCACCAGTGGCAGCGCCCGACTCGACGGCGGACTCCTGCCGTTCGGCGATGTGCAGGCCGCGCTGACGGCGGGCGTCGCCTGTGTGCCGCGTGACCGGCACGAACAGGGACTGGTCTCCGGCATGACCGTCGGCGACAACGCCACCATGAGCGTCCTGCGCCGCCTGGGCCGGTACGGCTTCGTCTCCGAGGCCCGCAAACGCGGATTCTCCGCCGCCCTCATCGACCGACTCGACATCCACACCGAAGGCCCCGACCAGCCGGTGTCCGACCTGTCCGGCGGCAACGCGCAGAAGGTCGTCATGGCCCGCGCGCTCGCCTCCGACCCCAAGCTGCTCGTCCTGATCAACCCCACCGCGGGCGTCGACGTGAAGTCCAAGGAGTCCCTCCTCGCCCGCATGGACAGCGCCAGCGAGGACGGCACCGCGGTCCTGGTCGTCTCCGACGAACTCGACGACCTGCGCCGCTGCGACCGCGTCCTCGTCCTCTTCCACGGCCGCGTCGTCGCCGAACATCAGGCGGGCTGGCGCGACCACGAGCTGATCGCCTCCATCGAAGGAGTGGACCATGGCTGACACGAAGGCCCCGCCGGTGAAGTCGGCGTATGTGCCCGACGTGCGGTCGGCAAGAGCCGTGCTGTTGCGAAGGGCACGCGAACTCGCCCTGGTTCCGGCGCTGTTGCTGCTGCTGGTGCTCGGCGCCGTACTCAACGACTCCTTCTTCACCGAAGCCACCCTGATCTCCATCCTGGCCTCGTCCGCCGCGCTGGCCATGGTGGTGCTGGCCGAGTCACTGGTGCTCATCACCGGCAAGTTCGACCTGTCGCTCGAATCGATGGTCGGCATCGCGCCGGCGGTGGCGGCGCTCCTGGTGCTGCCGCCGGCCCAGTCCGGCTGGGGCACCGAACTCCCTGCGGGAGTAGCCCTGTTGGCCATCCCTCTGGTGGGCGCGGTCATCGGTGCCTTCAACGGATTCCTCGTGGTGAAGGTGAAACTCAACGCCTTCATCGTCACCCTCGCCATGCTGATCGTCCTGCGCGGACTCCTCGTCGGGGCCACCAAGGGCAAGACGCTGTTCGGCATGCCGGACGCGTTCTTCTCGCTGGCCACCACCACTTTCCTGCACATCCCGCTGTCGGTGTGGCTCGCCGCCGCGGCGTTCGCCGTCGCCGGGCTGGTGCTCAAGTACCACCGGGTCGGCCGGTCGCTGTACGCGATCGGCGGCAACCTGGAGGCGGCGCGCGCCGCGGGCATCCGGGTGGACCGGGTCCGGCTGGGGGTCTACGTCGTCGCCGGTGTCCTCGCCTCGGTCGGTGGACTCATGTACACCGGCTACGTCGGCGCGATCGGCGCCAACCAGGGCGAGAACATGATCTTCACCGTGTTCGCCGCCGCCGTTATCGGAGGCATCAGCCTCGACGGCGGCCGGGGCACCATGTTCGGGGCCCTGACCGGCGTTCTCCTGCTGGGCGTGGTCAAGACGCTGCTCACCATGGCCCAGGTGCCCTCCTTCTGGATCGACGCCATCTACGGCGGAATCATCCTGCTCGCGCTCGTGATCGCCCGTCTCACCACCGGCCGCGCGCAGGACTGACCTCCTGCCCCCAACCGAAAGGCACTCCGTGTCCCCGACCCTCGCCCGCGTCACCGCGGTCGACACCTACGACATCCGGTTCCCCACCTCGCGGGAGCTCGACGGCTCCGACGCGATGAACCCGGACCCCGACTACTCGGCGGCCTACGTCGTGCTGCGTACCGACGACGCCGACGGGCACGAGGGGCACGGGTTCACCTTCACCATCGGGCGGGGCAACGAGGTCCAGGTCGCCGCGATCGACGCACTGCGCGGTCATGTGATCGGCCGGTCCGTCGACGAGCTGTGCGCGGACCCGGGCACCCTGAACCGCGACCTGATCGGCGACAGCCAGCTGCGCTGGCTCGGACCCGAGAAGGGCGTGATGCACATGGCGATCGGCGCCGTCGTCAACGCCGTGTGGGATCTCGCCGCGAAACGGGCCGGCCGGCCCCTGTGGCGGCTGCTCGCCGAGGCCGAACCCGAGTGGCTCGTCCGGCAGATCGACTTCCGCTACCTCACCGACGCGCTCACCCCCGAGGAAGCCCTCGACCTGCTGCGCCGGGGCCGGGAGGGCGCCGCCGAACGCACGGCCGAGCTGCTGGCGACGGGATTCCCCGCCTACACCACCTCCGCCGGCTGGCTCGGCTACGACGACGAGAAGCTCACCCGGCTCGCCGCCGAGGCCGTCGCCGACGGCTTCACGCAGATCAAGCTCAAGGTCGGATCGGACCTTGAGGACGACATGCGCCGCTGCCGGGTCGCCCGCGGCGTCATCGGCCCCGACATCCGCATGGCGATCGACGCCAACCAGCGCTGGGACGTCGACGAGGCGATCCGCTGGACGAAGGCGCTCGCCGAGTTCGACCCCTACTGGATCGAGGAGCCCACCAGCCCCGACGACATCCTCGGCCACGCCACGATCCGCCGGGCCGTCGCACCCGTCAAGGTCGCCACCGGCGAACACGTCCAGAACCGCGTCGTCTTCAAGCAGCTCCTCCAGGCCGACGCCCTCGACATCGTGCAGATCGACGCGGCCCGCGTCGGCGGCGTCAACGAGAACCTCGCCATCCTGCTGCTCGCCGCCAAGTTCGGCGTCCCCGTCTGCCCGCACGCGGGCGGCGTCGGCCTGTGCGAACTCGTTCAGCACCTGTCGATGTTCGACTACGTCGCCCTCGCCGGCACGACCGAGAACCGGGTCATCGAGTACGTCGATCATCTGCACGGCCACTTCCTCGACCCCGTGGTGATCAGGCAAGGTCATTACCTGGCACCGTCCGCGCCCGGCTTCTCCGCGACCATGCGGCCCGAGTCCGTCGCGGAGTACACGTTCCCCGGCGGCAGCTTCTGGGCCGCCGACCTGGCGAAGGAGAAGGGGCAGGCCGCATGACCGACTTCGAGGGTCTCAAGGCGCTGGTCACGGGCGGCGCGTCCGGCATCGGCCGGGCCACCGCGGAGCTGCTGGCGGCGCGCGGCGCCCAGGTCGCCGTCCTCGACCTGGACCCGTCGTCGGTCGAGGAACCGCTGCTGGGACACAAGGCGGACGTCACCGACGACACGTCGGTGCGGGAGGCGGTCGCCGCGGCCGTGGCCGGTCTCGGCGGCCTCGACATCGTCGTCAACAACGCCGGCATCGGCGCCCAGGGCACCGTCGAGGACAACGACGACGAGGAATGGCACCACGTCTTCGACGTCAACGTGCTCGGCATGGTCCGTGTCGCCCGCGCCGCGCTGCCGCACCTGCGGAACTCGGCGCACGCCGCCATAGTGAACACCTGCTCGATCGCGGCCACGGCCGGCCTGCCGCAGCGCGCCCTGTACAGCGCCACCAAGGGCGCTGTGTACTCGCTGACTTTGGCCATGGCCGCCGATCACGTGCGTGAGGGGGTGCGCGTGAACTGCGTCAACCCCGGGACGGTCGACACTCCTTGGGTCGGCCGCCTCCTCGACGCGGCCCCCGACTCCGCCGCCGAACGCGCCGCGCTGGAGGCCCGTCAGCCCACCGGCCGCCTGGTCTCGGCAGCCGAAGTCGCGGGCGCCATCGCCTACCTGGCAAGCCCCCTGTCCGGCGCCACCACCGGGACGGCAATCGCCGTCGACGGCGGTATGCAGGGCCTGCGGCTGCGCCCGGCGGGCCGGTGACCGCATGTCCCGGGGGACAACTCCCGTACCCCCGACAGAACTTCCGGTCAGCGGGAGCGACCGGCGAGGACAACATGAGGGAATCCGAGTGAACACGCCGAACAGCACGTCAGGGAGCGCCCCCGGGGCCGCACCCGCGCCCATGCCGGTGCGCACGCTCGGCCGCAGCGGCGTCGAGGTCACCGGCCTGGCCTTCGGCGCCGCCGCCATCGGCAACCTCTTCACCGAGGTCACCGAGGAACAGGCGCACGACGCCGTGTCCGCCGCCTGGGACGCGGGCATCCGCTACTTCGACACCGCGCCGCACTACGGCATCGGCCTCTCCGAACGCCGCCTCGGCGCGGCCCTGCGCGAGCACCCGCGCTCGGCGTACACCCTCTCCACCAAGGTCGGCCGACGTCTGGAGCCCGCCGGGACCCCGGCCGGCGACGACCTCGCCAACGGCTTCGCGGTCCCCGCCACCCACACCCGGGTCTGGGACTTCAGCGCCGACGGCGTGCGCCGCACCCTGGAGGCGAGTCTGGAGCGGCTGGGCGTCGACCACGTCGACGTCGTCTACCTCCACGACCCCGACGACCACGCCGAGGAGGCCTTCCGCGAGGCCTATCCGGCGCTGGAGAAACTCCGCTCGGAAGGCGTCGTGCGCGCCATCGGCGCGGGCATGAACCAGACCGAGATGCTCACCCGCTTCGTCCGGGACACGGACGTCGACGTGGTCCTGTGCGCCGGCCGCTACACGCTCCTCGACCGGAGCGCGCTCACCGAACTCCTGCCCGCCGCGGTCGAGCGCGGTAGGTCCGTGGTGATCGGCGGCGCCTTCAACTCCGGTCTGCTGGCGGACCCCAGGCCCGGGGCGACCTACAACTACGAGACAGTGTCAGGTGAGTTGCTGGACCGTGCCCTGCGCATGAAGGCCGTCGCCGACCGCCACGGCATCACCCTGCGCGCCGCCGCGCTCGCCTTCTGCGCGGCCCACCCGGCCGTCGCCGGTGTCCTCGTCGGCACCCGTTCCGCCGCCGAAGTCCGCGACTGCGCCGAGCAGTTCACCGTGTCCGTGCCCCAGGCCTTCTGGCAGGAGCTCAACGACACCGGCCTGCTGTCCGCCGCCGAGCCGTCCCAGGAGCCGTCATGAGAGTCGCCCTGCACACCAGGGTCCGTGCCGACCGCGTCACCGAGTACGACGCCGCCCACCGTGAGGTGCCGGTCGAGCTGACCGACGCCATCCGCGCCGCCGGTGCCTCCTCCTGGACGATCTGGCGCAGCGGCACCGACCTCTTCCACGTCCTGGAGTGCGAGGACTACGGCCGCCTCCTCGCCGAGTTGGAGAAACTGCCGGTCAACGTGGCCTGGCAGGCACGGATGGCCGAACTCCTCGACGTGGTGCACGACTACTCCACCGAGGGCGCGGAGTCGGGACTGCCGGTCGTCTGGGAGCTGCCGTGACCCTTGTCGACGCGCACCACCATGTGTGGGATCTGTCGGTCCGGGACCAGGACTGGATCGCCGCGGACAGCTCACTGCGTCGGGACTTCACCATGGAGGACCTCGTGCCGCGGGCCCGCGTGGCCGGAGTCGGCCGTACGATCCTCGTCCAGACGGTCACCGTGCCCGAGGAGACCCCGGAGTTCCTGACACTCGCGGCGCGGTACGAGCCGATCGCGGGCGTCGTCGGCTGGACCGACCTGACGCGCGTCGACATCGCCGATGAGCTGGCCAGGCTGCGTGAACTCCCCGGCGGCGAGTACCTGAAGGGGATCCGCCACCAGGTTCAGGGCGAGCCGGATCCGGAGTGGCTGCTGCGCCCCGACGTACGCCGGGGTCTCGTCGCCGTCGCCGAGGCGGACCTGGTGTATGACCTGATCGTTCTCCCGCACCAGTTGCCCGCATGCGTCGAGGCGGTCAGGTCGCTACCGCAACTCACCTTCGTCCTGGACCACTTGGGGAAGCCGCCGATCGCCTCCGGCGCGCTCGAACCCTGGGCCTCGGTCGTCCGCTCCCTGGCCGCCCTGCCCAACGCGGTGGGGAAACTCTCCGGCCTGGTCACCGAGGCGGATCACGCCTCCTGGACGACCGAGGACGTGCGGCCGTACGCCGACACGGCTCTGGAGGCGTTCGGCCCCGGCCGGCTGATGTTCGGCTCGGACTGGCCGGTGTGCACGCTCGCCGCTTCCTACGACCAAGTGCTGTCCCTGGCCGAGGAGTTGACCGCCTCCCTCGACACGGACGAACGCGAGCAGGTCTTCGCGGGCACCGCGACCCGCGTCTACGGCCTCTGAACCGGCCCGGCCAGCCGCGTCGGCGGCATGAACTCCCGTACGTACACCCGCTCCCAGTACGCACCCGTCGCCCGCCGCTCCCGCCCGGTCGTGAACCGGTACCGGAAGAGGCGGGCGCGGACATGGCGCGGGGGCGCGTCCGGGAACGGGGAGCGGCGCAGCAGCCGGAGCGTGTCGGGGTCGTTCTCCAGGAGCCGCTCGACCAACGCGCCGAACCATGAACCGGCGTACGCGGGCGACAGCGCGGCGAACCACATCATCCAGTCGAGCCGCAGATGGTAGGGCGCGAACTGGCGTGGCCGTCGCCCTGGTTCACCCGGCTTGCCCTTGAACTCGTATTCCAGCCAGCCGGAGTCCTCGCGCGGGACGTCGTCGGCCGTGCCCTCGACGATCACCTCGTACCGGATGCGGCTGACGCTGCCGAAGGCGCCGTAACTGTTGACCAGATGGAACGGGTCGAAGGAGCGGTTCATGACCTGCCGGCGCGACAGCATGTTGCGGACCGGACGCCCGCTGAGGGACACCAGTGCCGTCGCGACGGCCAGGACCACGATCTCGTACCAGAGCGGCGTGTCCGGAACGGGCGCCGGCGCCGTGGCCGGGAGACGCACCGCCGACAGCGCCAGCACGATCGTGAGCCAGTTCAGCCAGGCGAAATTGCCCGACAGGACCAGCCACAACTGGGTGACAGCCATCAGGGACGCGGCGGCCGTCGCCACCGGCTGCGGGGTGAACAGCAGCACCGGGACGACGAGTTGGGTGAGATGGTTGGCGGCCGTCTCGACCCGGTGCAGCGGCCTCGGAAGACGGTGGAAGTACCGGCTCAGCGGCCCCGGCATGGGCTGTGTCTCATGGTGGAAGTCGAGGCAGGTCAGTTTCCGCCAGCACGCGTCGCCGCGCATCTTGATCAGACCGGCGCCGAACTCGACGCGGAACAGGATCCAGCGCAGCAGGAACAGCACGACGACCGGCGGCGCGACCTCGTCGTTGCCCAGGAAGACGGCGACGAAGCCGGTCTCCAGGAGCAGTGACTCCCAGCCGAAGCCGTACCAGGTCTGACCGACGTTGACGATCGACAGGTACATCGCCCATGGCAGCAGCCACAGCAACATCCCGCCCCACAGGGGAAGTCGCCCGTCCAGTCCCGCGAGCAGCGCGACCGACAGCGCGCAGCCCGTCCAGGACCAGCAGGCGAAGAAGCGGTCGGAGTAGTGGAGTTGGAACACGCTCGGTGCCTGTCCGAAAGGCAGGCGGGCGACCAGCCGGGGGACCGGCAGCATGCCCCGCTCGCCGATGAGCGCCCGGAACTGGAGAGCCGCGCCCAGGAACGCGACGAGGTAGACGCAGGCCAGGCCGCGCTGGAACAGCAGACGGCTCAGCCAGTAGTCGGGTGCGGTGAACCACTCCATGCTCCAGTCCGCCTCTCCCTCTCTCTCCCTTTCTCCTTCTCCATTGTGACGCCGGGTGACCTTCTCGGCTTGCGTGCGCCGAGTGGGCGACGCAGACAATGAGGGATGCACCGAACCCTTGTCACGGCCTGTGCACTCTCCGCGGCTCTGCTCGCCGGCGGCTGGGACGGCGACCCGCCGGGAGCGGAGGTCCTGTCCCCGGACGACCTCGGTGTCGGTACGGCCCAGGACTCCTGCGACGACATCGGCCCCGACACCGTCCCGGAGATCCCCGACCTGCCCGACGGCGGCGGCCTGATTCCCGACGAGAACCCCACCGCGTACGGCTCCTATGTCCCCTACGACCCCTGCGAGGGCTTCGGCGAGTGAGAGTCGCCCAGCGAAAGACGTCGGACAAGTCGAAGAATCAGCCAAAAACTGGCAGGGTGGGCGCATGGCTGATCGGGGAGCGAGCGCCCTGTCACTCCCGGACGACTGGCCCGCCCACCCGGACCCCGTTCTGGCGCTCAATCGCATGGGGACGTTCGACTGGGACCTGGACGCAGGCCTGTTCCACATGGACGCCCTGGCACACGAGATCTTCGATCTGCGCCCCGACGAATACGACGGCCACCCCGAGAGCCTGGCCGTGCGGGTACCCCGGATGGAGGGCCTGAGACTCGACTCGGTCGTCGCCGAGGCCATGAAGGACGGCAGCGAGAACTACGGTGCCTACTTCCGCGTCCGCCGCCGTGACGGCACCCTGCGCTGGACGCACACCCAGGGCTACATCCGTCGTGACGGGACGGGCCGCCCGCGCCGGATCATCGGCCTTGTCCGCGACGCCACACAGGAGCTGCGGGACAGCCAGGCCCGTACCGAACAGGCCGCCCAGGACGAGGCCAGGCGCCGCCAGACCAACGTCGTGCAGGTCATCACGGCGGCCCTCGCGCACGCCCGCACCGTCGAGGACGTCATCGACGTCCTCACCGAATCCCACGGCGTCCCCCACCTCGGGGCGGCCAGCCTGGTCATGGGCCTGGTCGAGGCCGGCCGTATCCGGCTGGTCGCCGAGGGCCCGGCGGGCGCCTCCGTCCCCGGCACCCGGATCACCCGTATCGACGAGCCCTACCCGATGGGTGACGTCGTACGGACCCTCAGCCCGCGTTTCATCGAGTCGCCGGAGGAGTTCGCGGCCGGGTACCCGATCCTGTGGCCGCACCTCACCGACCTGAAGATCACCTCGGCCGCCTATCTGCCGCTCATCGCACAGGCCCGGCCGATCGGCGCGATGGGCCTGCTCTACAACGACCGGTACGGCTTCTCGGCGGAGGACCGGGCCGTGCTCGTCGCGCTCGGCACCAGCATCGCGCAGAGCCTGCAGCGGGCCATGCTCTACGAGCAGGAGAAGGACCTCGCGCAGAGTCTCCAGCAGGCCATGCTGCCGCGTTCCATCCCCACCGTGCCCGGCGCCGACATCGCCGTCCGCTACCGTGCCGCCTCCTCCGGCGGCCAGCTGGGCCGGGACATCGGCGGCGACTGGTACGACGTGATCCCGCTGCCGGGTGGCCGGGTCGGCGCGGTCATCGGGGACGTCCAGGGCCACGACACACACGCCGCGGCCGTCATGGGCCAGCTGCGGATCGTCCTGAAGGCCTACGCGACCGAGGGGCACCCGCCCGCCACGGTGATGGCCCGTGCCTCCGTCTTCCTGCACGAACTCGACACGGACCGCTTCGCGACCTGCCTGTACGCGGAGGCGGACCTGTCCACCGGCGTGGTCCAGGCGGTCCGGGCCGGTCACCTCGACCCGCTGGTGCGGCGCGCCGACGGCACCTGCCGACGCGTCCCGGTCGACGGCGGGCTCCCGCTCGGCCTCTCCGCCGAGTTCGGGCGCCTCGCCTACCCCGTGGCCACCCTCGAACTGGACCCCGGCGAGACCCTGGTGCTGTGCACCGACGGACTCATCGAGCAGCCCGGCGCAGATCTGGAGGACGGGCTGCGGACCCTCATGGCACTCATCACGGCGGGCCCGGACAGCGTCTGGAAGATGGCCGACTGCCTCATCGAGGTGGCCGACGAGCGAAGCGGCGACGACGACGTGGCCCTGCTTCTCCTGCGCCGCCAGGGTCTGGCCGCCGTACAGTCCGGCGGACGGCTCCAGCAGCACGTCGCACCCGCCGACCCCGACGCGCTGAGCCAGGCCAGGCACATGGTCGGGGCGGCGGTCCGGGCCTGGGGCGCCCAGGAGCGGGCCGACGAGGTCGAACTGGTGGCGGACGAACTGATCACCAACACCCTGATGCACACCGAGGGCGCGGCGGTCGTCACGCTGCGTGTGCTGAGCGGCGCGGAACGTCGTCTGCGGGTCGAGGTCGAGGACTCCTCCAGCGCGCTGCCGCGGCGCCGGGAGGCGGGGGAGTCCGGGGTCTCCGGGCGCGGCCTGCTCCTGGTCGACCTCCTCGGCGACGACTGGGGCGTCGAGGCGCGGGGCGGCGGCAAGGTCGTGTGGTGCGAGTTCGTGGTGCCGTCCACGAGCTGAGCGGTCCGGCCCGCGGTGGCACTCTGGACGTATGCCCGAACTTCCCGAGGTCGAAGCGCTCAGGGACTTCCTGACCGAACGGCTGGTGGGCCACGAGGTGGTCCGCGTGCTGCCCGTCGCGATCAGCGTCCTGAAGACCTACGACCCACCGGTCACCGCCTTCGAGGGCCGCGAGGTCACCGCCGTGCACCGGCACGGCAAGTTCCTCGACCTGACAGTGGACGGCGGCCCGCACTTCGTGACCCACCTGGCCCGCGCGGGCTGGCTGCACTGGCGCGACCGCCTCCCCGACGGCCCGCCGAAACCCGGGAAGGGCCCGCTCGCACTGCGTGTCGCCCTGGAGACGGGCGAGGGCTTCGACCTCACCGAGGCCGGCACCCAGAAGCGGCTGGCGGTGTACGTCGTACACGATCCGCAGGAGGTGCCCGGTGTGGCCCGCCTCGGTCCGGACCCGCTCGCCGACGACTTCGACGAGGCACGGCTCGCCGGTCTGCTGGCGGGGGAGCGGCGCCGGCTGAAGGGGGCGCTGCGTGACCAGAGCCTGATCGCGGGGGTGGGGAACGCCTACAGCGACGAGATCCTGCACGCCGCGCGGATGTCACCGTTCAAGCTGGCCTCCTCACTCACACCGGAGGAGAACCGGCGGCTGTACGAGGCACTTCGCACGACGCTCACCGAGGCGGTCGAGCGCTCCAGGGGCCTCGCGGCCGGACGCCTGAAGGCGGAGAAGAAGAGTGGCCTGCGGGTGCACGGCCGGACCGGCGAGCCCTGCCCGGTGTGCGGGGACACCGTCCGCGAGGTCTCCTTCAGCGACTCCTCGCTCCAGTACTGCCCCACCTGCCAGACCGGCGGCAAACCGCTGGCCGACCGCCGTATGTCCCGCCTGCTCAAGTAGCTCACGCTCACCGGACGGGCGGGCGGCCCGGCTCAGGGGGCGTCGAGAGTCACCAGACGCAGGCCGTCGTTGGCGCGCAGCTCGTACCTGTCGATCTGGTCGGGGTGGAGGGTCGAGGCGCCCATCATCGTGCTCTCCCGGGCGTCGTGCTTGGGCACGTTCCAGTTGGTCAGCGTCTCTTCCGTGCCGTCGTCCGCGATGGCGACGAGGTGGCAGGCGCGGGGGCCGGCGCCGTCCTTGACCTTCAGTTCGATCTGGCTGCCCCAGACCGTGTTCTCGCTGGTGACCTGTGCCCAGACGCCCGAACGTTCGTCGGTCGCGGCGACCTGCTGCGTCCGGTCCGCGTCGCCGCTCGCCATGATCGCGATACCGGGGCCGGCCACGGCGAGGACCACCGCCGCGGCGACCGCGTACAGCCAGCGCCGACGTCCGGCGCGCCGCCGGCTCGCCACTTCGCCGAGCAGCCGGTCCAGCAGGCTGGGACCGGGTTGGGCCATGGGGTGCACGGAGCGCGGCGTGGCCCGACGGTACAGCAGCAACTGCCGTGTGGCGGGACCGAATTCAGTCACATGGGCCGCGCACTGGGGGCACTCCATGAGGTGGTCCTCGAAGCGGAAGGCGTCCGCCTCGTCGAGCACGCCGAGCGCGTATGCGCCGACGTCGCGATGCCGTTCCAGGGACCTCATGCAGAATCCTCGTGCCGATGGTACGGGTGGGGTGTTGTTGCTACCACCGGTACGCACCGGACTACGGAATCACTCAAGCCCCATACCGAATCGAGACCAAAGATGTTCGGAGCGGAGGGGGCCGCGGATTGGTCGGATTCTAAAAAAGATGGATCGCCAGATGCCCGAGAGGCAGTCCCAGCCGCCAGGCGGGGGTCCATACCTTCGGTCCGTCGTCCTCACCGAGCACGGGCCCGCCACCCGGTACGGCGTCCAGATCCGGGGCGAGCAGCTCGGTCTCCTCCAGCCAGCGCCAGGCGGCGGCGGCCAGATCCAAGTCCGGGGCCGGTGCTCTCGAGTCGAGTGCGTCGGCCGCCAACCTGGAAATACGTGTCCGGACCCAGTCCTGCCAGGGCTGGTCGTACGCCGTGAGCGAAAGCCACTTCTCCAGCTGAGTGATGACCCTGATTCCCGAGAGCTCACCGCTGGTGTCGGACAGGAAGATGGTGAGGGCGAGCGCGTCTCTGCCCGCACGGAACTCGAAGGACGTGGGCGGCATCAGGTCGCCCGTCCGCAACAGCTCGTCGGCGATGTACTCGGCGTACAACCAGGCCATGGGGACGGTGAGTTCGCCCCCGCCGGTGCCGTCCGTGCTCTCTTGACCTCTGTGCAGCATCCCTTCCTGCCTTCCTCCGGTGCGTGCGCGTCGCCCGACCCGGGCTCCGGGACCGTCACCCGGTCCGGACACCGATGAAGACAGCTGATTGCTCAACCATGGTCCTCAGCAAGGCACTTTGCCGAGGCTTGACCTGACCGTCGGTTTCACCGCAGGTCGGCCGCATAACCCGGTAGGACCCGGCGCAGGGCGCGCAGCGCGTAGTACGCGCGAGACTTCACCGTACCGGGCGGGATTCCGAGTGCCTTCGCGGCCTCCGCCACACTCGCCCCTTGGAAATACACCAGCACCAGGACTTCACGATGCTCGGGAGTGAGAGTCTTCACAGCCTCCCGCACGTCCAGCGTCGCCGCCGACCGTTCCGCGTGATCGGCGCACACCCGCGCGCTCTCCAGGATCGCGTCCCCGACCTCGGCGGGCCGCGCCTGCCGGGCCCGCCGCGCGTCGATGGCGAGCCGTCGCCCGACGGTCAGCAGCCACGGCCGTACGGACTCGAAGGCGTCGGCGCGCAGCGCCTCGGGGTGCTGCCAGGCCCGTACGAGGGTCTCCTGCACCAGATCCTCGGCGCGCTGCCGGTCGCCGTCGCACAGGCGCAGCAGCAGGGCGAAGAGCGGTCGGCCGTGCTCGCGCTGCAGCGCGGCCAGCTCGTGCTCGGCGGTCGTCGTCCCGTGGGTGATGGTGGTTCCGGCCGTCATGGCCGTATGGCATCGCAAGGCCCCGATTCGGGACAGACCGCGGACCGGAGTGTGCGGCGGACGGTCGGACCCGTCGACGAACGGTGCGACGAACGGTCTGAACGGCGGGTTCCTCATCCGACGGGCCGCCTCGCCGCTCAACGACGCGGTCCCGGGCCGGGGTTGGGCCAGGATGGTATCCAGGACGGTCCGACGACACCGAGGCGGGCCCGGACGTCGTCGTCGGGGCTACGGCACGACCGTGACCGGCCAGCGGCCCGCCTTCACCAGCCGGACCGCGACCGAACCGATGATCCGGTGGCCCGCCTGCTCGGACGCGCCGACGACCACCGCGTCCGCCTTGAGATCGTCGGCGGCCTTCACCAGGCCCGTGTACGGGTCCCCGCGAAAGGTGTGGAACTCCCAACGGATGTCGAATATCCCCTTGACCTGCTCGGTCGACTCCCGGATCTGCGCGATGAGATCCTCCGCGATGCTGTCCGTCGTCTCCGCCACGGGCGCCCCGAACGCGGCGCCCGCCGCCATCACCGGCTGGACGTACACCAGGGCGAGCAGCGCGTGCTGGCGCCGGGCCAGCCCCGCGGCGTAGGCGGCGGCCCGGAACGACGGGTCGGAGCCGTCGACGCCGACCACGATGACCTTCGGGCCGTCCGTGCCCCGCTCGAACTGGTGCCCGTCCTGGGGTGAGTGCTGCTGTTCCGTCACGCTGCGAGGTTATCGGGAGCCGGGCGCGGACCGGACGCGTGGGGAGGGGGTGACCGGGGCCTACTGGTCCCAACGGGTGTTTTCCTGCCGCCGCACCGGTGTCGATGCGGGGCGCCGGGACCGGCGCGGGCGACTGATGAGTCATGACGAAGGATCAGTTGCTCACACGGCGCCGGGCGTTGATGATCGGCGGAGCCGCCGCCGTGGGAGCGGCCGGTACGGCCGCGCTGCTCACCACCGGCCAGGACACGACCCCGGCCGCCCGGCCCGCCGCCCCCGCCGCGGGCCCCCCGGCCCACCAGGCGCTCAAGCCCTCCGCGTACCGCCTCGAACCCCTCACCGGCTACGGCCCGCCGCGCGCCGTCGCCCACGGACGCACCCTGGTCCGCCACGAGCCGCTGCTGCGCGTGTCGGGACGTGGCCGCACCATGGTGCTGACCTTCGACGACGGCCCTGACCCCCGCTACACCCCGGACATCCTCCGCACTCTGCGCGAGCACGACGTCCGCGCGATGTTCTTCGTGTGCGGGGAGATGGCGGTCGACAACAAGGACCTGCTCGCCGAGATGACCGACGACGGGCACGTCGTCGGCAACCACACCTGGTCCCACCCGCTGCTGACGCGCCTCACCCGCTCCGAGATCCGTTCCCAGATGGAACGCACGAGCGAGGTCATCGAGGACGCCTGCGGCGAGGCGCCCGCCTGGTTCCGCGCCCCCTACGGCGCCTGGAACCGGGCCGCCTTCCAACTCGGCGCCGAACTCGGCATGGACCCGCTCGCCTGGACCGTCGACACCCTCGACTGGATGGCCCCGGGGGCCCGCACCATCGTCGACCGGGTCGAGCGCGGCGCCGCCCCGGGTGTCGTGGTGCTCTCGCACGACGCGGGCGGCAACCGCTCACAGAGTGTCCAGGCGCTGCGCGACTATCTGCCGGACCTGCTCGATTCCGGGTACCACATCACCGTACCGACACGGCACTACACATAACCGGGTCACCGCCCACGGGCTTTCGCCCGCCCGGCCCAGGAACGCTCAGCGAACCTCGACCAGGCGGGCGAACACCACGACGTTCCCGGCGTAGCCGTTCTGCTTGGAGAAACCGCCCCCGCAGGTGATGACCCGCAGTTCGGGGGTGTTCTTGCTGCCGTAGACACGGTCGCCGGGGAAGTTGTTCTTCTCGAAGACCTCGATGCCGTAGATCTCGAAAACGGCCACCTTTCCGTCCTGGCGCTGGACCTCGACGCGATGTCCCTTCTTGAGGGCCCCGAGTCCGTAGAAGACGGCGGGGCCCTGTTTGTTGTCGACGTGGCCGACGATCACGGCGGTGCCCTTCTCACCCGGTGACACCGCGCCGGTGAACCAGCCGGCCAGATTGGGGTCCTCCGGCGGCGGGGCCTCCACCCACCCGGCCGCGTCCAGACCCACCGGCAGGAGGGGGGCGTCGACCTGGATGGCCGGGATCCGCACCCGGTCGACCAGGGAGTAGGGCAGTGCGGCCGGGACAGCGGAGAAGGTGCCGCCCGGGAGGTGGCTGTCCGCTGCCGCCGCCGACGCGGGCTGCGGCGGACCGACGTCGAACTCTCCGGAACCGTTTCGAATGAGCGCGAGGCCGGTCAGCAGAACAAGCGCTATCACGCCCCAAGGAGCGCGCCTCTTCTGCTGCTGCTCCACTTCCGCCAGCTCGGACGCAGACATTCGTCATCCCCTCTCGACCCGGCCGTCGCCCGGTCAATCGCGCATACGAGAAAGCTAAGTGCCCGGCGGGAAACCGGCGACGGGGCAGCGGCGAACGGGTGGTGGGCCTGCCATCGGTGAGCCATCCGAGTCGGCGGCGAAAGTATTTTTCTGACGGTCCGTGACCTGCGGCAATATCTGATTGTCCGGTCTTCCGTCGGCGTGTCCTCTCACCAGGACGGACCATTCCCGAAATGCGGCTGCGCGCACGGCATCTGAGGGTTCGTCTGGGAGGCGTTTTCTCGCCGATCGACCGGGGACGGGTCCCGGGGCGCCTTCCGCGGAGGTTCACATGCGTACAACTCGTGCCCTGGTGGTGGCTGCCGCCACGGCTGCCGCGGTGGGGCTCGCCGCCCCGGCGGCCTCGGCCTGGGACCAGCCGTCCAGCGTCACGGCCGCGCCGAGCGTCATCGCGCCGGGCGGTCAGCTGGTGCTCACGGTCAACGGTTCGGCCTGTACTCGTGGCGGCAGCATCAGCTCAAACGTCTTTTCGAGCGCCTCGCTCTCCCCCCGGGGGACCAACGCGGCGACGGCGACGGTGACCGTCAACTCGAACGCCGCCCCGGGCTCCTACGGCGTCATCACTCGCTGTGAGAACCAGAACAGGAGCTTCACCAGCGTGTTCACGGTCATCGGCGGTGTCCAGGGCGGTCTCGGTGGCAGCAGCTCCGCCGGGGCCACGCCGGCCGACATGGCGATCGGAGGCGGGCTGGTGGCCGCCGCGCTCGTCGGTGGCGGGGTGTTCTGGATGCGCCGCCGGTCCGAGACCCGGATCTGACGCTCGCCCTTCTCAGCCCTTCGCCCCGGAACCCGTCAGGGTCCGGGGCGAAGGGCTGTGCCCGTACCGCGTGGTCAGGTCTTGTCGTCGCCCGTGCGGCGGCGCGAGAAGTGGTACGCCACCGTCAGCGCCCCCGCGATGAGCGCGGCGCCGAGGCCGATCTCCTTGAGGTCGAAGCCGGCGACGCTGCCGCCCTCACCCGCGTGCACACCCCGCTGCACCGGCAGGGGGTACTGCGTCGGCTCGCTGGGGTGCCCGATCGCGATGGTGAGGTCGGTGTGGCCGCTCTCGCCGCCACAGTTGAACGTCACCCGGTAAGCGGCCCCCGGCTTGGCGTCCCAGTCGACCTTCGCCCGCGCCGACGAGTGCCCCTTGGGGATGGTGACCGGATCGAAGACTCCGGAGGACACCCGGGTGTCGTCGTTGCAGCCGTCCACGCGAAGGGTGACCTGTCCGCCCGCCGCGATGGTCGAGGGCACGACACTGAAGCCGAACGACGTGACGTCGTTGCTCGTGACGGTGGCCTGGGCGGCGGGTGCGACGAAGGCGAGGGCGGTGACGCCCAGCAGTGCGGCCGAGGCGACGCGTATCGCGTGCATATGGGTCCTCCGGGTCCCCGAGGAGCAGCTGCGGACGTCTTCCGCTCGCGCCGTACCGGTCGCGCCAGAATGCACCTCGATGACCGAAACGCTAGGAACGCGTGTGCGTATGCGCGATCGGTGTCGTGCGAATGGGGCACGGATGTGGGCCGCTCAGGGGACCTCGTTGAGCGAAGCGGGGGACACGCGCGCGTGGCGCGTGTCCCCCGGAGTGCGTGCGGTGAGGAACCGTCAGTCCATCGGTGCCGGTACTCGGACTGTCAGCGGCCCGCGCCCGGGAAGAGCGCCAGGAACGGATCCGCCGTGGCCGTGATGCCGCGACTGTAGGGCGCGTCGAAGTCCCAGATCAGGAAGAGCAGGAAGGCGATCAGGGTGGAGAAGAGCCCGGCCAGGATCAGTTCGCGGGGTGTGCGGCGGATCTGGAGGGCGAAGATCATGCCGACCGTGATCACGGCGCCCGCGATCAGGCCGAACCAGACGACGCCGGGCATGGTCGGCCCGGTCGAGTCGGCACGGGCCGCGCGTGCCTGGTCCGCGGTGGTCACCTGGTCGAGGAGCGGCTGGTAGGCCTGGGCCTGGAAGTCCGTCGTCGGCTCGTAGTCGGTGACGTCGACGCGGACGCGCTGCAGCAGCTGGTCGCCGCGCTTGGTGACCTGGCCGTTGTCCGCCATCTCCTGCCACTCGGTCTTGACGACGTGTCCGACATAGGCGTTGACGTCGTCCCGAATACGGTCACGGACGTCGGGCGGGTAGACGCGGACCCGCTCGGAGATCTCGTGCAGTGCGTGCGCCTCCGTCGAGACGTGGTCCTGGGCGACACCGCGCGCCTCCCAGACACCGGCGATGGCCAGACCCAGCACGATGGCGTACACCACGCCGATCCACATCGTCATGTACTCGATCACGTCCGGGGTGTCGGACGGATCCTCGTCCTCCGGGGCCCTGCGGTCCCGTACGAAGGTGATGAGGATGACGACCGCGCACGCGGCCGCGATCGCGAGGGCGAGAACAAGCCATTCCGACAAGGGGATGCCTCCAAGGGGTCAGCGCGGACGCAGCGCGGCGACGGCGATCACGGCTGGCAGGGTGATGAGCAGGGTGAACGAGACCAGCGAGGGGCCGCCGCGGACGGTCCGTTTGTGGGCGGACACGCGGTACGGGGGATACGACACGGCGGTCGGTGACGCGGTCGGGCTCGGGCTCGGCTCCGGAGTGCGCGTCGGTGTGCGCGCGGGTGCGGGTGCCGGAGCGGGGGGCGGCGGCGGACTCGGGGTCGGCCGGGGGGCGGGGGCGGGCGGCGCGGCCGGTGGCTTCGGCTCTGGCGCCGGCGTCGGCTTCCGCGGGGGAGTGGGCTTCGGAGTCGGTGTGGGTGTGGGTGTGGGCCTCGGTTTCGGGGGTGGCGGAGGTTCCGGCGTGGGCGTGGGCGTGGGCGTCGGTGGGGGAGTCGGCGTCGGAGTCGGTGTGGGGCAGGGCGGTGTCGGTGTCGGGGTCGGGCACCAGGAGCCGGTGCCGACGGCGACCGCCGTACCGTTCCCTGAGACGGCCGCTGCACCATTGCCCGCGCTGACCGACCAGCCGTCTCCGGTGGCGACCGGGACACCGGTGCCGACCGTGACCGTGGCACCGTTCCCGGTGAGCGTCACCGAGGTGTCGCTGCCGGCGTCGGTGGAGACGGAGACGCATGTCGTCGCCTCGGCCGTCCCGACGGGCATGCCGACGAGCAGCCAGGTCAGGCCCAGCAGCGCCAATACCCGTATGGCGGGGGCGAATCGGGTCCGTGTGGGTCCATACACGACGAAGATCATGTGTGCTGGGCGCTCCCGCGTGCGCGGGAGCGCGAGGAGATTGCCCCGAACGAGTGACATATGTCGTGCCGCGGTTTGGATCACCCGTTCTAGGCGCGGCCGGTGATCGTCCTCGTGTGCGAGCTGTGACAGGTGTGGCCACAGCTTTCGGAAAGAATTTTGTGCCGTGGTTGAACGGAGTGACCATCGCCGCCCGTACCTAGGACCGTGCGGCGGCCCAGCAGGGCGTCGCAACACCCTAACGATTACGGGGAGTACGTAATGAAGACCTCCTGGCGGAGCGCCTCACTCGTAGCGTCAGCTGCGGCCGTGCTGGTGCTGACGACGGCGTGCGGTCAGGACAAGGGCACGGACACGAGCAGCCAGAACGTCGGCGCCGCGGCACCGGCCGCCGGTGGCTACGGCTCCGTGGCCGGTACCGGCACCGCCGGAACAGGTACGGGTACGGACACGGGCACCGACACCGGTACGGACACCGGCGCGGGGGCCAACGGAGAGCAGGCCGCCGCGGGCAACTCGGCGTCGGCCGGCCAGTTGAACGTGGTCGCCAGCGCTGAGGTCGGCAAGGTGCTGGCCAGCAGCAGTGGCCGTACGCTCTACCGCTTCGACGCGGACACGGCCGAACCGCCGAAGTCCAACTGTGACGGCGACTGCGCCACCGCCTGGCCGCCGGTTCCCGCGGACGACGTCTCGGCCGGAGCCGGTGTCGATGCCGCGCTCCTGGGCGAGGTGACCCGTTCCGACGGCACCAAGCAGCTCACCGTCGGCGGCTGGGCCGCCTACTACTACGCCAAGGACACCTCGCCCGGCGACATCAAGGGCCAGGGTGTGGGCGGCAAGTGGTACGGCCTCGCTCCCGACGGCAAGAAGGCGACGCTCGCCGCGCTGCCCGGCCTGTCCACCCGCAACGACCCCAAGCTCGGCACGATCGTCGTCGACAAGAACGGCATGACGGTCTACCGCTTCCTGAAGGACAAGGCGTGGCCGAAGCCGGTCTCCGCCTGTGTCGGTGCCTGCCTGGACAAGTGGCCGGTCGTCTCGCCGGTCGCCTTCAAGTCCACCAAGGGCATCCCGGAGAAGGGCTACATGAACTTCACCCGGCCCGACAACGGTGCCCAGCAGCAGACCCTCAACTGCTCGCCCATCTACACCTTCATCAACGACAAGGAGCCCGGCGACACCAACGGGCAGGGCGTCGGCGGCACCTGGTACGCGGTGGCACCCGACGGCAAGCTGGTCGGAGCGCCCAACCAGTAACAGGGCGAACGGACTTCTCCGGGCCTGTGCCCTTCGTCTCGCGCACTCCGCGCGGGACGAAGGGCACAGGCCTCTTCGGCATGTCCGCAACTCGCCGGTAAGCAAGGCGATTCGTCGGCGAATCGTCCCCGACTCGCCGTATTTCGGGGGGAGTCGGCAGCAACACTTCGTGACCCTTGAGAACTCTTTGGAATGCTCCGGATACATTTCGTGGAGAGTTCGCGGTACGTGAATTCGGCACGTGCCGCGGGCAGTGACCGGGAACGGATGGTCAATTTCCGTTTCCGCTCGCTCCTTTGGCAGGCGATCAGTAACCTCAGCTCGAACACTGGTCCGCCAACGCCTGCCAACTCCTGGGAGAGAGACAGATGGAGCGTCCCGCCTGGGCCCCCCGGGGCATCGACATCTCGGTGCCGAGCGTTTCCCGGATCTACGACTTCTACCTGGGCGGATCACACAACTTCGAGGTCGACCGGGAAGCCGCCCGCCGGGCCATGGAGTTCATGCCGGGACTTCCGAAGATCATGCAGGCGAACCGCGCGTTCATGCGCCGGGCCGTCCGCTACGCGGCCGCCGAGGGCATCACCCAGTTCCTCGACATCGGCTCGGGCATTCCCACCTTCGGCAGCGTCCACGAAGTGGCCCGGGAGGTGAACCCCGAGGCGCGGGTGATGTACGTCGACCACGACCCGGTCGCCGTCGCCCACAGCCGGGCGGTACTGGACGGAGACGAGCACGCGGACGTCCTCGCCGCCGATCTGCGCAAGCCCCGGGAGATCCTGGACAGCCCCCAGGTGCAGGGTCTGATCGACCGGAACCGGCCAGTGGCCCTGCTTCTCGTTGCCATACTGCACTTCGTGGAAGACATGGACGACCCGTACGCGGCGGTCGCCGAGCTGCGCGACGCGCTCGCGCCCGGCAGTCTGCTCGTCCTGACGCATGCCTCGTACGAGGGAATCCCGTTGCCGCCGGAGCGGGCCGAGAGCGCGGTCGACGTGTACAAGGGCATTCGCAATCCGCTGGTCATGCGTTCGCGCGATGCGATCGCGCGGTTCTTCGAGGGGTACGACATGGTGGAACCGGGACTGGTACCGATGCCGCGCTGGCGGCCGGAGACGGCACCGGAGGACGAGGACGCGTACTCCTTCTCCGGATTCGCCGGCGTGGGGCGCAAGGCGTGACCGCCGAGCCGGACGGCCCTCAGGACAGACTCCGCAGGTTCGCGACCATCTGGAGCCGGTCGGTCTACCAGGTGACCTCCACGTCACTCACGCGGGTGGAGTTCGAGGAGCAACTCCTGCCGCTCGCCGGGCGGTTGAGCGAGGCGCTGCGGGCCAGGACGTTCGACGCCGAGGAGGGCCGGGCGGTCGGCGCCGCGCTGGTCGCCGCGCACTGCACCGACCCCGAGACGCTCAGCCGCTCGCTCGACTGCGTGGACGCCTACCTGGTGCTCTACTGCGGTGAGGACGGCCCGCAGGAGGACCTGCGCGCCCGTTCGTCGAGGCTCCAGCACGCCATGGCCGCCGGCTACGCCGTCGCCCTGCGCGACCGGACCCTGGCCGAGCAGGAGGCCATCGCCTGGGCCGCGCAGAGTGCGCGCAGCGCGGTCGCCGAGGCGCTGCACGACAGCGAGGCCCGTTTCCGTGCCGTATTCGAGGGCGCGGCCATAGGCATCGGCATCGCCGACCTGGACGGCAACATCCTGCAGATCAACGGCGCGCTGCAACGTATGTTCGGCGGCTCGGAGCAGACCGTACGGGGCCGCAGGGTCCCGGAGTGGACCCACCCGGACGACGCCCCGCAGGTCTGGCGACTCTACGAGGAACTCGTCCGCGGCGAACGCGAGCACTACCACGTCGAGAAGGCGTTCTACCGCCCCGACGGAACGGTCCTGTGGACCAACCTCACGGTCTCCCTCCTGCGCGACGCCGACGGCCGTCCGCAGTACCAGCTGGCTCTGATGGAGGACACCACCGAGCGTCGGCTCCTCAATCTCAGGCTGCGGTACGAGGCCACGCACGACGCGCTCACCGGGCTGCCCAACCGCACCCTGTTCTTCGAACGCCTGGAGAAGGCGGTCTCGGCGGGCGAGGGCCAGCGCTTCGGCCTGTGCTACCTCGACCTCGACGGCTTCAAGACCATCAACGACAGCCTCGGTCACGCGGCCGGCGACCGACTGCTCGTCGAGGTCGCCGACCGGCTGCAGTCCTGTGCGACCGCGCCGGGCGAGATGGTGGCCCGGCTGGGCGGCGACGAGTTCGTGGCGCTGACCACCGGCCCGGACACCGAACGCGAGGTCGACGAACTCGCCTCCCGCATCATGAACGCGATGATCGCGCCGGTCAGCGTCGACGGCCGGGAGCTGACCGTGCGCGGCAGCATCGGCATCGTCGAGGGGCCGGCGGGGGAGCGCGGCCCGGCCGAGGTACTTCGCAGCGCCGACATCACCATGTACCGGGCCAAGTCGGCGGGCGGCAACCGCTTCGAACTGGCCGACCCCGAGGCCGACTTGAGGGCGATCACCCGCCACGGGCTCACCACCGCGCTGCCGGCCGCCCTGGACCGAGGCGAGTTCTTCATCGAGTACCAGCCGCTCGTCCACCTCGGCGACGGCAGCGTGCGAGGCGCCGAGGCCCTGGTGCGCTGGCTGCATCCGCAGCACGGCGTTCTCGGCCCGGACAAGTTCATCCCGCTCGCCGAACACACCGGCCTGATCGTCCCGCTCGGCCGCTGGGTCCTGGAGCAGTCGGTGCGTCAGGCCCGCGACTGGCAGGAGAAGTACGGGGGACACCCGGCCGGTGGACCACTGCGCATCAACGTCAACCTGTCCCCGTGCCAGCTCACCCACCCCGGGCTGGTGCAGGACACCGTCGACATCCTGGAACGCGCGGGTCTGGAACCCGAGGCGCTGTGCCTGGAGGTGACGGAGTCGGCGTTGATCGGCGCCGACGACGACCTCCTCAAACCCCTGCGCCGCCTCGCCGAGATGGGCGTCGACATCGCCTTGGACGACTTCGGCACCGGCTACTCCAACCTGGCGAACCTGCGCCGCCTGCCCGTGAGCATCCTCAAGCTCGACCGCTCCTTCACCCAGGGGATGCAGCAGTTCCCGGCGGACCCCGTCGACCTCAAGATCGTCGAGGGGATCGTCTCCCTCGCCCACAGCCTGAACCTCACCGTCACGGTCGAGGGAGTGGAGACGGGCGCCCAGGCGGAGCAGCTGCGCATACTGGGCTGCGACACGGCCCAGGGCTGGTACTACGCCCGCCCGGGCCCGCCCGAGCGGCTGCACGACCTGGCACTGGTGGACGCCACAGGATGAGCGCCCCACAGGGGCGCGGGGCTGTGACATTTGCGGCTCCGCCGCGGGGCGCGACCAGCCACAGCCCACATGAGCTGTGGCAACAGACCTCAGCGCCCCTCACCAGCGCGGCGCACGTCAACGTTCCAACAACATCCGCTGCAACTCCCGAGCCGCCCGAGGCGGAGCCACATCACTCCGGTGCGCCAGGGCGATCGCCCGGAACAACCCCGGCCGAGCCAACGGAGTGACCCGTAGCCCGCGCCCCGACCGGCCGGCCACCATGCGCGGCACGACGGCCACGCCCAGCCCCGCCCGCACGAACCCCAGCACCGCGTCCATCTCCCCGCCCTCCACCGCGAACTCCGGCTCGAACCCGGCGGAGCGACACGCCGCCACGGTCAGCTCACGCAGGTCGTAGCCGTGCCGGAACATCACCAGGCGCTCGCCCTCCAGGTCGGCGACACGGACGGTCCGCCGCCCCCGGCCGGGTGCGGGCGCATCCGGCGACGACACCACCACCAGGTCCTCGCGCAGGAGCTCCACCGTGGTCAGCGCCGGGGACGGTGTCGGCAGCGGGAGGACGACCAGGGCCAGGTCCAGCGCGCCGCGCGCCAGCTCCCGTACGAGATCGTGCGAGCCGCCCTCCTCGATCAGCAGCCGGATGCCGGGATAGCGGTCGTGGAAGGCGCGCAGCACGTCCGGCAGCAGACCCGTGCACAGGCTCGGCGTCGCTCCCAGCCGGATCCGGCCCGACCGCAGCTGCACCAGTTCCTGCACCTCGTGCCGGGCCGTGTCCGCGTCGGCCAGGATGCGCCGGGCCAGTGGGAGGAGCGCCTCGCCGGCGTCCGTGAGGGTGATGTTGCCGCGCGCCCGCAGGAACAGCTCGGCCCCCAACTCCCTTTCCAGCGACTTGATCTGCTGGGACAGCGACGGCTGCGCGACATGGACGAGATCCGCGGCGCGGGTGAAGTGCCGGGTCTCGGCGACCGCCACGAAGTACTGGAGCTGCTGGAACTGCATACGCCCAGGATACGACCCGCATAGGCTGTGGCTATCGAAACGAGCTGTTCCATGTCTTGGACCGATCGGGGCCGTGCGGCCTAGCGTCTGACCCATGGCTCTGGCAACGCGGACGGACCGACGGCCGTCCATGGCACGCAGCGTGTGGGACAGCTCCGTCGGCAAGAAGACCGTGATGGCCGTGAGCGGCCTGATCATGCTGCTGTATCTCGTCGTCCACATGATCGGCAACCTGAAGATCTTCTTCG
Source organism: Streptomyces sp. AK08-02 (assembly GCF_033795085.1). Classification (NCBI taxonomy): domain Bacteria; kingdom Bacillati; phylum Actinomycetota; class Actinomycetes; order Kitasatosporales; family Streptomycetaceae; genus Streptomyces; species Streptomyces sp. AK08-02. Next base: position 99,437 of record NZ_JARAZV010000004.1, read on the forward strand.
GGCCCGGCGAGTTCAACCACTACGCACACTGGCTGCGCACGGTCGGCGAGCCCTTCATGCACTACGAGTGGACGCTCTGGCTCGTGCGCGTCGCGCTCGTCGTGGCGGTCGTCGCCCACGCCACCTCCGCCTACCAGCTCAGCCGCCGCGAACTGAGGGCCCGGCCCAGCAAGTACGTGCACAGGAAAGCGCGGGCGAGCTACGCGACACGCACCATGCGCTGGGGCGGGATCATCCTCGGCCTGTTCATCGTCTGGCACGTCCTCGACCTGACCACCGGCACCGTCCACTCCGGTGGCTTCCAGCCGGGCCACCCCTACCAGAACGTCGTCGACACCTTCTCCACCTGGTACGGCGACGTCATCTACATCGTGGCGATGCTCGCCCTCGGCCTGCACATCCGGCACGGCTTCTGGAGCGCCGCCCAGACCCTCGGCGTCGGCAGCCGCAGCCGCGACCGCGCCCTCAAAACCGTCGCCAACGTTCTCGCACTGCTGCTCACAGCCGGCTTCCTCGCCGTACCCGTGGGCGTCATGACCGGAGTGGTGAGCTGAACATGACTTCCTACGTGGACTACGCGACCGGTGAACCCGTCGTCGAAACCAAGGCCCCGACCGGGCCGGTCAACGACCGCTGGGACACCCGCCGTTTCGAGGCCAAGCTGGTCAACCCGGCCAACCGCCGCAAGCACACCGTGATCGTGGTCGGTACCGGTCTCGCGGGTGGTTCCGCGGGCGCCACGCTCGCCGAACAGGGCTACCACGTCGTCCAGTTCTGCTACCAGGACTCCCCGCGCCGTGCCCACTCCATCGCCGCGCAGGGCGGCATCAACGCGGCCAAGAACTACCGCAATGACGGCGACTCCATCCACCGGCTCTTCTACGACACCGTCAAGGGCGGCGACTTCAGGGCGCGGGAGTCCAACGTCCACCGCCTGGCGCAGATCTCGGTCGAGATCATCGACCAGTGCGTGGCGCAGGGCGTGCCGTTCGCCCGGGAGTACGGCGGCCTGCTCGACACCCGGTCGTTCGGCGGTGTGCAGGTGTCCCGGACCTTCTACGCCCGCGGCCAGACGGGTCAGCAGCTGCTGCTGGGCGCCTATCAGGCGCTGAGCCGGCAGATCGCCGCCGGGAACATCGAGATGCACCCGCGCACCGAGATGCTCGACCTGATCGTCATCGACGGGAAGGCCCGCGGGATTGTCGCCCGTGACCTGATCACCGGGAAGATCGACACCTACTTCGCCGACGCCGTCGTCCTCGCGAGCGGCGGTTACGGCAACGTCTTCTATCTGTCGACGAACGCCATGAACTCCAACGCCACCGCCGTCTGGCGGGCCCACCGGCGCGGCGCCCACTTCGCCAACCCCTGCTTCACCCAGATCCATCCGACCTGTATCCCGCGCACCGGCGACCACCAGTCCAAGCTCACCCTGATGAGCGAGTCGCTGCGCAACGACGGCCGGATCTGGGTGCCGAAGGCCAAGGGTGACCGGCGGCCGGCGAACGAGATCCCCGAGGACGAACGCGACTACTACCTGGAGCGGATCTACCCCTCCTTCGGCAACCTGGTACCGCGTGACATCGCCTCCCGTGCCGCCAAGAACGTGTGCGACGAGGGACGGGGTGTCGGACCCGGCGGCCAGGGCGTCTACCTCGACTTCGCCGACGCCGTCCGGCGGATGGGGCGCGGAGCGGTCGAGGAGAAGTACGGCAACCTCTTCGACATGTACGCGCGGATCACCGCGGAGGACCCCTACACGGTCCCCATGCGGATCTACCCCGCCGTGCACTACACGATGGGCGGACTCTGGGTCGACTACGACCTCCAGACCACCGTCCCCGGCCTGTTCGCGATCGGCGAGGCCAACTTCTCCGACCACGGCGCGAACCGGCTCGGCGCCTCCGCACTGATGCAGGGACTCGCGGACGGCTACTTCGTCCTCCCGGCCACCATCAACGACTATCTGGCCCGCAACCCCGGCCAGGACCTCGTCGACGCCGAACACCCCGTCGTACAGGAGGTGCTGGCCGAGACGGAGGACCGACTGAACCTCCTCCTGGCCGTCGACGGAGACCGGACCCCCGACTCCTTCCACCGTGAACTCGGCGAGCTGATGTGGGAGTTCTGCGGAATGGCCCGCAGCGAGAGCGGGCTGCGCAAGGCCCTGGGCCGAATCCCGCAGATCCGCGAGGAGTTCTGGCGGCGCATCAAGGTCCCGGGTACCGGCACGGAGTTCAACCAGTCGCTGGAGAAGGCCAACCGCGTCGTCGACTACCTGGAACTCGCCGAGCTGATGTGCCTCGACGCCCTGCACCGCGCCGAGTCCTGCGGCGGCCACTTCCGCGAGGAGTCCCAGACCCCGGACGGCGAGGCGGCCCGCGACGACGACAGGTTCGCCTACGCGGCGGCCTGGGAGTTCACGAGTGCGGGCGCCGCTCCCGTCCTCCACAAGGAAGACCTCGTCTTTGAGTACGTCCACCCCACCCAGCGGAGCTACGCATGAAGCTCACCCTGCGCGTCTGGCGCCAGCGCGCCGCCGACGCCGACGGCGCCATGTCCACGTACGAGGTGGACGGCATCTCCCCCGACATGTCCTTCCTGGAGATGCTCGACACGCTCAACGAGGAACTCATCCTCAAGGGCGACGACCCGGTCGCCTTCGACCACGACTGCCGCGAGGGCATCTGCGGCGCCTGCTCCCTCGTCATCAACGGCGACGCGCACGGACCCGAGCGCACCACCACCTGCCAGCTCCACATGCGGTCCTTCGCGGACGGCGACACCATCGACGTCGAACCGTGGCGCGCCGCCGCCTTCCCGGTGGTGAAGGATCTCGTCGTGGACCGGTCCGCCTTCGACCGGATCATCCAGGCCGGCGGCTACGTCACCGCCCCGACCGGCGCCGCCCCCGAGGCCCACGCCACCCCCGTACCGAAACCGGACGCCGACTTCGCCTTCGAACACGCCGAGTGCATCGGCTGCGGAGCCTGCGTGGCCGCCTGCCCGAACGGCGCGGCCATGCTCTTCACCTCCGCCAAGGTCAACCACCTGAACGTGCTGCCGCAGGGGGCGCCCGAGCGGGAGACCCGGGTCCTCGACATGGTCGCCCAGATGGACGAGGAGGGCTTCGGCGGCTGCACCCTCGCCGGGGAGTGCGCCACCGCCTGCCCGAAGGGCATCCCCCTCTTCTCCATCACCGGGATGAACAAGGAGTGGCTGCGAGCCGCTCGGAGAGAGGCGAAGCGATAGGGCCGTTGTCGGGTGCGCGTCCCGTCGTGGCTGGTCGCGCCCACCCGGCGGAGCCGTAAATGTCTCAGCCCCGCGCCCCTGTCAGGGCGCTCCAGTGACCGTTCGCCGACAAGGGTGCGGACGGGTGGGACCGGCAGTGGTGCTCATTGCCGGTCCCGCCAGGCACCCCTGGCATTCAGCAAGCCCACACCCGCTCTCCCTTCGAGAGTCACGCGCAGGACAGCCGAGGTCGGAAGAACTGATACGGCCGGACGTAACGGGACCGGCCAGCTCACCCCTCGCCGTCCCCGGCCCGTGACCAGGAGAGAGCCATGACCGGCGTTTCCACCATCGAACGTCCCCCGCTCCCCGCCACACCCACCCGCTACACCGTCACCCTCGCCCGCGACGAGGACGACGTGCGAGCCGCACAGCGGCTGCGCCACGACGTCTTCGCCGGTGAGCTCGGCGCCCTGCTGTCCTCCCCGCAGCCCGGCCTCGACATCGACCCCTTCGACGCCTACTGCGACCACCTGCTCGTCCGCGACACCCTCACCGGCCAGGTCGTCGGCACCTACCGGCTGCTGCCCCCGGAACGGGCGGCGGTCGCCGGACGCCTGTACTCCGAGGGCGAGTTCGACCTCTCACCGCTCGACGCGATCCGCCCCGGGCTCGTCGAGGTCGGCCGCTCCTGCGTCCACCCGGACCACCGCGACGGCGCGGTCATCGGCCTCATCTGGGCCGGAATCGCCCGCTACATGGTCGACCGGGGCCACGACTGGCTGGCGGGCTGCTGCTCCATCCCGCTCTCCGACGGCGGCACCGTCGCCGCCGGCACCTGGGACCGCGTCCAGGCCAGGAACCTGGCTCCGGAGGAGTTCCGGGTGCGGCCGCTGCTGCCCTGGTCCGCCGACGGCGTGGCCCGTCCCGCAGGCCGCACCGAACTTCCTCCGCTGCTGCGCGGCTACGTCCGCCTGGGCGCCTGGGTGTGCGGGGAGCCCGCCCACGACCCGGACTTCGGGGTCGCCGACCTGTACGTCCTGCTGTCGATGCGCCGGATCAACCAGCGCTATCTGCGGCACTTCCTCTCCCTCGTCCCGGCCTGATGAGCGTCTGGCTGCCCAGCGCGCCCTGCACCCCGAGGACGTGCGTGGAGACGGAGGGTTCCACGACGGCCACACCCCTGGCCGTCCTGCGACTGGTGACCGTCCTGGTCGTCCTCCTCGCGGGGATCGTGCTGTGCCCGCTCGGCAGGCTGATCCCCGCCGGGTGGGTACGGCGCTGGGCCCGCGCCATCGTGCGGGCCGCGGGCGTCCGGCTCCGGGTGACCGGCCCCACCGCGCCCACCGGGGGCGTGCTGCTGGTCGCCAACCACATCTCATGGCTGGACATCCCGCTGCTGGCCGCCGTACGGCCGGCCAGGATGCTCGCCAAGGCCGAGATCAGGCAGTGGCCGGTGGCGGGCGCGCTGACCGCCGCCGGCGGAGCGCTGTTCATCGAGCGCGACCGGCTGCGGGCGCTGCCGCAGACCGTCATGAGGATCGCCGACGCGCTGCGCGAGGGCACGGCGGTCGTCGCCTTCCCCGAGGGCAGCACCTGGTGCGGGAAGGCTCAGGGGCACTTCCGGCGGGCGGTGTTCCAGGCCGCCCTGGACGCGGGGGTGCCAGTTCAGCCGGTGCATCTGCATTATCGGCTCGCCGGGGGAGCGGCGAGTACGGCGCCGGCCTTTGTCGGGGAGGACTCGTTGTTGACTTCGGTGTGGCGGGTGGTGTCGGCGCGGGGGCTGGTGGCGGAGGTGGAGGTTCGGGACGCCATAGCGCCGGGAAGCCACCCGGACCGGCGATCCCTTGCGAGGGCGGCGCAGCCGACGCGGGTCGGGTTGCATCTGCCGATGTGAAGTGGGTGGGTGCGGGTGCGCTGTGGCTGGTCGCGCAGTTCCCCGCGCCCCTGAAAGAAGGGCGGCTGTGCCGCCTCTTCTTTCAGGCCCGGAACAGGTTGGCCAGCCTGCGGTAGGAGTCCAGCAGGGCGTCCCTGTCGTACGTGCTGGTCGTGACCAGGACCTCCTGGGCCGCCGTCTCCTTCAGTACCCTCTCCAACTCGCGGGCCACCTCGTCCGGCGTTCCTGCGATCTGGCCCGCGAGTCCGGACTCGTAGAAGCCGCGCTCCTTCGTCGTCATCGTGCGGGACTCGGCCTCGTCCGCGGGCGGCAGGGGCGGGAACGTGCCGTGTGTGCGGGAGTACGCCATCGACCAGGCCTCGGGGATCAGGAGCCGTCGGGCCTCCTCCTGCGTGGCGGCCACCGCTACCGTCCCCGAGATCACCACGTACGGCTCGCTCGCCCAGGGTGAGGGGCGGAAAGCGGCGCGGTACGTGTCGATGCCGCGCAGCATCCGCTCACGGGAACGCAGGTCGCCGATGACCATGGGCAGGCCCGCCCGGGCGGCGATCGTGGCGCCCTCGCCCATCGCGAGCACGAAGGGCGGGACGGCGAGGCCCTCGGCGGGGCGGGCGCGCACCCCCGTCGGTGAGGTGCCGCCGAACCAGGCGAGCAGCTCGTCGAGCTGTGCCGAGAAGTCCTCGGCCACCTCCTTGTCACGGCCCAGCGCCCGGCGCACCCCGTCGGTGAAGCCCACCGAGCGGCCGAGCCCCATGTCGATCCGGCCCGGGAACAGGGACTCCAGGACCCCGAACTGCTCGGCCACGACCAGGGGTTGGTGATTGGGCAGCATGACGCCGCCGGTGCCGACCCGGATCGTACGGGTCGCCGCCGCCACGGCCGCCGCCAGCACAGTGGGCGCGGAACCGGCGACCCCGGGCACACCGTGGTGCTCGGAGACCCAGAACCGGTGGAAGCCGAGCCGTTCCACCTCCCGGGCCATCGCGACCGTGTCCCGAAGGGCCTCGGCGTCCGGGTGCCCTTCCCGGGTGCGGGACCGGTCGAGCACGGAGAACCGGGTCGCGGACAGCACCGACCCCGACTCCGGCCCCGGGCGTTGTGATCGCACCGGTTGATCTGCTGGGTTCGGCATGGCTGCTCCGGACGTCCTCGGCTGTGTACGTGTCAGCGATCTTCCGGACGCCCGTATTCCTCGCGGCTCCCCGGGCACCTGTGGAAGGGTGCGGAACATGTCGACTACACCGGACGGCCGTCCCATACCTCCCGCGAACGCCGACGAACGCGCCATGCTGAGCGCCTGGCTGGACTTCCACCGCGCCACGCTCGCCCTCAAGTGCGAGGGCCTCGACGACCGGCAGTCGCGCCTGGCCTCGGCGGCGCCCTCGGAGATGACACTGCTCGGGCTCGTCCAGCACCTGGCCGAGGTCGAACGGAACTGGTTCCAGCGGGTGTTCGCGGGCCAGGACGTGCCCGCCGTCTACGAGGAGGGCAAGGGCGACGGTTTCACCCTCGTCCCCGGGCGCGGGCTCGACGAGGCGCTGACCGTCTGGCGGGCGGAGGTCGCGCGCGGCCGGCAGTTGGTCGCCGCCGCGCACTCACTGGACGAGACCGGGCAGCTGTCGGAGGCGGAGGCGGCCCTGGCCGGTGCCCAGGGGCTCTCGCTGCGCTGGATCATGGTGCACATGATCGAGGAGTACGCCCGCCACAACGGCCACGCCGACCTTCTGCGCGAACTCGTCGACGGGGCCACCGGGGCCTGAGCCCCACAGAGGTCAACACCACCGATCAGCAAGGGGATTCAACGTGTCAGCGCCACGCCTTCGGGCGACTCCACTGCCGGGCATCGGGGTCCGGTACGACCTCGTCACGCGTGAGCAACGTCATCTGTCGGTGGTCGCCCACCGCGACGGCGGCCGTACCGTGAGCCTTTACCGGGACGACGATCCGGACTCGTGCGCCCAGTCGCTGCGGCTGACCGCGCCCGAGGCCGCCTCCCTGATCGACGCGCTGAGCCCCTCGCACCACAGTTCCAGTCTGCTGTCCACCACGCCGCTGGGGCTGGTGGCGGAACGGGTGGAGGTGGCCGGTGGCTCGCGCTGGAACGGGCGGGTGCTCGGGGAGACGCGGATGCGGACGGAGACCGGGGCGTCCGTCGTCGCCGTACTGCGGCGCGCCGAGGCGATCCCCTCGCCGACGCCCGACTTCCGGCTGGCAGGCGGGGACGTCATCATCGTGATCGGTACCCGCGAGGGCGTCGACGCCGCCGCGGCGATACTCGGACGGGAGTGACGTCACCGTGCACTCCCAGGTCCTGCTGATCGAGTTCGGCGCCGTCATCCTCGCCCTCGGGCTGCTCGGCCGGATGGCCGCCCGGCTCAGCTTCTCCCCGATACCCCTCTATCTGCTCGCCGGTCTCGCCTTCGGCAAAGGGGGGCTGCTGCCGCTCGGCGCGAGCGAGGAGTTCATCGCCACCGGCGCCGAGATCGGCGTCATCCTGCTGCTGCTGATGCTCGGCCTCGAATACACGGCCAGCGATCTCGTCTCCAACCTCAAGTCCCACTACCCGTCCGGTCTGGTGGACTTCACCCTGAACGCGCTGCCGGGCGCCGCCGCCGCGCTGCTGCTCGGCTGGGGCCCGGTCGCCGCCGTCGTACTCGCCGGGGTCACCTGGATCTCCTCCTCCGGCGTCATCGCCAAGGTGCTGGGCGACCTGGGCCGGGTCGGCAACCGTGAGACACCCGTGATCCTCAGCATCCTGGTCCTGGAAGACCTGGCGATGGCGGTCTATCTGCCCATCGTCACCGCGCTGGTGGCCGGTGTCTCGCTCGCCGCCGGCAGTGTGACCCTGGCGATCGCCCTCGGGGCGGCCGGCCTGGTGCTGTTCGTGGCCGTCCGGTTCGGCCGGGTCATCTCCCGCTTCGTCTCCAGCGACGACCCCGAGAAACTCCTGCTGGTCGTCCTCGGCCTGACCATCCTGGTCGCGGGCATCGCCCAGGAGCTCCAGGTGTCCGCCGCGGTAGGGGCCTTCCTCGTCGGTATCGCCCTGTCGGGAGAGGTCGCGGAGGGCGCACACACCCTGCTCAGCCCGCTCAGGGACCTGTTCGCGGCCATCTTCTTCGTCTTCTTCGGGCTGCACACCGACCCGGCGAGCATCCCGCCCGTGCTGCTGCCGGCCCTCGCCCTGGCCGTCGTCACGGCGGGCACGAAGATCGCCACCGGCTACTGGGCGGCCCGCCGCGCCGGCATCTCGGTCAAGGGCCGCTGGCGGGCGGGCGGTGCGCTGGTGGCCCGCGGTGAGTTCTCCATCGTCATCGCGGGCCTCGCGGTCACCGCCGGCGTCGAGTCCGACCTCGGCCCGCTGGCGACGGCGTACGTCCTGATCCTGGTCGTCCTCGGCCCGCTCACCGCCCGCTGGACCGAGCCCCTGGCGGCTCGGGCCCGTGTGTGGCGAGCCGGGCGGCCCCGCCCCGAGACCGCGGCCACAGCGCCGACGGACGAGACGGTGCGGCCCACGACGGTCGGCGACTGACGAGCAGGATCAGGACGTCTGCGGCGGGCGGGCCCGCACCAGCCCCGACTGGTAGGCGATGACGACCAGTTGGGCCCGGTCGCGGGCGCCCAGCTTCGTCATCGCGCGGTGCACATGGGTGCGGACGGTCAGCGGACTGACGTACAGCTTCTCCGCGATCTCGTCGTTCGACCCGCCCTCGGCCGCCAGGCACATCACCTCCCGTTCCCGGGTGGTGAGCGCCGAGAGCGCCTCCGGGGTCGCCAACCGGGTCCCCGGCGCGGGGGAGTTGAGGAAGGTGGTGATGAGGGTACGGGTGGCGTTGGGGGAGAGGAGGGACTCGCCGGAGGCCACCGTGCGGATGCCGGAGAGCAGCGCGTCGGCGGTGACGTCCTTGCCGAGGAACCCGCTGGCGCCCGCCCGAAGGGCCTGAGCCACGTACTCGTCCGTCTCGAACGTCGTGAGGATCAGCACCCGCGTCGCCGACAGTTCCGGGTCGGCGCAGATCGCGGTGGTGGCGGCCAGACCGTCGGTGCCCGGCATGCGGATGTCCATGAGGACCACGTCGGGAAGGTGGGTGCGGGTCAGCTCCACCGCCTCCCGGCCGTCGGTGGCCTCGCCCAGCACCGTCATGTCGGCCTCGGAGTCGATCAGGATCCGGAACGTCGCCCTCAGCAGGGCCTGGTCGTCGGCGAGCAGGACGCGAATGGTCATGAGGTGCGCTCTTCTTCTTCCGCTGGCTGGGGATAGAGGGGCAGTGCCGTGGAGACCTCGAAACCGCCCTCCGGACGGTGTCCTGCCGCCAGGTCGCCGCCGACGGAATGGGCGCGCTCCCGCATCCCGATGAGACCGAAACCGGGCGCCGCCTCGGACCCGGCAGGACCGGCGGGGCCCGTGCGGGTGATGTTGTTGGTGACCGTGATCGTCAGCCGGTCCACCGAGTACGCGAGCCGTACGCACGCCGATGCTCCGACGGCATGCTTGGTGATGTTGGTGAGCGCCTCCTGCACGATCCGGTACGCCGTCAGGTCCACTCCGGGTGACAGCGGGCGGTCCCTGCCCGTGGTGGTGAGGGTGACCTCGATCCCGGCCGACCGGACCGTGTCGATCAGCTCGGGGAGCCGGAAGAGCCCGGGGGCCGGTTCCAGCGGGGCGTCGACGTCGTCGGCGTGGCGCAGCAGACCGACGGTGGCTTTGAGTTCGCGCAACGCCGAGGAGGTGGTGCCGGTGAGGTCGTTGAGCATCCGGCGGGTCTGCTCGGGGTTGCTGTGGGCGAGATGCGCGGCGGTGGTCGCCTGGGCGTTGGCCAGCGCCAGATGGTGGGCGACGACGTCGTGCAGCTCCCGGGCGATACGCATCCGTTCCTCGGTGACCCGGTGGCGGGCCTCCTCCTCCCGGGTCCGCTCGGCGTGCTCGGCGCGGGCGTGCACGGCGTCGAGATAGGCGCGGCGGATGCGTCGGGCGCTGCCGGTGGCGACCGGGACGAGTACGTAGGCGACGGGGGCGATGGTCTTGAGGACGAGCGGGTGGTCCATCGGGTCGAGGAACGTGGCCGTGGTCACCAGCACGACGATCATGCCGATGCAGTAGACGCGGGTCGTCCGCCGGTCGGTGAGGATGGCCAGCCAGTAGATCGCGACCATGGCCGGCGCCAGGATCAGAGCGGTGAGCAGATAGCCCACCGCGCTCGCGGTCATGGCACAGACCGTGGTCACCATGACGGCCGTACGCGGACGGCTGCGGCTCAGCAGTACGCCCGCGCACGCGCTGACGGCGAGGAGAGCGGCGGGCCACAGCTCCTCCCGCTGGTCGGCGCCTGGCAGGGTGACCCGGGCGCCGACCATGAAGAGAACGAACAGCGCCACGACGGTCACCGTGTCGGCGGCACGGGGATGACGCGCGATGTAAAGCTCGACGCTGGTGCTCATCGGTTCTCTCCGGTCAGAGGGTGTGGACCCATCGTCCACGACGGCGGGTCACGACGTCCGGCGAGGGCCGCCCGTGTGTCCAGCACGGGCGGCCCTCAGGGCGTACGGCCGAAAGTCAGACCTGGACCGCCTCCCGGTCTGCCGTTCCGTCCGCCCCGTCCTCGGGTACGGCCGCCCGGTGGGCGAGTGCCTCGCCCTCCACGTCGACCTTGGGAAGCACCTTGTCCAGCCAGGCGGGCATCCACCAGGCGGCCCTGCCGAGCAGGGCCAGTACGGCGGGGACGAGCGCCATCCGGACGACGAAGGCGTCGAACAGCACGGCCACCGCCAGTCCGAAGCCGATCATCTTGATCATGGACTCGCCGGCCCCGATGAACCCGGAGAAGACGGCGATCATGATCAGCGCGGCGGCGACCACGACCCGCGCGCTGTACCGGAACCCGGTGACGACCGCCTGCGCGGGCCCGTCCCCGTGGACGTACGCCTCCCGCATCCGGGCGACCAGGAACACCTCGTAGTCCATCGCGAGGCCGAAGACGATGCCCACCAGGAAGATCGGCATCATGCTCATGATCGGACCGGTGGTCTCCACCCCCAGCAGCTCCGCACCCCAGCCCCACTGGAACACCGCGATCACGGAACCGAGCGCCGCCAGCACCGAAAGGAGGAACCCGAGGGCAGCCTTGACCGGTACCAGGATCGACCGGAAGACCAGCAGCAGTAGTACGACGGCCAGTCCCACGACCACGATCAGGTACGGGACGAGCGCGTCCCGCATCTTCTGGGCCACGTCGATGTTCGCCGCCGTGCTGCCGGTGACGCTGAACTCCGCTTCCGTGCCGGCCACCGTGGCCGGCCGTTCGGACCGGATGCTCTTCACGAGGTCCTGCGTCTTCGTGCTGGTCGGCGCGTCGGCCGGGACCGCGGAGAAGATCGCCGTGTCGCCGGCGGGGTTGAAGCGGGCCGGGGAGACGGACACGATCCCCTTCGTGGCGGCGATCTTCTCGGAGATCGTCGCCACCGCGCCCTTGGCGTCGGCAGCGCCCCTGGCGTCCACGACGATCGTCAGGGGGCCGTTGAAGCCGGGACCGAAGGCGGTCGCGAGGTCGTCGTAGGCACGGCGCTCGGTGGTGGAGGTCGGCTTGGCCTCGTCGCCGGACGTGCCCAGCTGGAGGTCCATCACGGGTATGGCGAGGGCGCCGAGACCGGCCACCGAGGCGATCAGCACCGGGACCGGACGGCGCAGCACGAACCGGGCCCAGCGGGTGCCGCCGTTGTGCTCGGCGGCTGCCTTGACCTGCCCCGACCTCCGGGCGGAGCGCGAGAGGAGGGCGTTCGGCCAGAACCCCACCAGGGCCGGGACCAGCGTCAGCGCGACCAGGACACCGATGGCGACCGCGCCGGCCGCCGCGAGCCCCATCTTGGTCAGCATCGGCACACCCACCACCATGAGCCCGGCCAGCGCGATGACCACGGTGAGACCGGCGAAGACGACCGCCGAACCGGCGGTGCCGGTCGCGAGCGCCGCAGCCTCCTGCGGGCCGTGCCCCTTGCCGCGCTCCTCCCGGTACCGGGAGACGATGAACACCGCGTAGTCGATTCCGCAGGCCAGGCCCAGCATGCTGGCGAGCGTCCCGGTCGTCGAGGACAGCCCGAGCGCGTTGCTCAGCGCCAGGATCGACGCCATGCTGACGCCCACCCCGATCACCGCGGTCAGCAGGGGCAGCCCGGCGGCGGCCAGCGAACCGAAGGTGACGATCAGGACGAGGGCCGCGATGGCGATACCGATCGCCTCGGCCGCGCCGCCCGCCGAGGGCGTGGTCGCCAGCGCCGTACCGCCGACCTCCACGGTCAGCCCCGAGCTCTGCGCCTCCTTGACTGCGTCCCTCAGGTGGTCCTTGGTGGCGTCGGTCAGGTCGTTGGCCTTGGCCTGGTAGTTGACGGTGGCGTACGCCGTCGAGGCGTCCTCGCTGACCGCCTTCGCCTGGAAGGGATCGGCGGCGGACGCGACCTGGGTGCCGTCGGCCACCTCGCCCACGAACTTCTCGATCGCCGCCCTGTTCGCGGTGGCGGTGACCTTCTCGCCGCCCGGCGCCACGAACACCACCCGGGCGTTCGCGCCGTGCGCGTTGGAGCCGGGGAACCGCTGGTCCATCAGGTCGAACGCCTTCTGGGACTCGATGCCGGGCATCGAGTTGTCCGCGTCGGGAGCGGCGGGCGCCGTCGCGGCACCGGCACCGACGGCGGCGAGCACCGCCACCCACATCAGGGCGACGTACCAGCGCCGCCGGAAGGCCAGACGGCCCAGCTTGTACAGGAAGGTGGCCACGAGGGGGAGGTCTCCACATCATCGGATCTCGGGTACCCACCCAGGCTCCCGGGACCGACCCCCTCCCGTCGTCGTGCGCCTGCCGACAATCGCGACTACTGAGAACGCAGTACGGGGCCCCTCGGCGGTCGTCCGGACGCAGGACGGGCGGTACCCCTCAGGTAGGGGTACCGCCGGCCGCGATCCGATGGCGTACGAGGATCAGGACACGTACGACGCGCCCTGCGCCGTGCTCACCACCGTGTCGGCCGCCGCCTGTGTGAGCAGCCCCGCCGACACCCAGGACGCCGTCGTCGACCGCACCCGCGTCACCAGCGCCGCCTTGGTCGCGAAGGGCGCCCCCGCCCAGATCTCGTCGAGCAGCGTGGTGCCGTCGGCCTTCGCCGGGTTGGCGATCCCGGAGGAGACGGTTCCGAACACCACCGTCGGCTCGGCCCGCCGTACATAGGCGTGCGTCGGGTCCTCGGTCCCCTCGGAGAAGGGAGCGAACTCGGTGCCGTTCAGCGTGTAGTGCAGCGGCTTGCCGCTCACCGGGGTGAGGGAGGGCAGCAGATCGCCCGAGAGCGCCGCGTTGCGGTACAGCCCGACGGACAGATAGCTGGTGCTCGAACTGCGCGCGACCAGGTTCACCGGGCCGTAGAACAGGGTCTGCAGCGACGGGTCGTCGAGCGCCTTCTCGACCCGCAGCCGGAACGGCACGCTGATCCGTACGACGTCCCCGCTCTGCCAGGTCCGCGACACCGCGAAGTAGCTCCCGGCGACCGGAGTCCCGCTCACCGCCTGCCCGTTGACGGTCACCTGGAATCCGGCCGTCGCCCAGGCCGGCACCCGCAGCCGCAGCGCGAAGGCCGCGCTGCCGCCCCCGATCGTGAGCGTCGTGCCCTGCTCCTGCGGATAGTCGGTGGTCTGGGTGACCGTGACGCCCTTCTCGGCCCATGTCAGGGTGGAGGGGCTGTACAGGTTGACGTACAGGGAGGCACCGTCGGCAGCCTTGAAGTACACCGAGTCCTGGTACTTCGTGGCGCTCTCCATGCCGGTGCCCTCGCAGCAGGTGGTGCCCTGCTTGGGCGTGTAGTCGCGCACATGGCCGGGGTTGAGCCCGATGAAGTACGTGACGAGCGGCTTCTCGGCGTCGGCCTTGTCCTGCTTGGAGCCGAGCACCTGGTTGTACAGCGCCCGCTCGTAGTAGTCCATGTACTTCGGGTCCTGCTCGTGGAAGAACAGCGTCCGGCTCAGCTTGAGCAGGTTGTACGCGCAGCAGGTCTCGGCGTTGGTGTCGCTGACCGTCCCTGCGATCACCCCGCGCGCCTTCCAGAACTCGCCCGTGCTGGTGCCGCCGATCCCGTACATGCGCTGCGGGATCACCATCCCCCAGAAGTTCTTCGCGGCGGTCAGATAGCGCGCCTCGCCCGTCGCGTCGTACAGCCGGACGTAGCCGGTGAAGATCGGGATGTGCTGGTTGGCGTGCAGTCCGTTGAGCGTGTCGGTGTTCGCCGCGCACGCGTCGATGAGCGAGTCGAGGTCGAACAGCTTGGCCAGGGCGAGGTGATCCGCCTTGCCGGTGATCGTGTACAGGTCGACGATCGTCTCGACGATGCCGCCGAACTCCCCGCTGGAGAAGATCCCCCACATGCGCTGAAGGGTGGCGTCGGGCAGCTTGGACAGCCGGGAGTACATCCAGTCGCACATCCCGGACGCGAGATCCAGCGCCCGGGCGTCGTCCGTGGCGAGGTAGGCGTCCAGCAGACCCTTGAGGATCTTGTGCGCCGTGTAGTAGGGCGCCCAGATCTTGGTGTAGTCGGCGCTTGTCGCCGACTCCAGCGCGATGAACTGCGTCTCCGGGTAGGCGGCGAGGAAGCCCGGGTGGCTCGGGCCGCCCCAGGTGCGGCGCAGGGTGGCGGTGAGCCCGCGCCCGGAGGCGTCGCCGAAGGTGCCGCCGGTGGTCGCGGAGAAGTAGTACGAGGCGAGGTTGCCCAGCCCCGCGGCGGAGTTCTTCGCCTCGCTGCTCTGGAACGAGGTGATCTCGGCCTGCGTCAGGGCGCGCGAGTAGACGTTGAACTCGTCGAACGCGCCCGCGTAGACGGGGTCGCCGGAGTAGTTCGAGCGGCCGAGCCAGTTGTTCGTCAGGGTGCCCAGGACGGACGGGTTGACGGTCATCGCGGTGTTCGTGGCGACGGCGGTGCCGTTGACGTAGAGGGTGCCCGTGGTGCCCGAGATGGTGACCGCGAGGTGGCTCCACTGGTTCAGCGGCAGCGCGGCGGTGCCGTTGAGACCCTGTTCGCCGCCGGCACCGTTGGTGGTGATGGCGAAGCGCGGCACGCCGCTCCCGTTGCGGGAGGCCAGGTACATGTACCTGGTGGTGTCGTTGCCGAAGTCGAAGACCCGCTGCCAGTTGGCGTCGTGCGTGGGCCTGACCCAGATGGACAGGGTGATCGCCGAGGCACCGCCCGGCACGGCCGCCGGGAGGTCCACGTACTGGTAGGAGCCCCGGACGTTCTCGTGCGCGCCGCCCCACCTCCCGGTGACGACGAGCATGCGCGGGTCGGTGCGCAGGGCCGCGCGTACGTCGGTCAGGGCGCCGACCATGGTCGCGATCTTGGCGGCGTAGGCCTGGTCCCTGGTGCTCGCGTACGCCTGCGACAGCATGCTGAGGAAGTGGCCCGTGTAGTGGCCGCGCAGGTTGCCGTTGGCCTCGCCGTCCAGGCCCTCCCAGCCGCCCGGGGCGACCGCGCCGCCGGTGGAGAGGCCCGCGTTGGCACGGAACACCTGGAGCAGCCGGTTCACGTCGTAGCCGCGCCCGTGGTCCAGCATCAGCTGGCGCTTGCTCGCGAAGACGCCCTGTCCGAGCGAGACGTCCTTCAGCTCGAACGGGCGCAGCGTCCAGGCGGACGGCGCGGGCAGCGCGGCTGCGGCGGCCCGGCCGGAGGCGGTGTAGGCGAACGCGGGTGCCGCCGCCGCGAGGATCGCGCTCTGGAGCAGGAATCGTCGGGACAGAGGGGGTGTCACATGTGCCTCGTCTCTGAGGTGCTGACATGTCTGGGTCTGACTCGGCCTTGCTCGGCGCTCGACTACTCGGTGTAGTACGTCGCGTCCTGCTGGTCCAGCGAGGTGCTGAGCGGCTGGAGCTGGAGGAGGCCGTTGTAGTGGCGGATGTACCGGCCCGGGAAGTTGTACGACTCGAAGGACACCCCGGCCGGGTCGGCGAGGCCCGCCCGCCGGGTGAAGGAGGCGTCGGCGAGGAAGGTGGCGGTGCCGTCGTTCTTCTCGACCCACAGCTCGTAGTTCTTGTGCCGGAGGTAGTAGCCGGGGAAGTTCGCCGACTCCAGCGAGACGGTCCCGGAGCCGGTCAGTCCGGTGACGAACCGGAACTGCGAGTCGGCGAGGTTGGTGACGTTCGCCTCGATCCTCGCCCGGTACTCCCAGTGCCGGATGTACCGGTCCGGGTAGTTGAACGACGAGAAGCGGACCGGGGTGACACCGTCGGAGACAGGGATGCCGAAGTTCGGGGTGCCGTCGGCGTTCCAGTACAGCTTCTGGTAACGGGTGCGCCGGTTGGGGTCGTTGAGCGGATCGCCGCTGATGTCCTTGTAGTTGCGGTCGTGATAGACGAGGACGTCGGAGGTGCCGTCCTCGGAGACCGTGAAGGTGTTGTGTCCCGGCCCGTACTGGCCCGTCGAGGCGTTGCTGGTGAACACCGGCTGCGAACTCTTCGCCCATGAGGCCGGGTTGAGCAGATCGGCGGACGCGGACGCGGTCAGCAGCCCCAGGCAGTAGTTGGCGTCGGTGGCGCTCGCCGAGTAGGCCAGGAAGACCTTCCCGTTCCGCTGGATGACGGAGGGGCCCTCGTTCACCGTGTGCCCGATGATCTCCCAGGACAGCGTGGGCCGGGAGATCATCGCCGGAGTGCCGCTGATGGTCCAGGGGTTGGACATCTTCGCGAGGTAGAGGTTGGTGCCGTCACCGACGGCCGGGTCGTTCTGCGCCCAGCTCAGATAGCGGGTGCCGTTCACCACGAAGGTGGTCGCGTCGAGCGAGAAGGTGTCCAGGGGCAGCGCGATACGGCCCTTCTCCGTCCATGTCCCGGTGATCGGGTTGGCGGACGAGGACTCCAGGACCCATGGGCGGATCTTCCAGATGTCGTTCGAGGCGCCGGCCGCGAAGTAGATGTACCACTTGCCGTCGATGAAGTGGATCTCCGGAGCCCAGATGTGGGCGCCCATGTCACCGCTGGCGTGCTTGGTCCAGATGGTCGTCTCGGCGGCGGTCGCCAGACCCTGCAGCGTGGTCGCGCGGCGCAGCACGATCCGGTCGTACGCGGGGACCGTGGCGGTGAAGTAGTAGTAGCCGTCGGTGTGCTTGTAGATGTGCGGGTCGGCGCGCTGCGCGGCGATCGGGTTGGTGAAGGTGACAGCCGGGGAGGCCGGGACGGCGGCGAACGCGGGGGTGCCGACGACGGCAGGCACGGTCACGGCGACGACCAGTGCCGTACAGGCCTTGAGGAGCGTGCGTCTGCTGGTCGCGTCGTTGCGGCTGCGGTCCACGGCGAGTCTCCTTCAGCGGCCTGTCTCCGGGCCGACATTGTTCGATATATGGAACGACGTGCGGAGGTTCGACCGAAAGATAGGTAAGGGGCGGGAGCGAGTCAATGTTTCCGACAGATTGAATTCCGGTTGACCCCTCACGCCCCTCCGAAGATCACCTAGAAACGGGCGCCGATGTTCGTTCCCGCGCGCGGAACCAGGAAGTTGGGCGCGGCGGGCGGTGAACCGTCCGCGCGCCGTCCGCCCGTGATCGCCGCCGGGTCGGTGCTCAGCACCGAGGCAGCGTTCCAAGTGCCTCCCAGATCCCAGGAGTTGCCGGTGGAGACGGTGGCGGAGCCGAGGGCGACGGCACGTCCGTCGGCGAGTGAGAGATCGGCGGTGAGGGTGGCGCGTCCCCCGGAGACGTCGAAGTCGAAGCCGGTGCCCGCGTTCCCGTACGCCGTACTCCGGTTGACGCCGAGAGCGCCCGGGTTGCCGTTGTCCGTGAAGCCGTGCGCCGCGTTCTTGAACGCCACCGTGTTGCGCAGGACGTGCGCCACAGCGGGCGCCGGAGAACCGCCGCCCAGCTTGAATCCGTTGCCGTCACCCGCGAAGTCGGGGAAGTTCCAGCGGTTGAAGCCGTTGCCGTACGTGATCGTGTTCTCGATCGTGATCGGCGAGGTGAACTTCCAGGCGTCGAAGCCGTCGTCGACGTTGTTCCACAGTCGCGCGCCCCGCACCAGGTTGCCGGTCCCGGTGCCTTCCTTGACGGCCAGTCCGTCCGCGCTCTCACCGTTCTTGCGCGGGTCGCGGTTGCCGTAACTGTCCAGATCCAGGATCTGGTTGTTGGCGGAGGCGCCCTGGAGCTGGAATCCGGACTCGTAGTTGTCGTGGGTGACGAGCCGGGCGAAGACGTTGTTGTTGCAGCCGTCGCAGTAGACGCCGTACGGCCCGTTCACGATCTCCAGCCCCGAGATCCGCCACCAGGAGGCCTCCTGGTGGATCGCACCGCGCTCGCCGCGCGGGATGCTGCCCCCGACCGGCGTGTGACTGGCGGGCAGCCGCTCGCCGTCCACGACGACGCGCTCGCCCGGATAGGCACCCAGGGTGATGGGCTGGGAAGCGGTGCCGGAGGCGGCGATGGTGATGTTGTCGGTGAGCGCGTAGGTACCCCCGCGCACGGTGATCGTGTCGCCCGGTTTCGCCAGGTCGACGGCCCGCTGGATGGTCCTCAGGGGGCGCGCCGACGTGCCCGGCGCCGAGTCGTCGCCCCCTGTCGCCACGACGAGCGTCGTCGCGGCGGACGCTCCCGTGGCGGCTCCCACCAGCATCCCCGCTGTCATTAACGCGGTGCCCAGGACCGCCGTTCCCGTCCGGATCGCTGCGTTGCGCATGTACGGCTCCCGCCTCTGCCTCGGCTGTGTCGCCAAGGAGTGGCCGCCGAGGCGGCGGAGGTTGCCGGGTCAGGCCGACTGACTAGGGTCGGTGACCGTGACGCAGAACAGCAGCCCGAGACACAACAGCCCGAAGAGCGGCGGCACGGCGAGCGGTAGACCGCTCGCCGTGTTCGACCTCGACAACACCCTCGCGGACACCGCGCACCGGCAGCGGTACCTGGAGCGCAGACCGCGTGACTGGGACGCGTTCTTCGCCGCCGCGCCGCACGACCCGCCGCTCACCGAGGGCGTCGCGCTGGCCCTGGAGAGCGCGCGGGAGTGCGAGGTCGTCTATCTCACCGGCCGGCCCGAGCGCTGCCGCCGCGACACGCTCGCCTGGCTCGCCGCGCACGGACTGCCCGAGGGCCGCCTCCATATGCGGCGCGACGACGACCGCAGGCCCGCCCGCGGCACCAAGCTGGAGATCCTGCGCCGGCTGGCCCGGGGCCGCGAGATCCGCGTCCTGGTGGACGACGACGAACTCGTCTGCCAGGACGCGCGGCGGGCCGGCTTCAGCGTCGTACGGGCCGACTGGACAGCCGAGTCCGGCCCGCTGAAGGAGGCGCAGGAGACCGAGGGCCGGACCTGAGAGAGCGGCCCGGTCCCGCTACTCGCCGTCCTCCAGCCGGAAACCGACCTTCAGGCCGACCTGGTAGTGCTCGACCTCCCCGTCCACGATCTGGCCCCTGACCTGCGTGATCTCGAACCAGTCCAGGTTGCGCAGGGTCTGCGAGGCCCGGCTGATGCCGTTGCGGACGGCCTGGTCGACCCCTTCGTGCGAGGTGCCGACGATCTCGGTGACCCGATAGGTGTGGTTCGACATGCGGGTACTCCTCTTCGCGGTACTGGACGTGCTGGACGTACGGGACTTTTCTGGCGCCGTTCCACCGTGCCCCATGTGGCGGTGGTTCGCGAGGTGTCGCTGGGCCCTGTCTGACAATTCCTAGCGTGCGGTGCTCAGCGACAGGGCGAAACGGCCCTGCTCGTCCGTCCACCAACGGATCGTCTCCAGGCCGGCCACGGCCAGTTCGGCGCGCACTCCCTCCTTGCGGAACTTCGCGGACACCTCCGTCCGCATCTCCTCACCCGCCGCGAAGTCCACGGCGAGATCGAGCGCGGGAATCTTCACGGTCTGCTCGACGAGCGAGCGCAGCCGCATCTCGATCCACTCGTTGTCGGCGTCCCACAGCGCCACGTGGTCGAAGGCGTCCGGGGCGAAGTCGGCGCCGAGTTCACGGTTGACGACGCTCAGCACGTTCTTGTTGAACTCGGCTGTCACGCCCGCCGCGTCGTCGTACGCAGGGACCAGCACCGACGCGTCCTTGACCAGGTCCGTGCCGAGCAGCAGCGCGTCGCCGGGCGACAGCAGGGAGCGCACCGAGGCCAGGAACACGGCCCGTTCGGCGGGCAGCAGATTGCCGATCGTGCCGCCGAGGAACGCCACCAGCCGGGGCCCGGGCGTGTCCGGCAGTGCCAGACCGCTGGTGAAGTCGGCGATCAGGGCGTGTACGCCGAGTCCGGGCCGCTCGGCGATCAGCGCCTCGCCCGCCTGCCGCAGCGCGCTCTCACTGACGTCGACCGGGACATACGTCTCCAGTCCCGGCAGCGCGTCGAGCAGGTGCCGCGTCTTCTCCGAGGAGCCGGACCCCAGCTCGACCAGCGTGCGCGCCCCCGTCGCCGAGGCGATCTCCTCGGCACGGGCGACGAGGATCTCCCGCTCGGCTCGGGTCGGGTAGTACTCGGGCAACTCGGTGATCCGGTCGAAGAGTTCGCTGCCG
The DNA here is from genome assembly GCF_033795085.1 of Streptomyces sp. AK08-02. Taxonomy (NCBI): domain Bacteria; kingdom Bacillati; phylum Actinomycetota; class Actinomycetes; order Kitasatosporales; family Streptomycetaceae; genus Streptomyces; species Streptomyces sp. AK08-02. The sequence continues at coordinate 120,064 of NZ_JARAZV010000004.1, forward strand.
TGAGCGTCGTAGAACCACTTCGGCGGGAGGGTTTTGGGCGTGCGGGTGAGCCCGTGCAGGACGTCGGCGCGCAGGGCGGCCTCCGTGGCGTCCTCGGGCAGGGTGCGGGTGACCAGGAACGGACTCACGTACGAAGCTCCTCGGATGGTGCGGATGCCAGGTCGCCGCTCAGGTCCTGGAGCGGGGTGAGCCGTACCTCGGTGCGGCTCGCGATGACGAGGTTGCGGTCGGGTACCTCCTGCCAGCGGGGGTCGTCGTCGTACGGCTCCGATGCCACGACCGTGCGGGGGCCGGGCCCGGTCAGGTGGTAGAGGCTGTCCCCCCAGGTGGTCGCCGCGATCGTCTCGCCGTCGGTGAGCAGCAGGTTGAGCCGGGAGCCGGGAGCCGCCGCGTCGACCTCCAGGACGGTCCGGGCCAACGCCTGTCCGACGTCGTCACCGGCGTGCAGCCGGTGCAGCACCAGGGCCCAGACGAACGCCGAGTCGGTGCGTGCCTCCAGCGACAGCAACTCCTCGCCGGGCAGCGCCTGTACGAGGGGCGCGAGGGATCCCGGCCAGCCCTTGACCGCCCCGTTGTGCCCGAACAGCCAGGCACCGGCCGCGAAGGGCGCCGCGGCGGCCTCACCGTCGGCGCCGGCCAGCGTCGCGTCCCGTACGGCGGCGAGCAGCGCCGTGGTCCGTACGACCCGGGCGAGGTCGGCGAAGGACGGGTCCGCCCAGACGGGCCCGGCGCGCCGGTAGCGGGCCGGTACTGGATCGCCCTCGGCGTACCAGCCGACTCCGAAACCATCGGCGTTGACCGTTCCGTACCGCTGGCGCCGGGGCGCCCACGACTGCCGGTACAGCCCGTGCGGCGGGTCCACCACCACACTGCCGATCGCCTCCGGGGGCCCCAGGAAGGCCAGTTGACGACACATCAGACCTCCTCCGGGGTACGGGCGGTGCGGAACCCGGAGAAGATCTGCCGCCGGATCGGATAGTCCCAGTTGCGGAACGTCCCCCGGCAGGCCACCGCGTCCACGCCGAACGAACCGCCGCGCAGCACCTTGTACTCGGGCCCGAAGAACACCTCCGAGTACTCCTTGTACGGGAACATGCTGAACCCCGGGTACGGCGCGAAGTCGCTGGCCGTCCACTCCCACACATCACCGATCAACTGCCGTATCCCGAGCGGCGATTCCCCGGCCGGATAGCTGCCGGCGGGTGCCGGACGCAGATGCCGCTGACCGAGGTTGGCGTGCTCGGGCCCCGGGTCGGCGTCGCCCCAGGGGTAGCGCGTCGAGCGGTCGGTCGCCGGGTCGTGCCGCGCCGCCTTCTCCCACTCCGCCTCGGTGGGCAGCCTGCGCCCGGCCCAGCGGGCGTACGCGTCCGCCTCGTACCAGCAGACGTGCACGACGGGCTCGTCGGGCGGCACCACCTCGGTGACCCCGAACCGCCGCCGCAGCCACTGCCCGCCGTCCCGGAACCAGAACTGCGGTGCGTACAGGGAGTTCCGGCGCACATGCGTCCAGCCGTCCGGTGTCCACCAGCGCTGGTCCTCGTAGCCGCCGGCCGCGATGAACGCCTGGTAGGCGCCGTTGGTCACGGGCGTCGTGTCGATGAGGAAGGGCGCCACCTCACGCCGGTGCGCGGGCCGTTCGTTGTCCAGGGACCACGGCTCGGTGGAGGTGCCCATCGTGAACGGGCCACCGGGGACCAGGACTTCGGACGGACCGGTGAACGGGGGAGCGGGCGCCGGGTCGGGAGCCCGCAGGACCGCCGGTCCCGTCCGCAGCTGATGGGTGATCAGCATCGTCTCGTCGTGCTGCTGTTCGTGCTGGGCGATCATCCCGAAGGCGAACCCGGCCCTGGTCAGCTGGGCGCCCGTACCTTCGAACTCGGCGTTCTCCAGTACGTCCAGGGCGCGCCCGCGCACCTCCGCCGCGTACTGACGGGCCTCGGCGGGCGGCAGCAGCGGCAGCGTGGGCCGTTCGGCGCGCGAGTGCTCGAAGGCGTCGTACAGGCCGTCGATCTCGGGCCGCATCGCCTCCCGGCCGGCGACCGCGCGCAGCAGCCACAGCTCCTCCTGGTTGCCGATGTGCGCGAGGTCCCACACCAGCGGGGACATCAACGGCGAGTGCTGCGCGGTGAGTTCGGGATCGTCCACGGAGGTGAGGAGCGCGGTCCGCTCGCGCGCGGTGGTGAGCGCGGCGAGGGCACGCTCGCGGAGCACCGCCGGTTCCAGGGCGGGGTCGGTCATGTGCGGAGATCCTTTCCGTACGAGGTTCCGTGCGCACGCCGGTCCGTGCCGGGCAGGCGGTCGAGCAGGTCGTCGGCGGGGCAACGGCCCTTGACGACGAAGCGGTTGAGGAACGCGTCGACGGCGTCGACGACCTCCGCGCTCGCGCCGAGCCGGGGCAGGGCCTCCAGCGCGGCCGAGAAGCAGACCAGAGCGACTTCCCGCAGCTCGGGATCGCTCAGGCCGTAGCGGGCCGCGTCGGTCCACAGGGGGTTGTGCGGGGCCGGGAGGGACAGGGTGCGCTCGGCGAGCGGCTTGACCGCCCGGTAGGCCACCTCGGCGGCCTCCGGGTCGTCGAAGAGCGCGGCCGTGACCGCCAGCGGGACGATCCAGCCGTCGTCGCCGGGCTGGGCGTCGATCATGCGCAGTTCGAGATGACCGCGCGGCCGGACCGGCGGGAACAGGGTCGTCAGGTGGTAGTCGAGATCCTCCTGGGTCGGCGGCCGGGGCGCCCCGGACCGGATCCACTCCCGGAACGTCAGCCCGTCCTCCGGCACGTCCCACGGCCCGCTGTCGCGCCGTACGCACATCACCGGGGCGTCGAGCACATGGCGGGCCCACGCCTGTCTCGGTTCGGCTTCCAGCGGGGGTGCGCCGGCCCGTCCGGCGCCGATCTCCGTCCACAGCACCTGCCGGGTGGAACGCCAGCCGGTGGGGCTGCGCCGGGCGATCGGGGAGTTGGCGAAGGCGGCCACGAGGACCGCGCCGAGCTGGTGTGCGAGCCACCAGCGCCGTCCGTGCCCCAGCGGGCCGGGTTCCTCGTGACCGGCGTCCAGGCACACCTGCACGGAGGCCGAGGTGCACATCATGGCCCGGCCGGCCGGGCCCGTGAGGTCGAGGCTCCGCTCCAGGGCGTCGTAACGCGGCTCGTGCAGGAAACGGCGGGGCGGGTGCCAGGGATCCTGGCCGATGCCGACGAGGCCGAGACCGTCCTTGCGCAGTACCGCGCGGACGGCTTCCAGATCGGCGGAGACGGATTCGACGCACTCCATCAGGGAGTCGGCGGGAGCGGAGCTGAGCTCCAGCTGGCCGCCGGGTTCGACGGTGAGCGCCGACCTGAGAGGCAGGTTCCGCAGTGCGGCGTAGGCCGCTTCGAGTCGTGCGGGTGTCACGGGGAGCCGCGGATCGCGCAGCTCGTGGACGAGCCATTCCACCTCGACCCCGAGGGTGCGGGGTGGACCGGTCTTGAAGCAGATTCCCCGGAGCAGGGCTTCCACCTCGGCCTCGGACAGGGCGGTGCGGCGCTTCGTACAGCCACTTACCGAATCGGACATGTCGGGATCCTCCTGAGATTCCTTCATGTCGCCCGGACCGGCTTCGGATGGGCCGGACAGGCAACACTCGTCCCACCCAAACCCCTCGCATGGAATCGCACAAGGGTGCACATGGGCACTTTCAGGACGATGGATCTCCGTTTCCGTGGCGTTTCCAGACTGTTCGCCAACCCGGAAACCCTGTTGCACAGCACGTCCAGCATCACCCACGATGCCGGTATGGGCACGGCGGGGGAGCGAGTACCGGGCGAGGCCATGGCGCACACGGGGGTGGCGCCATGAGTGCTCGCCTGCGCGACCTCGCCCGTGGTACGGAGGAGATCGTCGCGGCCGGTTCCTACCGCGCGTCCGACGGGCGCGAGGTGTCACTCGCCGCGGCGATCGAGGCCGCCCGAGCGGGCACCCGCCTCTACGGCCCGGGCCCGCTGGAGGTCCCGCCGGCCGCCGCGCCGGTGCACACGGCCTTCGAGGTCACCGGCGAGAGCAGCCTGGAGGCCGCCCGTCGCCTTCCCGGCCCGGTGGCGGTCCTGAACTTCTCCTCGGCCCGCAACCCGGGCGGCGGCTACCTCAACGGCGCCCAGGCCCAGGAAGAGGCCCTGTGCCGGGCATCGGCGCTGTACACCTGCCTGACGGAGGTGCGCGAGTTCTACGACCACCACCGCACTCACCGCGACCCCTTCTACACGGACCGCGTCATCCACTCACCCGGGGTGCCGGTCTTCCGCGACGACCGGGGCCGCCTCCTGGACGCCCCGTACACGGCGGGCTTCCTGACCTCGGCGGCCCCGAACGCCGGAGTCGTCCGACGAACGGCGCCCGAACGGGCGGCGGACCTCCCCGAGGCCCTGGCCTCCCGCGCGGAACGGGTCCTGGAGACGGCGGCGACAGAGGGCTACCGCCGCCTGGTCCTGGGCGCCTGGGGCTGCGGAGTCTTCCAGAACGACCCGGCGACCGTGGCGACCACGTTCAGAGATCTACTGGTGGGCGGCCGTTTCGAAGGCAGATTCGAGAAGATCGTCTTCGCGATCCTGGACCGCACGACCGGCACGACGACAAGGGCGGCTTTCGAGCGTACGTTCACCCCCTAGGTGCGCGGGGAACCACGCGACCAGCCCCCACGCACCCGCGCCGTGAAGACGACCGAACCTCACTGCCACCCGTACCGCTCCCGCAACCGCAGCACGACGGAGTTGAACCGCATCCGGTCCAACGCACAGGCCTCCCGCCGCATCCCGTCCTCGAACAGCCGCAGCACCCGATCCACGTCGACCCACGAATCGCGCCCGGTCCGGTCCCACGGCCCGCTCCCGATCGCGACCCACTCCCGGTCCCCGTCATGCCGCTTGCTGGACAACTGCACGGCGAGGAACGTCCCGGCGGTCTCGCGGGCGACAACCAGCACGGGCCGGTCCTTGCCCCGCCCGTCGTTCTCCTCGAACGGCACCCAGGTCCACACGATCTCCCCGGGGTCGGGATCGCCGTCGTGGGCGGGCGAGTACTCCGTACGCACCCGCCCCACGTCGCGAGGGTCGGCCTCGGTGGTGGCGGAGGGGCCGTAGCGGCCCGGGACTTCGTCATGGGAAAGGTCGGTCACGAGGCCCACGTTAGAGCCTGCGCACCACCCCACCAGGCAGCGCCCCGCACCTCACCGCACGGCCCTCACCGCATCAGCCCTCGTTCTTCTCCACCGGCACCTTCTGAACCGTCGGCGCCGCCACCCCGTTCAGCGCCGAAGTCCCGTTCGCCGGCTGCCCGTTCTGGTTCATGGACGCGAGCAGCTGCCGCGCCATGCCCAGTCCCGTACCGCCCATGGTGAGCGCCTTGGCGAGCATCTCCGCCATGCCGTCGGCGCCGTTGAGCACCACCATGTTGTCGATGCTGCCGAACGCGGACGCACCGGCCTTGACGATCTCCGGCCAGTTCTCGGCGAGTTGCTGGGCGACCACCGCTTCCTGGTTCTCCGCTAGCGCGGCGGCCCGTGCCTTGATGGCCTCCGCCTCCGCGAGTCCCTTGGCCTTCGTCGCCTCGGCGGCGGCGAGTCCCTTGGCCTGGGACGCGGCTGCCTCGGCCTCACCCGTGGCCCTGGTCGCCATGGCGGTGGCGGCACCCCGTGCCTTGGTCGCCTCGGCCTCGGCGGTCGCCGCCGTCGTGACCCGGTTCGCCTCGGCCAGGGCCGCGAGCTCCGTCTCCTTGGCCTTGGCCTGCGCCGCCGAGATACGCGCGTCACGCTCGGCCTCGGCCCGCGCCCGCGTCTCGTAGGCCTGTGCGTCGGCCGGCTTGCGGACGTCCGCCTGGAGCTGCTGTTCCCGGCGCAGGGCGTCGAGTTCGGCGATGCGGGTCTCCTGGACGACGACGTCCTGCCGGGCGGCGGCGTCGGCGAGCGGTCCGGCCTGGCGGGCCTTCGCCGCCGCCTTGTCGCGCTCGGCCTGGTAACCGGCCTGCAGGATCTCGCTGTCCCGGGTGGCCTCCGACATCCGCGCCGCGGCCTTCTGCTCGGCCTCGGTGGCGAGACGGTTCGCCTCGGCCTGTGCGATCCGCGCGTCCCGCTGGACGGCGGCGGCGTGCGGCATGGCAAGGTTCTTGATGTACCCGGTCGGGTCCTCGATCTCGTGGATCTGGAGGGAGTCGACGATCAGGCCGAGCTTCTCCATCTCCGTGCCGCACGCGGCCCGGGTCTGCCCGGTGAGTTTCTCGCGGTCGCGGATCATCTCCTCGACGGTCAACCCGCCGACGATGGACCGCAGATGACCGGCGAACACGTTGTGCACACGCTCCGCCATCATCTTCTGCTGGTCCAGGAAACGGCGCCCCGCGTTGGCGATCGACACGAAGTCGTCGCCCACCTTGAAGATGACCACACCCCGCACCTTGAGCGGAATCCCCTGGGTGGTCACACAGTCCACATGCAGTTCGGTCTCGTTCAGGTCGAGCGAGATCTTGCGCACCGCCTGGACCCCGGGCAGCACGAGGGTGCCCCGCCCGGTGACGATACGGAACCCCATGCCTGCCTCAAGGCCTTCGGTCCGATGCTTGGAACCGGAGATGATGAGTGCCTCGTTGGGTTCAGCGACCCGCCACATCATCTTGAAAATACCGATGAGTGCGAGGACCGCTACTACCGCGACCCCCGCAACGACGCCGACGAACATCGGCATACGCCCCCTTTGCCTGGTGCCCTTTCGGCACCGAACGACGCAAGGGTGCTCCTGTGCGAGGCCTGGGTACAGCGGCTGGGGAATCCTTGTTGCAAGCTTGACGCACACGTGATCATCCGCAGACGTACGGACTCCACGGACGTGCGTCCGCCGGGCTCAACTGTCGTAGGCGGCGGTGACGTACACGGTGCGCGGCGGCAGGTACTCGACGACCATGACCACCGTCCCGCGCTCGATACGGTCCTGGGCCGCGGCGGGGTACGCGAGGAAGTGCTCGGCGCCGCCCCGCACCCGGACGATGACCTCGCCCACCAGCCCCGGCCCGATCGTGCCCGTCACCCGCCCCATCAAGCCGACCATCGGCGCGTCGTCCATCGCCACAGCGTAAGGGCCGGGGCGCCCGTCTGCCGCCGTCGAGTCGGCGACCCGCTGGACCGGCGGTCGTGGCCGCGCCGCGACAGCGCCTTTCGCATAGCGATTGCACAGCTTTACTGCCGCCCGGCGCCGACCGGCCGGGCGGTGCGGTACGAGATGTCGAATGTGCCCTGTCCGGCCGGAAGTTCACAGGTCGGAGCACGTCCGAACTATTGACGCGCACACGACGTGGACTTACGGTCTGACCGATTTACCGAACTGCGTTCGCAATGTCGAACGTAGAGAGCCGTCGGTTGGATCACCAAGGAGCCGTACGTGACCAGTTCCCGCCCCACGCCCTCCCGTCGCAGCCTGCTGCGCGCGCTGGCCGCCCTGCCCGTCTCGGCACTCGTCCTGGGCGAAGCCCCCGGGCTGCTCGGCACCGCCGTCGCGGCGGCCCCGCCCAGTGGCTCCGCCACGCGCTACACCATCGTGCCGTTCCTCAACAGCAACGACGGCACGGTGAACGTCTACCAGTCCGACGACGCCACCGACTTCCGCCTCGTGCAGTCCTCGGCCTACACCCCGCCGAGCAACCGCATCCGCGACGCGAGCGTCTTCAAGCACACCAACGGCTACTACTACGTCACCTACACCACGCACACCTGGCAGGACACCAGCACCACCATCGGCTTCGCCCGCAGCTCGGACCGCGTCAACTGGACGTTCCTGTACGACTACACGGTCCCGATCGCCAATCTGTCCCGCGCGTGGGCCCCCGAGTTCTTCGTCGACAGCGACGGCAGCGTGAACATCATCGTGTCCTGCTCGGTCACCAGCGACGAGTGGATCTTCACCCCGTATCTGCTGAAGGCCACCAACTCCGCACTCACGGCGTGGAGTTCGCCGGTGGCGCTGTCGGGCATCGGATCGAACCACATCGACACCTGCATCGTGAAGATCGGTTCGACCTACCACGCCTTCCCGAAGAACGAGACGACGAAGTACATCGAGTACGCCACCGCCACCAGCCTCGCAGGCCCCTACACCATCTCGAAGACCGGCGACTGGGCCGGCTGGGGCAGCTACCGCGAAGGCCCGTCGGTGATCCAGCTCGACAACGGCGGCTGGCGGATCTTCTTCGACGGCTACGGCGACGGGAAGTACTACTACAGCGACAGCTACGACACGTTCGCCACCTGGACCGCCGCGAAGGCGCTGCCCTCCGTCTCCGGAACGGCCCGGCACTTCACGGTGGTCAAGGAGACGGTCAGCGGCGGCCCGAGCCTGTCCAAGGGCGTCACGCGCTCCTTCCAGTCGGTCAACTACTCGACGCGGTACTGGCAGGTGCAGTCCTCCCTGCTCAACCTCCCCGTGGTGAGCAGTTCCAGCACCACCGCGCTCAAGCAGGCGTCCACCTTCACGGTCGTCGCGGGCCTGGCCGACGGCAACGGCTACTCGTTCCGCGACAGCTCCGGCAACTACCTGCGCCACTGGGACTTCCGCGCCCGCTTCGACGCCAACGACGGTACGTCGACCTTCGCGAAGGACGCCACGTTCATCGCCCGGACGGGCACGGCGTCGGGGTCGGTGCGCTTCGAGTCGTACAACTACCCGGGCTACTTCCTGCGCCACTACAACTACCAGTTGCGCGTGGACGTGACGGACGGCACCGACACCTTCCGCCAGGACAGTTCCTTCGTCCCCGTGACGGCCTGGGCGTAGTCGCAGACCCCGCTACCCTCGCCCCAAATGCCGCATGGTCAGGGCCAGTTGCAGTCTGAGCCGGCCCTGCGGGGTACGGACGGGCCACCCGAGCAGCGCCTCGGCGTGGCCCAACCGGTCCTGGAGCGTGGAGTGGTGGACGTTGACCTCGACCGCGGCCGACCGCAGGCTCGCCGTCGAGGCCACGGCGTGCAGCGTGGTCAGCATCCAGGGCGCGTCCGCGACCGCTGCCTCCAGAGCCTGGACATCGGGCGGTGGATCCGCACCCGGCACGACGAGCTCGGCGAGCAGTCCGACACCGCCGAGCTCATCGGCGTACACGACCCGTGGGCCGGGGGAGTGCGGGGTGCCGTCGGCCGTGAACCGGAGGGCGGTGCGGGCGGCGGCCCAGGAGCCCGGCAGTTCGAGCACGGGCACGGCGGGGCCGACACCGGCCCGGCCGGGCGGGAGCGGGAAGCGGGCGGATCCGGGGTCGGAGGGGGCCGGCTGGGCCTGAGCCGGTGAGTCCGCCCTGCGGGGCTCCCCGGCGGCGAGCACGCGGGGCGGGCCGTCGAGCGGGGCGACCGCCCGGGCCAAGGCGCCCGGGTCCAGTCCCAGACGCCGGGCCGCGTGCAGCCGTACCTGTTCGGGCGCGGTGGCGTCGAGGAGGGTCTCCACGAGCGCCGGGTCGTCGGCGGGGGCCGCCGGGGCACGTCCACGGGTGCGGTCGATGACGACCCGGATGGCGGCCGCCGCCCGCTCCAGGATCACCGCGTCGACGACGGTGGGTGCCCCCGCCCGCTCCAGCCACAGTGCCGGGTCGCCGTCCGGGGACAGCGAGGCGGACGGCCAGGCCGGGTCCGGCGGCTGGTCGGTGTCGCGGCGGCGCCCGTCGGTCTCCACCCGCAGACGCACCCGCCGCCCGTCGTCGGCGAGCCGAGCGGGACACCCGGCCAGTACGGCGACTCCGCGCACCAGCGCCTCAAGGCCCGCCCGGTGCTCGGCCAGCCGATCGAAGTAGGCGATGACCCGAACGGCGGCGCCGGCATCCGGGTCCAGTGCGGTCAGGCGCCCCGCGAGCTCTTTCATGGCCCCATGGTGCCAGTTGCTCCGCAGGTTGTGCGGGGTCGTGGCTGGGGGCTCGGTGGGGGGTGGGTGCGCGGTTCCTCGCCGCCCCCGGCCCGGGGTGGGTCGTGTGGGGGCGGGGGTTCAGCCTGCCGCTGCGGGCCTGTTGTGGCTGGGCGCGCAGTTCCTCGCGCCCCTGGGGGGCTTCGCCCCCAGGCCGGGTCGTGTGTGGGGTGTGGGCCCGTCTCATGCTGCGGGCCTGTTGTGGCTGGGCGCGCAGTTCCCCGCGCCCCTGGGGGGCTTCGCCCCGGCGCAGGCCCGATGTTCTCTACTCCGCCAGGAGTCTGCGCAGCCAGTCCACCTGGGCCGACTGGCAGGCCTGGGACAGGACTGCCTGGGGGGCGAAGCCGTCGAAGCCGTGGAAGCCGCCCGGCCAGACGTGGAGCTCGGCGGCTCCGCCGGCCTGCCAGAGGCGGGTGGCGTAGGTGACGACCTCGTCGCGGAACGTCTCGGCGGAGCCGACGTCGAGGAAGGCCGGGGGCAGCCCGGACAGATCCTCCGCTCGGGCCGGGGCGGCGTACGGGGAGACGTCCGGGCCACCGCGCTCCGCGCCGAGCAACGCGGTCCAGCCGGTGTCGTTGGCCGTGCGGTCCCAGACGCCGAGGCCCTCCATCTGGTACACGGAGGGGCTGTCGTTGCGGTCGTCGAGCATCGGGCACATCAGCAGCTGGCCGAGCGGCCGGGGACCCTTGCGGTCCCTGAGGAGCAGCGCCAGTGCGGCCGTCAGGCCACCGCCCGCGCTGGCCCCCGCGATGACGATCCGCTCGGGGTCGGCGCCGAGCTCCGCCGCGTGGTCGGCGGTCCACAGCAGCCCGGCGTACACGTCGTCGATGGGCGCCGGATACGGGTTCTCCGGCGCCAGCCGGTACTCGACGGACACCACGACCGCGCCCAGCTCCTTGCCCCACCGCAGCGGACCGTCGACGCCGACACGGTTGTTGCCGAGCACCATGCCGCCGCCGTGGACGTGGTAGATCACCGGCAGCGGACCCTCCGTCGCCGGAGCGACCGGCCGGCAGATCAGCAGCGAGATGTCTGGCGCGTTCTCGGGGCCCGGCACGATCCGGTCCTCGACCTCGAAGGCTCCGCCCAAGGTCAGGTCCATGTCCGCGAGCATCTCCAGAGCGGGCCCGTTGCGCACCGTCGCGATCTCGTCCATGGTCAGCTTGGGCGGCAGCGTGTCCTTGATCATCTCCAGGACGGCGGCGAGTTCCGGGTCGAACGGGGGCGGCGTAAGCGTCATTGCCTCTGCTCCTCATGCTGCGTGCGGCGGATCGTACGCCGATGGTCCGCGCGTCCCTCGGCGCCGGACACGCCGCCGTCCGGCGGAACCTGCCCGCCATTCGGCGGGTAGCCCGGGCGGCCCTGGTCCCGGCCGGAACCGTGACAAAGGCGGTGACCTCGTGATTTGGCCAAGTGATGACCTGATGTTCACTGTGTGGGGGTGGAAGTGATCACTGGCTATGACAACGCTGCCATTCGCACAACTTTCCTCTGGAGCACCTGTGAACGTCTCACTCACCGTCTGGACGCTGACCGTCGTCGGCCTGTGCGTCCTGGTCGCCGTCGACTTCTTCATCGGCCGCAAGCCGCACGACGTGTCCCTGAAGGAGGCCGGCACCTGGACCGTGGTGTGGGTCGTCCTCGCCTGTCTGTTCGGGCTCGGGCTGCTGATCTACGGCGGGACCAAACCCACCGGTGAGTTCTTCGCCGGGTACATCACCGAGAAGTCGCTGAGCGTCGACAACCTCTTCGTCTTCGTCCTGATCATGGGCAAGTTCGCGGTGCCCTCGCAGTACCAGCAGCGGGTACTGATGGTCGGCGTCCTGGTCGCCCTCGTCCTGCGGGCCGCGTTCATCGCGGCGGGCGCGGCGATCATCACCACGTTCTCGTGGGTCTTCTACCTCTTCGGCGCCTTCCTCATCTGGACCGCGTGGAAGCTGGTCCAGGACGCCAAGGCGGGCTCGCACGAGGAGGAGTACGAGGAGAACAAGCTGCTCAAGATGGCCGAGCAGCGGTTCGGCGTCGCGGACCGGTACCACGGCACCAAGCTGTTCATCGTGGAGAACGGCAAGCGGATCATGACGCCGATGATGGTCGTCATGCTCGCGATCGGCTCCACGGACGTGCTGTTCGCGCTCGACTCCATCCCCGCCATCTACGGGCTGACCCAGGACCCGTACATCGTCTTCACCGCCAACGCGTTCGCCCTCATGGGCCTGCGCCAGCTGTACTTCCTCATCGGCGGCCTCCTGAAGAAGCTGGTGCACCTCAGCTACGGCCTGTCGATCATTCTCGGCTTCATCGGCGTGAAACTGGTGCTGCACGCGCTGCACGAGTCGGGCGTCCACGTCCCGCAGATCTCCATCCCCTTCTCGCTCGGCTTCATCGTCCTCGTACTGGCCGTCACGACCCTGACGAGCCTGCGGGCCTCGAAGAAGCAGGAGGAAGCCGCGGCCGCCGAGCCGCGGGCTTGACTTCGTGTGCGCTCCAGGAACTAGCGTCGCCGCTGGAACACGGCTGGACGAAGGCGATCGGAGACGGACATGCGACTCGGCGTGCACATCACTCGGTTCAACCACCCGGAAGGCGGTCCCGCGCTCGGTACCGAGCTGGCGGCGGTCGGTGCCGCGGTCGAGGCGGCGGGCGTCCACCGGCTGACGGTCATGGACCACTACTTCCAGATGGAGTTCAACGGCGGCGCCGAGGACCCCATGCTGGAGGCCTACACGACCCTCGGCTTCCTCGCCGCCCACACCTCCACGGTCCGCCTCGGTGCACTGGTCACCGGTGTGACGTACCGCCACCCCGGTCTGCTCGCCAAGATCGCCACCACGCTCGACGTCCTCTCCGGCGGCCGGGCCACCCTCGGCATCGGGGCGGCCTGGTACGACAGGGAGCACAAGGGTCTGGGGGTGCCGTACCCGTCGACGGCCGAGCGGTTCGAGCGGCTGGAGGAGACGCTGCGGATCTGTCTCCAGATGTGGGACCCGGACGACAACGGACCCTTCGAGGGCACGCACTACCGGCTCGCCGAGACCCTCTGCGTCCCGGCCCCCGTCAGCTCACCGCGCCCGGAGATCATGATCGGCGGTGGCGGGGAGCGGAAGACCCTGCGCCTGGTCGCCCAGTACGCGGACGCCTGCAACCTGTTCGCGAGCACCCCGGAGGAGATCGGGCACAAGCTCGACGTACTGCGCGGCCACTGCGACAGCGTGGGACGCCCGTACGACGACATCACCAGGACGCTTCTCTACATGGGCGACGCGGCGGCCGAGAACGACGTCGACGCCTTCGTCCGGGACATCGAGGGGTACGCCAAGTTCGGCATCGAGACGGTGATGCTGGCGCCGCGCACGGGCGAGCCGGCGGCCTGGATCGAGGAGTTCGTGGCCCCGGCGGCGCGGCGCGCGGCCGAGCTGGGCTGAGAACGGGGACATGAGGGGAGGGCCGGAGCCCGTACGTCGTACGGGCTCCGGCCCTCCCCTCATGTCCGTGCCGCTACGGCGGTCAGGCGGCGGCGGACGTGGCCTCGGTGTGGATCAGGCCGATGACCTCGGCGAGCTGCGCGGCGACCTCGGCGTCGTCGGAGGGGTGCGTCTCGGCGAAACGGACCAGCGAGCCGGGGATGGCGAGCTTGACGTCGACAACCTTGGCGCCGGCGATGCCCACGGACTTGCGGGCCTCGTCCTGCGCCCAGACGCCGCCGAACTGGCCGTACGCGGTGCCGACCACGGCGACCGGCTTCTCGGAGAGGGCGCCGGCACCGTACGGGCGGGACAGCCAGTCGATGGCGTTCTTCAGGACGGCCGGAATCGTGCCGTTGTACTCGGGCGAGAAGAGCAGCAGCGCGTCGGCCGAGTTGGCGGCCTCGCGCAGCGCGACGGCGGCGGCCGGGAGGCTGCCTTCCACGTCGATGTCCTCGTTGTAGAACGGGACGTCACCGAGGCCTTCGAACAGGATGACCTCGACACCCTCCGGGGCGTGCTTCACGGCCGCCTCGGCGAGCTGGCGGTTGGTGGAACCGGCGCGAAGGCTGCCGACGAGACCAAGGACACGAACAGACATGAGGGACTCCACAGAGGGTTGAAACATCGTCGTTACGATCCGGACCGAGGTCCGTTTAAAGTTCTACCAGCGAAACGGACCGTGGTCCAGTTTTCTTCCGACGCGTTACGATTCCTTCATGTCCGACATCCTGCAGCCCTTTCCGAAGCCCCTGCGGCGGACCGACGAACCCCTGCTGCTGGAACTGGGGACCGGCTCCGGCGCTGAGGCCGGCCCCGGTGTCGGTATCGAAGGGGAGGCCGACGAGCCGTGCCTGCGCGCCGACGCCGCCCGGAACCGCGCCCGCCTGCTGGAGGCCGCCGGGCGGCTGGTGGAGCAGCACGGCGTGGCCGGCCTGACCATGGAGGCGGTGGCCGCCGCTGCGCAGGTGGGCAAGGGGACCGTGTTCCGCCGCTTCGGGGACCGCACCGGCCTGCTGATGGCCCTGCTCGACCATTCGGAGCGAAAGCTCCAGGCCGCCTTCCTGGGCGGCCCCCCGCCGCTCGGACCCGGGGCGCCGCCCGTGGAGCGGTTGCGCGCGTTCGGGGTGGCGGTGATGCGCCGGGCCTTCGACGAGCTGGAACTGCAGCTGGCAGCCGAGGGTGAACCCGGCCGCCGCTTCGCATCCGCACCCCACCTGGTCCGGTCCGGTCACGTCACCATGCTGCTGCGTCAGGCGATTCCGGACGCCGACTGCGAACTCCTCGCCAAAACACTGATGGGTTATCTGGATCCGGCCCTCATTCATCACTTGACCAGGCAGTGCGGGATGCCGCCGGCGCGGCTGGAGGCGGGCTGGATCGACCTCGTCGACCGGATCGCGGGCGGCACGCCGTCACTTTGAGCGCGAGTTTCGGCCAATCGCGCCGGTAGTGCCGCGGCGCGCGGAGGTGGTCAACCGGTGCGTCCTGTCCGGGACTTGACTCCGGCTGTCCGGAAAGCGCGTTCGGTGGGCGACAACGCGGGGAGCAGGTGTGAAGCAGTTGGCCACGGGCCCGGGGTGCTTGGAAATGATCTTTCAAAGGCGGATTGGTAAAGCGCTTTCCTAAAGCGCTTTCGTCAACCGCCTTTGCTATCGGGTCGATTGCGAAGTTCCCCCGGTCAAAACTATGCCCCGAGCTTCTGCAAAGATGCCGTACGTCATGGTGCAGATACCGAATTCGGCCGCCCCGGCGGTACCCCAGCCGCGCTCCGTGCCCACGAGCGCGGATGTGGCACGCCTGGCCGGCGTCTCCCGCGCAACCGTCTCCTACGTCCTCAACAACACCAGTGCCGTCCGGATCAGCGAACCCACCCGCCGCCGCGTCCACGAGG
Source organism: Streptomyces sp. AK08-02 (assembly GCF_033795085.1). Lineage (NCBI taxonomy): Bacteria > Bacillati > Actinomycetota > Actinomycetes > Kitasatosporales > Streptomycetaceae > Streptomyces > Streptomyces sp. AK08-02. The sequence goes on from NZ_JARAZV010000004.1 coordinate 135,314, forward strand.
CGGCGAAGGAACTCGGGTACGTTCCGCACGCGGCGGCCCGCAGTCTGCGGGCCGGACACAGCCGTATGGTGCTGATGCCCGCGCCCAGCGTGCCGATCGGCCCGCTCTACAGCCAGTTCATCAACGAACTCCAGTGGGCGCTCAGCCGTCTCGACTACACCGTCGTCCAGTACGCCTCGGTCGGACTGCGCGGTGACGAGGCAGCCCGGGCCTGGGCCGAACTGCGGCCCGCCGCCGTCCTCGTGCCCGTCGGCGGGATCGGACCGGAGGGTGTGGCCGTCCTCAAGCGCTCCGGAGCCCGGGCCGTCGTCACGCTCGGTACCGAGCGCATCGAGGGCGCGCACAGCCTGCTCATCGACCACGCCGGCGTCGGCCGCGTCGCGGGCGCGCATCTGTACGCTCGGGGCTGTCGCCGCATCGGCGTCGTCATGCCGGCGGAGCCGGGTCTGAAGGTCTTCTCCAAGCCCCGCCTCGACGGGGTGCGCGGCGCGCTGGAGGGCACGGACGCCTCGGTGACCGTGCTGCCGCTCGCGTACGAGGAGGAGTCCGCGGCCCGTCTGGCCGCCCGCTGGCCCGAACTCGGCCTGGACGGCGTCTTCGGGTTCAACGACGAGTACGCGATGCTCCTGATGCGGGCCCTGCAGGACGCGGGCGTCACGGTCCCCGGGGACACGGCGCTGGTCGGCGCCGACGACCTGGTCCTCGGCAGGCTGCTGCGGCCCAGACTGAGCACGGTGCACATCGAACTGCCGGCCGGCCGGGACCTCGCGGAACTCGTCGACCGCGCGGTGCGCAATCCCGGCGCCGCCGCCGAGACCCACCACGTCCACGGAGCGATGCTCGTCCACCGCGACTCCAGCTGAACCGGCGTGTGCACGCGGCGACTTGGGCGGCGCGGTTCCCGTACGGCGTGACTAGGATGTTGCACGCTCAACCAGTGGGGATGCCGTCGACCACCGGACGCCGTGTGCTGCTCTGCCGCGCGCCGGATCACCGCATCCCGCCCCGCGGCTGACGAACGGCCGCGAACCACAACGGGACCCGTGTTCGCTCCGCGCGTCCCGCCGGTGACTGATCGGAGAGCCGCAATGCCGTTGCTCGACCCCAAGACCTGGCAGTCCCAGGCCGCCCGTCCGCTGTCGGGCCCCGAGTACGCCGTCACCGAGCCCGCCACCGGCGACACGCTCGGTACGGTCACGCTCGCCACCGGCGAGGACGTCGGACCGGCCGCCCAGGCCGCCCGTGCCGCCCAGCGGGAATGGGCGCGCGCCCCGCACTTCGTGCGTGCCGGGGTGCTCCGCAAGGCGGGGGACCTCTTCGCCGCGCACGCCGACGAACTGCGCGACTGGATCGTCCGCGAGTCCGGTTCCATACCCGGCAAGGCCGAGTTCGAACTGCACGTCGCCGCCCAGGAGTGCTACGAGGCCGCCGCCCTCGCCTCCCGCCCGGCCGGACAGGTGTTGCCCTCCGAGGCGCCGCGGCTGTCCTACACCCGGCGGGTGCCCGTCGGGGTGGTCGGCGTGATCTCGCCGTTCAACGCCCCGCTGATCCTCTCCATCCGTTCCGTCGCCCCGGCCCTCGCGCTCGGCAACGCGGTCGTGCTGAAGCCGGACCCGCGCACGGCGGTCTGCGGCGGGCTCTCCCTGGCCGCGGTCTTCGCCGAGGCGGGCCTGCCCGAGGACCTGCTGCACATCCTGCCGGGCGGTCCGGACGCGGGCCAGGCACTGGTCGCGGACCCGCTGGTGCCGGTCATCTCCTTCACCGGCTCCACGGCGGCGGGCAGGGCGGTCGGCGAGGCGGCCGGCCGCCACCTCAAGCGGGCCCACCTCGAACTCGGCGGCAACTCCGCCATGATCGTGCTGGCGGACGCGGACCTCGACGCGGTGATCTCCACCGCCGCCTGGGGCTCCTTCTTCCACCAGGGCCAGATCTGCATGACGACCGGCCGCCACCTCGTCCACCAGTCGCTGTACGGGGAGTACGTCGAGCGGCTCGCAGCCAAGGCCGACGCCCTCGCCGTCGGCGACCCGTACCGGGCCCAGGTTCACCTCGGCCCGATCATCGACGGCTCCCAACTCGCCAAGATCCACGGCCTGGTGGAGTCCAGCACGGCGAGCGGTGCCAAGCTCGCGGCGGGCGGTACGCACGAGGGCCTCTTCTACCGGCCGACGGTCCTCGCCGACGCCGACGACCGGACCCCCGCCTACGCGGAGGAGGTCTTCGGCCCGGTCGCGCCCGTACGCCCCTTCAGCACCGTCGACGAGGCCGCAGCGCTCGCCTCGGTCGGCCCCTACGGGCTTTCCCTCGGCATCGTCACCCGTGACACCGCACGTGGCCTCGAGCTCGCCGAGCGCATCCCGACGGGGATCGTCCACATCAACGACCAGACGGTCAACGACGAGGCCGTCGCTCCCTTTGGCGGAGTTGCCGCGTCCGGCACCGGTGCGCGGTTCGGTGGGGAGTCGAACCTGGAGGCGTTCACCGATGTGCGGTGGACCACTGTGCGGGGGGATGTGGCCCCGTACCCGTTCTAGAGCGATCCGGTCCGTTGTCGGCCGCGGGTGCGTCGTGGCCGGTCGCGCAGTTCCCCGCGCCCCTGCGGGGGCTGCGCCCCCGGTCGGCTTACTCGCTCTGCTGGGCCTGCTGTTCGGCAACCGACTTGCGGACCTCGTCCATGTCCAGCTTGCGGGCCTGCCCGATGACGTCCGTCAGGGCGGCCTCGGGCAGGGCGCCCGGCTGTGCGAACACGGCGACCTGGTCCCGGACGATCATCAGCGTCGGGATCGACTGGATACCGAAGGCCTGCGCCAGCTCCGGCTGCGCCTCCGTGTCGATCTTGCCGAACACCAGGTCGGGGTTGTCCTCGGCGGCCTTCTCGTACACCGGGGCGAACTGACGGCACGGCCCGCACCAGGACGCCCAGAAGTCGATCAGCACGAACTCGTTCTCCGTGACCGTCTGGTCGAAGTTCTCCTTGGTGAGCTCCACGGTGCTGCTCATGACCTGATTCCTCTTCCTGCTGTGGGGTCGTTACCTGTGGCGCTCGCACAACACGGCCCGGCCACTGCCTATTCCGCGCCCCTACCCGTGTCGCCACGGGCCACACCAGCTACCAGACTGGGCCCATGACGGAAACGGAAACCAACGTGTACGACGTCGTGGTGCTCGGTGCCGGACCCGTGGGGGAGAACGTGGCCGACCGCACCCGCGCGGCCGGCCTCTCCACCGCGATCGTGGAGAGCGAACTGGTCGGCGGCGAGTGTTCCTACTGGGCCTGCATGCCCAGCAAGGCCCTGCTGCGCCCGGTCATCGCCCGAGCCGACGCCCGCCGGGTACCCGGCCTGCGCCACCTCGTCCAGGGCCCCCTGGACGCCGAAGCGGTTCTCGCCCACCGCGACTACGAGACCTCGAACTGGCAGGACGACGGCCAGCTCGCCTGGCTGGAGAGCATCGGCGCCGACCTCTACCGCGGCCAGGGACGCCTGGCCGGGCCGCGCACGGTGAAGGTGACGGGCGAGGACGGTTCGACGCGGACGCTGACCGCCCGGCACGCGGTCGCCGTGTGCACGGGCACCAGCGCCCAACTGCCCGACTTCCCGGGTCTCGCCGAGGTCCGGCCCTGGACGAGCCGGGAGGCGACCAGCGCCAAGTCGGTGCCCGGCAGCCTGATCGTGGTCGGCGGCGGTGTCGTCGCGGTCGAGATGGCCACCGCCTGGCAGGCCCTCGGCTCCCGGGTCACCCTGCTGGTCCGCGGCAAGGGCCTGCTGCCCCGCATGGAACCGTTCGCGGGCGAACTGGTCGCCGAAGCCCTGGCGGAGGCGGGTGCGGACGTCCGCACCGGTACGTCGGTCCAGTCGGTGACCAGGGAGAACGGCACCGTCGTCGCGGTCACGGACACCGGCGACCGGATCGAGGCCGACGAGATCCTCTTCGCGACCGGACGCGCCCCGCGCACCGACGACATCGGCCTCGACACGGTCGGTCTGGAGCCGGGCTCCTGGCTGCCTGTCGACGACAGCCTCCGGGTCACCGGCAGCGAGTGGCTGTACGCCGTCGGCGACGTCAACCACCGCGCCCTGCTCACCCATCAGGGCAAGTACCAGGCCCGGATCGCGGGCGCGGCCATCGCGGCCCGCGCGGCCGGCGTACCCCTCCTGGAGACCGACCCCTGGGGCGCCCACGCGGCCACCGCCGACCACGACGCCGTCCCGCAGGTGGTCTTCACCGACCCGGAGGCGGCGTCCGTCGGTCTCTCCCTCGCCGAGGCTGAGCAGACGGGCCGTCGAGTGCGCGCGGTCGACGTGGAGTTCTCCTCGGTGGCGGGCGCCGGCCTGTACGCCGACGGCTACCGGGGCCGCGCCCGCATGGTCGTCGACCTGGACCGCGAGATCCTGCTCGGCGTGACCTTCGTGGGCCCCGGCGTGGGAGAACTGATCCACTCGGCGACCGTCGCCGTCGCCGGTGAGGTGCCGCTCGGACGGCTGTGGCACGCGGTGCCGTCGTATCCGACGATCAGTGAGGTCTGGCTGCGGCTGCTGGAGGCATTCCGGGACACGAAGTAGGAACCGGCCCGCGGAGAAGGCGGATGCCCGGAGAAGCCGTGGCGGTCGGAGCGGCCGGGCGGTCAGCGGCGACGGGCGGTCAGAGGGCGAAACCCAGCTCCTCGGCCGCCCGTGCCGGGGTCGGCTGGGCCCACCGCTCCGCCATGGCCGTGCCGGAGGAGAGGGAGCGCAGCTCGGCGCGGTCGAGATAGAGCGTGCCGTCCAGGTGATCGGTCTCGTGCTGGACGATCCGGGCAGGCCACCCCGTGAACACCTCGTCCACCGCCCGCCCGTGCTCGTCCTGGCCCGTGAGCCGCACCGCCTCGGGCCGGGACACCACCGCCTGCCAGCCCGGCACGCTCAGACAGCCCTCGAAGAACGCGGCCCGCTCGGTGCCGACCGCTTCGTACGACGGATTGACCAGCACCCGGAAGGGCAGCGGGACACGCCCGCGCGCCACCCGTACCTCCTCCGGTACCGGCGCCGGGTCCTCGATGACCGCGATCCGCAGTCCCACCCCGACCTGTGGCGCCGCCAGGCCGACGCCCGGCGCGGCGTACATCGTCTCGCGCAGCGCCTCGACGAAACGGGCGAGCAGCTCAGGGCCGAGCTGCCCGTCGAAGGGCACGGACGCCCGGCGCAGCACCGGGTCACCGGCGGCGACGATCGGCAACGGGCCGCCGACGGCGAGGAGTCGCTCGACCTGGTCGGCAAGGGTGCGTGGGTCATGGGGAGTTGCCATGGCGCCAGGATGCCATGCGCTTCCGACACCCGGCGCCCCCTTGTGTGACGTACGCCACTTGCGAGCTCGGGAACTCGACGGCCCGACGATCCGACTACTGAGCCGTCCCCCTGTCGTACCCGCTCGCAGTCGGTCGCCCCCACAACCGCCTTCCCCGCTCACCGTCCCCAGCCCACCGGAGAAGCCCGCCGATGTCCACCGCACCCACGACCACGACGGACGAATCCCCGGATTCACCGGACGCGTCGAAACCCTCCGCCCCGGCGAAGCCGTCCCCCGCCGCCACGCTCCGCCCGCTGGTCCTGCGGCTGCACTTCTACGCCGGCCTGCTCGTCGCCCCGTTCCTGCTGGTCGCCGCGCTGACCGGATTCCTGTACGCGGCCTCGTTCCAGGCCGAGAAGATCGTCTACGCCGACGAGCTCACCGTGTCCTCCGTGGGCGACACCAAGCTCCCGATCTCAGAGCAGGTCGCCGCCGCCCGCAAGGCCCACCCCGAGGGCACCGTCGCGGCTGTGCGCCCCTCGCCCGAGGACGACGCCACGACGAGGGTCATGCTGTCCGGCGTCCCCGGTGTCGGCGAGGGACACACGCTCGCCGTGTTCGTCGACCCGTACACCGCGAAGGTGGAGGGCGCGCTCGAACAGTACGGGTCGTCGGGCGCGCTGCCGCTGCGTACCTGGATCAGCGAGTTCCACCGCAATCTCCACCTCGGTGAGAGCGGGCGCCTCTACAGCGAACTCGCCGCGAGCTGGCTGTGGGTGATAGCCGGCGGCGGCCTGGTGCTGTGGTTCGCCCGCCGCCGCACACAGCGCAAGGTACGCGGCACGAGCGGACGCCGCCGCACCCTCGGGCTGCACGGCACCGTCGGCGTCTGGGCCTCGGCCGGCTTCATCTTCCTCTCCGCCACCGGACTGACCTGGTCGACCTACGCCGGCGCCAACATCGACGTCCTGCGAACCTCCCTCGGCCAGTCCACCCCCTCGGTCTCCGCCGCGGCCGGCGGCGACCACGCGGGCCACGGGGCGGCGGCCGGTGCCGGAAGCACCGGCGAGCACGGAGTCGGCCTCGACAAGGTGCTGGCCGCCGCCCGCGCCGAGGGCCTGGGCGACCCGGTCGAGATCGTCCCGCCCGCCGACGAGTCCTCCGCGTACGTTGTGAAGCAGACTCAGCGCAGCTGGCCCGAGAAGCAGGACGCGGTCGCCGTGGACCCGTCGACCGGCGAGGTCCTCGACGTCCTCAGGTTCGCGGACTTCCCGGTGCTCGCGAAGCTGACCCGCTGGGGCATCGACGCCCACACTGGGCTTCTGTTCGGGTTCGTCAACCAGCTCGCGCTGATGGGCCTCGCGCTCTCCCTCGTCCTGCTCATCGTCTGGGGCTACCGCATGTGGTGGCTGCGCGGTCGGGCCTCCTCCTTCGGCCGCCCGATCCCGCGCGGCGCCTGGCAGCAGGTGCCCCCGTTGCTCCTCGTGGCGCTGATGGCGGGCGTGGCCGTCGTGGGCTACTTCGTTCCGCTGCTCGGCATCCCGTTGGCCGCCTTCATCGCCGTCGACGTGATCCTGGGCGAGATCGACCACCGCCGGGGCAACCGGACGTACGGGGAGCGGGCCGGCGCGAACAAGTAAGCGGTACTACAGGACGGCCCGGCATCCCCTCGAAGCCTGTACCGGGGAGCCGGGCCGTCCTGTGTGTCGTGGTGCGCGACTACTCGAAGTCGCCCGCGAGGGCGGAGGCGAGCTTCATGTGCGGTGCGGCCTCCTCGTGACGGCCCTGGCGCTGGAGCGTGCGTCCGAGCAGTAGCCGGGCGTAGTGCTCGACCGGGTCGCGCTCGACGAGGACCCGCAACTCGGCTTCCGCGCGCTGCAGTTGAGCCGAGTGGTAGTAGGCGCGGGCCAGCAGCAGCCGAGGTCCAGTCTGCTCCGGCACCTCCTCGACCAGCCCGCCCAGCACCCGCGCCGCACCGGCGTAGTCCTTGGCGTCGAAGAACAACCGCGCCCGCTCCCAGCGCTCCGCAGCGGTTCCGTGGTCGTAGTACGTGTACGTCGTGGTCTCCACTCGTGCCTCCTTCGGAGTCGCTAACCACTCAGGGCGGCCGCTCATTCCGCCGCTGGTCCGGCCAGGGGCCGACGCCGACGGCGCCGACGTCGTAGCGCCTGCTCATGAGGTGTCCCGCTGTCGGGGAGTTCGGTGGCCGGCTCGTGGGGTGAGCGGTGGTGCGGCGCGTTGGTGGGGCGTCAGGGTGGCGTGGATCTGGTCGCGGATGTCGGCGAGTACGGCTTCGTCGCTGCGGTGCCGGTACATGGTGGCGGTGGTGCTGATGTGGATGATCGCGGTGATCACCCGCGCCAGCGTCGCCGCGTCGGTGGCGCCGATGCGTTCGTCGCGGGTGAGCAGACCGGTGACGCCGTCCTCCAGACGGCCGGCAAGGGCCAGGCCCGCGCGCCGGTAGGGCTCGGCCGGGTCGCCGAAGACGAGTTCGTGCAGGTATGTGCGGCCGTTCTCGATGTGCTCCCGCATGCACTCCACCACGGGACGGACGAGGGCGAGGACCGGTTCGAGCGCGCCGTGTCCGGCGGTGGCGTTCGCGGTGGCGAGGCCGTCGTCGATGGCCGCGGCGAACTTCTCGTTCTGCACCATGATCAGCAATTCGGCCTTCGTGGACGCGTACAGGTAGAGGGTGCCGATCGCCACGTCGGCCCGGCGGGCGATCTGCTGCGTCGTGACTCCGCTGACGCCGTGTGCGGCGAACAGCTCGCGGGCCGCGGTCATGATGCGCTCGCGCTTGGCCTCTTTGCCCCGCTCGCGCCGCCCGAGCGGCAGGTGACCGCGTCCCATGTCGACCTCCCTTGACATTAATTCTGAGTGCGCTCATAGTTGAGTGTACTCGGATTGAACGGGTGAGGTGAGACCTCGGCCGTCACTCCGAATTGGCCGGTTCGGTCAGACCTGAATAAATAGGATAAAAGTAAGGAGTTGGACCCCATGAGAGCGTTCGTCGTCACCAAGTACAAGGAGCCGCTGCAGGAGGCGGAGGTGCCGGAACCCACCGTGGGGGAGCACGATGTGCTGGTGCGCGTGGAGGCCGCCGGGCTCAACCCGCTGGACGAGAAGATCCTCGCCGGTGAGTTCAAGCGGATCCTGCCCTACAAGCTGCCGCTGATCCTGGGCAACGACGTCGCGGGCACCGTCATCGGCGTCGGGACGGCGGTTCGCGGCTTCAAGCCCGGAGACGAGGTCTACGCCCGGCCCAGCCAGGACCGCATCGGCACGTTCGCCGAGCGTATCGCCGTCGCGGAGGGGGACGTGGCGCTCAAACCCGCCTCGATCAGCATGGATGAGGCCGGCTCGCTGCCGCTGGTGGCGCTCACGGCGTGGCAGGCGCTGGTGGAGCGCGGGAAGGTGCGGCCCGGGCAGAAGGTTCTCATCCACGCCGGGGCCGGCGGGGTCGGTTCGATCGCGATCCAGCTCGCCGCGCACCTCGGCGCGAGCGTCGCCACGACCGCCAGTGGTTCCAACGCGCACTTCGTGCGCGCGCTCGGCGCGGACACGGTGATCGACTACCGCACCCAGGACTTCGAGCAGCTCCTGACCGGCTACGACCTGGTGTTGGACGGCCTCGGTGGTGAGAACCTCGAGAAGTCCCTGCGGGTGCTCAAGCCCGGCGGCAAGGTCATCGGGATCGCAGGTCCCCCGGACCCCGCTTTCGCCCGCGAGGCCGGCCTGAACCCGCTGCTGCGCCTGGCGGTCGCAGGCCTGAGCGGCAAGATCCGCAGGCAGGCGAAGAAGCTCGGCGTGACCTACGAGTTCCTGCTCATGCGCGCCAGCGGCGACCAGCTCCGCCAGATCACCACCCTCATCGACCAGGGCTTTTTGCGCCCGGTAGTGGGGAAGGTGGTCCGCTTCGACCAGACCCCGCAGGCGCTGCGGTCCCTGTCCCAGGGTGGCATCCGCGGCAAGACCGTCATCGGCACCAGCTGACCCGCCGCAACCGCGACGGGCGACGCGACCCACACACCGCACGACCCACACACCGCACGACCCCCATACCGACAAACCGCACGAGGAGAATCCGACATGAGCAGCACCGGCACCCCGAACGAAGCCGTCATCACCTCCTACGCGAAGGCCCCGGCCCGCACCGTCAACGCCGGTGGCGTCACCTACGCCTACCGCGAGCTGGGACCGAAGGGCGGCATCCCCGTCGTCTTCTTCGTCCACCTCGCCGCGACCCTGGACAACTGGGACCCCCGCATCATCGACCCCGTCGCGAAGGGCCGTCACGTCATCGCCTTCGACAACCGCGGAGTCGGAGCGTCCACCGGCCAGGTGCCGGACAGTGTCGAGGCGATGGCCGACGACGCCTACACCTTCATCAAGGCGCTCGGATACGACAAGATCGACATCTTCTCCTTCTCCCTCGGCGGCATGGTCGCCCAGGCCCTGGTGGTGAAGCACCCCGAGCTCGTCCGCAAGCTCGTCCTCACCGGCACCGGGCCCAAGGGCGGAAAGGACATCGACAAGGTCGCCGGAACCACCTACTGGGACATCCTGCGCGCCACCCTGACCCGCTCGGACCCCAAGGAGTTCCTGTTCTTCAACCGCGACGCCGTAGGCAAGGCCGCCGGACGCGCGTTCGTCGCCCGGCTGAGCGAGCGGACCGTCGACCGTGACTCGAAGATCAAGACCAAGGCGTTCCAGACCCAGCTGAAGGCGATCAAGAAGTGGGGACGCTCCACCCCCGACGACCTGTCGTCGATCACGCAGCCCACCCTGATCGCCAACGGCGACAACGACCGTATGGTGCCGTCGATCCTGTCGGAGGACCTGCACCGGCGTATCAAGGGCAGCCAGGTGATCATCTACCCCGGTTCCGGGCACGGCGGCATCTTCCAGTACCACGACGAGTTCGCCCCCGTGGCGGTCGAGTTCCTCGCCCGCTGACCACCACCTGACCATGACGACCAGGAAGAGAAGGGCAACACCATGAGCACGTCACCGGCGCCGGCCGTCGCACCCCTGGAAGTGAAGAAGCACCTCACCTCCTCGATCCTGCTGTGGGTACGCACCGACCAGCCCCGCCAGACCGGCATGGATCACTGGAAGGGCCCGCACTCAGGGATCATCTCCGCCACCCCGGGCCTGGAGGAGTACCGGCAGATCCATCTCGCCGAGCACAACACGGGCCGGTGGCCGGCCATCGACGGGGTCGAGACCGCGATCCCCGCCGACCGGAAGATCGACGGTGTCGCGGAGGTCACCTTCCAGTCGGCGCTCGCGCCCCTGAAAGGGCGCGAGCAGACGAGGCTGGCCTACGCCGACGAGATCAACGTGTTCCGCCGCACCCTGCTCTACGCCGGCCCGCCGAACTCCTCCCGGTGGTACGACATCGCAGGCCCCGGAGAGACGGTCGGCGCCCGCACTCTCGTCTACCTGCGCCGCAGGGACGGCGTCGGCGCCGGCGCCTTCCGGAAGTTCGTCAACGAGCAACTCGCTCCCGCGCTCGCCGGCACCGGAGTGCTGAAGGAGCTGCGCACGCAGACGTTCCTGCCCTGGATCGAAAAGCTCTGGGACACCCCGAACGTCGCCCACGACAACCCCCAGGACCAGCGCTTCCACGCCTCGGTCAGCCTCGGGTTCACCGACACCGCGGCACGGGACGCCTTCTTCACCGGCCATGTGATCGAGGACCTGTCCAACCGGCTGGCGCCGCGGGTCTCCGCGATCCACGCCTACGACGTCACCGCCGCCCTCACCTATGTCAAGAACGGCGGCATCCTCCCGCACTACGAGGAGTGAGCGGCGCGGAACCGGCCATGAGCGAGAGCGAGCGGAACGTCATGGAGCACGGGGTCCCGACGCGAGGAGATCACGTCGGGCGCGTCGGGACCGAAGAACAAGCTCAGGCGTTCGTACCGTGCAGGTCCGGGTACAGCGCCTCGACCGGGCCGCTCAGAGCGGCCTTGACCCCCTGGGTCAACTCGTCGGCCAGGACCTCGTATTCGTCGGCCTCGACACCGTCGTAGACCGCCGCCACCAGTTGCTCCGGCGCCATCTTGGGGCCGTCCGCGTGCGCGGCCATGCCGGTGTCGACGTAGCCCATGTGCACACCGGTCACGTGGACGCCCATGGGTGCGAGCTCGATGCGCAGCGAGTTGGTGGCCGACCACAGTGCGGCCTTGGACGCGCTGTAGGCGCCGCCGAAGGCGTACCAGCTGGCAACGGAGTGCACGTCGACGAGGACTGCCCCCTTCTTGGCGGCGAGGACCGGCGTGAAGGCGCGGGCGAGGAGGACCGGTCCGAAGAAGTTCGTCTCCATGTTCGCCCGGATGTCCGCCTCGGTGACGTCCAGCAGGCTCGCGCTCGGCGGGATGGCGCCCGCGTTGTTGATGAGCGCGGTGACATCCGCCGCGGCGGCCACGGCCGCGTCGATCGACGCGCGGTCGGTGACGTCGAGAGTCAGGGGGACGATGCGTTCATCGCCCCAGGTGCGGGGGGAGCGGGCGGTGGCATAGACCTTGGCGGCGCCGCGAGCCAGGGCCTCGTGGACGAAGTGGGTGCCGATACCGCCGTTGGCGCCGGTGACGAGGACGACTGCGCCGTCGAGAGAGGGCATGGGTTCCTGCTTTCCGAGGGATGTGAAGTGCGTGGCTCTGCACGGATGGAGCAATGGCTCCGAGCCGTGCCGTGGGAGAATGAGCGCAGCCACATTCGAGCCCACACGGTAGTGACTGTCATCATAATTGATTACAGTCAGAATTTACTCCTGGAGGACACCGCCATGTCTGTCGCCCCCCGGCCGGTCGGACGGCGCGAGCGGAACAAGCAGGAGAAACTCGACCGCATCGTCGCCGCCGCCACTGAGCTGTTCGTCGAACACGGGATCGACGAGGTGACGACCCAGCAGATCGCCGACAAGGCCGACATCGGCACCGGGACCCTGTTCCTCTACGCCAAGACCAAGGGCGAACTCCTTCTGCTGGTGCAGAACGCCAAGTACGTCGAAGCGCTTGAGCAGGGCCGGGCGAACGCCGAGACCGTCCCGGGCGTGCTGGACGCGGTGCTGGCGATCGTCCGGCCGATCGTCGAGTGCAACCGCGTCCAGATCGACAACGGACGCACCTACCTGCGGGAGATGGTCTTCGGCGACCCCGAGGAGCCCCGGCACAGCGCGGCACTCGCCATCGTCGCGCAGACCGAGGAGGCCGTCGCCGCCGTGCTGCGCCGAGACGAACGGGTCACGGAGGGCGACGCCGCGACGCTGGCACACATCGTGTCCGCCGTGATGTTCCTCAGTACGGCGGCCAGCGTGAACATCGCCTTGAGCGTCGAGGAGATCGTGCAGGACATCCGACGGCAGATCGAGGTCCTGCTGCCTCGCTGAGGCCCGACTCCACGATCCCTCGGTGCGGATCTACGCTTGACGCCTGACAAGTGAGGAACGTGATGGTCAGGACAGCCAGGTCCGCGCGGATGCCGGAGATGATGACCGATGACTGACACCGCCGCGGTCGAGATCCTCGCCGACGTGCGCCGGGGCGTCGGCCACATCCTGCTGAACCGCCCCAAGGCGCTCAACGCCCTGACGGCAGGCATGATCGCCGCCATCGACCGTGTGCTCGCCGCGTGGGAGGACGCGTCGCTCTCCGCTGTGCTGATCGCCAGTACCAGCACGAAGGCGTTCTGCGCCGGTGGGGACATCCGTACGATCCGCGAGCACAGCCTCGCCGGGGATGCCGGGGCCAGTGAGCGGTTCTTCGCCTCCGAGTACCGGCTCAACGCCCGGATCGCCGAGTATCCCGTGCCGGTCGTGTCGCTGATCGACGGACTGTGCATGGGCGGCGGACTCGGTCTGTCCGTGCACGGCGGCTTCCGGGTTGTCACGGAGCGAGCGGTGCTGTCGATGCCGGAGACCGGGATCGGGTTCTTCCCGGACGTCGGGGCCAGCTACTTCCTGCCGAGGCTGCCCGGCGCGATCGGCATGTACCTGGGACTGACCGGGCACCGGCTCGACGCGGCCGACGCCCTGTACACGGGGCTGGCCACGCACTTCGTCCCTGCGGACGGGCTCGACGCGGTCGGGGAGGCCCTGGCCGACAGCCCCGGCGACCCGGTGGACGTGGTCCTGAACCGCCTCGCCGGCCGTTCCCCGGTGGCGGACAGCGGGCTGGCGACGGCACGCGGGGACGTGGACTGGGCGTTCGGCGCGCCGACCCTGGGCGAGATCGACAAACGCCTGCGCCTGCTCGACACCCCCTGGGCGGCAGCCGCGTCGGCCGCCTTGGAGTCCGCTTCGCCCCAGAGCCTGGAGCTCACGCACGCCCTGCTGGCTCGGGGCAGGCAGCACACGTTGCGCGAGTGCCTGGACGCCGAACTCGCCCTCACGCGCACGACCATCCGCACGCCGGACTTCCTGGAGGGCGTCCGTGCCGCCCTGGTCGACAAGGACCGCACCCCCAACTGGCAAGGTGCGTCCCTCGGTGGACGGACACCGCTGTCCTGAGCGTGTCCGCCACGCATGTGCGACGGCGGTCCGTTCGCCGTGATCACACCTCTGGCGCGGTACGGGTGTGAGGGCCGTACGGGACGAGGAGGCACCGAGACGTCTGCGGCGGGGGCTCTCCGCGACCGGTCGCCGAAGCGGGACATGGAGCACAGGCGGCGGTTTCGGGCGGGGGAGTGGTCCCGGAAGCGCAGGTTGTTCCCGTCTGCTCACCCCGTGGCGTTGGCGCGGTCGAACGTCGTCGTCGGGTCAGGATTCCGATTCGGGGTTCTGTGGCTCGGTCAGGGCTTTGTGAGTCGATTCCAGGATCTTCTCCGAGAGTTCGGTGCCCGCCGTGGCGCGGGCCAGCAGGATCGCGCCGACCAGGGTCGCCACTATGGGTAGGCCGTCGTTGGCGTCGGTGGACATCCACGCGGCGAAGTCCTGGACTCCGCCCGCGTACGTTTCGCGCACGTCCCCCGCTGTGGGCTCGCGAGCCATGTCCCCCGCGAATCCCGCAGTGGGGCAACCGGTGCCGGGCTGGTCACGGTGCTCGGTCGACAGATAGAAGTCGACGAGGGCGCCGCGCGCGGTGTCGTGATCGCCGTGGGTCGCGTCGAACGAGGCCAGGAGCAGGTCGAGGTCCCCGAAAGCGGCTTGCGCGGCCTCGGCCACCAGGGCTTCCTTGGAGGGGAACTGCTTGTAGAAGCCGCCCGTGGTCAGCCCGATGGACTTCATCAGATCGGCGACGCTGATGCCGTTCACGCCGCGCTCCCGGAAGAGCTGGGAGGCCGCGGCGACCGCGCGCTCGCGGTTCTCGAGCGCTTGGGCCTGCGAAACCCGACTCATCTCTCACCTGCCCAGGTTAGATAGTTATGTGCATCTATCGTACGCGAAGTGTCGAGCGGTCTCCGGCCGGGGGTGGCGGCCGGCGGGGTCGCAGGTCGTTGACCGGAACTCTTTAGATAGCTATCGTAATCTAAAGAGGGGTCGACGCTCTGGCCCCCATTCCTCCGCAGCCCAGAAACGAGATCCCCCATGACCACGCAGAACAAGACCGCTGTCGTCACCGGCGCGTCCGCGGGCCTGGGTACCGCTTACGCCCATCGGCTTGCCGACCGGGGCTACGACCTGATCCTGGTGGCCCGGAACACCGCACGCCTGGAAACGCTGGCGTCGGACATCCGTAGCCGCACGGGCCGCGCGGTGGACGTCGTCACCGCGGACCTCACCGACGCCGCGCAGATCTCCGTGGTCGAGGAGCGTCTGCGCACCGACGAGAGCGTCGAGGTACTGGTCAACAACGCCGGCGGAGGGCTGTTCACCCCGCTGGCGGCCTCCGACGCCGCGGCCTCCGAGGCGCTGATCAGCCTCAACGTGACCGCGCTGACCAGGCTGACCACCGCGGTCCTGCCGGGCCTGACGTCCCGCGGGCACGGCACCGTGGTGAACGTGTCCTCGGCGCTGGCTCTCAACATCCTGCCCGTCAGCGCTGTCTACAGCGGCACCAAGAGCTACGTGCTCACCTTCACCCAGGCGCTGCAGCAGGAGCTCGCCGAGAGTCCCGTCGTGGTCCAGGCCGTGCTGCCGGGTGCTGTCCGCACGGAGTTCTGGGACGGCTCCGGCGCCGACCTCGGGGCGTTCCCCGACGAGTGGATCATGAGCGCGGACGACGTCGTCGA
The DNA here is from genome assembly GCF_033795085.1 of Streptomyces sp. AK08-02. Lineage (NCBI taxonomy): Bacteria > Bacillati > Actinomycetota > Actinomycetes > Kitasatosporales > Streptomycetaceae > Streptomyces > Streptomyces sp. AK08-02. Next base: position 150,755 of record NZ_JARAZV010000004.1, read on the forward strand.
CGCGGCGCTCGCCGGCCTCGACGCGGGGGAGCCCGTCACCATCCCGTCGCTGCCCCAGATCAGCGACTGGGAGTCGTTCGAGAAGGCGCGTCAGACGCTCGTCCCGAACCTGTCGCTCAAGGCCCCGGCAGCCCGCTACCTCGGCTGACTCCCACTCGTATCCGGGCCGAAGCCCCTTGTGGCAACGGCATGCCTGCGCTTGACACGGCCTGTGCCTGACGCGGCTGGTCCATGACACGGCCGGTGCATCTTGTGGCCGGTGATCCGCAGGACGTGGGGGCGGACCGACACCCTCTTCATTCTCCCTTCGTCCGCCCGAACAGCCGGGGACCGGCACCGCAGTAGCGGCGGTCATGTGCGCGGCGAGCCTGTCCGTTCCGTCGGCTGCCCCTGCGCGCGGCTGTGTTCACGAAAAGAGGGTCCGCCGGCCGCGTCCAGGCTGCTCGCGGCAGCCCGCTGCCCCCGCTGCTCTCTCTCACTCACCATGTCAGTCGTTCGAACCATTTGAGGAAACCTCCATGTTGAACGCCCTGTGGAACCCGATCGTCGCCGGGGAGATCTCTCTGCCGCACCGGCTGGCCATGGCCCCCCTGACCCGGAGCCGGTCCACTCCTGAAGGCGTGCCGACCGAGTTGAACGCCGAGTACTACGCCCAGCGCGCCTCGCACGCCCTCATCATCTCCGAGGGCACTCAGCCCAACGCCGACGGCCAGGGCTACCTGCTCACCCCGGGCATCTACTCCGAGGAGCACATCGCCGGGTGGCGCAAGGTCACGGACGCCGTGCACAAGGCCGACGGGCGCATCGTCATCCAGCTCATGCACGCCGGACGGGTGTCCCACCCCGACAACACGCCGCATCACCGGCAGCCGGTGGCTCCCTCAGCGGTCAAGCCGGTGGGCGAGACATTCACCATGTCCGGTCTCCAGGAGTTTCCGGTACCGCGCGCACTGTCCACCGAGGAGGTCGCCGCCACGGTCGACGACTTCCGCCGCGCCGCGGCTGCCGCTGTCGCGGCCGGCGCCGACGGTGTCGAGATCCACGGTGCCAACGGCTACCTCCTGCACCAGTTCTTCGCCACCAACACCAACGAACGCACCGACCGTTACGGCGGTTCCGTCGAGAACCGCATCCGTTTCGCCGTCGAGGTCGCCACCGCCGTGGCCGAGGAGATCGGCGCCGGCCGCACCGGTATCCGGATCTCGCCCGGCAACCCCTTCAACGACATCGCCGAGAGTGACACCCACGAGCTGTACCCGGCCCTCGTACGTGCGCTCGCTCCGCTCGGCCTCGCCTACCTGCACATCGGAAACCACGGTGGCGACGACGAACTCCTGCACACCCTGCGCAAGCTGTGGCCGGCCACGCTGGTCCTCAACCGGGCCGGCACCGACATCGCCGTCCGCGCCAAGGACGTCGAAGACGGCGTCGCCGACGTCGTCACCGTGGGCTCCATGGCCCTCGCCAACCCCGACCTGGTCGAGCGTGTCCGCGCCGGCGCGCCGCTGAACACCCCCGACCCGGACACCTTCTACGGCGGCGGTGAGGCCGGCTACACCGACTACCCCACCCTCACCTCCTGACAAACGCCACCCACACCGCCTCACAAACCTCACCCGGCACCGGTCCTCGCGGGCCGACATGCCCCTGATGGCCCCCTGGAGGTGCCTCGTGTCTGAGCACGCCGTTGTTGAACTGAGCCCGGAAGCGACCGAGTTCGCGGAATTCTTCGCAGGACTGGCGGTTCCCGAGTCCGAGTTGGATGCGATGCGCATCGTGTCGGAGGGCGTCCATGTCAAGGCCCGGGAGCCGGAAGGCGTCACCTACCGGGAGGTGGATGCGGGAGGCGTTCCGGGGATCTGGTGCGAACCGGTCGACGCCAACACCGACTACGTTCTCCTGCACGGTCACGCCGGGGGCTCCGTACTGTCGTCGGCGTACGTCGACCGAAAGCTCGCCGGCCATATCGCCAGGGCCGCAGGGGCCCCGGTACTGGTGCTGGACTTCCGGCGCGCACCGGAACACAAGTATCCGGCTCAGGTGGACGACGCGGAGGCGGCCTTCAACTGGCTGCTCTCCGAAGGGTATGAGCCGGGGAACATCATCACGATCGGCCACTCGATCGGCGGGTTCATGGCCGTCGCCCTGGCACTTCGCCTCCGTGACAAGAAGCAGCCTCTGCCCGGCGCCATCGTGTCGATCTCGCCCTGGTGCGACCTCGAGATCGCCAACGAGACCATCGCGGCCAACGCCGGGACGGACAAGATCCTCAGCAAGGAACTGCTGGAGTTGTTCCGGGACGCCTGGATCGGCGGCACGGGCATCGAGTTCACGGACACCCGGATCAACCTGAACCGGGTGGACCTGAGCGGCCTGCCCCCGACTCTCGTCTCCTGGGGAACGTACGAGGTGCTCGCCGGAGAGGACGAGGAGTTCGCCGCCCGCGTCAGGGACGCCGGAATCGACACGGCGACCGTGGTGGTCCCCGGCGGCCAGCACTCGTACGTCTACGGTGCCGGCCGGGTTCCGGAGACCGACGCCGCCATCGCGAAGATCGGCGCGTGGGTCCGGGAGAAGGCGAAGATCTGACCGAGAGGTCAGGGTCCGGAGGTCGCGGGATCCGCGCGCCCGCCGGACCGGGACGCTGGACGGACGTCGACACGACCCGTGATGGCCCGCAGGCCGGCGACGCCCGAAACCTCGTCCCGGTCCGACAGGCAGGGTCCGCGCACCGCCGTCCCAGCGAACCGTCAGGGGTCACCCGGCGGTGAAAATCGGCGCAACCCGGCACGGTCGGCGTGGAGCGGCCGGCGCCCGGAATCCGCAAGGTCGCGTTCTTGGGTCCACCGGTGATTCTCATCGTCGAGGAGACCGTGTCGCGAGTCGAAGGGCCACCCGCCGTCACCGTTGCGGACTCTTTGGATTACGTTTGAACTACCATGGGCCGGCGAAATCGGAGAGGGGCGATCGGTCCTTCCGGCCGGCGAAGGAGCGTGTGCTGTGGTGCGGTATGCCAAGGAGCACAAGTCGGAGACAAGGCGGCGGATCGTCGAGACGGCAGGCCGTCGGTTCAAGCAGGACGGTATCGACGGATCCGGCGTCTCGACGCTCATGAAGGACGCGGGACTGACCAACGGGGCCTTCTACGCCCATTTCGCGTCCAAGGATGACCTGGTCACCACCGCGATCGCCGAACAGTTGAAGGCGCAGGCCGAGAACGTCGTCGCGCAGGCCGCGCCTGGCCGAGCCGGACTCGAACAGATTGTGCGCGCGTATCTGTCGCCGCTGCACCGCGACAGTCCCGGTGACGGATGCCCCAATGCCGCTCTGCTCGACGAGATCGGGCGTTGCACCGACGCGACCAGGCAGGCGTACACCGACGGCGTGCTGGTCCTCATTGAGGGCATCGCCGCCCGGATGGCGCCCGAGGCCCCTTCCTCCGCACGTGTGAAGGCACTCAGCCTCCTCGGTCTGATGGCCGGGACACTGCAGCTTTCCCGCGCCCTGACCGACCGCCGACTCGCCCATGAACTCCTCGATCAGGGGATAAGCAACGCCCTCGCCCTGCTGGACGCCGGGCAGCGCGTCTGACGCACCACATCCCTGGGCCCGGGTGACCTCCACCGCTGCGTGCGCCCTCCATCGCGTGCAGTTGTCGGCCGGAATGCTCCAGGCGCAGGTCGTCTGTGTCACCGCCGCCGGGTTCTCCGGCATCGGGTGACCCCTGGTGCTGCGGGTGTTCGTCTTCGCCGGTGGCCGGACCTGTGCACCTGCTGCACGGCGAGTGGCTGTGGCGGGCGGGCCGCCGTGCCGACGCCCGGACCCAGCTGGCCGAAGCCGCGGAAACCTTCCAGTGGCTGGACGCGGCGCCCCTGCTTGCCCGCGCCCGGGTCGAGCGGGAACCGACCAGGCGGCACCTGCGCCGCGAGGCCGTGCCGGCCCGCGGCGCGAGACCGGGGCGCAGCCGCTGATCAGCTCGCGTACGTGGCTCATCGCCGTCGAGTGACCGGTTGCGGAACCGCTAGCTGAGTATACAAAAGTAAACCCAAAGTCGGTTAGGATCGCTCCCATGGACGCGCGGACCGAAGTTCTTCCAGTCACCGGCATGGACCCTCGGCTCGACCGGGACACGTCCAACTGCTCGATCGCGCGGACTCTTGAGGTCGTGGGCGAGAAGTGGACGATCCTGATCCTGCGTGAGGTGTGGTACGGATCGTCCCGGTTCGGCGACTTCGAACGTGTCCTGGGCTGTCCTCGCAATCTTCTGGCGACGCGGCTTCGGATGCTGGTGGAGGAAGGCATCCTGGCCACCGAGACGTACAAGGAGCCCGGTTCGCGGAGTCGGCCCAAGTATGTGATCACTGCCAAGGGTATGGATCTGGTACCGGCCGTGATGGGGCTGCTGCAGTGGGGTGACCGTCACCGCGCCGACCCCGAGGGGCCGGCGGTACTGGCGCGACACCGTGAGTGCGGCGCGAGCGTCGACGTCCGGATTCGTTGCGAACGAGGCCACCCGGTGGAACCGAAGGACATCGAGAGCGCCCCCGGCCCGGCCTTTCGTATGAGGTCACCCGAGTGAGTTGAGGATCTCTCCGTCAGCCTTCGGTCATCCGGGCGCTGTGACGTGTACGGGAGCGAGCCGGCCCCTCGCGGGAGTCGGCCGCCCAGTGGAAAGGAAGCAGTCCATGGACGAGCAGGATGAGCGTTTCGACGTCGTCGTACTCGGCGCGGGTCCCGGCGGATACGTCGCCGCCATCAGGGCAGCCCAACTGGGTAAGCGGGTCGCGGTCGTCGAGGAGAAGTACTGGGGCGGCGTCTGCCTGAACGTGGGCTGTATCCCCACCAAGGCCCTGCTGCGCAACGCCGAACTCGCGCACATCTTCACGCGCGAGGCGAAGACCTTCGGCATCAAGGTCGAGGGTGAGGTCTCCTTCGACTACGGGGAGGCCTTCCGCCGCAGTCGGAAGGTCGCGGACGGCCGGGTCAAGGGCGTCCACTACCTGATGAAGAAGAACAAGATCACGGAGATCAGCGGTCGCGGCACGTTCCTCGACCCGCACACGCTCCAGGTCGCCGACTTCGACGGCAACACCCGCACCATCGGCTTCGACCACTGCGTCATCGCCGCCGGGGCGAGCCCCAGACTGCTCCCCGCCACCCGCCGCACGTCGCGCGTGGTGACGTTCGAGGAGCAGATCCTGGCCGAGGACCTGCCGCGGTCCATCGTCATCGCCGGCGCCGGGGCCATCGGCATCGAGTTCGCCTATGTGCTGCACAACTACGGTGTGAAGGTCACCGTCGTCGAGTTCCTGGACCGGATCGCCCCGCTGGAGGACGCCGAGGTCTCCGCCGAACTGGCCAAGCAGTACCGGAAGTTGGGCATCGACGTCCTCACCTCGACCCGCGTCGAGTCGATCGACGAGTCGGGCCCGCAGGTCCGGGTCACGGTCACCGGCAAGGACGGCGCCAAGCAGGTCCTGGAGGCCGACAAGGTGCTCCAGGCGATCGGATTCGCGCCGAACGTCACCGGCTACGGCCTGGAGAACACCGGCGTGCGCCTCACCGAGCGCGGCGCGATCGACGTCGACGGCCGCTGCCGCACCTCGGTCCCGCACATCTACGCCATCGGGGACGTCACGGCGAAGCTGATGCTCGCCCATGCCGCCGAGGCCATGGGCGTGGTCGCCGCCGAGACGATCGCGGACGCGGAGACCATGGAGCTGGACTACGTGATGATCCCGCGGTCCACTTTCTGTCAGCCGCAGATCGCCAGCTTCGGCTACACCGAGGCACAGGCGAGGGAGAAGGGCTTCGACGTCCAGGTCGCCAAGTTCCCGTTCACCGCGAACGCCAAGGCCCACGGCCTGGGCGACGCGAGCGGTTTCGTGAAGCTGATCAGCGACGCCAAGTACGGCGAGCTTCTCGGCGGCCACCTGATCGGCCCCGACGTCACCGAACTGCTGCCCGAGCTGACCCTGGCCCAGCAGTGGGACCTCACGGTCCACGAGGTCGCCCGCAACGTCCACGCCCATCCCACCCTGGGTGAGGCGGTCAAGGAGGCCGTCCACGGCCTCGCAGGCCACATGATCAACATGTAGCAGGGCAGTCGGCGCAGCTGCACAGCCACCACGGCCGCGACAGTCGCCAGGCCGCAACAAGGCATGTGCGGCGACGGCCGGGTGCGCTGCGGTCGGTGCGGGTCGCGGGGTTGGCGGCGTTCGGGCGGGCCCGGTGCCCGCTGCGGACGCGGAAGGCCCCGGGCCCCGGCCTTGAGATGGACGCTTCACAGATATCGGCGATGTCAGCGATGCCGCCGATGTCGGTGTGTATCGGAGGCGTTCAGGCAGGAAGGGCGCTCTGAGGCCTGACCCGAATCTCCTCGGCCCTTGAGGCCGGCCGGGCCGGTGCGTCAGCCGGGCAGGCGGTTGTTCTTGCGGATCTGCCGGTCGAACACGCCTGCGGGGGCGAGTCGGCGCGCGGTGGTGACGCGGGCGGCCAGCGGACCGGCGGTGTAGCGCAGCTTCGGCTTCTTGTCGGTGGCCGCGGTGACGATCACCTTGGCGACGACGGCGGGGTCGTCGCCGTTCTCCATCGCCTTTGCCATCACCTCGTCGAAGTCCCGCCGCCGCTCCGCGTACAGCGGCAGCGGGGTGTCGGGCTGGGCGGCGTTGGTGTCGAAGCTGGTCCTGGTGTAGGCGGGCTGGACGAGCAGGACCCGCACGCCGTGCTCGCGGACCTCGTGGTCCAGCGACTCGGAGTAGCCCTCGACGGCGTGTTTCGCGGCGACGTACAGGGCCATGAAGGGCTGGGGGGCGACCCCGAGGACGGACGAGATGTTGATGACGCGTCCGCCGCCCTGGGCTCGCATGTGGGGCAGGACGGCCTTCGTCATACGGATGACCCCCAGGACGTTGATGTTCAGCACGTTCTGGGCCTGCGCCACGGAGTTCTCCTCCACCGCACCCGCCGAGCCGAGGCCCGCGTTGTTGACCAGGACGTCGACGCGTCCGAACCGGTCGATCACCTCCGCGACCGCCGCGGTGGCCGAATCGTCACTGCCCACGTCGAGATCGAGGTACGTCACACCGGCGGGCGGGGTGAGTCCGGAGGTCTTGCGGCCGGTCCCGACCACCTCGAAACCCGCCGCGACGAAGGCGCGGGCCGTCTCCTTGCCGATCCCCGATGAGGCCCCTGTCACGAGCGCCACCGGCCGAGTCGCCGTCATCACGTACTCCTTGCTTTGAATTACATTCGTACGTCTTACGTTCGTACGACCATAAGGCGGCCATCGATCGATGGCAAGGGGCGCGTCCGGCGATACGGGAAAGCTCCGGGAAGCGCGGGGTGGGTGGCCGCAGGGCGGGGTGCGGAGTCTCACCGGCAAGGAGGGGGCGGTCAGGGATGCGGGGTGATCAGTGGAGCCGTGTCCCGCGACGGCGGCCCCCGCACGCCGCTCTGCTGAAGGAGGCGTCAGGTCGGCATTTGTCCTGCCGGAGCTGCTCGCGGACGCGGACGCGCACGCTTGACGAACGCGGACGGCCTGGGAGGCGCCTCTGTGGCAGTGTCTGAGAGGCCGCGCCACTCCGAGTGCCGGCAGCTTGACAGGCTTCCGGCCGGTCCCGGAAGTGCGGGACCGGCAGCTTGGGCCTCTGGTGAGTGGGCACTGTCGGGCACTGCCCGGGCCGGTACGCGGGGCGGGTGCTTCTGGCGTGGATGGCGCCGGGCAGGACCATGCGCGCATTCGGTGATCTGGTGGAGTTGCGGCGAGTGGCCGACGAGGGGCACGGCCGGACTGCCCGCGCCGGGCCGCATCCGGGGTCGGCTCGGCATCGTCTCCAAGGGGGTGGTGTCCGGTCGCCGCCATGATTGCCGCCATGGGCGGCGACCGTGGCCGGGCCGCTGTGCTGGGCCCGGCCGCCCCGTGCGTCAGCCTCGGTGTCTCAACCTCTGTTCCTGGCCGGAGATAACGTTGTCCTCCGGTTCGGTGGGACACCAACTGCTGTCAGGCACCCACGTAACCGACAACCTGGCTGGGAGTCGTCGCGCGGTCCTCCGGGAGACGGGTCCAGGTGCTGGCCAGCTCGACGCGGGAGGACACGTCGAGTTTGCGGAAGATCTTCTTGAGGTGGAAGGCCACCGTGTGGGGCGAGATGAACAGTTGGCGGGCGACCCGCCCGTTGGTGAGACCCTGGCTGACCAGCTCGGCGACCGCGTACTCGGTGTCGGTCAACTGGCTTCCGGTCCGCCGGAAGCGCCCGGATCTGACGGGAATCCGGCCGCCGTTGACCTCCAGCTCACGGAGCTTGCTGGCCACACGCAGGACATCGCGCCGCGCGCCGACCGTTCTGTACCCGTCTGCCGCCCTCTTGAGGAGTTCGGCCGCCTGGTCGTGCTCGGAGCGACGGGTGAATCGTACGGCGCTCGCGTCCTCCAGCGCCGAGGCGCGCGCCCAGCCGTCGAGGTGGAGGGCGGAAGCCATCTCCAGAGCCGCGGCGTTCTTCTCGTGGAGGCCCTTGGCATGGGCGGCGGAGGCCTGGATCGTGCGGAACGTCCGGTTGCGGGCACCCAGTTCGCCGGCCAGGGAGACGATGCGGGCGGCGATGTCCTGGTCACCCAGCTGTTGTGCGGCCCGTACCAGCCAGGCCGCCGCGGCGGGTTGTGATACGAGTAACTCCTGGGTCATCGCCCTGTCATGTACGAGGTCACCGAGCAGGCAGGCGACGCTGGCCGGGCCGTCCCGGGCTTCCAGAGCCTGTGCGACAGCCCAGGCGCACTGCCCTGCCATCAGGATCGAGTGACCGAACAGGGCGTTGTCCCGCAGGCGGTTCGCGTAGACGAGGCCGACGTTCGGATCCAGTCGCCGCGTCGCGCTGACGGCCATCACGAGATTTCCGCTCGGCACCGGTTGACGATGCCCGGTCTGCTGCGCCAGGCGCAGGCCCGCCTCGGCCGCTGCCGTTGCGGAGTCCAGGTCCCCCCAGGCGAGTGCGGTTTCCGCCTGGCACATCAATTCGTCCGGCTGTCCGTTAACTTCGGCGAAACGATGGACATCTGACTGGCATTCAGTAAGTATCCTCGTGGCAGCCGCTAGGCCTCGGGCGCGTGTCACCAGGGTTGCGTACCAGATTCTCGCGCTCGGTGAACTGCCCGCCGTCGCTTCGGCCGCCTCCAGCGCTGTGGCCGCTGTGGCGAGACCCATGCTCTTGCCCAACTGGCCGTCGATCCAGGAGTGCACCGAAGCAGAGACTAATCGACCCACTTCGCTTGATCTGTGAAAGAGGGGGTCAGTAACCGCTGATGCCTGAAGGGACACTCTTGCCTCCGAATCGGGACCAGTGAGGCCTGGCGGCGGCCCACTGCTCGCTGAGCGCGGTCGATCGCTCGTGTTCTTCCCGGGTTGAACCGTGCGACGACAGACAGTGTGGGGTGCTCGCGGTGCGTCTCAGACTGCGATCGGGGCTGCAACTCTGTCAAGCATATGCAGGCGGGCGATTCGTTCACCTGTTCCCGAATGTCCGAGGAAACGGAATGCGAGATTCAACCCGGGTGGATCAGTGGAAAAGGTGAGGTGGGCGGCGTTGTCGGCGCGCGAAGCCGAGCTGTGGCCGGTCACGGGTGGTCGTCCTTTCGGTGGCGGGATATCCAGGATGCGGACTAGACCTGTGCGTACCGCACGGCCGATCGATGATGACCAGAATTCGGCCGAGAATGGCCGAGAGGCCCCCTTTTCCTTTTTGGTACGGCACTCCGTCCGTCGAAATCGCCGCGAAAAGGCGTCCTGACTCCCATGATGCCGCGATCACGGGTTGAATCGGATCCGGTGTCGGTTGCCACGGCGCGATGGTGCGATCGGCGTGATGGGTGTGATGGGTGACGGGGCCGGTCGAGCTGTGAGTTCGTTGTCCGGGGTGGAAGCGTTGCACGGTGCGGTCCGCGTTGAGCAGGGTGTCGGGAGACCTGCCACGAGGAAGCGCGGGGCCTGGGCGAAGAGTTCGGGAAAACAGGTCGTCCGGCCGGAGATTTCGGCGGTGTCCAGGACGGGCGGGAACTGATGAGCGTCGGCTCGGTGTCCTCGATCGCGGTGGTCTTCGTGACCGGCGTGCCCAGGGGGCGGCGGACTTGGAGCAGCGCCAGAGGAATCGCCGCGTCATCTGCCGGCACCCGGTAGACGTCCCGGCTGTTCCGTGACCACCTGGACGGCTCGATCGGCCCCGCGACCTGCGCGCATGCCCTGTCTCCAGGTCCCCTCGTGGGCGCCGTCGCGAGGCGGATCGGTGTCTGCGACGGCAGCGGGAGCGCCTGCTCCCCGCGGGCCCCGGCCTGAGCTACCGCGGCTCGCACGGTTCCTCCGGGAACCCCGTCGACGCGGGTAACCCGATCGACATGTCGTCCGTCGACCGCCTCGCGGCCCCACCCTCAACTCGCTCCACTTGAAGATCATCACACGCGGGGCGACTGCTCGGGACCGCCGCGTTGCAGGTGGCCGCCCTTGCGGCGGTGGGATATGCGGGGGCCGGGGGTGACCTGTGTCCGACATGCGGCCGATCGGCGTGACCAGAATTCGGCTGAGAATGGCCGAGAGGCTTCCTTTTCTTTATTCGGCGCGGCATCACGGCCGCCGATATCGGCGCGAAAGGCGTCGAGACCCCCACGACGCCGCTGTGGGACACCATGCCCTGGTCGGGAGCTACCAGACTGAGGGATGCCCCGCGAAGGCGGCCCTGTCTAGACTCGGCGAAGTCGGATCTGCGCTTTCGCGGGCCGTCTGCCGTCCTTACGAACTACCCAGGAAAATTCAGAGGTCTTCTGTGTCTTCTCTTCTTCACATCGATGCGAGCATCCGTACTGAGGGTTCCACCTCGCGCCAGCTGACCTCGTACTTCGCGACGCAGTGGCGGCAGAACCACCCCGATGCCGGCTACGTCTACCGTGACCTGGCCGCGCAGCCCATCCCGCACATCACTCACGCGGTGCGCGAGTACCTTCTCGACCCCAGCCGCGACCACGGTCAGACGGCCGACGAGCAGGCGCTCGCCGACGCGGTGACGGCTGAGGTGCGCGACGCCGACGCGATCGTGCTCGGCGTACCGATGTACAACTACTCGATCCCGTCGAGCATCAAGGCCTGGATCGATCTGCTGGTCTGCCCGGCCCACATGATTCCCCCGGGGGCCGATTCCGGTGCGCTCAGCGGCAAGTCCGTCATCGTGGTCACCGCGCGCGGCGGCTCCTACGCGCCGGGCACTCCCCGCGAGGGCTGGGACTACCAGGAGGCGTACCTGCGGGCCGTTCTCAGCTCGATCGGCCTCGCGGACGATCTCACCTTCGTGCACGCCGAGTTGACCCTCGCCGCGATCGTGCCGGCCATGGCGGCGCTCAAGCCGCTGGGTGAGAAGTCCCTGGCGACCGCCCACGAGACCCTCAAGAAGTTGTCCGCCTGATTCCCACGCGCCCACGGACCCGGTAGGAGTCCGTACCGGCTTGCCGTCCCCTCCACTCCAATTCGGCGGGGCCGGCGGGCCGCCGCATGGGAGCGGCAGCGGCGTGAAGCACGAGGCGAGACGTTCAGAAGATGCCCCGCGCGTGCGGACGCCCTTTCCCATGCGCGCAGTCATGGCCGGAAGCGATACGGATTCACGGATCGGAGAAGAAGCTTCATGAGCGAAGCGATCTCGTACGAGGACGCCTGGGCCCGCATCGACAAGTTCGACCCGCCCGCGCTCTTCGACGAGCTGCGGAAGGAACGCCCGCTCGCCCGGATGGTCTACCCCGACGGCCACGTCGGCTGGATCGCCACCAGCCACGAGTTGGCCCGGCAGGTCCTGGGCGACCCCAGGTTCAGCCACAGCCTGGAGATCGGACACTTCCCGGTCACCAAGTACGGCGGCCCGGTACCGCAGTTCCCGGCCATGCCGGGCATGTTCATCCATATGGACCCGCCGGAGCAGACCCGCTTCCGTAAGCTCCTGACCAAGGAGTTCACCGTGCGTGGCGTAAGCCGGCTCGCGCCGGTCGTCGAGGCGGTGGCCGCAGAGCAGGTCGCGGAGATGCGTGCCCAGGGTGACACCGGCGACTTCATGGAGGTTTTCGCCAGGCCCCTGGTCCTGAAGGTGCTTGCCCCGCTGATCGGCCTCGACTACAGCGAACGGGACCGCTTCGCCGACGCACCGGCCGTGATGAACGACCCGTTCGGCGACCCACAGGCCGCGATGGCCGTGTTCCAGCAGGTGGGCGAGTTCGTCCACGAGACCCTCGCCCGCAAGAAGGCCACACCCGGCGACGACATCGTCAGCCGCCTCATCGCGACCGGTGAGCTGTCCGACGAGGAACTCGGCAACATCACCACCCTGTTGCTCTTCGCGGGATACGAGACCACCGAAGGCGCGCTCGCCACGGGCACCTTCGCCCTGCTGCACCACACCGAGCAACTGGCCGCCCTGCGCGGCGACCTGTCGAAGATCGACGACGCGGTGGAGGAGATCCTCCGCTATGTCACCGTCAACCAGTACGAGACCTTCCGCACCGCCCTGGAGGATCTGGAGCTGGGCGGCGAGTCCGTCACGAAGGGCGAGACGGTCACCGTCTCCCTGCCGGCGGCCAACCGCGACCCGGCGAAGTTCGGCTGTCCCGCCGACCTCGACCTCGACCGCGACACCGCTGGGCACGTCGCCTTCGGCTACGGCGTCCACCAGTGCGTGGGCCAGAACCTGGCCCGCCTCGTGCTGCGCATCGGCTTCCGCTCCCTCCTGGAAGCCTTCCCCGACCTTCGGCTGGCCGCGCCGGCCGACGAGATTCCGCTGCGGACGAAAGGGTCCGTGTTCTCGGTGAAGAGCCTGCCCGTCTCCTGGTAGCCCGCTCCCAGAGGGTGAGCGGGAGCGAGTCCGTTCTCCGGCACGTCCCGAACCGTCCTGGGTGTTCCCTCACTGACTCAAGTGCGCGCGAGACGTCCGCGGGTTGCCCGCTGTAGAACCCAGGGTGCGGTCGCACCCAAGGGCGGCGATGGATCCTGTCCAGGCTCCGGTTCCGGCGGTCGGAGCCTCGCACAACCTGGCCATGTGGATGCGGCTGATGGCGAGGTGGAGGCCCTGAACCACCAGGCTGGTGGAGCTGAGGCACCGTAGGCCGACACCGCAAGCCCGGAAGCCGATCACCACCCGATCGAGCTGACTCACCCCTGCGCCTCGTTCCCGGCCCAACAGTTACCCACCCTTGATCTCCGGAAGGAGTTCGCGGCAAGGTGCGTCCTGACCTGATCACCCCGCTCCCGGTCATCCTCCGGGAGAACGCAGTCCGGTTCCCGGACAAGATCGCTTTCGAGGACGACCGGCACGCGGTCACCTATGGAGAACTCGACGCTCGGACGCGGAGGCTCGCCGGTCACCTGGCCGGCCTCGGTGTCGGGCGCGGCGACCGGGTGGCCCTGTGTCTCGGCAACTCGGTCGCCATGGTGGAGAGTTACCTCGCGGTAGTACGGGCCGGCGGCATCGGCGTACCGATCAACCCGCAGGCCTCCCCGGCCGAGACGGCATACCTCCTGGCCGACAGTGGCGCGGTGTTCGCCTTCACCGGCATCGCACATGCCGAAACGTTTCTTCGGTTAATTCCTCGTGAAACACCTGAGGTGTCCGTCGTGGTGGCCGGTGCTGGACACGGCCTGGCCCCGGGCGCCGCGGTGTACGAGGAACTCGCCGTCACCGAACCCGTCACCCGGGCCCCGGACGACCTCGGTCTCGACGAGGTGGCCTGGATGTTCTACACCTCGGGCACCACCGGCCGCCCCAAGGGCGTCCTCTCCACCCAGCGCAACTGCCTCTACTCCGTGGCCTCCTGCTACATCCCCGTGCCCGGACTCTCGGAGCACGACCGCGTCCTGTGGCCACTGCCGCTCTTCCACAGCCTGTCCCACATCGCCTGCGTGCTGTCCGTCACCGTCTCCGGCGCCACCGCCCGGATCATGGACGGCAGTTCGGCCGACGACATCCTGACCGCGCTGCGCGAGGACCGGTCCACCTTCCTGGCCGGCGTACCCACCACCTACCACCACCTGGTCACCACCGCCCGGCGCACCGGTCTCTCTCTGCCCGACCTGAGGATCGGCCTGGTCGGTGGCGCCGTCACCGGCCCCGGACTGCGTCACTCCTTCGAGGAGAGCTTCGGCGTCCCTCTCGTCGACGCCTACGGCAGTACCGAGACCTGCGGCGCCATCACCATCAACCCGCCCGACGGCGACGTGGTCGAGGGCTCCTGCGGCCTGCCCGTGCCCGGTGTCGGCGTCCGGATCGTCGACCCCCGCACCGGACAGGAAGTACCCGTCGGGCAGGAGGGCGAGGTCTGGGTCAGCGGGCCGAACGTCATGGTCGGCTATCACAACAGCCCCGAGGCCACCGCGGAAGCCGTACAGGACGGCTGGTTCCACACCGGAGACCTGGCCCGGCGCGACGAGGCCGGCTACTTCACCATCTGCGGACGCCTCAAGGATCTCGTCATCCGCGGCGGCGAGAACGTCCACCCCGACGAGATCGAGGCCGCTCTGCGCGGGGCCGAGGGCGTGGCCGACGCCGGAGTCGCGGGCATGCCCCACGACACGCTCGGCGAGGTACCCGTCGCCTGGGTGGTTCCCGGTCCCGACGGTATCGACCTCGCCCGGCTGCTGACCCACTGCCGGACCGAACTCTCCGCCTACAAGCTCCCCGAGCGGATCCACGAGACCCGGACCATCCCCAGGACCGCCTCGGGAAAGATCGTCCGCCGCCTCCTCGCCGACCTGCCGGCCCGGCTGCGGTACGCCGCAGACGGCCACCACGAAGGACTCCTGCGGACGCGCTGGAGCGAGGTGACCGTCGTCTCCGACGCCCCGAAGCAACTCCGGTGGGCGGTGGTGGGCCGGGCCGCCGTCGCCGACGGCCTTGTGGCCGGCCTTCGGCGGGCCGGTGTCGCCGAGGTACGGCACTACCCCGACCTCTCGACGTCACGCGCCGCCGGTGACGCGGCCCCCGAGGTGACGGTGCTCGCGGAAGCGGACGGGGACGGGGACCGCCCGGCAGGCTGGGGCGAGGAGACCGGGGCGCGGCTCGTCGTCCTCACCCGGGGTGCGGTGGGCGTCACCGACCGGGACGGAACGCCGGATCGCTCCGAGGTCGGGCTGTGGGCGACCGCGCGGGCCGTACAGGCGGACGGGAGTGACGGCACGCGGCTGACGGTCGTCGACCTCGACACCCGTACACCGGAGTCCGAGTGTGCCGCGGCGCTGATCGCCGCCGTCGCCTCGGAACTGCCCCAACTCGCCGTACGGGACGGGCGACTGCTGCGGCCCGGACTCGTCCGCGTCCCCGTCGTCGACGGGCCGGGCTCCGCGGCTCCGGGGCTTGACGGCACCGTGGTGGTCACCGGCGCCGACACCGAGACCGGTGCGGCCCTCGCCCGTCACCTGGTCACCGTGCACGGAACACGGCGTCTGGTGCTCGTCCGGGCAGCGGATACCGACGACGGCAGGAGCCAGGACGACTCGCCGACGGACGGCGCGGAGATCGTCCGCGTCGTGGCCGACGGCTCGGATCAGCAGAAACTGCGTGAGGCGCTGGCCGGACTCGGTCCGGTGACCGCGGTAGTGCACACCGCCGACGACCCCGAACTCGCTCAGGCACTCGACGACCTGACCGCCGCCGACGAACCCGCCGTGTTCGTCGTGGTGACCGACGCCGCGGCACTGCTGGGTGCGGAGTCCGAAAGCCGCGCCTCGACGGTGGTCAGCGCCGCACTCACCGAGGCCGTCGTCCGCAGCCGCCGACTGCGCGGACTGCCCGGCTCGTTGCTGGCACTCGGTCGGCCGGACGAGGGCCCCGGCGCCTTCGACGTACTGATCGAATCCGGATCCCCGGACCTGCTGGCGCTCCGGCCGACCACCACCGACCCGGGCGACGGGGTGCGGAGGCTCCTCGAAACCCTGATCGAACAGGAGCCCCGCACCGCCGCCCAGGCCGACGAGACGGTCACCGCCGCCCTGCGCGCTCACCTTGCCGACCTGGACAAGCGGGCTCAACTCGCCCTGCTCGATGGGCTGGTCCGCGAACTGACCGCCGCCGTCCGTACCTCCGCGAGCACCGAGCCGATCCCGGCGGACCGGTCCTTCCGCGACCTCGGCCTCGGCTCCCTCGCCGTTGTCGAGCTGCGCAATCGCCTGACCGAGCGCACCGGTCTGCGTCTCCCGACCACCGTGACCTTCGACCACCCGACCCCCGAGGCCCTCGCCGTCCACCTGCGGGGCAGGATCCTGGGGCTGCACGACCCGGCCGGGCTGGGGGCACCCGACGAGGCGCCGTCCGGGACCGCCGACCCCGCGGAACCCATCGCGATCGTGGGCATGGCTGTCCGTCTGCCGGGCGGTGTGGGAAGCCCGGAGGATCTGTGGCGACTGGTGTCGGAGGGGCGCGACGCGATGTCCGCGTTCCCGACCGACCGCGGCTGGGACCTGGAGAGGCTGTTCGACTCCGACCCGGACAAGGCCGGCACGTCGTATGTGGACCAGGGCGGATTCCTGGACGGCGCGGGGGAGTTCGACGCGGGTTTCTTCGGGATCTCGCCGCGTGAGGCCCTCGCGATGGATCCGCAGCAGAGGCTGCTCCTGGAGACGTCGTGGGAGGCCATGGAGCGGGCCGGGATCGACCCGGGAACGCTGAAGGGCCGTGACGTCGGGGTGTTCTCCGGACTGATGGGTCAGGGCTACGCGCCGACGGGTGCGGCTCCGGCCGAGCTCGAAGGCTTCGTCGCCACGGGCACCGCGTCGAGCGTGGCGTCGGGGCGCGTGTCGTACGTGTTCGGCTTCGAGGGCCCCGCGGTGACCGTCGACACGGCCTGCTCCTCGTCCCTCGTCGCCATCCACCTGGCGGCACGGTCGCTGCGCCAGGGCGAGTGCTCGCTGGCACTTGCGGGCGGCGCGACGGTGATGGCGACGCCGGACACCTTCGTGGAGTTCTCGCGCCAACGCGCACTGTCCCCGGACGGCCGCTGCAGGTCGTATGCGGATGGGGCGGATGGTACGGGCTGGGCCGAGGGCGCTGGTGTGGTGGTTCTGGAGCGGCTGTCGGAGGCGCGCCGCAACGGGCACCGAGTGCTGGCAGTGGTACGGGGTTCGGCGGTCAACCAGGATGGTGCGTCGAACGGTCTGACGGCGCCCAATGGTCTGTCGCAGCAGCGGCTGATCCGTAAGGCGCTCGCCGACGCGGGTCTGTCGACGGCTGATGTGGACGTGGTCGAGGGGCATGGCACGGGTACGGTGCTCGGTGATCCGATCGAGGCGCAGGCGTTGCTGGCGACGTACGGCCAGGACCGGCCTGTCGAACGGCCTTTGTGGCTGGGTTCGTTGAAGTCGAACGTCGGTCATACGCAGGCGGCTGCGGGTGTTTCCGGTGTGATCAAGATGGTGCAGGCACTGCGCCATGGCGTGCTGCCGCCCACCCTGCACGTCGACGCTCCGTCTTCACAGGTGGACTGGTCGGAGGGCGCGGTCGAGCTGCTGACGCAGGCGCGGGAGTGGCCGGAGGTGGACCGGCCGCGCAGGGCCGCGATCTCGTCCTTCGGTGTCAGCGGGACGAACGCGCACCTGGTCCTGGAAGAGGCCCCGGCCGTGGCGCCGGAGGCGACTCCGGTGGTGACCGACGGCATCGTGCCCTTGGTCGTCTCGGCGAAGAGCCCCAGTGCGCTGGCGGGCCAGGCCGAGCGGCTCGTCTCCTTCGTGGAGGCGGGCCAGGAACTGTCGCGGGTGGCCGGTGCGCTGGCTTCGCGGCGGGCGGTGCTGTCCGAGCGTGCGGTGGTGGCGGCCGGTTCGCTGGGTGAGGCGTTGGCGGGGTTGCGTGCGCTGGCGCGTGGGGAGTCCGTGCCTGGTGTGGTCGTTGGCAGTGCGGTGGCTGCTGGTCGGACGGTGTTGGTGTTCCCGGGTCAGGGTTCGCAGTGGGTCGGTATGGGTCGTGAACTCCTCGACTCCTCACCGGTGTTCGCGGAGCGGATCGCTGAGTGTGTGGTGGCGCTGGATCGTTGGGTCGACTGGTCGCTCGTGGATGTGCTGCGGGGGGACGCTCCGGCCGAACTGCTGGAGCGGGTCGATGTGTTGCAGCCCGCGAGTTTCGCGGTGATGGTGGGTCTTGCGGCGGTGTGGGCGTCGGTGGGTGTGGTGCCGGATGCGGTGGTGGGTCACTCGCAGGGGGAGATCGCCGCCGCGTGCGTATCGGGCGTGTTGTCGTTGGAGGACGCTGCCCGGATTGTGGCGGTGCGCAGCCAGGTGATCGCGGGGAGTCTCGCGGGCCGGGGTGGCATGGCCTCGGTGGCACTGCCGGAGGCCGACGCGGTCGAGCGGCTGGAGCCCTGGGCGGGCCGGGTCGAGGTCGCGGCGGTCAACGGTCCGGCGTCGGTGGTGATCGCCGGTGATGCCGAAGCCCTGGATGAGGTGCTGGAGGTCCTGGCGGCGGATGGTGTGCGGGTGCGTCGGGTCGCGGTGGACTACGCCTCCCACACTCGGCATGTCGAGGCGATCGAGGAGACGCTGGGTGAGGCCTTCGCCGACATCCGTGCTCAGGCCCCCCTGATTCCCTTCTACTCGACCGTGACCGGTGGGTGGGTGCGGGAGGCGGGTGTTCTGGAGGGTGGTTACTGGTATCGCAACCTGCGCAATCAGGTCCGCTTCGGTCCGGCGATCGCCGATCTCCTGGCTGGGGGTCACACGGTGTTCGTGGAGGCCAGTGCCCATCCGGTCCTGGTCCAGCCGGTCAGCGAGATCGTCGACGCCGAGGGCGTGGCGGCTCTTGTCGGTGGCTCGCTGCGTCGTGACGAGGGCGGTCTGCGCCGGCTTTTGACGTCGATGGCCGAAGTGTTTGTGCGGGGTGTGCCTGTCGACTGGACCGGGGTCCTGCCGGACGGTGCCGCTGCCGGTCACGTCGACCTTCCAACGTATGCCTTCGACCACCAGCACTACTGGTTGCAGACCGCCCCCGTGACCGACGCCGCCTCCCTCGGTCAGGCCACTGCCGACCACCCGCTCATCGGTGCGATCGTCGGCCGGCCGGACTCCGGTGGTTTCATGACCACCTCGCGGTGGTCGGTGGCCGCCCACCCCTGGCTCGGTGACCACGCTGTCGGTGACGTCGTGGTCGTGCCGAGCGCGGTGCTGGTGGAGCTGGCCGTCCGGTTCGGCGACGAGGTCGGCAGCCCCGTGGTCGAGAAGCTGGTCGTGGACCGGCCCGTCGTGCTTCCGCTGCGCGGTGGCAGGGCCGTACAGATGACCGTGGGGGAGGCCGACGGCCAGGGGCGGCGCACGGTCGGGGTGTACTCCCGTCCGGACGACGCCGGTCTGGACGCGATGTGGACCCGTCACGCGCGCGGCACGCTGGTGCCCGGGGCGCCGGCCCCGGCCGCTTCCGACGGCACGCCGTCGGCCGACGGTCCCGCGACCGATGTCGCCATCGACGATGCGCTCGGCGACGCGGGCCGTTACGGCCTGCATCCGGCGCTGCTCGACGCGGCGGTCCGAACGACGCTCCCCGAGGGCATGATCGTGACCCGGTGGAGCGGCGTGACCCTGCTGGCCTCCGGCGCCGCCGCGGTGCGGGTCCGCTCGGCCCCTACCACTGCCGGGGAGACCCGACTTGAGCTGCGTGACGCCACCGGCGCGCCGGTGCTGACCGCCGACGCCGTCGTTGCCGAGCCGTTCTCGCCCGAGCGGGCGGGGATCGGGGACGCGTCGGCGCATGATGCCCTGTTCCAGGTCGACTGGTCCGAACTGCCGCTGTCCGCAGGTGAGATGACCGAGGACGTCGGCTCCACGGTTGGTGTTGCCGGCGCCGAGGACATCGCTGCCCTCGCGGCGGACGGCGCGATGGTGCCGGACTTCCTGCTGTACGAGGCCGGGCGCGCGTCCGCCGATCCGCGTGCGGCGGTCGCCGCGGCGTTGGCCGTTCTCCAGGCGTGGTTGGCGGCGCCGGCCCTGGCGCTCACCCGCCTGGTCGTGATGGTTCCCGGCGGCGCAGAGGACGATCTCGCAGTGGCAGCCGTATCGGGTCTGCTTCGTTCGGCGCAGTCCGAGCATCCGGACCGTATCGTCCTTGTCGACCGTGACCGTGACCGTGACCGTGACCGTGACCGTGACCGTGACCGGGCCCGTGACCGTGACCGGGCCCGTGACCGCGATGGCGACGAGTACAGCGACGGTGCGTCGACCTCGGAGGACTCGGCGGCCGTGAAGGCCGTTGGGCTCGCCGTGGCCGCCGGTGAGAACCGGATCCGTGTGCGCGGTGGCGTGGTCTCCGTCCCCCGGCTGGTGCGCACCCCGCTTCCCGAAGGCCCCCGGCGCGAGCTCGACCCCGACGGCACCGTGCTCGTCACCGGCGGTACCGGGATGCTCGGCGGCCTTGTCGCCCGTCACTTGGCAACCGACCACGATGTACGGCACCTACTGCTGGCCAGCCGGAGCGGGCCGGACGCCGACGGAGCGGCGGCACTGCGCGAGGAACTGACCGCGCTCGGCGTGACGGTCACCATCGCCGCCTGCGACACCTCGGACCGTGACGCGGTCGCGGCACTCCTCGCCGCCGTACCGGACGCACACCCGCTCACCGCCGTCGTCCACACCGCCGGGGTCCTCGACGACGGCGTGGTCACCGCCCTGACCCCGGACCGTGTCGACACCGTCCTGAGGCCAAAACTGGACGCCGCACTGCACCTGCACGAACTGACCCGGGACGCGGACCTCGCGGCGTTCGTCCTCTTCTCCTCCGCTGCCGGTGTCCTCGGCAACCCCGGCCAGGCCAACTACGCCGCCGCCAACGCCGCCCTGGACGCGCTCGCCCTGCACCGCCGCCGGTCCGGTCTGCCCGGTGTCTCCCTGGCCTGGGGCTACTGGAGCGACGCCAGCGCCATGACCCGGCACCTCGGCGCCGCTGACCTGCACCGCACCCGGCGTCTCGGCATGACCGGACTCTCCGCCACCGAGGGCATGGCGCTCCTCGACACGGCCCTGAGGTGGGGCGACGAGATCCCCGCCGCCCTCGTGGCCGCCCGGTTCGACCTGCCCGCTCTGCGGGCGTCCGCCCGTGCAGGAACTCCCGTAGTACCCCTGCTGCGCGGCCTCGCGCCCACCGCCCGGCCGACGGCCGGGGCCGCACCCGCGGCAGGCACCGGCTCCCTGCGGCAGCGGCTCGACCGCCTGGGCACACGGGAGCGCACCGAGGCACTGGTGGACCTGGTCCGCCGGAGCGCCGCCCAGGTCCTCGGCCACTCCGGGCCCGGCGCCGTCCGTGCCGACCATGCCTTCAAGGACGCCGGGTTCGACTCACTGACCGCCGTCGAACTGCGGAACCGGCTCGCGTCCGCGACCGGTCTGCCCCTCTCCTCCACCATCGTCTTCGACTACCCGAAGCCGGTGCTGCTCGCCGGCCACCTGCGCGTACGGCTCTTCGGCGACGACGAACCGACGGGCGACGCGCAGGAGCGGGACGCCGGGGAGCGCGTCACCGGCACCGCAGCCGCCCTCTCTGACGATCCGATTGCCATCGTCGCGATGGCCTGCCGCTTCCCGGGCGGTGTGGAGAGCCCCGAGGACCTGTGGCGACTGGTCGCCGAAGGCGTGGACGTCGTCGACGAGTTCCCCGACGACCGGGGCTGGGACATCGACCGGCACTACGACGCCGACCCCGACAGCGCCGGCAAGACCTACGTACGGCACGGCGCGTTCCTGGACGACGCGACCGGCTTCGACGCCGCCTTCTTCGGGATCTCCCCGAACGAGGCGCTCGCGATGGACCCCCAGCAGCGACTGCTCCTGGAGACCTCCTGGGAGGCGTTCGAACGCGCCGCGATCGACCCGACCGGGCTCGGCGGTCAGGACGTCGGCGTGTTCGTCGGCGTCAACAGCCACGACTACACCGTACGGACGCATCACGCGGCCGGTGTCGAGGGCTTCCGCCTCACCGGCAGCTCCGGCAGCGTCCTCTCGGGCCGGATCGCCTACCAGTTCGGCTTCGAGGGCCCGGCCATCACGGTCGACACGGCCTGCTCGTCCTCGCTCGTCGCCTTGCACCTGGCGGCCCGCGCGCTCCAGCGAGGCGAGTGCTCCATGGCCCTCGCCGGCGGTGTGATGGTCATGGGGAACCTGGAGACGTTCGTCGAGTTCTCGCGGCAGCGCGGACTGTCCCAGGACGGCCGCTGCAAGGCCTTCGCCGACGCGGCGGACGGAACCGGCTGGTCGGAGGGTGTCGGCGTGCTCCTCGTCGAGCGGCTCTCCGACGCACGCCGCCGGGGCCACCAGGTTCTCGCGGTGGTCAACGGCAGCGCGGTCAACCAGGACGGCGCGTCGAACGGCCTGACGGCACCGAACGGGGTTTCGCAGCAGCGGGTGATCCGCAGGGCGCTCGCCGACGCGGGTCTGTCGACGGCTGATGTGGACGTGGTCGAGGGGCATGGCACGGGTACGGTGCTCGGCGATCCGATCGAGGCGCAGGCCCTGCTCGCGACGTACGGGCAGGACCGGCCCGCCGACCGCCCGCTGTGGCTCGGCTCGGTCAAGTCCAACATCGGTCACACGCAGGCCGCGGCAGGTGTGGCGGGCGTCATCAAGATGGTCATGGCGATGCGCCATGGCGTCCTGCCCCGCACGCTGCACGTGGACCGGCCCTCGACCCATGTGGACTGGTCCGCGGGCGCGGTGGAACTGCTCGCCGAGGCCCGGCAGTGGCCGGAGGGCGGGCACCCGCGGCGCGCCGGTGTCTCGTCCTTCGGTATCGGCGGCACCAACGCGCATGTCGTGCTCCAGCAGGCGCCGGCGGAGGACGACGCGGCGTCCGAGCGGGCATCGGCGGGCGACCCGGCCCCCGGCGCCGACTCGATGGCTGCCGTGGACCAGGGGTCCGGCGGCGCGACGGCGCCTGCCCCGAACCAGGGGGCCGGCACCGGCTCGGCAGCCGCCTCGGACCAGACGCCCGCCGTTGACGCGGGACCCGACGCGGACCCCGTACCGTCACCGCCCGTTCTCCTGCCCGTGCCCGTGTCGGCCCGGACGGCGGCGGCTCTGCGGGCCCAGGCCGGTCGCCTCGCCCGCTTCGTCGACGCGCGGCCCGAGCTGTCCCTCACGGACACCGCGCACGCGCTGGCCACCACCCGTGCCCGGCTCGACCACCGGGCGGTCCTGCTGGCCACCGGCCGGGAACAGCTCGCCGACGCGCTGCGGGCGCTCGGGAACGGCACGCCCACCGCCGTCACCGTCACCGGCAGTCCCGCCGAGGGCAAACTGGCCTTCCTCTTCACCGGACAGGGCAGTCAGTGGGCCGGCATGGGCCGCGAACTCGCCGCGCGGTACCCGGTCTTCCGCAACGCCTTCACCGCCGCGTGCGACTCCGTCGAACGGCACCTGGACGGACACCTGGCGCGCCCGCTGCACGAGGTGGTGTTCGCCGAGCCCGGCACGGCCGAGGCCGCACTGCTCGACCACACTCTGTACACGCAGGCCGGTCTCTTCGCCCTGGAGACCGCGCTGTTCCGGCTCTTCGCCTCCTGGGGCGTACAGCCGGACCTGGTCGCCGGACACTCGGTCGGCGAGATCTCCGCCGCCCATGCCGCCGGAGTCCTCGACCTGGCAGAGGCAGGCCAACTGGTCGCCGCCCGTGGACGGTTGATGCAGGCACTGCCCGAGGGCGGCGCGATGGTCGCCGTACAGGCGGCCGAGGCCGAGGTGATGCCGCTGCTGGCCGAGACCGCCGGCGAGATCGCGATCGCCGCGGTCAACGGACCCGACGCCGTCGTGCTCTCCGGCGCCGAGGACACCGTCCTGGCACTGGCGGCGAGACTGGCCCACCAGGGCAGGAAGACCAAGCGACTGACGGTCAGTCATGCCTTCCACTCGCCGTTGATGGCACCCATGCTCGACGAGTTCCGTGCCGTCGTCGCACGGCTGCACCCCCGGCCGGCCACCGTCGAGGTCGTCTCGACGCTCACCGGTGCGCCCGCCGAGGACGGCCGCTTCGCCACCCCGGAGTACTGGGTCGACCAGGTGCGCCACTCCGTACGGTTCGCCGACGCGGTCGCCGCGCTGCGCGACCAGGGCGCCGGGACCTTCCTGGAGATCGGCCCCGGCGGCGGCCTGACCGCCCTCGCCCTCAGCACGCTCGGCCCGGACCACCGGGGCTGCGTCGCCACCCTGCGCGAGGACGGCTCCGAGGAGAACGCCGTCCTCACAGCGCTCGCCGAACTGCACGTCCGCGGTACGGACATCGACTGGCCCGCCCTCCTCGGCACCCCCGCCGCCGCGATCGGCACCGACCTGCCCACGTACGCCTTCCAGCACCAGCGGTACTGGGCCGAACCCGAGACCACCGCCATCGACGCCGAGGCGCTCGGCGCCCGCTCCACCGGCCACCCGCTGCTCGGCACGGCCGTCGAGATCCCCGAGGACGACCACGCCGGCACGATCAGCGACGGCGGCACCCGCGTGGTGCTCACCGGGCGACCCGACCGGCGCGTCCTCGGTCGACTCGTCGATCCCGCCAACGGCGTCGTTCCGGCCGCCGTGCTCCTCGATCTGCTGGTCCACGCCGGCACCGAGGCGGGCAGCGGCGCCGTCGAACAGATCATCGTCGACACTCCGCTGACCGTGCCCGAACACGGCCACCTCCAGCTCCGTGTGCACGTCGATGCCCCCGGCCGGGACGGACTGCGCCCGGTCGCCGTCCACAGCAGGGAGACCAACGACGGGAACGGCACCTGGACGCGCCACGCCCACGCCCTGCTCCGGCCCGGCCTGCCAAGGCCCTCCTTCGACCTGCGCACCTGGCCCGCCACCGGAGCCGACGCCTCGGCGGACCTCCTCGGCCTCCACGGCGTACGAGGCGTACACGGCCTGACGGAACAGGACGGCCTGCTCTCCGCCGACCTCGCCCTGCCTCCGGAACTCGCCGACGAGGCAGCGGGGTTCACACTCCACCCCGCACTCCTCGACACGGTCCTTCGCCTCCTGGCCGCGCGCACCGGCGAGAGCGGGCGCGACCTCACCGCCTGCGCCGACCTGGCCGTCTACGCGCAGGGTGCCACGGCCCTGCGGCTGCGCGTCACGCCCGTCGAGGGCGGACGCCACCTCGTGGAACTCGCCGACCACACCGGCGAACCGGTGGCCGCGCTCGGCCCGCTCACCCTGGGCCTCCCCGACAGCGACACCACCTCGGAAACCGTCAGTAACCCCGCCATCCGCGAGGCACGGACGACGCAGGACGGGCCGCTCGTCCGGCGGGTCGTCGGACGGCCGCCGACCGACGAGGGCGGATCGCTGGCCCACCGGCTCGCCGGGCTCGGTGCCGCAGAGCAGCAGCGTGTCCTGATGGATCTCGTGCAGGAGAGCGCCGCCGTCGTCCTCGGTCACACCGGCGCCGACGACCTCGACGTGAACCAGCCGTTCAAGGACCTCGGCTTCGACTCCCTCAGCGCCGTCAAACTCCGCAACCGGTTGCACGACTTCACCGGCATGAGCCTCCCCAGCAGCCTGGTCTTCGACTACCCGACCCCGTCCGCCCTCGCCGGGCACCTCCGCACCGAGCTGCTCGGCGAGGACGTCGCGACCGCAGGCACCGCCGCATCCCTACCGGCCGTACCCGCGGACCCCGACGAGCCGATCGCCATCATCGCCACGAGCACCCGCCTGCCCGGCGGTGTCGACACCCCCGAGGAACTGTGGCGACTGGTCGTCGAGGAGCGCGACGCGCTCTCCGGCTTCCCGCAGGACCGGGACTGGGACGTCGACAAGCTCTACCACCCCGACCCCACTCACCCCGGCACCACGTACACCCGCGTCGGCGGATTCCTGCACGACGCCGCCCAGTTCGACGCCGGACTCTTCGGGATCTCGCCGCGCGAGGCCCTCGCCATGGACCCGCAGCAGCGGCTGTTGCTGGAGACCTCGTGGGAGGCGCTGGAGCGCGCCGGCATCGACCCGGTCTCCACCCGGGGCAGTGACATCGGCGTCTTCACCGGCATCGTCCACCACGACTACGTCACCCGACTGCGGCAGGTCCCCGAGGACGTCCGTGGTTACGTGATGACCGGCACCTCGTCGAGCGTCGCGTCGGGGCGCGTGTCGTACGTGTTCGGCTTCGAGGGGCCGGCGGTCACCATCGACACGGCCTGCTCCTCCTCGCTCGTGGCGATGCACCTGGCGGCCCAGGCACTACGGCGCGGCGAGTGCTCGCTCGCCCTGGCAGGTGGTGCGACCGTCATGTCCAGCCCGGACGCCTTCGTGGAGTTCGCCCGCCAGCGCGGCCTCTCCGCCGACGGCCGCTGCAAGGCGTACTCCTCGACCGCCGACGGCACCGGCTGGGCCGAGGGCGTGGGCGTGGTCGTCCTGGAGCGATTGTCCGAGGCCCGCCGCAACGGCCACCGGATCCTGGCCGTGCTGCGCGGCAGCGCGGTCAACCAGGACGGCGCCTCGAACGGTCTCACCGCGCCCAACGGGCCCTCGCAGCAGCGGGTCATCCGGCGCGCCCTGGCCGACGCGGGCCTGTCGACGAAGGACATCGACGTCGTCGAGGGCCACGGCACCGGCACCTCTCTGGGCGACCCGATCGAGGTCCAGGCCCTGCTCGCCACCTACGGCCAGGACCGGCCCGCCGACCACCCGCTGTGGCTCGGATCGCTGAAGTCCAACATCGGTCACACCCAGGCAGCAGCGGGTGTCTCCGGCGTCATCAAGATGGTCGAGGCGCTGCGGCACGGCGTGTTGCCGCCCACGCTGCACGTCGAGGCGCCGACGCCGCAGGTGGACTGGTCGGAGGGTGCGGTCGAGCTGCTGACGGAGGCGCGGGAGTGGCCGGTCACGGGCAGGCCGCGCCGGGCCGCCGTGTCCTCCTTCGGCGCGAGCGGCACCAACGCGCACGTGATCCTTGAGGAGTCACCCGAAGAGCCCGCGACGCCCGTCGAGGCGCCGGCGAACGACGCGGAGCCGCTCGTGGTGCCGCTGGTGGTGTCGGCGAAGAGCGCCGGCTCGCTGGCGGGGCAGGCGGAGCGGCTCGGGTCGTTCGTCGGCTCCGCGGAGAGTACGGCCCTGCCGGATCTCGCGGCGGCGCTGGCTTCGCGGCGGGCGGTGCTGTCCGAGCGTGCGGTGGTGGCGGCCGGTTCGCGGGGGGAGGCGTTGGCGGGGTTGCGTGCGCTGGCGCGGGGTGAGTCCGTGCCTGGTGTGGTCGTTGGCAGTGCGGTGGCTGCGGGTCGGACGGTGTTGGTGTTCCCGGGCCAGGGTTCGCAGTGGGCCGGTATGGGTCGTGAACTCCTCGACTCCTCACCGGTGTTCGCGGAGCGGATCGCTGAGTGCGCGGCGGCGCTGGATCGTTGGGTCGACTGGTCGCTCGTGGATGTGCTGCGGGGGGACGCTCCGGCCGAACTCCTGGAGCGGGTGGATGTGTTGCAGCCGGCGAGTTTCGCGGTGATGGTGGGTCTTGCGGCGGTGTGGGCGTCGGTGGGTGTGGTGCCGGATGCGGTGGTGGGTCACTCGCAGGGCGAGATCGCCGCCGCGTGCGTATCCGGGGCGTTGTCGTTGGAGGACGCTGCCCGGATTGTGGCGGTGCGCAGTCAGGTGATCGCCGGGAGTCTCGCGGGCCGGGGTGGCATGGCCTCGGTGGCACTGGCAGAGGAGGACGCGCTCAAGCGTCTGGAGGGGTGGGCGGGCCGGGTCGAGGTCGCGGCGGTCAACGGTCCGGCGTCGGTCGTCATCGCCGGTGACGCCGAGGCCCTCGACGAGGCACTCGATGTGCTGGCGGCGGATGGTGTGCGGGTGCGTCGGGTCGCGGTGGACTACGCCTCCCACTCCCGGCATGTCGAGGCGATCGAGGAGACGCTGGGTGAGGCCTTCGCCGACATCCGTGCTCAGGCCCCCCTGATTCCCTTCTACTCGACCGTGACCGGTGGGTGGGTGCGGGAGGCGGGTGTTCTGGAGGGTGGTTACTGGTATCGCAACCTGCGTGGTCAGGTCCGCTTCGGTCCGGCGATCGCCGATCTCCTTGCTGGGGGTCACACGGTGTTCGTGGAGGCCAGTGCCCACCCCGTCCTGGTCCAGCCGGTCAGCGAGATCGTCGACCAGGCGGACGACACGGTCCGGCTGCGCGCCGTCGTCGGCAGCACGCTGCGCCGTGAGGACGGCGGCCCGCGCCGACTGCTGACCTCGATGGCCGAACTGTTCGTGCGGGGTGTGCCCGTCGACTGGACCGGCGTCCTCCCGGACGGTGCCGCCACCTCCGACA
Source organism: Streptomyces sp. AK08-02 (assembly GCF_033795085.1). Classification (NCBI taxonomy): domain Bacteria; kingdom Bacillati; phylum Actinomycetota; class Actinomycetes; order Kitasatosporales; family Streptomycetaceae; genus Streptomyces; species Streptomyces sp. AK08-02. Next base: position 179,008 of record NZ_JARAZV010000004.1, read on the forward strand.
CCGGCACGGGTGCCAGGCACGTGGACCTTCCGACGTACGCCTTCGACCGACGTCACTACTGGCTGCAGGAGGCCGAGAACGCCGACGACGGCGGCGCTACGGGCGAGGACACCGACGCGGACTTCTGGAGCGCCGTCGAGCGGACCGACGCCGACTCGCTCGCCGGGCTGCTCGCCCCGGACTCCGCCGGCCTGCGCGATGCCCTGCGCACCGTCGTACCGGTGCTGGCGGACTGGCGAGGCAGGCGGCGGCAGCGATCCAGCGCCGAGCGCCTCCGTTACGCCGTGACCTGGCGGCCCTTGGAGCGCGAGGTGTCCGGGGTGCCCGCAGGCCGCTGGCTCGCCGTCCTGCCCGCGGGGGGCCCGGCAGAGGGCGCGGCCGGTTCCGCGGCCGGTTCCCAGCAGGTGGCCGAGCTCCTCGCTGCACTCGGCGCCCAGGGACTGGACGTCGTACCCCTGGAGATCGACCCGTCCGCCTTCACCCGCACCGGGCTCGCCGAACACCTGAGCGGCGTCCGGGCCGAGTACGAGCCTGCGGGGGTCCTCTCCCTGCTCGCCCTCGGCGGCACGCCGGACGCCACCGCCACCGCGGCCCGGACCCTCGCGCTGGTTCAGGCGCTCGGGGACGCGGGCGTCGACGGGCCGCTGTGGTGCCTGACCCGGGGCGCGGTGAACACCGGAGTCCAGGACACCGTCACCGAGCCCGGCGAGGCCGCCCTCTGGGGTCTGGGCCGCGCCGTGGCCCTCGAACACCCCGACCGGTGGGGCGGCTTGATCGACCTGCCGGTGACCGTCGACGCCCGCACCGCGCAGTACCTCGTGGGCGCGTTGAACAGTGCCGCGGGGGACGACCAGCTCGCCGTCCGCCGCCCCGGCGTCTACAGCCGCCGGCTCACCCGCAAGCCCGCCCCCGAGGCCCCCGCCGACGGTGGCTGGCAGCCCCGCGGCACCGTCCTGGTGACCGGCGGCGCCGAGGCCCTCGGCACACACGCCTCGCTCTGGCTCGCCCGTTCCGGCGTGCGCCGTCTCATCGTCACGACCACGGCTCAGGCGCCCGCCGACGCCGTCGCCGAACTGCTGGGCAAGCTCGCGGACATGGGGGCCGAGACGACCGTCGTCTCCTGTGCCGACGCCGACCGAGAGACACTCGGCCGCCTGATCACCGAGACCCCGGAGGAAGAGCCGCTCACCGCCGTCGTGCACGCTGCCGACACCGCCTGGACCAGCAACGTGGCCGACACCGGCCTCGCCGACCTCACCGAGGTGTTCGCTGCCAAGGTCGACACCGCCCTATGGCTCGACGAAGTGTTCACCGACACCGACACCGACACCGACACCGGGACTCTCGGAAGGACTCCGCTCGACGCCTTCGTGGTCTTCTCCTCGATCGCCGGGATCTGGGGCGGTGGCGGTCAGGGCGTCTCGGGCGCGGCCAACGCCGTCCTGGACGCCCTGGTCGAACGACGCCGCGGCCGGGGCCTCGCGGCCACCTCGATCGCCTGGGGAGCCCTCGACGAGGCCGGCCCGGGCATGGACGAGGCGACTCTCGCCCAGCTGCGCCGCCGCGGTGTCCTGCCGATGGCCCCGCAGGTCGCGACGACCGCCTTCGAACAGGCCGTGGAGGCACGGGAGAAGGCCGTGACGGTCGTCGACATGGACTGGGAGGCGTTCATCCCGGCGTTCACCTCCGTACGGGTCAGCCCGCTCTTCGCCGACCTGCCCGAGGCTGCCGCCGCCCTGCGCGCGTCCCAGCCCGACGCGGAGAACAGCGACACCACCTCGTCCCTGGTGGACTCCCTCCAGGACGTCCCGGAGGCCGAACAGAACCGTCTGCTGCTCCGGCTGGTCTGCGGACAGGCCGCGACCGTCCTCGGACACAGCAGCGCGGAGAGCATCGGCCCGCTCCAGTCCTTCCAGGAGGTCGGTTTCGACTCCCTCGCCGCCGTCAACCTCCGCAACAGCCTGCACGTGGCCACCGGTCTGCGACTGCCGGCGACCCTCGTCTTCGACTATCCGACCCCGGACGCCCTCGTCGGTTTCCTGCGCTCCGAGCTGCTGACGGAGACGGGCGACGACGACCTGGACGGGCGCGAGGACGACCTGCGACGGGCACTCGCGCAGGTCCCGCTCTCCCGCTTCCGGGAGGCCGGCCTTCTCGACACGCTGCTCACCCTCGTCGGCCCCGAGGACGGCTCCGCCCCCAGGACGGCGCCCGAGCCGGAACCGGCGGCGCCCGCCGTCGACGACACCGACCTGATCGACGTGATGGACGTCGCCGACCTCGTACAGCGCGCCCTCGGCAACCACGCCAACTGATCACCTGACATACCGACACCTGACATACCGACACCTGACATACCGACACCTGACATACCGACACCTGACTTACCGACAGCGGCAAAGACGGAGGACGTACCGAGATGACGGCGCCGGACGAGCAGATCGTCAACGCACTGCGTGCCTCGCTCAAGGAGAACACGCGGCTCCAGCAGGAGAACCAGCGTCTCTCCGAGGCCTCGGCCGAACCCATCGCGATCGTTTCGATGGCCTGCCGGTACGCGGGCGGCATACGCACCCCCGAGGACCTGTGGCGGGTGGTGACCGACGGCACCGACGTCTACACCACCTTCCCCGAGGACCGCGGCTGGGACCTGGAGGGCCTCTACCATCCCGACCCGGACAACCCCGGGACGACGTACGTCCGCGAGGGCGCGTTCCTGCACGACGCGGGCCAGTTCGACGCCGCGTTCTTCGGGATCTCGCCGCGCGAGGCGCTCGCGATGGACCCCCAGCAGCGGCAGCTCCTGGAGGTCTCCTGGGAGGCCCTCGAACGGGCCGGCCTCGACCCGCACTCCTTACGCGGCACCGACATCGGCGTGTTCGCCGGCATGGTCCACCAGGACTACGCGCCCGACCTCAGCGGTTTCGAAGGCTTCCTCAGCCTGGAGCGCGCCCTGGGCACCGCGGGTGGCGTCGCCTCGGGGCGGGTCGCCTACACCCTCGGTCTCGAAGGCCCCGCCGTCACTGTCGACACCATGTGCTCCTCGTCCCTGGTCGCCATCCATCTGGCCGCCCAGGCACTGCGGCGCGGTGAGTGCTCCATGGCCCTGGCCGGCGGCGCGACCGTCATGTCGACTCCCGGCGGGTTCGTCGGCTTCGCACGGCAGCGCGGCCTCGCCTTCGACGGCCGCTGCAAGTCGTACGCGGCCTGCGCGGACGGCTCCAGCTGGGCCGAGGGCGCCGGCGTGATCCTCCTGGAACGCCTGTCCGAGGCACGGCGCAACGGGCACCGGGTGCTCGCGGTGATCCGCGGCTCGGCCCTCAACCAGGACGGCGCCTCCAACGGCCTGACGGCGCCCAACGGCCCCGCGCAGCAGCGCGTCATCCGCAAGGCACTGGAGAGCGCCGACCTGACCACGGCCGACATCGACATGGTCGAGGGCCACGGCACCGGCACCGTTCTCGGTGATCCGATCGAGGCACAGGCCCTGATGGCCACGTACGGCCAGGACCGGTCCGAGGACCGGCCGCTGCGGCTCGGCTCGGTCAAGTCGGTGATCGGCCACACCCAGGCCGCCTCCGGCGTGGCCGGTGTGATCAACATGGTGCAGGCGCTGCGGCACGGCGTCATGCCCGCCACCCGGCACGTCGACGCCCCCACCCCGCAGGTGGACTGGACCGCGGGCGCGGTGGAACTGCTGACGGAGACACGGGAATGGCCGCAGGACGACCGTCCGCGCCGGGCCGGTGTGTCCTCGTTCGGTGCCAGCGGCACGAACGCCCACATGATTCTGGAGCAGGCACTGGAAGAGGAGCCCGCCGCGGACTCCGCTCCGGCTCCCGCTGCCGACGGCGTGGTGCCGCTCGTGGTCTCGGCGGCCACGGCCGCCTCGCTGACCGGCCAGGCGGAACGGCTCGTGTCGTTCGTCGAGGCGTCCGGCACGGTCGCCCTCGCCGGCATGGCGGCCGTACTGGCCACCGGCCGGGCGGTGCTGTCCGAGCGTGCGGTGGTCGTGGCCGGCTCGTCCGAGGAGGCCCTGGCGGGCCTGGGAGCGCTGGCGCGCGGCGAGTCCGCTCCTACGGTGGCCGTCGGCAGCGCGTCGACGCCGGGCGGGGCCGGAAAGGTCGTACTCGTCTTCCCGGGTCAGGGTTCGCAGTGGGTCGGTATGGGTCGTGAACTCCTCGACTCCTCACCGGTGTTCGCGGAGCGGATCGCTGAGTGTGCGGTGGCGCTGGATCGTTGGGTCGACTGGTCGCTCGTGGATGTGCTGCGGGGGGACGCTCCCGCTGAACTGCTGGAGCGGGTCGATGTGTTGCAGCCCGCGAGTTTCGCGGTGATGGTGGGTCTTGCGGCCGTGTGGGCGTCGGTGGGTGTGGTGCCGGATGCGGTGGTGGGTCACTCGCAGGGCGAGATCGCCGCCGCGTGCGTATCGGGCGCGTTGTCGTTGGAGGACGCTGCCCGGATTGTGGCGGTGCGCAGCCAGGTGATCGCCGGGAGTCTCGCGGGCCGGGGTGGCATGGCCTCGGTGGCACTGCCGGAGGCCGACGTCGCCGAGCGGCTGGAGCGCTGGGCGGGCCGGGTCGAGGTCGCGGCGGTCAACGGTCCGGCGTCGGTCGTGATCGCCGGTGACGCCGAAGCCCTCGACGAGGCCCTCGACGCGCTGGAGGACCAGGGCGTACGCGTGCGCCGCATCGCCGTCGACTACGCCTCGCACTCCCGGCACGTCGAGGCCGTCCAGGAGACCCTTGGCGAAGCCTTCGCCGACATCCGCAGCCAGGTCCCCGCCGTGCCGTTCCTCTCCACCGTGACCGGTGAATGGGTCCGCGAGGAGGGTGTCCTCGACGGCGGCTACTGGTACCGCAACCTGCGCCGGCAGGTCCGCTTCGGTCCCGCGATCGCCGACCTCCTGGCCGAGGGCCACACGGTGTTCGTGGAATCCAGCGCCCACCCCGTCCTGGTGCAGCCGATCAGCGAGATCGTGGACCGCGCCGACGCCGACGCCGTCGTGACCGGCTCCCTGCGCCGCGACGAGGGCGGGCCGCGCCGCCTGTTCACCTCGATGGCCGAACTCTTCGTCCGCGGCGTCCACATCGACTGGAGCGGTGTCCTCACGGCCGGTCCCGACGCCGGACGCGTCGACCTCCCGACATACGCCTTCGACCACCAGCACTACTGGATCCAGCTGACCGGCACCGCCCACGACGCCGCCTCGCTCGGCCTGAGCGGCACCGACCACCCGCTGCTCGGCGCGGTGGTCCCGCTGCCCCAGTCCGACGGCCTGGTCCTCACCTCACGGCTCTCCCTGCGCACCCACCCCTGGCTCGCGGACCACGCCATCGGCGGCGTGGTCGTCGTACCCGGCACGGTCTACGTCGATCTGGCGGTCCGCGCCGGCGACGAGTTCGGCTGCGCTGTCCTGGAGGAACTCGTCATCGAGGCGCCCCTCGTGCTGCCCGAGCACGGCGGTGTCCGTGTCCAGGTCGCCGTCGGCGGCGCCGGGCCCAACGGTTCGCGCACCGTGGACGTCTACTCCCTCCGCGAGGAGGCCGCCGACGAGGCCGGACAGGGGGAGTGGACCCGGCACGCCACCGGCCTTCTCTCCATCGCCGCCCCGGCCGCCGGCACCAAGCCCGCCGTCGACTTCGCCGCCTGGCCCCCGGCCGGCGCGCAGCCCGTCGCCATCGACGACTTCTACCCCGACCTGGTCGCCCGCGGATACGCGTACGGTCCGGCCTTCCAGGGCCTGCGCGGCGTGTGGCGGCGCGGCGACGAACTGTTCGCCGAGGCCGCCCTGCCGCCCGAGCAGCGGGAGAACGCCGACCGGTTCGGCATCCACCCGGCCCTGCTCGATGCCGCCCTGCACACCAACGCCTTCGCCAACCCCGACGACGACCGCAAGGTCCTGCCCTTCGCCTGGAACGGCCTCGTCCTGCATGCCCTGGGCGCCTCCGCCCTGCGCGTACGAGTCGCCCCGAGCGGCCCGGACGCCCTCTCGTTCCAGGCCGCCGACGAGACCGGTGACCTTGTCCTGACCATGGACTCGCTGGTGTCCCTGCCGGTCACCGCCGAGCAGTTGGACGCCGGAGCGGCCGGCCGGGAGAGCCGCGACTCGCTGTTCCGCGTGGAGTGGACCCCGCTGCCCGCTCCCGAGGGCGCCGCCGCGCCCGCCTCCTGGGCGCCGCTCGCCACCGCCGACGACGTGACGGCACTCGCGGCCCGCGAGACCCTGCCGCCGGTCGCCGTTCTCACGGCGACCACCGGAGACGGCGAGGACCCGCTCGGCCTCACCACCCGCGTCGTGGCCGTGATCCAGGCGTGGCTGGCCGCCGCACCCGGCCTGGACGCCGTCCCCCTCGTCGTCGCGACCCGGGGCGCGGTGCCCGCCGGGGGCGACGCCGACGTCACCGACCCGGCCGGCGCCGCCGTCTGGGGCCTGATCCGGGCCGCTCAGGCAGAGAACCCCGACCGCATCGTGCTCGTCGACCTCGACCCCGCCGGTTCCGCCGGAGCGGGTCCCGTCCTCGGGCCCGTCCTGGCCACCGGTGAGCCCCTCGTAGCCGTCCGCGGTACGGCCCTGTCCGCCCCCCGCCTGGTGCGCGCGACCACTGCCCCCACCGAGCCCCAGGCCGAGACCGGGTCCACGTTCGCCTTCGACCCAGAGGGCACCGTCCTGCTCACCGGCGGCACCGGCTCCCTGGGCGCCATGGTCGCCCGGCACCTGGTCGACACGCACGGCGTACGACACCTCCTGCTGGTCAGCCGCCGAGGCCCCGCCGCCGAGGGCGCGGCCGAACTGGTCGCCGGACTCGGCGAGTCGGGCGCGGTGGTGACGCTCGCCGCCTGCGATGTCGCCGACCGGGACGCGGTGGCGGCACTGCTGGCGGCCGTACCGGCCGACCACCCGCTCACCGGTGTCGTCCACCTCGCCGGCGTTCTGGACGACGGGGTGATCGGCGCGCTGACGCCGGAGCGCATAGAAGGCGTCTTCGCCCCGAAGGTCACCGCCGTCCGCCACCTGGACGAACTGACCCGCGAACTCGCACCGGGGCTCGCGTCGTTCACCGTCTTCTCCTCCGCCGCCGCTCTGCTCGGCTCCGCGGGCCAGGGCAGCTACGCGGCTGCCAACTCCTTCCTCGACGCCAGCATGGCCCAGCGGCGGGCCGCCGGTCTGCCCGGTGCCTCGTTGGCCTGGGGCCTGTGGCAGCAGAGCACCGGTCTGACCGCCCACCTCAGCGAGACCGACCAGGCCCGCATGAGCCGCGGCGGCGTCCTGCCGCTCGCCCCCGCCGAGGCCCTCGCCCACCTCGACACCGGCCTGCGAGGCGAACACGCCCTGCTCGTACCGATCAAGCTTGACCTGCGGTCCCTGCGGGCCGACGCGACCTCCGGCGGTACCGTCCCGCACCTGCTGCGCGGCCTGGTGCGCACCGGCCGCCGCCTCGCCCGTGCCGGCGCGGGCGACGGCAGCGACCTGGTCCGCCGTCTCGCCGGACTGCCCGATGCCGAACAGGAGGCCGTCCTCCTCGGTATCGTGCAGGCCGAAGCCACCGCGGTCCTCGGCTTCAACGCCGCCGAACTCGCCCAGGGAACCCGCGGGTTCAGCGAGATCGGCTTCGACTCGCTCACCGCTGTCGAACTCCGCAACCGGCTCGGCGCCGCCACCGGAGTCAAGCTCCCCGCCACCCTCATCTTCGACTACCCCACCCCGGTGGCACTCGCCCGCTACCTGCGCGAGGAACTCGGCGACGACACGGCCGGCGCCGGCGCCACCGCCCTTCCCACCGTCGTGACCGCCGACCCCGACGAGCCCATCGCCATCGTCGGCATGGCCTGCCGCCTGCCCGGCGGCGTCGACGACCCCGACGACCTCTGGCGCCTCGTGGCCGAGGGCCGCGACGGCATGGTGGCACTCCCCGACGACCGCGGCTGGGACCTCGACGGCCTGTTCGACGCCGACCCCGACAAGCCAGGCACGGCCTACGTGCACAAGGGCGGATTCCTGCACAACGCCGCCCAGTTCGACGCCGGTTTCTTCGGGATCTCGCCGCGTGAGGCCCTCGCCATGGACCCGCAGCAACGGCTCCTACTCGAAACCTCGTGGGAGGCGCTGGAGCGCGCAGGCATCGATCCCCGCTCCGCGCGCGGTGACAACATCGGCGTCTTCTCGGGCGTCTCCATCCATGACTACGTCGAGTCCCTCAGCAACATGCCCGACGAACTCGAAGGGTTCGTCACCACGGCCACCGCGGGCAGCGTGGCCTCCGGCCGGGTTTCGTACGCGTTCGGCTTCGAGGGCCCGTCCGTGACCGTCGACACCGCCTGCTCCTCGTCCCTCGTCACCATCCACCTCGCCGCCCAGGCACTGCGCCAGGGCGAGTGCTCGCTCGCCCTCGCCGGCGGAGTGGCCGTCATGGGCTCGCCGATCGGTCTGCGCGGCATGTCCCGGCAGCGCGGCCTCGCCGCCGACGGCCGGGTCAAGGCGTTCTCGGCCGGTGCCGACGGCACCATCCTGTCCGAGGGTGTCGGCATCGTCGTCCTGGAACGCCTCTCGGAGGCCCGCCGACGCGGACACCGGGTGCTCGCGGTCGTCCGTGGCTCGGCCGTGAACCAGGACGGCGCCTCGAACGGTCTGACCGCGCCCAACGGGCCCTCGCAGCAGCGGGTCATCCGTAAGGCGCTCGCCAACGCGGGCCTCGCCGCAGCCGACATCGACGTCGTGGAGGCACACGGCACCGGCACGGAACTCGGCGACCCGATCGAGGCGCAGGCCCTGCTCGCCACGTACGGCCGGGACCGGGATCCGGAGCGCCCGCTGTGGCTGGGATCGCTCAAGTCGAACGTGGGGCACACGCAGGCAGCGGCAGGTGTCTCCGCCGTGATCAAGATGGTGCAGGCGCTGCGGCACGGCGTCATGCCGCCCACGCTCAACGTGACGGAGCCGACGCCCCAGGTCGACTGGACGGCGGGCGCGGTCGAACTGCTCACCGAGGCCCGCGCCTGGCCGGAGGAGGGCAGGCCGCGCCGCGCCGGAATCTCCAGCTTCGGCATCAGCGGCACCAACGCGCATCTGATCCTGGAACAGGCACCGGAGAACGAGCCCGCACCGCCGGCCACCTCGACCGACGGCGTGGTTCCACTCGTCGTGTCCGCCGCCTCGGCGGCATCCCTGGCCGGACAGGCCGCGCGGCTCGCGTCGTTCGTCGATACGTCAGATGCATCAGATACGTCGGATATGTCCGAGACGGTACAGGTAGTGCCGCTGGAGGCCGTGGCGGCGACGCTGGTCACGCGACGGGCGCTGCTCTCCGACCGCGCGGTGATCGTGGCTGCCTCCCGGAACGACGCCCTGTCAGGTCTCGGTGCCCTGGCGCGGGGCGAGTCCCACCCCGGCGTCGTCACAGGCGGATCGTTCGGTACCGCCGCTTTGGGGCGGACGGTGTTGGTGTTCCCGGGCCAGGGTTCGCAGTGGGCCGGTATGGGTCGTGAACTCCTCGACTCCTCACCGGTGTTCGCGGAGCGGATCGCCGAGTGCGCGGCGGCGCTGGATCGTTGGGTCGACTGGTCGCTCGTGGATGTGCTGCGGGGTGATGTTCCGGCTGAACTGCTGGAGCGGGTGGATGTGTTGCAGCCGGCGAGTTTCGCGGTGATGGTGGGTCTGGCTGCGGTGTGGGCGTCGGTGGGTGTGGTGCCGGATGCGGTGGTGGGTCACTCGCAGGGCGAGATCGCCGCCGCGTGCGTATCCGGGGCGCTGTCGTTGGAGGACGCTGCCCGGATTGTGGCGGTGCGCAGCCAGGTCATCGCCGGGAGTCTCGCGGGCCGGGGTGGCATGGCCTCGGTGGCACTGGCAGAGGCCGACGTCGTCGGGCGCCTGGAGCGCTGGGCGGGCCGGGTGGAGGTCGCGGCGGTCAACGGTCCGGCGTCGGTGGTCATCGCGGGTGATGCCGAAGCCCTGGATGAGGTGCTGGAGGTCCTGGCGGCGGATGGTGTGCGGGTGCGTCGGGTGGCGGTGGACTACGCCTCTCACACACGGCATGTCGAGGCGATCGAGGAGATCCTGGGTGAGGCCTTCGCCGACATCCGTGCTCAGGCCCCCCTGGTTCCCTTCTACTCGACCGTGACCGGTGAATGGGTCCGCGAGGCCGGTGTCCTCAACGGCGGCTACTGGTACCGCAACCTGCGCAATCAGGTCCGCTTCGGTCCCGCGATCGCCGACCTCCTGGCTGGGGGTCACACGGTGTTCGTGGAGTCCAGCGCCCATCCGGTCCTGGTCCAGCCGGTCAGTGAGATCGTCGACGCCGAGGGCGTGGCGGCTCTTGTCGGTGGCTCGCTGCGCCGCGACGAGGGCGGTCCGCGCCGCTTGCTGACCTCGATGGCCGAACTCTTCGTCCACGGCGTCGCGGTCGACTGGACCGGCATGCTCCCCGAGGAATCCGCCGGCCAGGTCGATCTCCCTACGTACGCCTTCGACCACCAGCACTACTGGCTCCAGTTGGCCCCCGCGACCGACGCCGCCTCCCTCGGCCAGGCCGCCGCCGACCACCCGCTGCTCGGCGCGGTGGTCCGGCTTCCGCAGTCGGACGGCCTGCTCTTCACCTCCCGACTCTCGCTCCGCACCCACCCCTGGCTCGCGGACCACGTCATCGGCGGCATGGCCGTCGTGCCCGGCGGCGCGCTGGTCGAGCTGGCCGTTCGCGCCGGTGACGAGGTCGGCTGCGGCACGCTGGACGAACTGGTGGTCGAGGCGCCGCTCGTGCTGCCCGAGCAGGGCGGCGTCCGCGTCCAGGTCACCGTCGGCGGACCCGACGAGGACGGCGCCCGCACGATCGACATCTACTCGATCCGCGAGGACGCCGCCGAGGACACGGGCGCGGACGCCTGGACCCGCCACGCCACCGGCCGGCTTTCCACCGCACCCGCCGACCGCTCCACGGCCGACGACGACCTCGTCCTCTGGCCGCCCACGGGCGCCCGGCCCGCAAGCGTCGACGAGCTCTACGACGACCTGTTCCGGCTCGGCCACGCGTACGGCCCGGTCTTCCAGGGCGTACGGGCGCTGTGGCGGCGCGGCGACGAGGTCTTCGCCGAACTGGCCCTCCCGGACGAGCAGCGCGGTGACGCGAGCCGCTTCGGGCTGCACCCGGCACTCCTGGAAGCGGCTCTCCACTCCGGCCTGCGCCATGCGGCCGTGGCCGACTCCAGCACGACCGCGGGCGGGAACGGTGCGGGCACGAGCCCGAACGCGGACCCGAACGCGACGACGGCCACGGACGGGCAGCGCCTGTGGCAGCCCGCCGAGTGGACCGGTCTGACACTCCACGCCACGGGCGCCTCTGCGCTGCGCGTGAAGCTCGCGCCGACCGGGTCCGACCGGCTGTCGCTGACGGCCGCCGACGAGACCGGCGTACCCGTCCTGACGCTCGACGCGCTCTCCTTCCTGCCGGTCACCGCCGAACAGCTCTCCACCGCGGCGGCCGTCGCGGGGCCGGGCCACGACTCCCTGTTCCGGGTGGAGTGGGCCGAACTGCCCATGGTCACCCCGGGCACGGAGACACTGCCGCCGTGGGTGCCGCTGTTCCACGCCGACGAGGTGGAGATCCTCGCCGCCAACGTCACCACCCCGGTCATCGCCGTGACACAGGCGTTCGGCAGCGGCAACGGCGATGACGCGCTGCTCCTGACCAACCGGATCCTGTCCATGGTCCAGGCATGGCTCGCCGCCCCGAGCCTGGCCGCCTCCCGGCTGGTCGTCCTCACCCGGGGCGCGGTGCCCGCCGGGGGCGACGCCGACGTCACCGACCCGGCCGGCGCCGCCGTCTGGGGCCTGATCCGGGCCGCCCAGGCCGAGGACCCGGAGCGGATCGTCCTGCTGGACACCGCCGCCGACTCCGACCTGGACGTCACCGGCATCGAGATGGAACCGGTCCTCGCCGCCGTACTGGCCACCGGCGAACCCCAGGTCGCCTCCCGCGGCCAGCTGCTCTGCGCCCCCCGCCTCGTCCGCGACACGGCCGGAGCCGACACCTCCGACACCCCCGCTGCCTTCGACGCCGAGGGCACCGTCCTCGTCACCGGCGGCACCGGCTCCCTGGGCTCTCTGCTCGCCCGACACCTGGTCGACACGCACGGCGTACGGCACCTTCTGCTGGTCAGCCGCCGAGGCCCCGCCGCGGAGGGCGCCGCTGAACTGGTCGCCGAACTCACCGGGGCCGGTGCGGTGGTGACGGTCACCGCCTGCGATGTCGCCGACCGGGACGCCGTGGCGGCACTGCTGGCGGCCGTACCGGCCGAGCATCCGCTGACCGGTGTCGTGCACACGGCCGGTGCCCTGGACGACGGGGTGATCGGCGCGCTGACGCCGGAGCGCGTCGAAGGCGTGTTCGCCCCGAAGGTCACCGCCGTCCGCCACCTGGACGAGCTGACCCGCGACCTGGACCTGACCACCTTCGCGGTGTTCTCCTCCGGCGCCGGGCTCTTCGGATCGGCAGGCCAGGGCAACTACGCGGCTGCCAACTCCTTCCTCGACGGCCTGATGGCCCGACGCCGGGCCGTCGGTCTGCCCGGTGTGTCGATGGCGTGGGGCCTGTGGCAGCAGAGCACCGGCCTGACCGCCCACCTCAGCGAACTCGACCAGGCCCGTATGAGCCGTGGCGGCGTGCAGGCTCTCACTCCGGCCGAGGGCTTCGCCCTCTTCGACGCGGCCCTCCACGCCGAACAGGCGCTCGTCGTACCCATCAAACTCGACCTGCGAGCCGCCCGCGCCGATGCCACGTCCGGCGGGGCGGTGCAGCCGCTGATGCGCGGCCTGGTCCGTACCGGCAGGCAGTCCGCTCGTGCGGCCACCGTCCAGCGTGGCGCCGGTGGCCTCGCGGACCGGCTGGCCGGGCTCACGCCCGAGGAACAGGAGGCGCTGCTGCTCGACCTGGTCCGCGGCCAGGTGGCGACCGTCCTCGGGCACGCCGGGGCAGACGACGTACGGTCCGAGAAGGCGTTCAAGGACGCCGGTTTCGACTCGCTCACCTCGGTCGAGCTGCGTAACCGGGTCCGCGAGGCCACCGGCCTCAGCCTGCCGACGACCGTCGTCTTCGACTACCCGACGCCGCTCGCCCTCGCCCGCCATCTGCACGAGGCGTTCGGCCACATACCCGCGGTCACTGCCGCACGGGTCGCCCCCTCTGTGGCGGTCGCCGACCCCGACGAGCCGATCGCGATCGTGGGTATGGCGTGCCGCCTGCCGGGTGGCGTGGCGAACCCGGAGGACCTGTGGCGGCTGGTCAGCGAGGGCCGGGACGCGATGTCCGGGTTCCCGTCCGACCGCGGCTGGGACCTCGACGGCCTGTTCGACTCCGACGCCGGCCGGGTCGGCACCTCGTACGTCGACCAGGGCGGATTCCTGTACGACGCGGGCCTGTTCGACGCGGGCTTCTTCGGGATCTCGCCGCGTGAGGCCCTCGCCATGGATCCGCAGCAGCGGTTGCTCCTGGAGACCTCGTGGGAGGCCATGGAGCGCGCCGGGATCGACCCGGGGACCCTGAAGGGAACCGATGTCGGCGTCTTCTCCGGCGTGATGACCCAGGGATACGGCTTCGGCGGTGAGGTCCCGGCCGAACTCGGTGGCTTCACCGCGACCGGCTCCGCCGGGAGCGTGGCCTCCGGCCGGGTCTCCTACGTGTTCGGTTTCGAGGGTCCGGCGGTGACCGTGGACACGGCCTGCTCGTCGTCGCTGGTCGCCATCCACCTCGCCGCCCAGGCACTGCGTCAGGGCGAGTGCTCGATGGCGCTCGCCGGCGGTGCGACCGTCCTGGCGAACCCGTACACCTTCGTGGAGTTCTCCCGCCAGCAGGCACTGTCGCCCGACGGCCGCTGCAAGGCCTTCTCCGCGACCGCCGACGGAACAGGCTGGGCCGAGGGCGCAGGGGTCGTGATCCTGGAGCGCCTGTCGGAAGCCCGGCGCAACGGGCACCACGTGCTCGCGGTGATACGCGGTTCGGCGGTCAACCAGGACGGTGCGTCGAACGGCCTGACCGCCCCCAACGGGCCCTCCCAACAGCGGGTCATCCGCAAGGCGCTGGCCAACGCCGGCCTGTCGACAGCCGATGTCGACGCGGTGGAGGCGCATGGCACGGGTACCGTCCTCGGCGACCCGATCGAGGCGCAGGCACTGCTCGCCACATACGGGCAGGACCGGCCTGAAGACCGGCCGCTGTGGCTGGGCTCGGTCAAGTCGAACATCGGGCACGCGCAGGCCGCCGCCGGTGTCGCCGGCCTGATCAAGACCGTGGAAGCCCTGCGGCACGGCGTCCTGCCGCCCACCCTGCACGTCACCGAACCGTCGCCGGAGGTCGAATGGTCGGCTGGTGCGGTGGAACTGCTGACCGAGGCCCGGGAGTGGCCGGAGAACGGCAGGCCGCGTCGGGCGGGCGTCTCCGCCTTCGGCGTCAGCGGCACGAACGCGCACATCATCCTGGAGCAGGCACCGGAGCCGGCCGTGTCGGAGCCCGAGCCCGAGCCGACGGCAGACGCCGTCGACGGCGTGATGCCGTTGGTGGTGTCTGCGCGGAGCGCCGGCGCACTGGCGGGCCAGGCGGAGCGGCTCACGTCCTTCGTTGAGTCCGGAGAGAAGCTGCCGTTGAGCACCGTGGCGGGTGCGCTGGTTGCTCAGCGGGCGGTGTTGTCGGAGCGTGCGGTGGTGGTGGCCGGTTCGCGTGAGGAGGCGTTGGCGGGGCTTGGTGCGCTGGCGCGAGGTGAGTCGAGTGCTGGTGTGGTCAGGGGCAGCGCCGGGGGTTCGGTTCGTACGGTGGTGGTGTTTCCGGGGCAGGGTTCGCAGCGGGTCGGTATGGGTCGCGAGTTGTATGCGCGCTATCCGGTGTTCGCGGAGGCCTTCGATGAGGCATGCGCGGCGCTGGACGGTCAGTTGTCCGGCTGGGTGGAGCACTCGGTCAGGGATGTGGTCCTGGGTGGGGCCGGTGATTTGAGTCGGACGGTGTTCACGCAAGCCGGTCTGTTCGCGGTGGAGACGGCGTTGTTCCGGTTGGTGGAGTCGTGGGGGATCAAGCCGGATGCGGTGATGGGCCATTCGATCGGTGAGATCACGGCGGCTCATGTGGCGGGGGTTCTGTCGCTGGCGGATGCGGCTGTGGTGGTGGCGGCGCGTGGGCGGTTGATGGAGGCGTTGCCGTCGGGTGGTGCGATGGTCGCGGTGGCGGCGTCGGAGGCGGAGGTCGCCGGGCTGCTGGGTGAGGGTGTGGGTCTGGCGGCGGTCAATGGCCCCGCGTCAGTAGTGCTGTCGGGTGTCGAGGATGCCGTGTTGGCGGTGGTGGCGAAGCTGGGGGAGCAGGGTCGTAAGACCAAGCGGCTGACTGTTTCGCACGCGTTCCATTCGGTTCTGATGGAGCCGATGCTGGCCGAGTTCGCGAATGTCTTGTCTCAGGTGTCGTGGTCGGAGCCGGAGTTCCCGGTGGTGTCGAACGTGACCGGGCGGCTTGCCGAGCCGGGGCAGCTCACCGACCCGCAGTACTGGGTCGACCACGTCCGCCGTCCCGTGCGCTTCGCCGACGGGGTCACGGCTGCAGCCGGCGACGGCGATGTGGTTGTCATCGAACTCGGCCCGGGTGCGGCCTTGTCGGGTGTGGTGGCCGAGTCGGCCGGTGAGCGGGCGACGTGTGTCGCGGCTTTGCGGGACGGTCGTTCCGAGGCGCAGACCCTCCTCACCGCGACCGCCGAAGTCTTCGTACACGGAGGGGCGGTCGACTGGGCGGGCATGCTGCCGGTCGCGGGTGCCGCGCACCTCGACCTCCCGACGTACGCCTTCGACCACCAGCACTACTGGCTCCAACTGGCTCCGGCCGTCGACGCGGTGTCGCTCGGACAGTCCACCGCCGATCACCCCCTCCTGGGTGCTGTGGTGGAGGTTCCGGAGACCGGTGGTGTCCTGTGCACCTCGCGGTTGTCCCTGCGCACGCACGCCTGGCTCGCGGACCACGCTGTCGGCGGGGTCGTCCTCGTCCCCGGTACCGGACTGGTCGAGCTCGCCGTCCGTGCCGGAGATGTCGTGGCCGCCGGGATGCTGGAGGAACTGGTCATCGAGGCGCCGCTGGTCGTCCCCGCCCATGGCGGTGTCCGTGTCCAGGTAGCCGTCGGCGGCCCCGACGAGAACGGCACGCGCACTGTCGCCGTCTACTCGGCGCGCGAGGACAACGGTGGCGAGATCGGCGTGGACGCCTGGACCCGGCACGCCACCGGCACCCTGGGAGCGGCTCCAGCCGGGAGCACGGACATGGCCGGCTTCGACGTCTCCGTCTGGCCGCCGTCCGGCGCCGAACGCGTACCGCTCGACGTCACCGGGTTCTACGAGGAACTACTCGGCCACGGATACGCGTACGGCCCGGCCTTCCAGGGCCTGAGGGCCGTGTGGCGGCGCGGCGAAGAGCTGTTCGCCGAGGTCGCCCTGCCGGACGAACTGCGCGACAGCGCCGCCCGGTTCGGCCTTCACCCGGCCCTGCTGGACGCCGCGCTGCACACAGAGGCGTTCGCGCAACCGGACGAGGGCCACAACGTCCTGCCGTTCGCCTGGAACCGGCTGGTGCTGCACGCCGCCGGAGCCTCCTCACTGCGCGTGCGGATCGCACCGCAGGGCCAGGACGCTCGATCGCTGATCGCCGTCGACGAGACCGGCGGTCCGGTTCTCACGGTGGAGTCGGTGACCTTCCGGCCCGTGGACGTGGAGCAGTTGGACATCGCGGCGGCTGACGACAGCCGGGACGCTCTGTTCGAGGTGGAGTGGACCGAGTTGGTGGCGACGCCTGGGGCGGTGGCCGAGCCGGAGCCTTCGTGGGTTCCGGTCACGACCACCGAAGACGTGGCTGCCTTGGCCGCGGAGGTTCCGGCGGTGGCTGTTCTGGAGGCCTTCGGCGGTGGGGCCGGTGGTATCGACGAGGTGCTCGCGTTGACGGGCAGGGTGCTGTGTGTGGTTCAGGCCTGGCTGGCGGAGGAGGCTTTCGAGGATTCCTCGTTGGTGGTCGTCACTCGGGGTGCTGTCCCCGCCGGTGCTGACGGCGATGTCGTCGATCCGGCCGCGGCAGCTGTCTGGGGTCTCGTCCGCACTGCCCAGGCCGAGAACCCCGACCGGATCGTCCTGCTCGACCTGGACCCGGCCGCCGAAGACCCGTTCACCACGGTCCTCGGACGGGCGCTGGCCTGCGGCGAGCCGCAGCTCGCGAAGCGCGGTTCGGTGTTGTCCGTGCCACGTCTGGTGCGTGCAGCCGTCGTCGAGTCGGCTGAGGGCGTGGCTCTGGCTGTCGGGGGGACGGTGCTGGTGACCGGTGGTACGGGTTCGTTGGGCGCGCTGCTGTCCCGGCACCTTGTCACTGAGTACGGCGCTCGTCATCTGGTGCTGGCGAGTCGGCGTGGCCCGGATG
Source organism: Streptomyces sp. AK08-02 (assembly GCF_033795085.1). Taxonomy (NCBI): domain Bacteria; kingdom Bacillati; phylum Actinomycetota; class Actinomycetes; order Kitasatosporales; family Streptomycetaceae; genus Streptomyces; species Streptomyces sp. AK08-02. The sequence continues at coordinate 196,422 of NZ_JARAZV010000004.1, forward strand.
CGGAGGGTGCGACGGAACTGGTTGCCGAGCTGCGGGAGTTGGGTGCCGAGTCGGTGGCGGTGGCGGCGTGCGACGTGGCCGACCGGGATGCGGTGGCTGCGCTCCTCGGTTCGGTGTCGGCGGAGCATCCGCTGACTGGGGTCGTGCATACGGCTGGTGTGTTGGACGACGGTGTGATCGGTGCGTTGACGCCGGGGCGGTTGGCGTATGTGTTCGGGCCGAAGGTTGCGGCTGTGGGGCATTTGGATGAGCTGACTCGGGGCATGGACCTGTCGGTGTTCGCGGTGTTCTCGTCCGCGTCCGGGTTGTTCGGTTCGGCCGGTCAGGGCAACTATGCGGCGGCGAACGCCTATGTGGACGCGGTGGCTCACCGGCGGCGGGCGGCGGGGCTGCCGGGTACGTCACTCGCCTGGGGCCTGTGGGAGCAGACCAGCGGCATGACCGCCCATCTGGGTGTCGCCGACCAGGCCCGTATGAGCCGTGGCGGCGTCCTGCCCATCGCCCCCGCCGAGGGCATGCGGCTGTTCGACGCGGCCCTGCGGACCGCCACCGCCCTGGCGGTGCCGATCAAGCTGGACCTGCGGGCGCTGCGCGCCGACGCGGCGGCGGGCCGCCCGGCGCAGCCAATTCTGCGCGGACTGGTCAACCCCGGTCGCCAGACGGCCCGTACGGCCTCCGGCGACAACGGCGGACTGACCCGCCGGCTCGTCGGCCTCGCACCGCAGGAGCAGGAGGCGCTGCTGCTCGACCTGGTCCGCGGTCATGTGGCGAGCGTCCTCGGTCACGCCGGGGTCGCGAACGTCGGCGCGGAGACGGCCTTCAAGGACACCGGCTTCGACTCACTCACGTCGGTCGAGCTGCGCAACCGTCTGCGCGAGGCCACCGGCCTCAAGCTGGCGGCGACGGTGGTATTCGACTACCCCACACCACTGGCGCTCGCTCGCTATCTGCACGGCGAGCTCGGAACCACCGACGACGCCTTGTCGATGGTGAATTCCAAGATCGAGGACATCGAATCACTGATCACCGGACTGCTCTTCGACGAGGCCAAGAAGACCGGCGTCATGCTCCGTCTCCAGGGGCTGGTGGCGAAGTTCAACGGACTCGGCGAACAGACGGAGAACTCGACAGTGGCAGAGCAACTGGAATCCGCCTCCGCCGATGAGGTTCTCGACTTCATCAACGACGAACTCGGAATCTCCTGAGAGACCCCGCCTTCACTGACTGCCGCTCCCCAAAACCCGGTGAGGAAATCGAAGATGGCCACGGACGAGAAACTCCTCAAGTACCTCAAGCGTGTCACGGCCGAGCTGCACGACCTGCGGCAGCAGGTCGCGCACAGCGCGGACGAGCCGATCGCCATCGTGGGCATGGCGTGCCGTCTGCCGGGCGGTGTGGCGAACCCTGAGGACCTGTGGCGGCTCGTCAGCGAGGGGCGGGACGGTGTCACCGGCTTCCCGGAGGACCGTGGCTGGGACCTGGACGGGTTGTTCGACTCCGACCCGGACAAGGCCGGAACGTCGTACGTGAACCAGGGCGGATTCCTTTACGAGGCCGGGGAGTTCGACGCGGGCTTCTTCGGGATCTCGCCGCGTGAGGCGCTGGCGATGGACCCGCAGCAGCGGCTGTTGCTGGAGACCTCGTGGGAGGCGCTGGAGCGGGCCGGCATCGCTCCCGGCTCGATCAAGGGCACGGATGTCGGCGTCTTCAACGGCATCATGGGCGTCGACTACTTCTTCGGCGGCAATGTCCCACCGGAGCTGGAGGGCTTCGCCGGGACGGGGGCGGCCGGCAGCGTGGCGTCCGGCCGTATCTCGTACGTGTTCGGCTTCGAGGGCCCGGCCGTGACCGTCGACACGGCCTGCTCGTCCTCCCTCGTCGCCCTCCATCTCGCTGCCCAGGCGCTGCGCCGGGGCGAGTGCTCGCTTGCCCTGGCCGGCGGTTCGACCGTGATGGCGACGCCGCACACGTTCGTGGAGTTCTCCCGGCAGCGGGGGCTTGCGTCCGATGGCCGGTGCAAGTCGTATGCGGATGCCGCGGACGGTACGGGCTGGGCCGAGGGCGCCGGTGTCGTGGTCCTGGAGCGGCTCTCGCGGGCACAGGAGCGCGGGCACCGGATCCTGGCGGTCGTACGGGGTTCCGCGGTGAATCAGGACGGTGCGTCCAACGGCCTGACGGCGCCGAACGGTCTTTCTCAGCAACGCGTGATCCGCATGGCGCTCGCCAATGCGGGCCTGTCCACGGCCGATGTGGATGTGGTCGAGGGGCATGGCACGGGTACGGTGCTCGGTGATCCGATCGAGGCGCAGGCGTTGCTGGCGACGTACGGCCAGGACCGGCCTGTCGAACGGCCTTTGTGGCTGGGTTCGTTGAAGTCGAACGTCGGTCATACGCAGGCGGCTGCGGGTGTTTCCGGTGTGATCAAGATGGTGCAGGCGCTGCGGCACGGCGTGATGCCGCCCACCCTGCATGTCGATGCCCCGTCCTCGGAGGTGGACTGGTCGACCGGCGCGGTCCAGCTCATCGAGCGGCCCCAGCCCTGGCCGGAGGTGGACCGGCCGCGCCGTGCCGGTGTGTCGTCCTTCGGCGTCAGCGGGACGAACGCGCACATCATCCTGGAGCAGGCACCGGAGACGGAGCCCGTGGAGCCGGGGCTGGTCGGAAGCGATGACGGCGTGGTGCCGTTGGTGGTGTCCGCGAAGAGTGCCCAGTCCCTGGCGGGTCAGGCGGAGCGGCTGGCGTCGTTCGTCGGTGCCGAGGGCGCCGGCGCCCTGCGGGACGTGGCGGGTGCGCTGGTCGCTGAGCGGGCGGTGTTGTCGGAGCGTGCGGTGGTGGTGGCCGGTTCGCGTGAGGAGGCGTTGGCGGGGCTTGGTGCGCTGGCGCGAGGTGAGTCGAGTGCTGGTGTGGTCAGGGGCAGCGCCGGGGGTTCGGTTCGTACGGTGGTGGTGTTTCCGGGGCAGGGTTCGCAGCGGGTGGGGATGGGCCGTGAACTGTACGACCGGTACCCGGTGTTCGCGGAAGCCTTCGATGAGGCATGTGCGGCGCTGGACGGTGGGTTGTCGGGGTGGGTGGAGCATCCGGTCAGGGATGTGGTCCTGGGTGGGGCCGGTGATTTGAGTCGGACGGTGTTCACGCAAGCTGGTCTGTTCGCGGTGGAGACGGCGTTGTTCCGGTTGGTGGAGTCGTGGGGTGTGCGGCCGGATGCGGTGATGGGCCATTCGATCGGTGAGATCACGGCGGCTCATGTGGCGGGGGTTCTGTCGCTGGCGGATGCGGCTGTGGTGGTGGCGGCGCGTGGGCGGTTGATGGAGGCGTTGCCGTCGGGTGGTGCGATGGTCGCGGTGGCGGCGTCGGAGGCGGAGGTCGCCGGGCTGCTGGGTGAGGGTGTGGGTCTGGCGGCGGTCAACGGTCCTGCGTCAGTAGTGCTGTCGGGTGTCGAGGATGCCGTGTTGGCGGTGGCGGCGAAGCTGGGGGAGCAGGGTCGTAAGACCAAGCGGCTGACTGTTTCGCACGCGTTCCACTCCGTCCTGATGGAGCCGATGCTCGACGAGTTCGCTGCTGTGCTGTCTCAGGTGTCGTGGTCGGAGCCGGAGTTCCCGGTGGTGTCGAACGTGACCGGGCGGCTTGCCGAGCCGGGGCAGCTCACCGACCCGCAGTACTGGGTCGACCACGTCCGCCGTCCCGTCCGCTTCGCCGACGGCGTGACGGCCGCAGTCGGCGAGGGTGATGTGGTTGTCATCGAACTCGGCCCGGGCGCCGCCCTGTCGGGTGTGGTGGCCGAGTCGGCCGGTGAGCGGGCGACGTGTGTCGCGGCTTTGCGGGACGGTCGTTCCGAGGCGCAGACCCTCCTCACCGCGACCGCCGAAGTCTTTGTTCGCGGGGGATCGGTCGACTGGGCGGGAATGTTGCCGGTCGCGGGTGCCGCGCACCTCGACCTCCCGACCTACGCCTTCGACCACCAGCACTACTGGTTGCAGACCGCTGCTGCGACCGATGCTGTCGCGCTCGGGCAGGCCACTGCCGACCACCCCATGATCGGCGCCGTTGTGGTGGTGCCGGAGACCGGCGGTGTGCTGTGCACCTCCCGCCTGTCGCTGCGTACGCATCCATGGCTGGCCGACCATGCCGTGGGCGACACCGTCCTCATGCCCGGCACCGGACTGGTGGAGCTGGCCGTTCGCGCGGGTGACGAGGTCGGCTGCGGCACACTGGAGGAGCTGGTCATCGAGGCGCCCCTCGTGCTGCCCGAGCAGGGCGCTGTTCGTGTCCAAGTCAGTGTCGGCGGACCGGACGAGACCGGTTCCCGATCCGTCGCCGTCTACTCGACGTCGGAAGAAACCGTCGGGCACCACGAGAGCGATGCCTGGACCCGTCATGTCACCGGCACGCTCACGGCGACCGCCGCTACTTCCGCTCCCAGTTTCGACTTCACCGCCTGGCCGCCCCCCGGCGCCGAGCAGGTTGAGGTCGCGGGTGTCTACGACCTGCTGGCGGCGGCGGGTTACGGCTACGGCCCGGTGTTCCAGGGAGTGCGGGCGGTATGGCGGCGTGGCGAGGAATTGTTTGCCGAGGTGGCGTTGCCGGACGAGCAGCGGGACAGTGCTGCCCGGTTCGGTATTCACCCTGCTTTGCTGGACGCGGCCCTGCACCCGGTGATGCTGGATGTGGCGCTTGCGGATCCGGCGGGTGAGGGCCGTGGTGATGCCGATGCCGGCGTGCATCTGCCGTTCGGCTGGAGCGGGTTACGTCTGCATGCCACTGGTGCTTCCGAGCTGCGGGTGCGTCTGGTGCGGTCCGCCGCCCACACCCTTTCCCTCGAAGCCGCCGACGGGACCGGTGGTCCTGTGCTCAGTCTGCAGTCGCTGGTCTCCCGGCCCGTGCCGGTCGAACAGCTGGGCCGGACGGCGGCCGACGACAGCCGGGACGCTCTGTTCGAGGTGGAGTGGACCGAGTTGGTGGCGACGCCTGGGGCGGTCGTCGAGCCGGAGCCTTCGTGGGCTCTGGTCGCGTCGGCTGAAGACGTGGCTGCTTTGGCCGCCGAGGTTCCGGCGGTGGCCGTTCTGGAGGCCTTCGGTGGTGGGGCCGGCGGTGTCGACGAGGTGCTCGCGCTGACGGGCAGGGTGCTGGGTGTGGTTCAGGCCTGGCTGGCGGAGGAGGCTTTCGAGGACTCCTCGTTGGTGGTCGTCACTCGGGGTGCTGTCCCCGCTGGTGCTGACGGCGATGTCGTGGATCCGGCCGCGGCAGCTGTCTGGGGTCTCGTCCGCACTGCCCAGGCCGAGAACCCCGACCGGATCGTCCTGCTCGACCTGGACCCGGCCGCCGAGGACCCGTTCACCACGGTCCTCGGACGGGCGCTGGCCTGCGGCGAGCCGCAGCTCGCGAAGCGCGGCACTGCGCTGTCCGTGCCTCGGTTCGTCCATGTCAGTGAGCGGATCTTGCAGGTACCCGAAGAGGCGCGTGAGTGGCGGTTGGGCGCTACAGGGGGTGGCACGCTCGACAACCTCGCTCTGCTGCCTGAGCCCGGTGCCGCGGCGCCGTTGGCCGCAGGTCAGGTCCGGGTCGGTCTGCGGGCGTTGGGCATCAACTTCCGCGATGTTCTGATCGCGTTGGGCATGTATCCGGGTGGGGCTGAGCTGGGCGGTGAAGCCGCTGGTGTCGTGCTGGAGGTCGGCGAGGGTGTGACGGATCTGGCCGTCGGCGACCGGGTGATGGGCCTGACAAGCGTGGGGTTCGGATCGATCGCTGTCACCGATCGACGGTATGTCGTCCCGATCCCCGAGGGGTGGTCGTTCCAGCAGGCGGCATCGGTCCCCGTAGCGTTCCTCACCGCCTATTACGGCCTGCGTGATCTGGGCGGCCTGCGGGCGGGGGAGTCGGTGCTGATCCATGCCGCCACCGGCGGTGTAGGCATGGCCGCTACGCAGATAGCCCGGCACCTGGGTGCCAGGGTGTTCGGTACGGCGAGCCCCGGCAAGTGGGCGGTGTTGCGAGAACTGGGCTTCGACGACACGTGCATCGCCTCGTCCCGAACGGCGGAGTTCGAGGAGCACTTCCTGACCGGGACCTCGGGTGCCGGAATGGATGTGGTTCTGGACTGCTTGGCCGGGGAGCTCGTGGACGCGTCGCTGCGGCTGCTACCCCGCGGCGGCAGGTTCATCGAGATGGGCAAAACCGATATCCGGGATGCAGACACCGTCGCCAGGACGTACCCAGGGGTTGCCTACCAGGCATTCGACCTGATTGAGGCCGGTCCTGACCGCATCCAGCAGATGCTCACCGAATTGATGGGACTGTTCGAAGCGGGGGAGCTTACCCCGCTGCCGCGTACCGCATGGGACGTGCGCAGTGCACCGGACGCGTTCCGCTACATGAGCCAGGCCCAGCACATCGGCAAGATCGTGCTGAGCGTCCCGAAACCCCTTGATGCGGAGGGGACGGTGCTGGTGACCGGTGGTACGGGTTCGTTGGGTGCTGTGGTGGCTCGTCACCTGGTGTCCGAGTACGGCGCTCGTCATCTGGTGCTGGCGAGTCGGCGTGGCCCGGATGCGGTGGGTGCGGCGGAACTGGTTGCCGAGCTGCGGGAGTTGGGTGCGGAGTCGGTGGCGGTGGCGGCGTGTGATGTGGCCGACCGGGATGCGGTGGCTGGGCTTCTTGGTTCGGTGTCGGCGGAGCATCCGCTGACTGGGGTCGTGCATACGGCTGGTGTGTTGGACGACGGTGTGATCGGTGCGTTGACGCCGGAGCGGTTGGCGTATGTGTTCGGGCCGAAGGTCGCGGCTGTGGGGCATTTGGATGAGCTGACTCGGGGCATGGACCTGTCGGTGTTCGCGGTGTTCTCGTCCGCGTCCGGGTTGTTCGGTTCGGCCGGTCAGGGCAACTATGCGGCGGCGAACGCCTATGTGGACGCGGTGGCTCACCGGCGGCGGGCGGCGGGGCTGCCGGGTACGTCACTCGCCTGGGGCCTGTGGGAGCAGACCAGCGGCATGACCGCCCATCTGGACGCCGCCGACCAGGCCCGTATGAGCCGTGGCGGCTGGCTGGCCATCGCCCCCGTCGAGGGCATGCGGCTGTTCGACGCGGCCCTGCGGATCCCCACCGCCCTGGCGGTGCCGATCAAGCTGGACCTGCGGGCGTTGCGCGCCGACGCGGCGGCGGGCCGTGGCATCCCGACCCTGCTGCGCGGCCTGGTGCACACCGGCCGAAGGCAGGCACGGGCGGCGGCAGGGGCGAGCGGTGGCGGGCTCGCCGCCCGGCTCGTCGGCCTCGCACCGCAGGAGCAGGAGGCGCTGCTGCTCGACCTGGTCCGCGGTCAGGTGGCGAACGTGCTCGGCCACGCCGGGGTCGCGAACGTCGGAGCGGAGACGGCGTTCAAGGAAGCCGGCTTCGACTCGCTCACCTCGGTCGAGCTGCGCAACCGTCTGCGCGAGGCCACCGGCCTCAAACTGACCGCTACCGTCGTCTTCGACTACCCCACACCGCTGGCGCTCGCCCGCCACCTGGCCGAGGAACTCGGTGACACGGCGGCCGGAGCCGCAGCCGTCCCCATGGGACTGGCGGTCAACCCCGACGAACCCATCGCCATCGTCGGCATGGCCTGCCGTCTGCCTGGCGGAGTCGTGACCCCGGACGACCTGTGGCGGCTGGTGTCGGAGGGTCGGGACGCGATCTCCGGCTTCCCGGAGGACCGCGGCTGGGACGTCGAGGACCTGTTCGACTCGGACCCGGACCGGGCCGGTACGTCCTACGTCGACCAGGGCGGATTCCTCTACGGAGCCGGGCAGTTCGACGCGGGCTTCTTCGGGATCTCGCCGCGTGAGGCCCTCGCCATGGACCCGCAGCAGCGGCTGTTGCTCGAGACCTCGTGGGAGGCGTTGGAGCGGGCCGGCATCGACCCGGCGGCGTTCAAGGGCCGAGAAGTCGGCGTCTTCTCCGGCGTCATGAACCAGGGGTACGGCATCGGCGGCGTCATCGCGCCGGAGCTGAGCGGCTTCACGGCGACCGGCTCCGCGATGAGCGTGGCCTCGGGCCGCATCTCGTACGTGTTCGGCTTCGAGGGCCCGGCGGTGACCGTGGACACGGCCTGCTCGTCCTCCCTCGTGGCCATGCACCTGGCCGCGCAGTCGCTGCGCCAGGGCGAATGCACCCTCGCCGTGGCCAGCGGCGCGACCGTGATGGCGACTCCGCACACTTTCGTCGAGTTCTCGCGGCAGAAGGCGCTCGCTGCCGACGGCCGCTGCAAGCCCTTCTCCTCGACCGCCGACGGAACGGGCTGGGCCGAGGGCGTGGGCGTCGTGGTCCTGGAACGACTGTCGGAAGCGCGCCGCAACGGCCATCAAGTGCTCGCGGTCGTCCGTGGCTCGGCGGTCAACCAGGACGGCGCGTCCAACGGCCTGACGGCGCCCAACGGTCCCTCCCAGCAGCGCGTCATCCGCAGGGCCCTCGCATCGGCCGGCCTGTCGGCGGCCGAGGTGGACGTGGTGGAGGCGCACGGCACCGGGACGGTGCTCGGCGATCCGATCGAGGCGCAGGCCCTGCTCGCCACGTACGGCCGGGACCGGGACCCGGAGCGACCCCTGTGGCTGGGCTCCGTCAAGTCGAACTTCGGTCACACCCAGGCCGCGGCCGGTGTGGCCGGTGTGATCAAGATGGTGGAGGCGCTGCGGCACGGCGTGTTGCCGCCCACGCTGCACGTCGAGGAGCCGACGCCGCAGGTGGACTGGTCGGAGGGGGCGGTCGAGCTGCTGACGGAGGCGCGGGAGTGGCCGGTCACAGGCAGGCCGCGCCGGGCGGGTGTCTCGTCCTTCGGGCTCAGCGGGACGAACGCCCACCTGATCCTGGAGCAGGCGCCGGAGGAGGAGCCTGCGCCGACGTCGGTTCCGGCCGAAGGTGTGGCACCGCTGGTGGTGTCGGCGCGGAGCGCCGGTGCGCTGGTGGGGCAGGCGGAGCGGCTGGCGTCTTTCATCGAGGCCGAGGACGGTACGACGCTGCCGCAGCTCGCGGCGGCGCTGGCTTCGCGGCGGGCGGTGCTGTCCGAGCGTGCGGTGGTGGCGGCCGGTTCGCTGGGTGAGGCGTTGGCGGGGTTGCGTGCGCTGGCGCGGGGTGAGTCGAGTCCTGTCGTTGTCACTGGTGGTGGTGTGGCTGCTGGTCGGACGGTGTTGGTGTTTCCGGGTCAGGGTTCGCAGTGGGCGGGTATGGGTCGTGAACTCCTCGACTCCTCACCGGTGTTCGCGGAGCGGATCGCCGAGTGCGCGGCGGCGCTGGATCGTTGGGTCGACTGGTCGCTCGTGGATGTGCTGCGGGGGGACGCTCCGGCCGAACTGCTGGAGCGGGTCGATGTGTTGCAGCCGGCGAGTTTCGCGGTGATGGTGGGTCTGGCTGCGGTGTGGGCGTCGGTGGGTGTGGTGCCGGATGCGGTGGTGGGTCACTCGCAGGGGGAGATCGCCGCCGCGTGCGTGTCGGGCGCGTTGTCGTTGGAGGACGCTGCCCGGATTGTGGCGGTGCGCAGCCAGGTCATCGCCGGGAGCCTCGCGGGCCGGGGAGGCATGGCCTCGGTGGCACTGGCAGAGGCCGACGTCGCCGAGCGGCTGGAGCGCTGGGCGGGCCGGGTCGAGGTCGCGGCGGTCAACGGTCCGGCGTCGGTGGTCATCGCCGGTGACGCCGAAGCCCTGGATGAGGCACTCGATGTGCTGGCGGCGGATGGTGTGCGGGTGCGTCGGGTCGCGGTGGACTACGCCTCTCACACACGGCATGTCGAGGATATCGAGGAGACGCTGGCCGTCGCGTTCGCCGACATCCGTGCTCAGGCTCCGCTCGTGCCGTTCCTGTCGACCGTGACCGGTGGGTGGGTGCGGGAGGCGGGTGTCCTCGACGGTGGTTACTGGTATCGCAACCTGCGTGGTCAGGTCCGCTTCGGTCCGGCGATCGCCGATCTCCTTGCTGGGGGTCACACGGTGTTCGTGGAGGCCAGTGCCCACCCCGTCCTGGTCCAGCCGGTCAGCGAGATCGTCGACCAGGCGGATGTCGAGGCGGTGGTGGGTGGTTCGCTGCGCCGCGACGAGGGCGGCCTGCGCCGACTGCTGACCTCGATGGCCGAAGTGTTCGTGCGGGGTGTGCCCGTCGACTGGACCGGGGTCCTGCCGGACGGTGCCGCCAACGGTCACGTCGACCTCCCGACGTACGCCTTCGACCACCAGCACTACTGGTTGCAGACCGCTGCTGCGACCGATGCTGTCGCGCTCGGGCAGGCCACTGCCGACCACCCCATGATCGGCGCCGTTGTGGTGGTGCCGGAGACCGGCGGTGTGCTGTGCACCTCCCGCCTGTCGCTGCGTACGCACTCCTGGCTCGCGGACCACGCCGTGGGTGACGCCGTGCTCGTGCCCGGCACCGGACTGGTGGAACTGGCCGTTCGCGCGGGTGACGAGGTCGGCTGCGGCACGCTCGACGAACTGGTCATCGAGGCGCCCCTCGTCCTGCCCGAGCAGGGCGGCGTCCGTGTCCAGGTCAGTGTCGGCGGACCGGACGAGACCGGAGCCCGTACCGTCGCCGTCTACTCGACCCGTGAGGACGCCACCGGCGACACCGCTACCGATGCCTGGACCCGCCATGCCACCGGCACCCTCACGGCGACCGACACCACTTCCGCTCCCGGCTTCGACTTCACCGCATGGCCGCCCCCCGGCGCCGAGCAGGTTGAGGTCGCGGGCGGCTACGACCTGCTGGCGGCGGCGGGTTACGGCTACGGCCCGGTGTTCCAGGGAGTCCAGGCGGTATGGCGGCGCGGCGAGGAACTGTTCGCCGAGGTCACGCTGCCCGACGAACAGCGGGACAGTGCTGCCCGGTTCGGTATTCACCCCGCTCTGCTGGACGCGGCCCTGCACCCGGTGATGCTGGATGTGGCGCTCGCGGACCCGGAGGGTGAGGGCCGTGGTGATGCCGACGCCGGCGTACACCTGCCGTTCGGCTGGAACGGGCTGAGCCTGCATGCCGCTGGTGCCTCCGCGCTGCGGGTGCGTCTGGTGCGGTCCGCCGCCCACACCCTTTCCCTCGAAGCCGCCGACGGGACCGGCGGCCCGGTGCTCAGTCTGCAGTCGTTGGTCTCCCGGCCCGTGCCGGTCGAACAGCTGGGCCGGACGGCTGCCGACGACAGCCGGGACGCCCTGTTCCAGGTGGAGTGGACCGAGCTGCCCGGCAGCGCGGCCCCGGGCATGGAAATGCCGCCCGCCTGGGTGCCCGTGGCCTCCCCGGACCACGTGGCCATGCTGAACAACGGTGCGGGCGTACCGCCGGTCGTCGTCCTGGACGCTGCTGGTGACGGTTCGGACGACGACGAGACGCTCGCCCTGACCGGTCGTGTTCTGGAGGTCGTCCAGGCATGGCTGGCCGCCCCTGGCCTGGACGAGGCCACGCTGGTCGTGGTCACCCGTGGCGCGGTGCCCGCGGGTGACGCCGCCGACCTCGCGGACCCGGCCGGCGCCGCCGTCTGGGGCCTGGTCCGGGTCGCCCAGGCCGAGCACCCGGACCGGTTCGTGCTCCTCGACACCGATGCCGCACCCGGCACCGACGTCGAACCGGTGCTGGCTGCCGTCCTCGCGACCGGTGAGCCCCAGGTCGCCGTGCGCGGCACCGCACTCTTCGCCCCCCGTCTCGCCCGCTCCGGCCCCGGCTCCGGCACCCCAGTCACCTTCGCGCCGGACGGAACAGTGCTGATCACCGGAGGCACGGGCACACTGGGCGGTCTGGTGGCCCGGCGACTGGTCGCGGAGCATGGCGTACGGCATCTCCTGCTGGCCGGCCGGCGCGGTCCCGATGCCGAGAATGTCGCCGAACTGACGGCCGATCTGACGGAGTCGGGCGCATCGGTGACGGTCGTCGCGTGTGACGTCACGGATCGGGACGCCGTGTCCGAGCTGTTGGCAGCCGTACCGGCGGAGCATCCGCTGACCGGTGTCGTCCACACGGCCGGTGTGTTGGACGACGGTGTGATCGGTGCGCTGACGCTGGAGCGGCTGGCGTACGTGTTCGGGCCGAAGGTCACGGCCGTACGGCATTTGGACGAGCTGACCCGTGAACTCGCCCCGGAACTAAAGGCGTTCGTGGTCTTCTCGTCCGCCGCCGGAGTGTTCGGCTCGGCGGGCCAGGGCAACTACGCCGCGGCGAACGCCTACCTCGACGCCGTGGCGCACCGGCGCCGCTCGGACGGCCTGCCCGGCCAGTCGCTGGCCTGGGGCCTGTGGGAGCAGGCCACCGCCATGACCGCCCACCTGGACGACAGCGACGCGTCGCGCGTGAGCCGGAGCCGGAATCGGGCCCTGACGTCGGCCGAGGGCCTGGACCTGTTCGACACCGCACTGCGCAACGGCGAGGCCCTGCTGGTCCCGATCAAGCTCGACCTACGGTCGATGCGCGCCGACGCGACCGCCGGAGGCGCGGTCCAGCCACTGTTGCGGGGCCTGATACGGGTCGCCCGGCAGACCGCCCGCCCCGCCGCCGAGGGCGAAGTCACCGGTGTCCTTGCCGCCCGGCTGGCCGGACTGACGGCCGACGAGCAGGAAGCACTGCTCCTCGACCTCGTGCGTACGCACGCGGCGACCGTCCTCGGCCACGCCGGGCCAGACGGAGTGCCGGTCGAGACCGCCTTCCGCGAGACCGGATTCGACTCGCTCACCTCGGTCGACCTGCGTAACCGGCTTCGCGAGGCGACCGGCCTCAAGCTGACCGCCACCGTCGTCTTCGACCACCCGACGCCGCTCGCGCTCGCCCGCCATCTGCACGATGAGCTCGGCGTGTCGCCGGAGACCGCGGCCCCGGCATCGCCGGCCATGTCCGTGGCGGCACCAGCCGATCCCGGTGAGCCGATCGCGATCGTGGGTATGGCGTGCCGCCTGCCGGGTGGTGTGGCGAGTCCGGAGGACCTGTGGCGGCTGGTCAGCGAGGGCCGGGACGCGGTGTCGGGCTTCCCGGAGGACCGGGGCTGGGATCTTGAGGGTTTGTTCGACGCGGATCCGGGCAAGGCGGGCACCTCGTACGCCGACCAGGGTGGGTTCCTGCAGGGGGCTGGTCTGTTCGACGCGGGCTTCTTCGGGATCTCGCCGCGTGAGGCGCTGGCGATGGATCCGCAGCAGCGGCTGTTGCTGGAGACCTCGTGGGAGGCGTTGGAGCGGGCCGGTATCGACCCGGGGACGTTGAAGGGCCGGGACGTCGGGGTGTTCTCCGGCCTGATGGGCCAGGGCTATGGTTCGGGCAGCGACGTGCCCGCCGAGCTGGAGGGCTTCGTCACGACCGGGGCCGGCACCAGCGTGGCGTCGGGGCGTGTGTCGTACGTGTTCGGGTTCGAGGGGCCGGCGGTGACCGTCGACACGGCCTGCTCGTCGTCGCTCGTCGCCATCCACCTGGCCTCGCAGTCGCTCCGTCAGGGAGAGTGCTCGCTCGCCCTCGCCAGCGGCGCGGCCGTCATGACCGGCACCGGGGCCTTCGTTCAGTTCTCGCGGCAGCGGGGCCTGGCGGTCGACGGCCGGTGCAAGTCGTACGCGGATGCCGCGGACGGTACGGGTTGGGCCGAGGGTGCGGGCGTCGTCGTACTGGAGCGTCTGTCGGAGGCGCGCAGGAACGGGCACCGGGTGCTGGCGGTCGTACGGGGTTCAGCGGTGAACCAGGACGGCGCGTCGAACGGTCTGACGGCCCCGAACGGCCCGTCCCAGCAACGGGTGATCCGCAAGGCGCTGGCCGCGGTCGGCCTGTCCACGTCGGACATCGACATGGTCGAGGGCCACGGCACCGGCACGGTCCTGGGCGACCCGATCGAGGCGCAGGCGCTCCTGGCCACGTACGGGCGGGATCGCGATCCGGAGCACCCCCTCTGGCTGGGCTCCCTGAAGTCGAACATCGGCCACACCCAGGCGGCCTCGGGTGTCGCCGGCGTCATCAAGATGGTGGAGGCGCTGCGCCATGGCGTCATGCCGCCCACCCTGCACGTGGACGTTCCGTCGTCGCAGGTGGACTGGTCGGCGGGTGCGGTCGAACTGCTCACCGAGGCGCGGGCGTGGCCCGAAACCGGCCGACCGCGCCGGGCGGGCGTCTCCTCCTTCGGGCTCAGCGGGACCAACGCGCACCTGATCCTGGAGCAGGCGCCGGAGGTCGAGCTCGCCGAGCCGGCCGAAGCACCGACCGAGGGTGCGGTGCCCCTGGTCGTATCGGCGAAGAGCGCAGGCGCGCTGGCGGGCCAGGCCGAGCGACTGGCGTCGTTCATCGGCGCCGCTGATGGTGCGACCCTGCCGGAGATCGCGGGGGCGCTGGTCGGGGAGCGTGCGCTGCTGTCCGAGCGTGCGGTGGTCGTGGCCGGTTCGCGTGAGGACGCGCTTGCCGGGTTGGGTGCGTTGGCGCGGGGTGAGTCGGCTGCGGGCTTGGTGACGGGCAACCGGGTTTCGGCTGTTCGTACGGTGGTGGTGTTTCCGGGTCAGGGTTCGCAGCGGGTCGGTATGGGCCGTGAACTGTACGACCGGTACCCGGTGTTCGCGGAAGCCTTCGACGAGGCTTGCGCCGTGCTGGACGGTCAGTTGTCGGGCTGGGTGGAGCACTCGGTCAGGGATGTGGTCCTGGGTGGGGCCGGTGATCTGAGTCGGACGGTGTTCACGCAAGCCGGTCTGTTCGCGGTGGAGACGGCGTTGTTCCGGTTGGTGGAGTCGTGGGGGATCAAGCCGGATGCGGTGATGGGCCATTCGATCGGTGAGATCACGGCGGCTCATGTGGCGGGGGTTCTGTCGCTGGCGGATGCGGCGGTGGTGGTGGCGGCGCGCGGGCGGTTGATGGAAGCACTTCCGTCGGGTGGTGCGATGGTCGCTGTGGCGGCTTCGGAGGCGGAGGTCGCCGGGCTGCTGGGTGAGGGTATGGGTCTGGCGGCGGTCAATGGCCCCGCATCAGTAGTGCTGTCGGGTGTCGAGGACGCCGTGTTGGCGGTGGCGGCGAAGCTCGGGGAGCAGGGTCGTAAGACCAAGCGGCTGACTGTCTCGCACGCGTTCCACTCCGTCCTGATGGAGCCGATGCTCGACGAGTTCGCTGCTGTGCTGTCTCAGGTGTCGTGGTCGGAGCCGGAGTTCCCGGTGGTGTCGAACGTGACCGGGCGGCTTGCCGAGCCGGGGCAGCTCACCGACCCGCGGTACTGGGTCGACCACGTCCGCCGGCCGGTGCGCTTCGCCGACGGCGTCACGGCTGCAGCCGGCGACGGCGATGTGGTTGTCATCGAACTCGGCCCGGGCGCCGCCCTGTCGGGTGTGGTGGCCGAGTCGGCCGGTGAGCGGGCGACGTGTGTCGCGGCTTTGCGGGACGGTCGTTCCGAGGCGCAGACCCTCCTCACCGCGACCGCCGAAGTCTTTGTTCGCGGGGGATCGGTCGACTGGGCGGGAATGTTGCCGGTCGCGGGTGCCGCGCACCTCGACCTCCCGACGTACGCCTTCGACCACCAGCACTACTGGCTCCGGGCCGGCGTCACCACCGATGCGGCGTCCCTCGGGCAGGGCAAGGCCGATCACCCGCTGCTCGGTGCGGTGGTGCGACTCCCGCACTCCAACGGCCTGGTCTTCACTTCTCGTCTCTCCCTGCGTACGCACGCCTGGCTCGCGGACCATGCCGTCGACGGGGTCGTCCTCGTCCCCGGCGCTGGGCTGGTCGAGCTGGCGGTGCGGGCCGGCGACGAGGTCGGCTGCGGCACGCTCGACGAACTGGTCATCGAGGCGCCACTGGTCGTCCCCGCCCACGGCGGTGTCCGCGTCCAGGTCGCAGTCGGCGGCCCGGGCGAGAACGGCACGCGCAGCGTCGACATCTACTCGACCCGTGAAGGCGCGGAAGCCGACTCCACTGGCGGTGAGGCATGGGTCCGCCACGCCACCGGTGTCCTCGGAGCGGTGGCGAAGGCGGCCGTCAGCACGCGGGCCGACTTCGTCACCTGGCCGCCGCCCGGGGCCCAGAAGGTCGATGGGGAAGGCATCCACGCCGACCTGGTCGCCCATGGCTACGAGCACGGCCCGGTGTTCCAGGGCCTGCGTGCGGTGTGGCGGCGCGGCGAGGAGATCTTCGCCGAGGTCGCCCTGCCGGAGGAACAGCGCGACAGCGCAGCCCGCTTCGGCATCCATCCCGCTCTGCTCGACACCGCCCTGCACCCGGTGCTGCTGTCGGGCGCCACGCCGGAAGACCGCGAGCGGACATGGCAGCCGCTTGAGTGGCGTGGGCTGACGCTGCACGCCGCCGGTGCCACGGCACTGCGGGTGCGGATCGCGCCGCAGGGGCCGGACGCGCTGTCGCTGACCGCCGTCGACGAGACGGGCGGGTCGGTCCTGTCGGCCGACGCTGTCGCGCTCCGACCGGTGTCCGCAGCCCAGTTGGAGTCCGCGGCGGGCACCGCGAGCGACGGCGGGCCCGGGCTTTTCCGCGTGGAGTGGACCCCACTCGCAGAGCTGTCGTTCCAGAGCACCGGGGCGGTTGTGGCCGCGGAGGAGTGCCCGGTGACCGTATCCACCCCGGAGGACCTGGCAGGTCTGACCGGCGGGGCGGACGTGCCACCGGCGGTGGTCCTGGAGGCCATCGCCGGCCGGGACGGTGTCGCGAGCGGCGAGGACGAGGGAGTCCTTCCGAACGTGGTCTCGCGTGTCCTGTCGGTGACGCAGGCGTGGCTGGCCGACGAGGCACTGGAGAGTTCCCGGCTCGTCGTCGTGACCCGCGGCGCGGTGCCCGCGGGCGGTGACGCCGCGGTGACCGACCCGGCCGGCGCAGCGGTCTGGGGCCTGATCCGGGCCGCCCAGGCCGAGAACCCGGAGCGGATCGTCCTCCTCGACCTGAACCCGGCGGCGCCCGACTCAACCACCGCCTCCGCCACACCCGGGCCCACCGCCCTCGATTCCGCTCTCCTGGACGCAGTCCTCGCGAGTGGCGAACCACAGGTGGCGGTCGTCGGTACGGCGCTGACCGTGCCGCGCCTTGTCCGTACGCGGGTACAGCAGTCGGGACGGCCTGCCGCCTCCCTCCCCGAACGGTTCCCGCTCGACCCCCACGGCACGGTTCTCGTCACCGGCGGTACCGGATCGCTCGGTGCACTGACCGCCCGCCATCTGGTCGCGGAGTACGGCGCGCGCCACCTGGTCCTCGCAGGCCGGCGAGGACTGGACGCCGACGGCGCGGCGGAGCTCGTGGCGCGGTTGACGGCCGAGGGCGCCGAGGTGTCGGTCGTGGCGTGCGACGTCACCGACCGGGACGCGGTCGCCGAGCTGCTGGCCTCAGTACCTGCCGAGCACCCGCTGACCGCGGTCGTCCACGCCGCCCGGGTCTTCGACGCCGGCCTGATCGGCGAGATGGCCCCGGAACGGCTGGCCCAGGTCTTCGCGCCGAAGGCCACCGCGGTCCGGCACCTGGACGAGCTGACCCGTGAACTCGCCCCGGAACTCAAGGCGTTCGTCCTCATGTCGTCCGCCTCGTCCGTCTTCCTGGGCGCCGGTACCGGCGCCTACGCGGCGGCCAACGCCTACGTCGACGCGGTGGCCCACCGCCGCCGTGCCGAGGGCCTGCCCGCCCTGTCGCTGGCCTGGAGTCTCTGGGCGCAGATCGCCGACCCGGAGCCCACTGCTCCCGACGCCGCCCCGGCGACCGGCCAGGACCGGACCGGGCGCCGCGGCGGCGTGGAACCGCTGACAGCGGTCGAAGGCATGGAGCTGTTCGACGAGGCCCTCAGGGCCTGTGCGGACGACGCCGCTTTTGGCACAGGCCCTGGAGACAGCACAGCCCTCCTCGTACCGGCCAGGCTCGACCTGCGGGCGGTCCGGGCCGACGCCGTGCTCGGCGGGGGAGTCCCTCCGCTGCTGCGCGGACTGGTCCGCCCCGGTCGGCAGCAGGCCCATTCCGGCGGCGGCACCGGCGGCGGACTGGCCGCACGGCTTGCCGGACTTTCGGCCACCGAGCAGCAGGCGCTGCTGCTCGAACTCGTACGAGGCCAGGTGGCGATCGTCCTCGGCCACACCGGTCCGGAACAGGTCAGGCCGGAGACGGCGTTCAAGGACACCGGCTTCGACTCGCTCACCTCGGTCGAACTGCGCAACCGCCTCCGCGGCGCCACGGGGCTCCCCCTCCCCGCCACGGTCGTCTTCGACTACCCGGCGCCGCTCTCCCTCGCGCAGTACCTCCACGGCCGGCTCGACCCCACGACACCGTCCGCGGCCGGAACGCATCCGCTGCTGGCCGAACTGAGCAGGCTCGAAGCCACGTTGGCCGAGACGCCCGCCGACGACTCGGCCCGCGCCCAGGTGGCCACCCGGCTCCAGGGCCTCCTGGCCACCTGGTCGACAGCGAACGGAACCCCGCCCGCCGAGGAGGAACTCGACTTCGACGCCGCCTCCGACGACGAACTCTTCGACCTCATCGACACGGAGTTCGGCAACTAGCAACCGCCGACCCGCCCGCCGCCCCGCAGCCGCTGACCCGACGCCACAGCCTCTAGGAGCCGAACCTCAATGGCGGATGAAAGCAAGCTTCGCGACTATCTCAAGCGCGTCCTCGCCGAGGCACGCCGCTCCCAGCAGCGTGTGCTGGAACTTGAGGCCGAGAAGTCGGAGCCGATCGCGATCGTCGGAATGGCGTGCCGGCTTCCGGGCGGGGTCGCCGGCCCCGAGGACCTGTGGCGACTGGCCGCCGAGGGCCAGGACGGCGTCTCCGGCTTCCCCACCGACCGCGGCTGGGACCTTGAGAGCCTGTTCGACGAGGACCCCGAGCAGAGCGGCAAGTCGTACGTGACCCGAGGCGGGTTCCTGCACGAGGCCGGGCTCTTCGACGCGGGCTTCTTCGGGATCTCGCCGCGCGAGGCGGTGGCGATGGACCCGCAGCAGCGGTTGCTGCTGGAGACGTCATGGGAGGCCATGGAGCGGGCGGGCGTCGACGCAACGGGGCTCAAAGGGGCGGACGTCGGCGTCTTCGTCGGTGTCATCAACGAGGGCTACGCCACTGGCGGCCCCATCCCGCCGGAACTGGAAGGCTTCACCGGAACCGGCACCACCGGAAGCGTGGCCTCGGGCCGAATCTCGTACGTGTTCGGCTTCGAGGGCCCGGCCGTCACTGTGGACACGGCCTGCTCGTCCTCGCTCGTGGCCATGCACCTGGCCGTGCAGGCACTGCGGCGCGGGGAGTGCCAGATGGCGCTGGCCGGCGGCGCGACCGTGATGGCCGGCCCAGGCATGTTCATGGAGTTCTCGCGCCAGCGCGCCCTTGCCGCCGACGGCCGGTGCAAGTCGTATGCGGATGCCGCGGACGGTACGGGCTGGGCCGAGGGCGCGGGCATGGTCGTCCTGGAGCGGCTGTCGGAGGCGCGCCGCAACGGGCACCGAGTGCTGGCGGTGGTACGGGGTTCGGCGGTGAACCAGGACGGTGCGTCGAACGGTCTGACGGCGCCCAACGGCCCCTCCCAGCAGCGGGTGATCCGTAAGGCGCTCGCCGACGCGGGTCTGTCGACGGCTGATGTGGACGTGGTCGAGGGGCATGGCACGGGTACGGTGCTCGGCGATCCGATCGAGGCGCAGGCGTTGCTGGCGACGTACGGTCAGGAGCGTGAGCCCGGGCGGCCGTTGTGGCTGGGTTCGTTGAAGTCGAACGTCGGTCATACGCAGGCGGCTGCGGGTGTGGCGGGCGTGATCAAGATGGTGCAGGCGATGCGGTACGGCGTGCTGCCGCCCACGCTGCACGTCGATGCCCCGTCTTCACAGGTGGACTGGTCGGAGGGTGCGGTCGAGCTGCTGACGGAGGCGCGGGAGTGGCCGGTCACGGGCAGGCCACGCCGGGCGGGTGTGTCGTCCTTCGGCGTCAGTGGGACGAACGCGCACCTGGTCCTGGAAGAGGCCCCGGCCGTGGCGCAGGAGGCGCATTCGGTGGTGACCGGTGGTGTGGTGCCGCTGGTGGTGTCGGCGAAGAGCCCCAGTGCGCTGGCGGGCCAGGCGGAGCGGCTCGTCTCCTTCATAGAGGCGGGTGAGGAGTCACTGCCGGATCTCGCGGCGGCGCTGGCTTCGCGGCGGGCGGTGCTGTCCGAGCGTGCGGTGGTGGCGGCCGGTTCGCGGGGTGAGGCGCTGGCGGGGTTGCGTGCGCTGGCGCGGGGTGAGTCGAGTCCTGTCGTTGTCACTGGTGGTGGTGTGGCTGCTGGTCGGACGGTGTTGGTGTTTCCGGGTCAGGGTTCGCAGTGGGCCGGTATGGGTCGTGAACTCCTCGACTCCTCACCGGTGTTCGCGGAGCGGATCGCCGAGTGCGCGGCGGCGCTGGATCGTTGGGTCGACTGGTCGCTCGTGGATGTGCTGCGGGGTGATGTTCCGGCTGAACTGCTGGAGCGGGTGGATGTGTTGCAGCCGGCGAGTTTCGCGGTGATGGTGGGTCTGGCTGCGGTGTGGGCGTCGGTGGGTGTGGTGCCGGATGCGGTGGTGGGTCACTCGCAGGGCGAGATCGCCGCCGCGTGCGTGTCGGGCGCGCTGTCGTTGGAGGACGCTGCCCGGATTGTGGCGGTGCGCAGCCAGGTCATCGCCGGGAGCCTCGCGGGCCGGGGTGGCATGGCCTCGGTGGCACTGCCGGAGGCCGACGTCGTCGGGCGCCTGGAGCGCTGGGCGGGCCGGGTGGAGGTCGCGGCGGTCAACGGTCCGGCGTCGGTGGTCATCGCGGGTGATGCCGAAGCCCTGGATGAGGTGCTGGAGGTCCTGGCGGCGGATGGTGTGCGGGTGCGTCGGGTCGCGGTGGACTACGCCTCTCACACACGGCATGTCGAGGCGATCGAGGAGACGCTGGGTGAGGCCTTCGCCGACATCCGTGCTCAGGCCCCCCTGATTCCCTTCTACTCGACCGTGACCGGTGGGTGGGTGCGGGAGGCGGGTGTTCTGGAGGGTGGTTACTGGTATCGCAACCTGCGTAGTCAGGTCCGCTTCGGTCCGGCGATCGCCGATCTCCTGGCTGGGGGTCACACGGTGTTCGTGGAGGCCAGTGCCCACCCCGTCCTGGTCCAGCCGGTCAGCGAGATCGTCGACCAGGCGGATGTCGAGGCGGTGGTGGGTGGTTCGCTGCGCCGTGACGAGGGCGGCCTGCGCCGACTGCTGACCTCGATGGCCGAAGTGTTCGTGCGGGGTGTGCCCGTCGACTGGACCGGGGTCCTGCCGGACGGTGCCGCCAACGGTCACGTCGACCTCCCGACGTACGCCTTCGACCACCAGCACTACTGGCTCCGCCTCGGTCCGGCTGGTGACGCCGCCTCTCTCGGCCTGGCGGGTACCGACCACCCGCTCGTCGGGGGAGTGGTGGCGGTGCCGGAGACCGGCGGTGTGCTCTGCACCTCCCGGCTGTCGCTCCGTACCCACCCCTGGCTCGCGGACCACGCCGTTGGCGACACCGTCCTCCTACCCGTTGCCGCCCTGGCGGAGCTGGCTCTCCGGGCCGGCGACGAGGTCGGCTGCGGCACGCTCGACGAACTGGTCATCGAGGCGCCGCTCGTGCTGCCCGAGCAGGGCGGTGTCCGTGTCCAGGTCAGTGTCGGCGGACCGGACGAGACCGGAGCCCGTACCGTCGCCGTCTACTCGACCCGTGAAGACGCCACCGGCGACACCGGCACCGACGCCTGGACCCGCCACGTCACCGGCACCCTCACGGCGACCGACACCACTTCCGCTCCCGGCTTCGACTTCACCGCATGGCCGCCCCCCGGCGCCCGACGCGTCGAGACGGACGAGCTCTACTCCGATCTGGCAGGCCAGGGCTACGCGTACGGCCCGGTCTTCCAGGGCGTACGGGCGCTGTGGCGGCGCGGCGACGAGACCTTCGCCGAGCTCGCCGTACCGGATGAGGAGCGGGAGGAGGCGGGCCGGTTCGGCGTGCACCCCGCCCTGCTGGACGCCGTACTGCATCCCGTACTCCTGGAGGCCGTGACCGCCGACGGGGACGCGGGCGGCGACGGTCTCCGGCAGCCTCTCGTCTGGCACGGACTGGGGCTGCACGCGGTCGGCGCGACCGTGCTGCGGGCGCGGATCGTGCCCAACGGGCCGGGGACCCTGTCGTTCGAGGCGGTCGACCAGGCAGGTGGTCCGGTTCTGACGGCGGACGCGGTGGAGTTACGGTCGCTGACCGCCGAGCAGGTGCGAGCCGGTGCCGGTTCTCCGGCCGACGACGCGCTGTTCCGTGTCGAGTGGACGCAACTGCCCGGCGACAAGAGCACGTCGGCCGAGATCGCGTCCTGGGCCGCGGTGTCCAGCGCGGGCGAGGTGACGGCGCTGGCCGAGGCGGTGGCGGCAGGCGGCGAGCTGCCGACCGCTGTGCTGCTGCGGGCCGTCACGGTGGCCGACGACACTCCGGTGGATGTGACCAACCGGGTCCTCGCGGCCGTGCAGACATGGCTGGCCGTTCCGGGCCTCGACGCGGTCACACTGGTCGTGGCGACCCGGGGCGCGGTGGGCGCCGGACCCGAGGGCGCGGTCACGGACCCTGCCGGTGGCGCGATCTGGGGCCTGATCCGCGCCGCGCAGACCGAGAACCCCGACAGGATCGTCCTGCTCGACCTCGATCCGGAGATCCGGGCCGCCGACCTCACCCGCGATCCGGATCACCCCAGCGACGTCACCGTGGGGCTGCCTGGCGGACTCGACTCCGTGCTCGGGGCGGTGCTCGGCTCAGGAGAACCCGAGGTGGCCGTGCGCGGCGCGGCCCTCTCGATCCCGCGGCTCGCCCGCGCCTCCGCCGCGGGGCGGACACAGGCGCCGACGGACCTGGACCCGGACGGCACCGTACTGATCACCGGCGGTACCGGCTCGCTGGCCGGCATCCTGGCCCGGCACCTCGTCGTGAACCACGGCGTACGGCGCCTGCTGCTCGTCAGCCGCCGAGGCCGCGCCGCCGCCGGAGCGGACGAGCTGGTCGCCGAGCTGAGTGGACTCGGCGCGACCGACGTCATGGTGAAGTCCTGCGACGTCACCGACCGCGACGCGGTGGCGGCGCTCATCGCGGTGATACCGGCCGAGCACCCGCTGACCGCTGTCGTGCACACCGCGGGTATCGCGGACGCCGGTGTGATCGGCACGCTCGACCCGGCCCGGGTGGCGGAGGTCTTCGCACCGAAGGTGACGGCCGTCCGGCACCTGGACGAACTGACCCGCGAACTCGCCCCGGAACTCAAGGCGTTTGTCGTCTTCTCCTCCGTCTCGTCCGTCTTCCTCGGCGCGGGCACCGGCAGTTACGCGGCGGCCAACGCCTATCTCGACGCAATCGCCCACCAGCGCCGGGCGGCGGGCCTGCCCGCCACCTCACTGGCCTGGGGGCTCTGGGAGCAGACCGCCGGCGGTATGGCGGCCGGCATGGACGACCTCACCCGAAGCCGGATGAACCGGCGAGGCGGCGTACTGCCGATGACCCCTGCCGAGGGCATGGAACTCTTCGACGCGGCACTGCGCACCGGTGACGCCCTGCTCGTTCCGGCCAAGCTGGACCTGCGGGCGCTGCGCGCCGACGCGGCGGCGGGCCGTGGCATCCCGACCCTGCTGCGCGGCCTGGTGCACACCGGCCGAAGGCAGGCACGGGCGGCGGCAGGGGCGAGCGGTGGCGGGCTCGCCGCCCGGCTCACCGGGCTCGCGCCCGACGAGCAGGAGGCACTGCTGCTGCAACTCGTCCGGGCGCACGCGGCGACCGTGCTCGGACACCCGGCGCCCGAGAGCGTCCGGACCGAGAGCGCGTTCCGCGACTCCGGCTTCGACTCGCTCACCTCGGTCGAGCTGCGCAACCGCCTGCGCGAGGCGACCGGTCTGAAGCTGGCCGCCACGGTCGTCTTCGACCATCCCACCCCGCTCGCCTTCGCCCGGTTCCTGCACGGCGAACTGGCCGAGGCGACCGGCGCGGCGCCGGTCGCCGACGAACCGGTCCCGGGCCCGCTCGCCGACCCCGACGAGCCGATCGCGATCGTGGGCATGGCGTGCCGCCTGCCGGGCGGTGTGGCGAGCCCGCAGGACCTGTGGCGGCTGGTCAGCGAGGGCCGGGACGCGATGTCCGGCTTCCCGGACGATCGAGGCTGGGATGTCGAGGGCCTGTTCGACTCCGACCCGGACCGGGCCGGTACGTCGTACGTGAGCCAGGGTGGATTCCTGTACGACGCGGGCCTGTTCGACGCGGGCTTCTTCGGGATCTCGCCGCGCGAGGCCCTCGCGATGGACCCCCAGCAGCGGCTGCTTCTCGAAGGATCGTGGGAGGCGCTGGAGCGGGCCGGGATCGACCCGGGCTCACTCAAGGGCACGGACGCCGGTGTCTTCTTCGGCGTCATGGGTCAGGCGTACGGGGCGGGCGGAACCGTGCCCGCCGAACTGGAGGGCTTCACCGGCACCGGCGGCATGGGCAGCGTCGCCTCCGGCCGCGTGTCGTACGTGCTCGGCCTGCAGGGCCCGGCGGTGACCGTCGACACGGCCTGCTCGTCGTCGCTCGTCGCGGTGCACATGGCCGCACAGTCGCTACGCCAGGGCGAGTGCTCGCTCGCCCTCGCCGGCGGCGCGACGGTGATGGCGACGCCGGGGACTTTCGTGGAGTTCTCGCGGCAGCGGGGCCTGGCGGTCGACGGCCGGTGCAAGTCGTATGCGGATGCAGCGGACGGTACGGGTTGGGCCGAGGGTGCGGGTGTCGTCGTACTGGAGCGTCTGTCGGAGGCGCGCAGGAACGGGCACCGGGTGCTGGCGGTCGTACGGGGTTCAGCGGTGAACCAGGACGGCGCGTCGAACGGTCTGACAGCGCCGAACGGGCTTTCGCAGCAGCGGGTGATCCGCAAGGCTCTCGCCAACGCCGGTCTGTCGACGTCGGACGTGGACGTGGTCGAGGGCCACGGGACCGGCACGGTCCTGGGCGACCCGATCGAGGCGCAGGCTCTGCTGGCGACGTACGGGCGGGATCGCGATCCGGAGCGCCCCCTCTGGCTGGGCTCCCTGAAGTCGAACATCGGCCACACCCAGATGGCGGCCGGTGTCGCCGGCGTCATCAAGATGGTGGAGGCGCTCCGGCACGGCGTGATGCCGCCCACCCTGCACGTGGACGTTCCGTCGTCGCAGGTGGACTGGTCGACGGGGGCGGTGGAACTCCTGACGGAGCCGAGGGACTGGCCGGAGACGGACCGGCCGCGCCGGGTGGGTGTCTCGGGCTTCGGCGTGAGCGGGACGAACGCGCACGTGATCCTGGAGCAGGCGCCGGAGCCTGAGCCGGCGCTGGAGCCTGAACCGACGGTGGATGTGGTCGGTGGTGCGGTGCCGTTGGTGGTGTCGGCGCGGAGCTCGGGTGCGCTGGCCGGGCAGGCGGAGCGGTTGGCGTCCTTCCTCGCTGATGAGGAAGTGTCGCTGTCCCCTGTCGCGGGTGCGTTGGTCACTCAGCGGGCGGTGTTGTCCGAGCGTGCGGTGGTCGTGGCCGGTTCGCGCGAGGACGCCCTTGCCGGGCTTGGTGCGTTGGCGCGGGGTGAGTCGGCTGCGGGCTTGGTGACGGGCAACGGGGTCTCGGCTGTTCGCACGGTGGTGGTGTTTCCGGGGCAGGGTTCGCAGCGGGTGGGGATGGGCCGTGAACTGTACGACCGGTACCCGGTGTTCGCGGAAGCCTTCGATGAGGCATGTGCGGCGCTGGACGGTGGGTTGTCGGGGTGGGTGGAGCATCCGGTCAGGGATGTGGTCCTGGGTGGGGCCGGTGATCTGAGTCGGACGGTGTTCACGCAGGCGGGGTTGTTCGCGGTGGAGACGGCGTTGTTCCGGTTGGTGGAGTCGTGGGGGATCAAGCCGGATGCGGTGATGGGCCACTCCATCGGTGAGATCACCGCGGCTCATGTCGCTGGTGTCCTGTCTCTCGCGGATGCGGCGGTGGTGGTGGCCGCACGGGGCCGGTTGATGGAGGCGTTGCCGCCGGGTGGTGCGATGGTCGCTGTGGCGGCGTCGGAGGCGGAAGTCGCCGGGCTGCTGGGTGAGGGTGTGGGTCTGGCGGCGGTCAACGGTCCTGCGTCAGTAGTGCTGTCGGGTGTCGAGGACGCCGTACTGGCGGTGGTGGCGAAGCTGGGGGAGCAGGGTCGTAAGACCAAGCGGCTGACTGTCTCGCACGCCTTCCATTCGGTGTTGATGGAGCCGATGCTGGCCGAGTTCGCTGCTGTGCTGTCCCAGGTGTCGTGGTCGGAGCCGGAGTTCCCGGTGGTGTCGAACGTGACCGGGCGGCTTGCCGAGCCCGGTCAGCTCACCGACCCGCAGTACTGGGTCGACCACGTCCGCCGTCCCGTCCGCTTCGCCGACGGCGTCACGGCCGCGGCGGGCGACGGCGATGTGGTGTTCGTCGAACTCGGCCCGGGCGCCGCCCTGTCGAGCGTCGTGGGGGAGTCCGCTGGTGAGCGGGCGGCGTGTGTCGCGGCTCTGCGGGATGGTCGTTCCGAGGCGCAGACCCTTCTCGCGGCAGTCGCCGAGGTCTTCGTACACGGAGGGGCGGTCGACTGGGCGGGCATGCTGCCGGTCGCGGGTGCCGCGCACCTCGACCTTCCGACGTACGCCTTCGACCACCAGCACTACTGGCTCCGCCCCACTCCTGCGGTCGACGCCGTCGCGCTCGGCCTCGCCGGTACGGCGCATCCGCTGCTCGGCGCGGTGGTGAGGCTTCCGCAGTCGGACGGTCTGGTCTTCACCTCGCGGTTGTCCCTGCGCACGCACGCCTGGCTCGCGGACCACGCTGTCGGTGGGGTCGTCCTCGTCCCCGGTACCGGGCTGGTCGAGCTGGCGGTGCGGGCCGGCGACGAGGTCGGTTGCGGCACGCTCGACGAACTGGTCATCGAGGCGCCGCTCGTCGTGCCTGAGCAGGGCGGTGTCCGCGTCCAGGTCGCCGTCGGCGGCCCCGACGAGAACGGCGCACGCGCCGTCGACATCTACTCGACCCGCGACGAGGGCACGGAAAGCAGCGGCGCCGACGTATGGATCCGCCACGCCACCGGCCGGCTGGTGCGGGAGACCGCCGTGCGCGCCGCGACGGTCGACTTCGCCGCCTGGCCGCCGCCCGGCGCCGAGCGCGTCGAGGTGGACGTCGACGACTTCTACGCGAGGCTGATCCGGGTGGGCTACACGTACGGCCCGGCGTTCCAGGGCCTGCGCGCGGTGTGGCGGCGCGGCGAGGAGATCTTCGCCGAGATCGCCCTACCGGAGGAACAGCGCGACAGCGCAGCCCGCTTCGGCATCCACCCCGCCCTGTTGGACGCAGCCCTGCACTCCAACGGGTTCGTGACGCCGGTCGACGCCCCCGGCGGAGCGGACCGGTCCCGGACCGTGTTGCCGTTCGCCTGGAACGGCCTGGCGCTGCACGCCACCGGAGCTTCGGCACTGCGGGTGCGGGTGGCGCCGTCCGGGCCGGACGCCGTGTCGTTGCAGGCGGCCGACGAGACCGGCGGCCTCGTCCTGACGACGGACTCGCTCGTGTTCCGGGAGGTCTCCGCCGAACAGTTGGAAGCGGCGGCCGGTGCGGCGGGCGACGACGCCCTGTTCGGTGTGGAGTGGACCGAGCTGTCCGCCGCGACCACGCGTACGGCCGCGCCGGTGCCGTCCTGGGCACCGGTCGCCACCGCCGCCGACGTGGCGGCGCTCGGCGCCCGGGACGAAGCGCCGACGGCAGTGGTCGTACGAGCGGTCGCCGCGGAGGACGATGACGCACTCGGACTCACGGCCCGCGTGCTCGGCGTACTCCAGGCCTGGCTGGTAGCCCCGGCCTTCGAGAGCGGCAAGCTGGTGGTGGTCACTCAGGGCGCGGTGCCGGCCGGCGGCGACGCTGACGTCACCGACCCGGCCGGCGCCGCCGTCTGGGGCCTCATCCGGTCCGCCCAGGCCGAGAACCCCGATCGAATCGTCCTCCTCGACACCGAAGACAGTGCCTTCGAGGGCGACTTGAGCGTGGTGCTGGCCGGCGGTGAGCCGCAGCTCGCGAGGCGCGGTTCGGTGTTGTCCGTGCCGCGTCTGGTGCGTGCAGCCGTCGTCGAGTCGGGAGGGGGTCTTGCTCCGGCTGTCGGGGGCACGGTGCTGGTGACCGGTGGTACGGGTTCGTTGGGTGCTGTGGTGGCTCGTCACCTGGTGTCCGAGTACGGCGCTCGTCATCTGGTGCTGGCGAGTCGGCGTGGCCCGGATGCGGAGGGTGCGACGGAACTGGTCGCCGAGCTGCGGGAGTTGGGTGCGGAGTCGGTGGCGGTGGCGGCGTGCGACGTGGCCGACCGGGACGCGATGGCTGCGCTCCTCGGTTCGGTGTCGGCGGAGCATCCGCTGACTGGGGTCGTGCACACGGCTGGTGTGTTGGACGACGGTGTGATCGGTGCGTTGACGCCGGAGCGGCTGGCGTATGTGTTCGGGCCGAAGGTCGCGGCTGTGGGGCATTTGGACGAGCTGACTCGGGGCATGGACCTGTCGGTGTTCGCGGTGTTCTCGTCCGCGTCCGGGTTGTTCGGTTCGGCCGGTCAGGGCAACTATGCGGCGGCGAACGCCTATGTGGACGCGGTGGCTCACCGGCGGCGGGCGGCGGGGCTGCCGGGCACGTCACTCGCCTGGGGCCCGTGGGAGCAGACCGCCGGAATGACCGCGGCAACCGAGGTGGCCCATCGCACCCGTACCAACCGGCGCGGCGGCATCGTGCCGCTCCGGCAGAAGGAGGGTCTGGCCCTCTTCGATGCGGCACTGAGCGGTGACCGAGCGCTGTTCGTGCCGATCGATCTGGACCTGCGGGCTGTCCACGCCGAGTCGGCGACGGGCGGCGGCGTGCCGCCCCTGCTGCGGGGCCTGGTCCGAGGCACCCGCCAGGTGGTGCGAGCCGCGTCCGGTGACAGCGGTGACGGCCTGCGCCGCCGGCTGGCCGGGCTCGCGCGGGCCGAGCAAGAGGCCGTGCTCCTCGACCTCCTTCGCACCCATGTGGCGACGGTGCTGGGGTACAGCGGTCCGGAGGGGGTCGTGGCCGGTACGCGGTTCAAGGACGCCGGCTTCGACTCGCTCACCTCGGTCGAGCTCCGGAACCGACTCCGTGAGGCCACCGGCCTCAACCTGGCCGCGACGGTGGTCTTCGACTACCCGACCCCGCTCGCGCTGGCCCGCCACGTACACGCCGAACTCCTCCCGGACGGTGCGAAGAGCGGAACGGAGGTCGACGAAGAGCGGCTGCGGCATGTCCTGGCCTCCCTCCCACTGGCCCGGATCCGGGAGGCCGGACTGCTGGACGCCCTCGTCGAGCTGGCCGCTCTCGACACTGCCACACCCGCTGCCGGGCAGCCGGACGAGACCGACGGACCGGGGACGCTCGCCGGTCTTGACGTCGACGACCTCGTTCAACTGGCGCTCGGTGACAGCTACGAGGACCTCGAAGGCTGATGCAGTACCTACTGATGAGGACAGCTAAGTGAGTACTTCATACGAGAAGCTTGTCGAGGCGCTGCGGAAGTCGCTCGAAGAGGTCGGCTCGCTGAAGAAGCGCAACCGCCAACTCGTCAACGCCTCACGGGAACCGATCGCGATCGTGGGCATGGCCTGCCGCCTGCCCGGTGGTGTGGCGAGTCCGGATGACCTGTGGCGGCTGGTCAGCGAGGGCCGCGACGGTGTGTCCGGCTTCCCGGCCGACCGAGGCTGGGACCTGGACGGCCTGTTCGACGAGGACCCGGAGAAGACCGGCACGTCGTACGTCGACCAAGGCGGGTTCCTGCACGAGGCGGGCCTGTTCGACGGCGCCCTCTTCGGGATCTCCCCGCGTGAGGCCCTCGCGATGGATCCGCAGCAGCGGCTGCTCCTGGAGACCTCGTGGGAGGCCCTGGAGCGCGCCGGGATCGACCCCGAGACCCTGATGGGAATCGATGTCGGTGTCTTCAGCGGCATCATGGGCGTCGACTACTTCGCGGGTGGCAACGTGCCCCCCGAACTGGAGGGTTTCACCGGCACGGGAGCGGCGGCCAGTGTGGCCTCGGGCCGGGTCTCCTACGTGTTCGGCTTCGAGGGCCCCGCGGTCACGCTGGACACCGCTTGTTCGTCGTCCCTGGTCGCCATCCACCTCGCCGTCCAGGCCCTGCGTCGCGGGGAGTGCTCGATGGCGCTGGCCGGCGGCGCGACCGTGATGGCCACTCCTGGTCTCTTCATCGACTTCTCGCGGCAGCGCGGTCTCGCCTCCGACGGCCGGTGCAAGTCGTACGCGGATGCCGCGGACGGTACGGGCTGGGCCGAGGGCGCCGGTGTCGTGGTCCTGGAGCGGCTGTCCGAGGCCCGGCGCAAGGGCCACAGGGTGCTGGCGGTCGTCCGTGGCTCGGCGGTCAACCAGGACGGTGCGTCGAACGGTCTGACGGCGCCCAACGGACCCTCCCAGCAACGCGTGATCCGCAAGGCACTCGCCGACGCGGGCCTGTCGACGGCTGATGTGGACGTGGTCGAGGGGCATGGCACGGGTACGGTGCTCGGCGATCCGATCGAGGCGCAGGCGCTGTTGGCGACGTACGGTCAGGAGCGTGAGCCTGGACGGCCTTTGTGGCTGGGTTCGTTGAAGTCGAACGTCGGTCACACGCAGGCGGCTGCGGGTGTTTCCGGTGTGATCAAGATGGTGCAGGCGCTGCGGCACGGCATGTTGCCCGCGACGCTGCATGTCGACGCCCCGTCGTCGCAGGTCGACTGGTCGGCGGGCGCGGTGGAGGTGTTGGCCGAGGCACGCGAGTGGCCGGAGACGGACCGGCCGCGCCGGGCGGGCGTCTCGGGTTTCGGCGTCAGCGGGACGAACGCGCACATCATCCTGGAGCAGGCACCGGAACCCGAGACGGAACCGGCAGAGCCCGCCAACAGTGATGGCGCAGCGCCCCTGGTGATCTCGACGGCCTCCGCGGATTCACTGTCCGGACAGGCCGAGCGCCTCGCCTCCCTGCTCGAATCGTCGGACAGCGTGTCTTTGCCGGACGTGGCGGGTGCGCTGGTTGTTCAGCGGGCGGTGTTGTCGGAGCGTGCGGTGGTGGTGGCGGGTTCGCGTGAGGAGGCGTTGGCGGGGCTTGGTGCGCTGGCGCGAGGTGAGTCGAGTGCTGGTGTGGTCAGGGGCAGCGCCGGGGGTTCGGTTCGTACGGTGGTGGTGTTTCCGGGGCAGGGTTCGCAGCGGGTCGGTATGGGCCGTGAACTGTACGACCGGTACCCGGTGTTCGCGGAAGCCTTCGATGAGGCTTGCGCGGCGCTGGACGGTCAGTTGTCCGGCTGGGTGGAGCATCCGGTCAGGGATGTGGTCCTGGGTGGGGCCGGTGATTTGAGTCGGACGGTGTTCACGCAGGCGGGGTTGTTTGCGGTGGAGACGGCGTTGTTCCGGTTGGTGGAGTCGTGGGGTGTGCGGCCGGATGCGGTGATGGGCCATTCGATCGGTGAGATCACCGCGGCCCATGTGGCGGGTGTCCTGTCGCTGGCGGATGCGGCGGTGGTGGTGGCGGCGCGTGGCCGGTTGATGGAGGCGTTGCCGTCGGGTGGTGCGATGGTCGCGGTGGCGGCGTCGGAGGCGGAAGTCGCCGGGCTGCTGGGTGAGGGTGTGGGTCTGGCGGCGGTCAACGGTCCTGCGTCAGTAGTGCTGTCGGGTGTCGAGGATGCCGTGTTGGCGGTGGCGGCGAAGCTCGGGGAGCAGGGTCGTAAGACCAAGCGGCTGGCTGTCTCGCACGCCTTCCACTCCGTCCTGATGGAGCCGATGCTGGCCGAGTTCGCGAATGTCTTGTCCCAGGTGTCGTGGTCGGAGCCGGAGTTCCCGGTGGTGTCGAACGTGACCGGGCGGCTTGCCGAGCCGGGGCAGCTCACCGACCCGCAGTACTGGGTGGATCACGTCCGCCGTCCGGTGCGCTTCGCCGACGGGGTCACGGCTGCAGCCGGCGAGGGTGATGTGGTTGTCATCGAACTGGGCCCGGGTGCGGCCTTGTCGGGTGTGGTGGCCGAGTCGGCCGGTGAGCGGGCGACGTGTGTCGCGGCTCTGCGGGACGGTCGTTCCGAGGCGCAGACCCTCCTCACCGCGACCGCCGAGGTCTTCGTACACGGAGGGGCGGTCGACTGGGCGGGAATGTTGCCGGTCGCGGGTGCCGCGCACCTCGACCTCCCGACGTACGCCTTCGACCACCAGCACTACTGGCTCCCGGCCACCCCTGCCACCGATGTCTCCTCGCTCGGGCAGGGCAAGGCCGATCACCCGTTGCTCGGTGCGGTGGTGAGGCTTCCGCAGTCGGACGGTCTGGTCTTCACCTCGCGGTTGTCCCTGCGCACGCACGCCTGGCTCGCGGACCATGCTGTCGGTGGGGTCGTCCTCGTCCCCGGTACCGGGCTGGTCGAGTTGGCGGTCCGGGCCGGCGACGAGGTCGGCTGCGGCACGCTCGACGAACTGGTCATCGAGGCGCCGCTCGTCGTGCCCGAGCAGGGCGGTGTCCGCGTCCAGGTCGCCGTCGGCGGCCCCGACGAGAACGGCGCACGTACCGTCGAGGTGTACTCCGCCCGCGAAGACGCCGAGGCCGATGCGGCCGACGGAGCCGGTGTGTGGACCCGGCACGCGTCCGGAACGCTGGCGCCGACGACGCTCGCCGCGCCTGCTCCGAAGTTCGACTTCGCCGCCTGGCCGCCGCCCGGCGCCCAGCCGATGGACATCAACGGCGGCTACGACCTGCTCGCGCGCGTGGGCTACGCGTACGGGGAGTCGTTCCAGTGCGTGCGTGCTGTATGGCGGCGCGGCGAGGAGGTCTTCGCCGAGGTCGCCCTGCCGGAGGAACTGCGCGACAGCGCCGCCCGGTTCGGTATCCACCCGGGACTGCTGGACGCCGCCCTGCACTCCAGCATGCTCAACGAGGCCGCCGCTCTCCGCGGCCGGGTTCCGGACGACACGGTGGCCGACGAGCCCGTGGTACGGCTTCCGTTTGCCTGGAAAGGTCTGGCGCTGCACGCCGCCGGAGCTTCCTCCATCCGGACGCGGGTCGTGCAACTCGCGCCCGACGCCATGGACCTGGAGGCGGTCGACGACGCGGGCGGTCTCGTCCTCAGGCTGGACTCCCTGGTCTCGCGGGCCATCTCCGCCGAGCAGTTGGAGGCCGCGGCCGGCACCGCACCGGGCAGTGACTCACTGTTCACGGTCGAGTGGACCGAACTGCCCGCCCCGGCTCCAGCTCCGGAGACTCAGACGCCGTCCGCCCTGCCGCAGTTCACCGTCGTCGAGGCCGTCAGCGACGGTGACACCGACGCCGATACCGAAAGCCCCTACGCACTCACCAGCCGCGTATTGGATGCCGTTCAGGCCTGGTTGGCCGACGAGACGCTCGACGACGCCTCCCGCCTCGTCGTACGCACCCGGGGAGCCGTCGCCGCCGGGGGCGACGCGGCGCTCACTGACCCCGCAGGCTCCGCCGTCTGGGGCCTGGTCCGGGCCGCGCAGGCGGAGAACCCCGACCGGATCGTGCTCATCGACACCGAATTACCCTCCTCTGAAGGCGAGTTGAGCGCTGCACTGGCCGCCGCTGAACCCCAGCTCGCAGTCCGTGGTACCAAGCTCCTCGTCCCCCGGCTCGCTGGGGCCGACGTGTCGGTGCCCGCACCCGCCCGCAGGGTGCTGGACCCGGAGGGCACCGTCCTGGTGACCGGCGGCACCGGCTCTCTCGGTGCGGTGCTTGCCCGTCACCTGGTCACCCGGTACGGCATCCGCCGCCTCGTCCTGACCAGTCGGCGCGGCCTGGAGGCGGACGGTGCCCGCGACCTCGTAGCCGAACTGCGAGCCCTGGGTGCGGAGTCGGTCGATGTCCCGGCGTGTGACGTGACCCACCCGGAGGCTCTGGCCGCCCTCCTCACCGAGCTCTCCGGGGCCGGGCACCGGCTCACCGCGGTCGTCCACGCCGCGGGCGTCTTCGACGGCGGGGTGATCGGCGACATCACCCCCGAGCGGATGGCCAGGGCATTCGCGCCGAAGGTCACCGCCCTTCAGCAGCTGGACGAGCTCACGCGCGAACTCGTCCCGGATCTGGACGCGTTCGTCGTCTACTCCTCCGTCTCGGCTGTCTTCCTGGGCGCGGGTACGGGAAGCTACGCCGCTGCCAATGCATTCATGGACGGCCTGATGGCCAGGCGTCGCGCCGACGGCCTGCCGGCCCTGTCCCTCGCCTGGGGACCGTGGGAGCAGTCCTCCGGCATGGGCGCCGACCTGGACGAGCTGGCCCGGAGCCGGATGAACCGGCGCGGCGGTGTGCAGCCCCTGTCGGCGGACGAGGGCCTGGCTCTGTTCGATGCCGCCCTGCACAGTGACCGTTCCCTTCTCGTCCCGGCCAAGCTGGACCTGCACGCCCTGCGCGCGGCCGCCAATGCCGGCGCCGGGGTGCCGCCGCTGCTGCGCGACCTGGTGCGGCCGGCCCGTCGGCAGGCGGCGCGCGGGGCGGCGCGGGACGGCGGCAGCGGGCTCGCCGCACGGCTGGCCGGGCTCGCGCCCGCCGAGCGGGAGGCGCTGCTTCTGGACCTCGTCCGTACCCGTGTCGCCGCTGTTCTCGGCCACGCGGGTACGGCGAAAGTCGTGGCGGAACGGGCGTTCAAGGACGCCGGCTTCGACTCGCTCACCTCGGTCGAACTGCGCAACCGCCTTCGCGAGGCCACCGGCCTCAGCCTCCCCGCCACGGTCGTCTTCGACTACCCCACCCCGCTCGCCCTGGCGCGTTTCCTGCACGGTGAGTTGGACGGGACAGGGGCCGCACTCACCGCGGCGGGCCCGGTGACGCCGGCCTCCGCGGTCGCGCACGACCCGGACGATCCGGTGGCGATCGTCGGCATGGCCTGCCGCCTGCCCGGCGGTGTCGCGAGCCCCGAGGACTTGTGGCGGCTGGTCACCGAGGGCCGGGACGGCGTGTCCGGCTTCCCGAACGACCGCGGATGGGGTCTGGACGAGCTCTTCGACAGCGACCCCGAGCACGAGGGGACCTCGTACGTCGACCAGGGCGGCTTCCTTCACGAGGCCGGGGATTTCGACCCCGCGTTCTTCGGGATATCCCCGCGCGAGGCCACGGCGATGGACCCACAGCAGCGTCTGCTCCTGGAGACGTCGTGGGAGGCCATGGAGCGGGCCGGCATCGATCCGGGCACGCTCAAGGACGCGGACGTCGGCGTGTTCAACGGCATCATGGGCGTCGACTACTACGCGGGCGGCAACGTGCCCGCGGAACTGGGCGGCTTCGCCCTGACCGGCACCGGAGCGAGCGTGGCGTCGGGCCGCATCTCGTACGTGTTCGGGTTCGAGGGACCAGCGGTTACCGTCGACACGGCCTGCTCGTCCTCCCTCGTCGCCCTCCACCTCGCCGCCCAGGCGCTACGGCAGGGCGAGTGCTCGCTCGCCCTGGCCGGCGGTTCGACCGTGATGTCGAGCCCGAGCATGTTCATGGAGTTCTCCCGGCAGCGGGCGCTCGCGTCCGACGGCCGCTGCAAGTCGTATGCGGACGCCGCGGACGGCACCGGCTGGGCCGAGGGCGCGGGAGTCGTCGTACTGGAGCGACTGTCGCAGGCTCGCCGCAACGGTCACCCCGTCCTGGCCGTGCTGCGCGGCAGCGCGGTCAACCAGGACGGCGCGTCCAACGGCCTCACCGCCCCCAACGGTCCCTCCCAGCAGCGCGTCATCCGCAAGGCCCTCGCGGCGGCCGGCCTGTCGACGGCCGACGTCGACCTGGTCGAGGGCCACGGGACCGGCACCGTACTCGGCGACCCGATCGAGGCACAGGCCCTGCTCGCCACCTATGGGCGCGGCCGGCCCGCCGAACGGCCGCTCTGGCTGGGCTCGCTGAAGTCGAACATCGGCCACGCCCAGGCGGCCGCAGGTGTCTCCGGCGTGATCAAGACCGTGCAGGCGCTGCGGCACGGCGTCATGCCCGCGACCCTCCACGTGGACGCGCCCTCCGCGCAGGTCGACTGGACGGCCGGCGCCGTCGAACTGCTCACCGAGGCTCGCGCCTGGCCGGAGGTCGAGCGGCCGCGCCGGGCGGCGGTGTCCTCCTTCGGCCTGAGCGGCACCAATGCGCACGTGATCCTGGAGCAGGCGCCGGAGCTTGAGCAGGCACTGGAGCTTGAGCAGGCACTGGAGCCTGAGCAGGCACCGGAGACGGAGCCCGTGGAGCCGGGGCTGGTCGGAAGCGATGACGGCGTGGTGCCGTTGGTGGTGTCCGCGAAGAGTGCCCAGTCCCTGGCGGGTCAGGCGGAGCGGCTGGCGTCGTTCGTCGGCGCGGAGCACACCGGCGCCCTGCCGGACGTGGCGGGTGCGCTGGTTGTTCAGCGGGCGGTGTTGTCGGAGCGTGCGGTGGTGGTGGCCGGTTCGCGCGAGGACGCCCTTACCGGGCTTGGTGCGTTGGCGCGGGGTGAGTCGGCTGCGGGGGTGGTGACGGCCGGTGCTTCGTCGTCCGAGGCGGCGAAGGTCGTGGTGGTGTTTCCGGGGCAGGGTTCGCAGCGGGTGGGGATGGGCCGTGAACTGTACGACCGGTACCCGGTGTTCGCGGAAGCCTTCGACGAGGCTTGCGCCGTGCTGGACGGTCAGTTGTCGGGCTGGGTGGAGCACTCGGTCAGGGATGTGGTCCTGGGTGGGGCCGGTGATCTGAGTCGGACGGTGTTCACGCAAGCTGGTCTGTTCGCGGTGGAGACGGCGTTGTTCCGGCTGGTGGAGTCGTGGGGTGTGCGGCCGGATGCGGTGATGGGCCATTCGATCGGTGAGATCACGGCGGCTCATGTGGCGGGGGTTCTGTCGCTGGCGGATGCGGCGGTGGTGGTGGCGGCGCGTGGGCGGTTGATGGAGGCGTTGCCGTCGGGTGGTGCGATGGTCGCGGTGGCGGCGTCGGAGGCGGAAGTCGAGGCGCTGCTGGGTGAGGGTGTGGGTCTGGCGGCGGTCAACGGCCCCGCGTCGGTGGTCGTCTCCGGTGTCGAGGATGCCGTGTTGGCGGTGGCGGCGAAGCTGGGGGAGCAGGGTCGTAAGACCAAGCGGCTGACCGTCTCGCACGCCTTCCACTCCGTCCTGATGGAGCCGATGCTGGCCGAGTTCGCGAACGTTTTGTCCCAGGTGTCGTGGTCGGAGCCGGAGTTCCCGGTGGTGTCGAACGTGACCGGGCGGCTTGCCGAGCCCGGTCAGCTCACCGACCCGCAGTACTGGGTCGACCACGTCCGCCGTCCCGTCCGCTTCGCCGACGGCGTCACGGCTGCAGCCAGCGACGGCGATGTGGTTGTCATCGAACTCGGCCCGGGCGCCGCCCTGTCGGGTGTGGTGGCCGAGTCGGCCGGTGAGCGGGCGACCTGCGTCGCCGCCCTGCGGGACGGTCGTTCCGAGGCGCAGACCCTCCTCACCGCGACCGCCGAAGTCTTCGTACACGGAGGGGCGGTCGACTGGGCGGGAATGCTGCCGGTCGCGGGTGCCGCGCACCTCGACCTCCCGACGTACGCCTTCGACCACCAGCACTACTGGCTCCCGGCGGGCGGCACCGGCGCGGGCGGCGATGTCGCCTCGCTCGGTCTGACCGGCATCGATCACCCCATGATCGGCGCGTTCGTCGAGGTGCCCGAGACCGGCGGTGTGCTGTGCACCTCCCGGCTGTCACTCCGTACCCACCCATGGCTGGCCGACCACGCTGTCGGCGACACCGTTCTCGTGCCCGGCACCGGACTGGTCGAACTGGCCGTGCGGGCAGGTGACGAGGTCGGCTGCGGCACGCTGGAGGAGCTGATCATCGAGGCGCCGCTCGTCGTCCCCGAGCAGGGCGGCGTCCGCGTCCAGGTCGCCGTCGGCGGCTCCGACGAGGACGGTACCCGCGCCGTCACCGTGTACTCGGCGTCCGAGGACACCGCCGGGGATCACGGCAGCGACGTCTGGACCCGCCACGCCACCGGCCGGCTGGGAGCGGCCCTGGCCGGGAGTGCGGACATGGCCGACTTCGATGTCTCGGTCTGGCCGCCGGTCGGCGCCGAGCAGCTTCCGGTCGAGGGTGGCTACGATCTGCTGGCAGCGGCGGGTTACGGCTACGGTCCGGCCTTCCAGGGTGTACGTGCGGTGTGGCAGCGTGGCGAAGAAGTGTTCGCAGAGGTCGCTCTGCCCGACGACCAGCGCGGCGACGCGAGTCGCTTCGGCATTCACCCCGCGCTGCTGGACGCCGCCCTGCACTCCGGCACGTTGGCCGTGGTGCTTGCGCACCCGGCGGACGAGGACCACGCCGGCACAGGAGCCGGCATACCCGTGCCGTTCGCCTGGACGGGGCTGCGCCTGCACGCCGCCGGTGCCTCCGAGCTGCGCGTGCGGATCGCGCGGTCCGTCGACGACACCTTGTCTCTCGAGGCCGCCGACTCGACGGGTGCTCCGGTGCTCAGCCTGCGGTCGCTGATCTCCAGGCCCGTGTCGGCCGAGCAACTGAGCCGGACGACGGCCGACCACAGCCGCGACGCGCTGTTCGGGGTGGACTGGACCGAACTGCCGGCCGTGAGCACGCGTACAGCCATGCCGGTGTCGTCCTGGGTGTCGGTCACGTCCGCCGAAGAGGTGGCCACACTGGCCGACGAGGTGCTGACCGGGGTGTCCGGCACACCCGAGGCAGTGATATTGACGGCCGCCACCAAGGGCTCGGACGTCAGCCCGCTGGAGTTGACCGACCGGGTCCTGGAGGCCGTCCAGACGTGGCTCGCGGGTGGCGGCTTCGCAAGTACACGGCTGGTGGTGGTCACGCGGGGCGCCGTGGCCGCGGGAGGCGACGCGACCGTCACCGACCCGGCCGGCGCCGCGGTGTGGGGACTGGTGCGCGCCGCCCAGGCGGAACACCCGGAGCGGATCGTCCTGCTGGACACAGAAGCCGACGAAGCCGGCCCAGCCGCCGAAGCGGCAGAGACCCCTGAGAACACCGCCCTCGGTGCACTGTTGGGTACTGTTCTCGCGCTTGGTGAGCCCCAGATCGCGCTGCGTGGCGCAGGGTTCCATGTTCCCCGGCTCACCCGGGTCGGCGTTCCGGCGTCGGCCGCCTCGCCTGGCGGTGCGGTGCTGGACCCGGAGGGCACAGTCCTGGTGACCGGCGGCACCGGCGCTCTCGGTGCGATGCTGGCCCGTCACCTTGTCACCAAGCACGGCATTCGCCATCTCGTCCTGGCCAGCCGGCGTGGTCCGGACGCGGACGGCGCTCGAGATCTGGTCGCCGAACTCCAGGCACTGGGCGCCGAGTCGGTCGCTGTCCCGGCCTGCGACGTGGCCGATTCGGAGGCGCTGCGGACTCTGCTGTCCGGGCTGACCGAGCCGTCCAGGGTGAAGCACCGGCTCTCTGCCGTCGTTCACACCGCGGGCCTTATCGATGCCGGAGTCATCGGTGAGATCGACCGGGAGAGTCTGGAGCGAGTGTTCGCGGCGAAGGTGACAGCGACACGCCAACTGGACGAGGTCACCCGGGTGTTCGCCCCGGACCTCGACGCGTTTGTCGTGTATTCATCCGTTTCGGGGATCTTCATGGGTGCTGGTACGGGCAGTTACGCCGCTGCCAATGCCTACATGGACGGTCTGATGGCCAGGCGTCGCGCTGACGGCCTGCCGGCACTGTCCCTTGCCTGGGGCCCGTGGCTGCAGGACACGGGTATGGGGGCGAGCCACACCGACGAGGTAGTCCAGAGAAGGCTGAACCGGCTCGGTGGAGTACAGCCCATGACGTCCGCGGAAGCCCTGGAACTGTTCGACGCCGCCCTGCACAGCGACCGTTCCCTGCTCGTCCCGACCAAGCTCGACCTGCGCGCCTTGCGGGCCGATGCCGCCGCGGGCCGCGAGACTCCCCCACTCCTTCTCGGGCTGGTCGCGGCCCGGCGGAAGGCGGCGCGGCCCAGTGTTTCGGGCGACGAGCGTTCCCGGCTCACCGAACAACTCGTGGGACTGTCCCCGGCTGAACGGACGACGGCCCTCCTCGACCTCGTACGGACCGAGGTGGGAATCGTCCTCGGCTACCCAGCGACCCAGCTGATCGACGCGGACCAGGGCCTCTTCGAGATCGGCTTCGACTCGCTCACCGCGCTCGAACTGCGCAACAGAATCAGCAAGTCGCTCGGTATCAAGCTCACGCCCGAACTGGTCTTCAGCTACCCGACGCCGGCGCTGGTCGCCGCCCACGTGTACGGGCAGTTCTTCGGTGAGGAAGCGCCGGGTCTCCCGGGGGTCGCCGTGTGACAGGAATCCGGCACCAGCCACAAGGCGGAAACGAACCACAAGGCGGAAACGAACGGCGAAAGGAGCCCAGGCAGTGTTCAACGCGGAGGCGTATCTCCGGCGCATCGGCTGCGACGGAGAGGAAAAGGCGAGCATCGAGACGCTGCGCAGGCTTCAGAAGCGGCACCTCATGGCGATCCCGTACAGCATCGAAACGGTCGAGATTTCCGCCGATGGCATCCAACTCGTCGAACTCGACGAGGACGCGATGTTCCGGACGGTCGTTCTCGAAGGGCGCGGCGGCACCTGCTTCCAGATGAACCGTCTGTTCTTCCGTCTCCTGGGCGAACTGGGTTATGACGTCACGCTGCTGGCGGCAAGCACCGCCGAGGGCTGGGAGAACTACGGCACCGAGGTGGAGCACATGTTCATCCGGGTCGCCCTGGACGGCGCCGAGTGGCTCGTCGACGCCGGCTACCCGGGACCCTCGTACCTCGAACCGCTCCTTGTCACCGACGCGGTGCAGACCCAGTACGGCAGCCAGTTCCGGCTCGTGGACCAGGGCGACGGCGCGTACGCGCTGCAGCGGCGCGCACGCGCCGGGCGTTGGGGTGTCGTCTACACCTTCCGGCTCCAGGAACGACGGTGGGACGACTGGAAGGCGGTAGAGGCCGGCATGCGCGCCATCGCTCCCGCGCCGGACGGCGATCCGCAGGGCGGGCTGTACGGCCGGACCTTCGACAACGGCCAGGTCGTGCTCAAGGGCCGCCGGTACCTGACGGTCCGCGACGGCCGCGAACGCGCCCGCACGGTCGTCGACGACGACGAACACCGGGCCCTGGTGGCGCAGATCCTCTCCGGGGACCTGCCCGGGCTCTCCTGAGCGGCTTCCGGAGACAGCACCATCCGCAATCCGAGACAAAGGCTGGAAGGAAACCAGAATGGCCAAGAAGACGGCTGACGTGGTGGTCATAGGCGGCGGACCGGCGGGGGCGGTCAGTGCTTTCGTGCTGGCCCGCCAGGGCCACTCCGTCGTGCTCCTGGAACGTGACGAGTTCCCGCGGTTTCACATCGGCGAGTCTCTGCTGCCGTACATGATGGGCCTGTTCGACCGGATCGGGCTGCGGGAGGCGCTGGAGTCCAAGGGCTATGTGCCCAAGTTCGGCGGCGAGTTCATCGACCCGACGGAGACGAAGTTCTTCTCCGGTGTCTTCCGGGCGGACTTCAGCCTCCAGGGCGAGGGGCGTTTCGACCGGGCGTTCCAGGTCGAGCGGGCCCGGTTCGACGCGATGCTCGTGGAGGAGGCCGGCAAGGCCGGCGCCGAGATCCACCTGGGCACGCCGGTGAAGGACCTTCTCCTCGACGGCGAGCGGATCACCGGTGTCACGTACGAGAAGGACGGCGAGGAGCACCGGATCGACGCGTCCTACGTGATCGACGCCAGCGGCCGGGCCGGCCGGATCGCGAACAGGTTCGGGCTGCGCAAGACGCTGGAGAAGCTCCGCATGGTCGGGGTGTTCCGCCACTACTCGGGCCTCGACGAGCGACACAACCTGGGCAACGAGGGTGACATCCAGGTCGGCGCGCACGACGACGGCTGGGTGTGGGCGATCCCCATCTCCAAGGACGTCATCAGCGTCGGCACCGTGATGCCGCGTGACGTGTTCCGCAAGGGCACGCCGCAGGAGGCCTTCGACGAGCACCTGAACCGGGTGCCGCGGATCACCGCGCGGCTCACCGGGACGACCCCGGCCACGGA
The DNA here is from genome assembly GCF_033795085.1 of Streptomyces sp. AK08-02. Taxonomy (NCBI): domain Bacteria; kingdom Bacillati; phylum Actinomycetota; class Actinomycetes; order Kitasatosporales; family Streptomycetaceae; genus Streptomyces; species Streptomyces sp. AK08-02. The sequence continues at coordinate 238,309 of NZ_JARAZV010000004.1, forward strand.
CCTCAGGATCGAGACCGACTACTGCTACCACGCGGACACCGTCACGGGCCCCGGCTGGGTCATGGTCGGCGACGCGGGCTGCTTCGGTGACCCGATGTTCTCCGGCGGTGTGCTGGTCGCGGCGTCGACCGCGGCGCGCGCCGCCGAGACGATCAGTGCCGCCCTCAACAACCCGGCCGACGCCGACCGGCTCATCGAGGAGTACGCGAACTACTTCAAGACGGGCTACGACACCTACATCCGCCTCATCCACGCCTTCTACGACGGCGAACTGGTGGCGGTGGCGGCCGACGCCGGGCGGACCACCTCCCGCGAAGCACTGGAGCGGTACCTGATCCGGCTGATCGGCGGCGACTTCTGGAGCGAGCACAACGCGGTCGCGCAGGAGATGCGGCGGCGCCCGGAGTGGGACACCTTCGCACCGTTCCAGCGGGTCTTCGGCTGCCCGGCCTACCCGCAGCTCGACGAGCAGGACCGCAAGGAGCGCGCCGAGGCCCGCATCCTGCGGGTGACCGCCGGCCAGTAACGGCCCCGGTCAGGTCCGGGGGTTGCGGCGGACCGCCGCAACCCCCCGGGCGGGACGGCGGCCGACCCGGCGTATGACCGGCTTCGACACGACAGGGTGAGGCGGCGTGAGAGAACAGATACCGGTAAACATCGGCGAGCGTTCGTACGATGTGCTGATCGGCTCGGGAGTGCGTTCCTCGCTGGCCGAAGTGATCCAGGGTCTCGGCGCCCGGCGGGTCGCCGTCGTGTCGGCCCGGCCCGCGGAGTGGGTGCCCGACACCGGGGTGGAGACCCTGCTGCTGCCCGCCCGGGACGGCGAGCCGGACAAGAACCTCGCCACCGTCGAGGCGCTGTGCGCGGAGTTCGTACGCTTCGGGCTCACCCGTGACGACGCCGTCGTCTCCTGCGGGGGCGGCACCACCACCGACGTGGTCGGTCTGGCCGCCGCCCTCTACCACCGGGGTGTGCCGGTGGTGCACCTGCCGACGACGCTGCTGGCCCAGGTCGACGCGAGCGTCGGCGGCAAGACGGCGGTCAACCTGCCCGCGGGCAAGAACCTGGTGGGCGCCTACTGGCAGCCCGCCGCCGTCCTGTGCGACACCGACTACCTGGCCACCCTGCCCCGGCGCGAGATGCTCAACGGCCTGGGTGAGATCGCCCGTTGTCATTTCATCGGCGCCGGCGACCTGCGCGGGCTCGGCCTCGCGGAGCGGATCGCCGCCAGTGTGACCCTCAAGGCCGGCATCGTGTCGGCCGACGAACGGGACACCGGGTTGCGGCACATCCTCAACTACGGCCACACCCTCGGTCACGCGCTGGAGGTGGCCGGCGGTTTCACGCTCCGGCACGGCGAGGCCGTCGCGATCGGCACGGTCTTCGCGGGGCTGCTCGCCGGCGCCCTGGACCGGATCGGTCCCGCGCGGGTGGCTGAGCACCGGGAGGTGGTCGAGTTCTACGGCCTGCCCAGTGCACTGCCCGAGGAGGTCGAGGGGGCCGAGCTGATCCGTCTGATGCGCCGGGACAAGAAGGCGCTGCGCGGCCTCGCGTTCGTCCTCGACGGTCCCGGGGGAGCGGAGCTGGTCCAGGACGTGCCCGAACACGTCGTGGCCGACGTCCTCGAACTCATGCCACGGCAGCCCATCGACCGGCTCGTCGAGCCGGTCGGCCTCCACGGAACGGGAGCCCCGGTGGCATGACGCACTCATCGAGGGGAGCGCCCGGCGAGGCCCGGGTCAGGGTCGCGCGGGAGCAGCGGTTGGCGGACCGCCTCGCCGCGGCCCTGGCCCGGCCTGCGGCTCAGCAGCCCCAGTGGCCGGACCCGGCCCGGGCCCGGACGGTGCTGGCCCGGCTGCGCACGGCGCCCCCGGTCGTGGCCGAGGCAGAGACGGCGCGGCTTTCCGAGCGGCTCGCGGCGGTCGCCCGCGGCGAGGCGTTCCTGCTGCAGAGCGGGGACTGCGCGGAGACCTTCGCGGAGACCACCGAACCGCACCTGCGGGCCAATCTCGGACTCCTGAAGCGCATGGCGCAGGTCCTGGCCCACGCCGCCGGGCTGCCGGTGGTTCCGCTCGCCCGTATGGCCGGCCAGTACGCGAAGCCGCGCTCGCAGCCCGTCGACGCGGCCGGTCTGCCGGCCTACCGGGGCGACATCGTCAACTCCGCCGCCCCCTCCCGCGCCGCCCGTACTCCCGATCCGGAGCGGATGCTGCTCGCCCACGGGCACGCGGCCCGCGCCATGGCGGTCGTCCGCCGGGTGGGCGCACAGGATCCGCCGGACCCGCGCGCCGGCATCCTCGCCCACGTCCACGACGCACCCGGCGGCGACCAGTTCGTCCGCGGCGCCGAGGAGGCCGGCCGCGATCCGGGCCCGGGGACCGAGGAGATCTACGTCGGCCACGAGATGCTCCTGCTCGACTACGAGACCGCCCCGCTCCACACCGCCGGGTTCACCACCGGTCCGGAACCGCTGCTCGTCAGTCCGCTCGCGCACTTCCTGTGGATCGGCGAGCGCACGCGGGGTCTCGACGACGCGCACCTCGCCGTCGCCGAACTGCTCGCCAACCCCGTCGGGGTGAAGATCGGCCCGGGCACCACCCCCGAGCAGGCCCTCGCCTACGTCCGCAGACTCGACCCGCACGGAACGCCAGGGCGGCTGACCCTGATCAGCCGGATGGGCCACACCCGGGTCCGCGAGGTGCTGCCGCCGATCGTGGAGAAGGTCACCGCCACCGGCCACCAGGTGGTGTGGCAGTGCGATCCGATGCACGGCAACTCCCGGACGACGGCGGATGGTCGCAAGACCCGCCGCTTCGACGACATCCTCGCGGAGATCAGCGGCTTCTTCGAGGTTCACCGCACCCTGGGCACCCATCCCGGCGGTCTGCACCTGGAGGCGACCGGCGAGGACGTCACCGAGTGCCTGGGCGGGGCCCGCGGTCTCGGTGAGGACGACCTGCCGGCCCGCTACCGCACTGCTTGCGACCCCCGCCTGAACGCCGAGCAGGCGATGGAACTCGCCCTCACCGTCGCCGAGTTGCTCACCGCGGCCGGCCGGGCCGCCGGCCCGCGGCCCGCCCTCCACCGCCCCCGGAGCCCGAGATGACCGACACCGACACCGACACCGATTCCGGCGACGGCACCGACACCCCGCCCCAGGCCCCGATCAGCGGCACCACCCGCCTGTACGTCGTCATCGGCGATCCGGTCGCGCAGGTCCGGTCGCCCGGGCTGCTCAACCCGCTGTTCGCCGAACAGGGCGTCGACGCCGTGCTGGTGCCGGTGGAGGTCCGCCCGGACAGCCTGGAGCGGGTTGTCCGCGGTCTGCAGCGGATCGGCAACCTCGACGGCATCTTCGTCACCGTCCCGCACAAGGCCGATGCCGCCCGGCTCGCCGAGCGGCGCAGCCGTGCCGTCGAGATCGCCGGCACCGCCAACGTGCTGCGCCGTGAGGCCGACGGCAGTTGGCTCGCCGAGAACTTCGACGGCTCCGGCTTCGTGGCGGGCCTCGCCCGTGCCGGCCACGAGGTGCGCGGCAGACGGGTCGCGCTGGCCGGGGCCGGCGGGGCGGGCAGCGCCATCGCGGCGGCGCTGCTGACGGCCGGCGCGGACCGGCTCGCCGTCACCGACCCGGACCGGCCCAAGCTGGACGCACTCGTCGACCGGCTCGCCGGGTACTGGCCCGGCCGCGTCCACGCCGCCGCCGAACCACCCCTGTACGACAGCGACCTCGCCATCAACGCGACCCCGCTCGGGCTGCGGCCCGGCGACCCGCTGCCGTTCCCGCCCGCGGACCTCGCTCCCGGCTCGGTGGTGGCCGACATCATCATGAAGCCCCACGAGACGCCCCTGCTGCGACAGGCCGCCGCCCTCGGACACCACATCCACCACGGCATCCACATGCTGACCGGTCAAGTGGACTCCTACTGCGCGTTCTTCGGCCTGCGCGCGCCCGCGAACGGCTGACGCACACGCCCGGAAAACCTTCGTCGCCGGCCGGTCCGTACCCGGCCGGCGACGACTACCAGACCGGGGGATGCGGGGTCCTACGGGCGGTGCCTACGGTGAAAGTCGCACCTTCCTGTGTGTGATCCCCGGGGTGAAACGTTCCGTCGGCCACGTGCCCCGCCCGCTTTATGTCGCCCGTCGGCCATCGGCCGAGAAATGTCCGAAGCGGAGATTTGGAGATACATGAACGCGCGACCGGCACCGGAGTTCCCCTCCTGGCCGCAGTACGACGACGGCGAGCGCAACGGCCTGATCCGGGCCCTGGAACAGGGCCAGTGGTGGCGCATGGGCGGGTCGGAGGTGGACTCCTTCGAAAGCGAGTTCGCCGACTTCCACGGCGCCCCGCACGCCCTGGCCGTCACCAACGGCACCCACGCCCTGGAGCTGGCGCTGCAGTGTCTGGGCGTCGGCCCGGGCACCGAGGTCATCGTCCCGGCCTTCACCTTCATCTCCTCGTCGCAGGCCGCTCAGCGGCTCGGCGCGGTCGCCGTCCCCGTCGACGTCGACCTCGGCACGTACAACATCGACGTGGCCGCGGCAGCCGCCGCCGTCACCCCCCGCACCAAGGTGATCATGCCGGTGCACATGGCCGGGCTCATCGCCGACATGGACGCGCTGGACAAGCTCTCCGCCGACACCGGCGTCACCCTGCTGCAGGACGCCGCCCACGCACACGGCGCCCGCTGGCAGGGCAAACGGGTCGGCGAGTTCGGCACGGTCGCCGCGCTCAGCTTCCAGAACGGCAAACTCATGACCGCAGGCGAGGGCGGCGCGCTGCTCTTTCCCGACGAGGAGACCTACGAGGCCGCCTTCCTGCGGCACAGCTGCGGCCGGCCGCGTACCGACCGCCGCTACATGCACCAGACCGCCGGCACCAACATGCGGCTCAACGAGTTCTCCGCGTCCGTGCTCCGTGCTCAACTGGGCCGCCTCGACGCCCAGATCGCGCTGCGCGAGCAGCGCTGGACACTGCTGTCCCGACTGCTCGGCGAGATCGACGGTGTCGTGCCCCAGGGCGAGGACCCGCGCGCCGACCGGAACTCCCACTACATGGCCATGTTCCGGATACCCGGCATCTCCGAGGAGGGCCGCAACGCCCTCGTCGACACGCTGGTCGACGCCGGCCTGCCCGCCTTCGCCGCCTTCAGGGCGATCTACCGCACCAACGCCTTCTGGGAGACGGCCGCGCCCGACACCACCGTCGACAAGCTCGCCGAAAGCTGCCCGAACACCGAGGCGATCAGCACCGACTGCGTCTGGTTGCACCACCGGGTCCTGCTCGCCTCCGAGGAGGCCCTCCACGCCACGGCCGAGATCATCGCCGACGCCGTGGCCGCCCGGTGAGGGTCCGGGCCGCCGTCGTCGGGCTGGGCTGGGCGGGCCGCGAGCTGTGGCTCAGACTGCTGCGCGAGCACGAGGACTTCGAGGTGGTCGCTGTCGTCGACCCTGACCCGCGCTCCCGGGCTGCCACCGTCGCGGCGACCGGCCTGCCCGCCCACGCCACCGTGGACGCCCTCGACCCTCGCACGGTCGACGTCGCCGTCGTCGCGGTGCCCAACCATCTGCACGCCGAGGTGGCGGCGGACCTGCTCCGCCAGGGGATCTCCGTCTTCCTGGAGAAGCCGGTCTGCCTGACCGGCGCCGAGGCCGACGCGCTCGCCGAGGCCGAACGGGACGGCGGGACACTGCTCGCCGGCAGTGCCGCCGCCCACCGCGGCGACGTCCGGGAACTCGCCGGACTGCTGCCCGAACTCGGCCGGATCCGCCATGTCGGCCTGGCCTGGGTCAGGGCGCGCGGAGTGCCGCAGCCGGGCGGCTGGTTCACCCAGCGCAGCAAGGCCGGCGGTGGCGTGCTCGTCGACCTCGGCTGGCATCTGCTCGACGTCCTCACCTCCCTCCTCGGCCCCGCCCCCGTCGTCCAGGTGATCGGCTCGGTCTCCGACGACTTCGTCAACAGCGGTGCCTGGTCCGCCGCCTGGCGTGAGGACCGGGCCACCGACGTCCCGGCCGGCGACGTCGAGGACACCGCCCGCGGCTTCCTCGTCCGAGAGGACGGCATCTCGGTCTCGCTGCGGGCGAGTTGGGCTTCGCACGAGGCGCTGGACGCCTCCGTCGTCACCATCGAGGGCAGCGCGGGAACGGCACGGCTGCACTGCACCTTCGGCTTCAGCCCCAACCGGGCCCCCGAACCGGTGCTCACCCTCACCCGGGAAGGCACCACACAGCGCATCCCGCTGCCCACCGAACCCATCGGTGTCGAGTACGGACGGCAGCTCGACGGCCTCGCCGGGCTCCTGGCCGACCCGGGCCGGCGCGGCCTGGCCGTCGCCCAGGCCCGCAGCACCGTGCGGCTGGTCGAAAACTTCTACGCATCGGCGCGCGCCGCCCGACCGGTGGACCGCGCCGACGACTCCACCACCTACAAGGAGGTGCGGACCGCATGACCACAGAGTCGGAACACCACGCGGGAACGAGCACCGAGCAGCAGCCCACGGTCCCCAGGCAGGCCGTCGTCTTCGACCTCGACGGGGTCGTCGTCGACAGCTTCGCGGTGATGGGCGAGGCGTTCGCCCTCGCCCATGCCGAGGTCGTCGGCGACGGCCCGGCGCCCTTCGAGGAGTACCAGCGTCACCAGGGCCGCTACTTCCCCGACATCATGCGGATCATGGGCCTCCCGCTGGAGATGGAGGAACCCTTCGTCCGCGAGAGCTACCGGCTGGCCGACCGCGTCCAGGTGTACGACGGTGTCGTCGACGTGCTGCGGACGCTGAACGAGCGCGGCCTCAGGCTCGCCATCGCCACCGGCAAGGCCGGTGTGCGCGCCCGGTCCCTGCTCGAAGTCCTCGGCCTGCTCCCGTACTTCGCCCATGTCATCGGCTCCGACGAGGTACCCCGGCCCAAGCCCGCCCCCGACATCGTCAGGCGCGCACTCGAACTCCTCGACGTCCCCGCGGACCGGGCCGTCATGATCGGCGACGCCCCCACGGACCTGGCCAGCGCCCAGGGCGCCGGCGTCACCGCCGTCGCCGCACTCTGGGGCTGCCACGACGGGGCGGAACTGCTCGCCGCCGGCCCCGACGTCGTCCTGCGACGGCCCGCCGACCTGCTCGCCCACTGCCCGGCCCTGCCCGGGCACTGAACCGGAATGGCAGCCGTACCACCGCCGTGGCATCTGGGCATCGACATAGGAGGCACGAAGGTCGCCCTGCGCGCGGAGTCGGCGGGCGGCCGCACCGAGGAGCACCTGTTCCCCTGGCCGCACGACGACGGCGGCCCGGACCGCGATCTGGCCCTGCTGGCGGACGGTGTCGCCACCCTGACGGCCCGTACGGGTGACGGTTTCCAGGCGGTGGGGGTCGCCATGCCCGCCACGGTCGGCCCGGACGGGCGGGTCGCCGCCTGGCCGAGCCGGCCGTCCTGGACCGGCCTCGCGCTGGGCCCGGCACTGCACGCCCTCGTGCCGGGCGCGGTCATCGCCTGGGCGGACGACGGCGACGTGGGCGCCCTCGCCGAGGCCGAGGCGGCCGACTGCGCCGATCTGCTCTACGTCGGCGTCGGCACCGGCATCGGCGGCGGCCTGGTCCTGGGCGGCCGACTCTGCCCCGGGCCGGGCCGGGGCTCCTTCGAACTGGGGCATCTGGTCGTCGCGCCGGGCGGCCCCAAGTGCGTGTGCGGCCGCCGGGGCTGCCTCCAGGCGATCGCCTCCGGCCCGGCCACCCTGGCCCGAGCCGGTGAACTCCGCGGTCGACCGGTCGCCCACGGGGAGCTGGGCGAAGCCCTCCGTGCCGCCCGGCCATGGGCCACGGCCGCCGTCGACGCCACCTGCGAGGCCCTGGCCACCGCCATCATGGGTGTCACCGAACTGCTCCACCCCGGCCTGGTGGTGATGGGCGGCGGCTTCACGGCAGGCATCGACAACCTGGTCGACCGCACGGCCACCCACCTGGCACCGCTGTCCCGCCCGGGCCGCCCCGCGCCACCCGTCGCCCCGGCGCGCCTGGGCGGCCTCTCCTCCCTACGGGGTGCGGTGCTCCTGGCCCGAACCGTCACCGACAGGGCCGTACCGCTGCCATAGTCGCCCCGCCGCCGCTACCGAGGTCGGGCCGGGGCCCGTACCCTCCGACCGGGCCCGGTCAGGCCCCACTTCCTCCCGCACCCGCCGGAACGCCCGCGCCCAGATGGGCCCGCAGGCCGTCCACCAGGACCGCCGCCGCCTCTGGGCCCGCCGCCGCGCCGTAGACGTGGTAGTCCGGGCGGACCAGCACCGCGTCGGCCCCGTGGCGGGCCAGGAACGCGCGGTAGACACCGCCCACGTCGGCCACCGCACCGCCCTGCGGCATCCCGTCCTCGGGCAGCAGCCGTACCACGTGCGTGCCCAGGTCCGTCAGGAACGCCGACCGCTCCTCGTCGAGGCCGGCGTGCGCGCCCGGTGCGAGCAGCAGGACGAAACCGCGGCCGATCACGTCGTCGAACAGGCCGGTGCCGCCCGGGCCGCGTACCCGGCCCTGGGGGATCACCTCGCCGGCCGGAGCCGCGGGTGAGCCGTCGCCCGCCCGGTGCAGGAGCCCCTGGGTGAGGGGCTTGGCCGGGTCCGGGACCGTCGGACCGCGACCGCGTCGGCCAGCCAGGATCGTGGCGTCGCGCTCGGCCGCGGCCGTGGGGTCCGTCACGCAGATCACCCGGCCCAGCTGGACGGAGGACAGGATCGACTCGTGCACCTGCGCGCGGCGTTCCTCGGTATAGGTGTCGAGGAGCGACTTCGGTGCGAGGCCGCCCAGCACCAGGTCCAGCTTCCACGCCAGGTTGACGACATCGCGGATGCCCGAGCACATGCCCTGCCCGGCGAACGGCGGCATCAGATGGGCGGCGTCCCCGGCCAGCAGCACCCGGCCCGCCCGCCACCGGTCGGCCCAGCGGGCCTGGAAGATGTACGTGGTGCTGCGCAGCAGGGTCGCGGTGTCGGGGGTGACCCCGTAGGGGGCGAGGAGCCGCCAGGCGGTCTCTTCCCGGTTCAGCTCCGCGGCCCGCTCGCCGGGCAGTCGCATGAACTCCCAGCGCCGGTGCCCGGGACCGCTGCCGACCAGGGTGGTCGGCCTGGCCGGGTCGCAGATCTGGACGTTGGTCGGAACGAATTCGCCCGGTTCGCGCAGCTCCACGTCGCACAGCAGCCACTCGTAGGAGAAACCCAGGTCGGTGACCGGCACGTCCAGGTGGTGCCGGACGAAGCTGTTGGCGCCGTCGCAGCCCACCACCCAGCGTGCGGTGTACGTCCGGGCCGCGCCGTCCTCGTCCTCGGCCGTGACCGCGACCCGGTCCTCCCGCTCCTCGATCCCCACCACCTGACGGCCCCGCACCACCGTGACGCCGGGCAGCTCGGAGGCCCGCGCGGCCAGCAGTTCCTCAAGGGCCGGCTGGTGCATGGTGTTGGCGTCCGGCCACCCGTAGGGGCCCTCGGCGCGGAAGGCGATGTCGAGGAGGATCTCGGCGGCGGCCGTGCGCCACTGGTAGCCGCCCGCGGGCTCGGTGATCCGGCCGAGGCCCGCGCCCGTCCCGCAGCCGGCGAGCAGCCGCGCCGTCTCGCCGTCGAAGCTCGTCGCCCGGGGAAGGGTGTACGGGCGCCGGCGCCGTTCCAGCACGGTCACCCGCCGACCGCGCTGGGCCAGCAGGACCCCGAGCGTGGCCCCCACGGGCCCGTTGCCGACGACGATGACGTCCGCGTCCAGGTCGGAACGCGCGCCGGCGGGTCGTTCGTACGATGACACCTCGGGCACGGGAAACCCCTCGTCGCAGGGTGGCCGGCGCATGCACAACTGCCGTGCCGGGAACGGCGCAAGACTAGCCAGCCGTACCGGCGTTCGGGCCGTTCGAAGGCCAGGGCTATCAGATCTGGGGATACCCGGCGCCGCCCGCACGACCCTAGGGTTGCGGTATTCCCCCACCGACCACGAGGAGCTCCTCCGGCATGCCTCAAGCAACGGCGCACTTCGAGAAGTGGGTGAGCGTCACCCACCCCGCGCCGCAGAGCCCCGTGCGGCTCACCTGCCTGCCGTACGCGGGCGGCTCCGCAAGCTTCTTCTTCCCGGTCGCCCGGGCCCTGCACCCGTCGGTGGAGGTGCTGGCCGTCCAGTACCCGGGCCGCCAGACCCGGATCCACGAGCCGATGATCGACAACATCCCCGAGTTCGCGGACGAGATCTTCGCCGCGCTGCGGAACCTGGACGACAAGCCGATGGCCCTGTTCGGCCACAGCATGGGCGCGGTCCTCGCGTACGAGGTGGCGCTGCGCATGCAGGACGCCGGACTGCCCATGCCGGTACGGCTGTTCGCGTCCGGCCGACGGGCACCGTCCCGCTACCGTGACGAGCGGGTGCACGCCGCGAGCGACGCCGACGTCGTGGCCGAGATCAGAGCGCTCAGCGGCACCGACGAGACGCTGTTGGGCGACCCGGAGGTGCTGGCGATGATCCTGCCGGCCATCCGCAGCGACTACACCGCCATCGAACGGTACCGGCACGAGCCCGGACGCCGTCTCGACTGCCCGGTCACCGTGCTCACCGGCGACAGCGACCCTCGGGTCTCCCTCGACGAGGCCGAGGACTGGGCGCGGCACACCACCGGGCCGAGCGAGGTGAAGGTTTTCCGGGGCGGCCACTTCTTCCTCGCCGACCGGGCTTCCGAGGTCATCGACCTGGTGGCCGCGCGGCTGGGACCGTCCTGACGGACCGAGGAACCCCGGGCCCGCAGGACCGCGCGACCGACCGCTGACCCTCCACGTGAGAGAAGCCGAGATGCCCCTCGCCGCCCCTGTGCCGACGATCGGCCAACACGCACTCCTGGTGTTCCTGCTCCAGGTCGCGTTCCTTCTGCTGCTCGCCCTGGTGCTCGGCCGGCTGGCGATGCGGTTCCGCCTGCCCGCCGTCACCGGCGAGCTCGCTGCGGGCGTCCTTGTCGGCCCGTCCCTCCTGCAACCTCTGCTGCCCGGCTTCTCCGACTGGCTGCTGCCCCAACAGGCCGAGCAGATGAACCTGCTGGACGCGGTCGGCCAGTTGGGCGTGCTGCTGCTGGTCGGTGTCACCGGCGCCGAGATGAACTTCGCCCTGGTCAGGCGGCGCGGTCTCACCGCGGCCAAGGTCAGCGCCGCGGGCCTGCTGCTGCCGCTGGGCCTCGGTATCGCCACCGGCTACCTGCTGCCGGGGTCGTTCGTGCCCGACGGCACCACCCCGACCGTCTTCGCCCTGTTCCTGGGTGTGGCGATGTGCGTGAGCGCCCTCCCGGTGATCGCCAAGACCCTGCTCGACATGAAACTGCTGCACCGCGACATCGGCCAGCTGATCCTCTCGGCCGGAGTGGTGGACGACGTGGCGGGCTGGTTCCTGCTGTCCGTCGTCTCCGCGATGGCCACCGTCGGACTGACCGCCGGTGTCGTCGCCACCTCCGTCCTCTACCCGGTGGGCGTCGTCCTGTTCGCGGCGCTGATCGGCCGCCCGCTGGTGCGGGCCGCGCTGCGGTGGGCAGGACGCGCCGAGAGCGCCATGCCGACGGTCGCCACGGTCGTCGTCCTGATCCTGTTCAGCGCGGCGGCCACCCAGGCGATGCACCTGGAGGCCATCTTCGGCGCCTTCGTCTGCGGCGTGCTGATCGCCACCAGCGGCGTGGTGGACCCGGAGAAACTGGAACCGCTGCGGACCCTGGTCCTCGCCGCCCTCGCCCCGCTCTTCTTCGCCACCGCCGGACTGCGCATGGACCTCACCGCGCTGGCCCGGCCTTCCGTCCTGGGCGCGGCTGTCGCGGTGCTCGCCGTGGCCGTGGCCGGCAAGTTCGGCGGCGCGTTCATCGGAGCCCGGCTCAGCAGGCTCAACAGGTGGGAGGCGCTGGCCCTCGGTGCCGGCATGAACTCTCGCGGTGTCGTCGAGGTGATCGTGGCGATGACCGGGCTCCGCCTCGGCGTCCTGAACACCGAGACGTACACGATCGTCGTCCTGGTCGCCATCGTCACCTCCCTGATGGCGCCGCCCATCCTGCGGTACGCGATGGCCCACGTCGAGGAGACCGCCGGGACCAGGCTCGGCATGGATCCCCCGACCGCCACCCCCCAGGGAACCCCAGACCACGGACCGGATGCGGTTCGGACCTTTGAACACCGAGGTGACGCATGAGCACGATGCTCCTACTGAACGGACCCAACCTCGGCATCCTGGGCCGCCGGGAGCCGGAGCTGTACGGCACCGACACCCTGGCCGACATCGAGCAGGCGGTCGCCGACGAGGTGAGCGAGCAGGGCTGGAAGGTCCTCTCCGTCCAGCGGGAGTCGGAGGGCGAGCTGGTGAGCGCCATCCACGAGCACGGGCCCGACAGCGTCGGCGCCGTGGTCAACCCGGGCGCCCTGATGATCGCCGGCTGGAGCCTGCGGGACGCCCTCGCGAGTTATGAGCACCCGTGGATCGAGGTGCACCTGAGCAACGTGTGGGCGCGGGAGCGGTTCCGGCACGAGTCGGTCATCGCCCCCCTGGCCTCCGGCGTCGTGGTCGGCCTGGGCGCGTTCGGCTACCGCCTGGCGGCCCGCGCCCTGCTGCACGTGACCGGCGCGGGCCGATGACCATGCCACGGGAAGAAGTCGGGAAAGGAAGCCCTGGACGATGAGGCTCACACTCCACGAGGTCGGCGACGGTGACAAGGTCGCGCTGCTCGTTCACAGCATCATCTCGTCGTCGGACACCTGGAGCCGGGTGGCAGCACGGCTCGCCGAGCGCGGCTACCGGGTGATCATGCCGGACCTGCGCGGTCACGGCGACAGCCCGAACGCCGAGGAGTACACGCCCGAGCTCTTCGCCGCCGACCTGGTGCAGTCGCTGCCGGCCGGCGCCGATCTCGCGATCGGCCACTCCTTCGGCGCGTCGGTGCTCTCCCTGGCGGTGGCCGAGCTGAGTCCCTCCCGGGTGGTCTACAGCGATCCGGCCTGGCGGTTCACCGACAAAGCGGTGGCCGAGATCAAGGAGTTCGCGCAGTTCACCAAGGTGACCACGGCCGAGGTGATGCGGCAGATGTTCCCACGCTGGCTGCCCGAGGACATCGAAGCCGAACTCGCCGCGTACAAGCGCTGGGACATACGCGCTGTGGACTGGCTGGACAGCACCGTCGAGTTCGTGCCCGAGCGGCCTCTCGTCCCCTCGCTGGTCCAGGGCGCCGGCGACCATCACCTCGTACCGGACGACCTCGCAGAGCGGCTGCGCGCGGTCGGCTTCGAGGTCCGCCACGTGGCGGACACCGGTCACTGCATCCACCGCGACGACCTGGAGGGCTTCCTCACGTCACTCGACGACTGGATCTGACACATCATCAACTCCCGTTCACACGTGCGGTATCCGGCCCGCCGGACACCGCACGTAGAGCGTGTTAGGGTCGCCGACATGAGTGCGGGCAAGATCGAAAACGTCACTGCGGACACCTCCCCGGCCGACGAGAACGAACCGGTCAGGCACGGTTCGTTCGAGCTGCGGGTGCACATCGACGCCCCGCCGGAACGGGTGTTCGCGGCCTTCGCCGAGCCCGAACTGCGCGTTCGCTGGTTCAAGCTGCCCGGGCCGCCCCGCACCGCCGAACACGAGCTGGACTTCCGTGTCGGCGGCGGCGAGCGGGCGCGCAACCGCGTCGTCTCCGAGGACATGGACGAGCGGGTCGAATACCGCTCGCGGTTCCTCGACCTGGAGCCGGCGGAGCATCTCGTGTACGTCTACGAGGCGTATGTGAACGACGTGCGTCGCTGGGTGTCCCTGGTGACCGTTCGGCTGGCCGCACAGGACGGCGGAACCCGCCTGGACTGGATCGAGCAGTACACCTACCTCGTGTTGAGCGGCCCGGACGGAGAGCAGGACTTCGCCCACATCCGAGGCAGCACCCGACTGCTCCTCAACGGCCTCGCCTGGGCTGTCAAGGAAACATCCCAGCGGGACCCTGCCCCCCTCCACGTCCCCGGGAACTGACCGAGCGGATCAGCCCTCCCTGGGGCGAAGCGTGCAGTGACCTCCATATCCGCGGCATTGACGCACTCGTGCGGTCCTCCTCGACGCTTGTCGGATCGGCCTTGGTCCGGCTGAGCCGACCACGGGCGGCAGCGAGCGGTCACCGGCCTCGAACCCGGTGGCAGGGCGGTGACAATCGGGACGGATCCGTAGCGGACGTACAGGGCAACCGTCATGTGTGGTGGTGGGTCGTACGGGGGGCAAGGGCACAAGCCCGCGCATTCGACCGGGGAACCAATGGGGGAGACCATGCAGATCCGTACCCGAGGCATTCGTACCACCGTGGCCGCGCTGGCGGCCGTGGCCGGTGTCGCCGCAGCCGCTGTCCCGGCCGCCGCCACCACGCCGGCCTCCGACACACCCCGGTTCCTGGAGCCTGCCGACCTGCCGCCCCACCCGTCCTCGCCGTGGTACGCCGGAGCGGTCACGGCCGGCCAGCCCGACCCGCTGCCGATGTGCGTGGGCGACGCGCTGCCGTCCACCACCACGCACCGGGAGTACTGGACGGAGTACGACACGAACGCCCAGCAGCTCACGGTCGAGGGGCGCAGCGAACAGTGGGCGAAGGACTTCGCGGCGCTGCTGCGCAAGGACCTGGCCGGCTGCGCGAAGAAGCTCATGCAGCAGGACCCGGACATCACGGCGACGCAGAAGTACTACGGCCGGCTGAACGTCGAGGAGGGCGCCGATGTCTACGGCATCCACACAGCCTCCACCTGGGGCTCCTCCGACATCAACCTCTTCTCGGTCGGCCGCGACGGCGCCACCGTGACGGTCGTCCGGTGGGGCCAGATGGGTACCTTCCAGCACGCCCAGGTGGCCGACTTCAAGGCCACGACCGTCACGGCGGTGAAGAAGCTGTACTGAGCTTTCCTTTCATGGCGTGGCCCAGGCCTGAAGATGCGGCGCGGCACCAGCACGGTGCCGCGCCGCGTTCTCAGTCCTGGGCCACGCGTACAACTGGATGAGCCACTCCCAGTTCTCCCCGCGGCGTAAGCGGCGTATCGGGCAGCGAAGGTGCGTGGAGCGGGGCTCCGTCACAGCCCTTCACCTCGCCGACATGGTGTCCGGGACTTTGCCCTTGAATTAGTGGTAGAGGGCAGCAGGAGCCACTCGACGCGCCGGGTGATGGGTGGGGCGTTGTCGCAGCCCTGACCCGGCTGGGTGGTCACCGTGCCGTCATCGGCTCCGGTGCGCTGTGCGCGCGACGGTAGGCCAGTGGTGACAGGCCCAGGTACGTGTGGAACTGCTTGCGCAGGGCGACGGGATCGCCGAAGCCGCAGACGGTGGCGATCCGTGCGACGGTCAGGTCGGTGGACTCCAGCAGCAGGCGCGCGTGCGCCAGCCGCCGCTGCGCCAGCCACTTCAGCGGGCTGCTGCCCACCTCACTGCGGAACCGTCGGGTGAAGGTGCGCATGCTCATGTGCGCGTGCCGGGCCATGTCCTCCAGCGTGACCGGTTCGGCCAGCCGGTCCAGCGCCCACTGCCGGGTCGCCGAAGTGGAACGGTCGGTGTCCTGCGGAACCGGGTGCTCGATGAACTGGGCCTGCCCGCCCTCGCGCCACGGCGCCACGACGCAGCGCCGTGCGGCGGCCGAGGCCACCGCCGCCCCGTGGTCCAGACGGACCAGGTGCAGGCACAGGTCGATGCCGGCCGCTCCGCCGGCGGACGTCAGGATGCGTCCGTTGTCGACGAACAACACGTCCGGATCGACCTCGACGTCGGGGAACCGCCGCGCCAGCGCGTCACACAGCCCCCAGTGCGTGGTGGCCCGCTGACCGTCCAGCAGACCGGCCGCCGCGAGCAGGAAGGCCGAGGTGCACAGGCTGACGATGCGGGTTTGCGGCCCTATCCGGTCCAGCGCCGCGGCGAGTTCCTCGGGGAGCGCGCCGGTCGCGAGCAGCTGCTCGCTGGGCTCCTGCGTGGCGAGAACGACGGTGTCCGCGGTCTCCAGCACCGACTCGTCGTGGTCGACGACGATCCGGTAGTCCTCGTGCGTGCGCACCGGCCGGCCGCCGAGGGAACAGGTGCTGACGGAGTACAGACGGGTCCCATCCGGTTCACAGGCCTCGTTGAACACCCTGGCCGGGATGCCCAGGTCCAGCGGCAGGACTCCGTCGAGGGCGAGAACGACAACACGATGCGTCATGGCCGGAATGGTACGACAGATGTCCTTCCGGCCACTCACCCGCCTCTGCGGGCACACGCCACTGTTTCTTGTGCCGGGACCGCGGTCCCGGCACAAGAAGGCGTGAGACGGACATGAGCGAGGACAACATGAGCGAGCGGACCATGCGGGCAGTCACCATCAGCGAGTTCGGCGGAGCGGAGGTGCTGACCGTCGAGGAGGTCGCGCGCCCCGAGCCGCTGCCGACCGAGGTGCTGGTACGGGTGCACGCCGCCGGGATCAACCCGGTGGACTGGAAGACCCGCGAGGGCCAGGGCATGGCGGGGCTGCAGACGCTCCCGCTGACCCTGGGCTGGGACGTGTCCGGTGTCGTCGAGGAGGTCGGCTTCGGCGTCACCACCCTGAAGGTCGGCGACGAGGTCTACGGCATGCCGTGGTTCCCGCGCGCCGCCGGCGGCTACGCCGAGTACGTGACCGCCCCGGCCCGCCAGTGGGCCCGCAAGCCGGCCGCCCTCGACCACATGCACGCGGCCGCCGTGCCGCTGGCGGCGCTGACCGCCTGGCAGACCGTGGTCGACACCGCCCACCTCCAGGCCGACCAGCGCGTCCTGATCACGGCCGCCGCCGGCGGGGTGGGCCACTTCGCGGTCCAGTTCGCCCGGCACCTGGGCGCCCACGTGATCGCCACCGCCAGCGCCGCACGCCACCCCTGGCTCAAGGAACTCGGCGCCGACGAGACCATCGACTACACCACCACCCACTTCGAGGACGTCGTCAAGGACGTCGACGTCGTCATCGACCTGGTGGGCGACGCCCACGACCGGACCAGCACCCGCTCGCTGAAGGTCCTGCGCCCGGGCGGCCTGCTGGTCGCCGTCCCGGCCGGTGTCTCCCCGGAACTGGCCCAGGCCGCCGAGGCAGCCGGAGTGCGCCTCACTGCGTATCTGGTCGAGCCGGACGGTACCGCGCTGACCACGATCGCCGGCCTGATCGACGCCGGTGAGGTCGCCGTCGAGGTGGAGGAGACCTTCCCGCTGGAGCAGGTCGGCACGGCCCACGCCCACGTCGAGGCCGGCCGCACCCGCGGCAAGGTCGTCCTCACCGTGACCGACTGACCTTCCCTGCAAGCAGTCAGGAGCAGCACCGTGTACTACGAGATCCGCCGCTACCAGGTGCAGCCCGGGCGCCGCGAGGAGCAGGTGCGCTACATGGAGGATGTGGTCATGCCGTTCCAGGCCTTGCTGGGCATGGACGTGTCCGCCTCCTTCGTCGACGCCGAGGACGGCTACGTGTGGATCCGCCGGTTCGAGGACGAGGCCCAGAGTGAGGCCCTGTACACAGCCGTGTACGAGCACGACCGCTGGAAGAACGAGATCGGCCCGGTCGTCTACGGCCTGCTGATCTCCGAGAAGTCCGTCGTCACCCGCGTGGTCCCCACCCCGGCCTCACCCCTGCGGTGACCTGGCTTGCGGCCCCTCCACCCGACGCGCACAGCACAGCAACAAAGGAATATTCATGAGCACCGTCACAGTCCAGAAGTCGGCCCCCGCCTCGTCAATCACCCAGGCCGCCGCCGGCGCACTCATCGCGGCAGTACACACCGCCGCTGCCCGGATCGGCTTCACGGCGGCCGTCGCCGTCACCGACCAGGGCGGACATCTGAAGGCGTTCGATCGGGCCGACGACGCGCCCTTCCTCACCGGCGAGGTCGCCGTCGACAAGGCCTGGACCGCGATCTCCTTCCGTATCCCCACCCATACGTGGAACGACCTGCTCGTCAACCCGCAAATCGCGCCGCTGGGCGGCCACCCTCGTGTGCTGGCCGTCGGCGGCGGCTACCCGATCATCGAGAACGGCCGGTACGTCGGGAGGCTGGGGATCTCCGGCGGCGACTACGAGCAGGACCAGCAGGCCGCCGAGGAGGCCCTGGCCGCTCTCGGGTTCGACCCGCCCGGTCACTGACCGACACATGGTCGCAACGCCAACTTTCACATTGGACGTGAATGTCAAGTCCCTTGGGCCGGAAAGGCCTGGTGAGGAGGCAGTGGCGGATGGTGGCCATGGCGCGGGGTGCGGTGCCGGCGTGAATGGTCGAGGCATCCTCTGCAACAGCAGGCACGGGACGTCCTCGTGATCATCTGGCTTCGACACCACGTACGTACCAGGTTCCTTGAGTTCTTTGCCCCTGATGGCTCTGGCCGCCGGGTACCCTCGCGAGTTTGTAGCCCATCGAGTTCCCTGGCGATGGGGTGTAGGGGTACGACCAGAACGGACTGGCGCGAGAGTCGAGCCTCGATCGTGTGATCGTTCGCGTGCGGGCTTGTGGTGGTCTGGGCTGTTCGGGCTAACGTGATCGTGCGACCTGGGACACCGGGTACGGCGTCAGCGTGCGGGGCCCCTGCTCCACCAGAGGATGGTTCAGGGCCTCCCTGTCGCCTCCGGCCGTACCCACCTGGCCAGGTCGCGCAGGGAACTGGCCTCCCGGGCCCGGACCACGCACACGATGCGTGTCGCCACCCGGGGTCGAGTACGCCGGGGACCAGCTCGCCCAAGACCGTTCGGGGCGCGCGGCTGACTCACTCTCGCTCAGTCCACAGGAACGGTTGCGCTGCCAGGGATCCCGGTCACTGGACAGGCTGACAGGCGGTCCCGGCCGCTCGGGTCCGCCGGCCCGGGTTGCCCTGGTCAGCGCACCCTTCCCCGCGGCTTCAGCGGCGTCTCGGGCAGAGACGGCGCGCGGAGAGGATCTCCGTCGTAGCCCTTCACCTCGCCGAACCGGGTCCCCTTCGCCCAGTCCTCGCGAGCCTGCACGATCTCCTCCTGTGTACGGCCCACAAAATTCCACCACATGATCAACTCCTCCTCGAACGGCTCGCCGCCCAGGAGCATCACGCTCGCGTCGGACGTGGCGCGCAGCGGGAGTTCCGTGCGGCCGCAGCCGAGGTAGAGCATCGAGCCCGGCAGGACCGGTACCCCGTCGACGTGCACCTCCCCGGACATGGCCAGCACCCCGTACTCGAAGTCGGCCACCAGCGGAAGGCGTACGTCGGCGTCGGCGGCGAGCGTCAGGTCGGCGCCGACGATGGGGGTGTACGTCGTGCCGGGCGAGGTCGCGCCGTCGAGGTCGCCCAGGATCACGGTCGCCGTCACGCCGGGTGCCGTGACCGTGGGCAGACCGGCGTGGTGTTCGAAGCGGGGGTCGGTGTGGCGGTGGTCGTCCGGCAGGGCGACCCACAGCTGCGCCCCGTGCAGGAACCGCGCGTGGGACCTGGGGCTCTCCTCGGAGTGGCTGATGGCCCGGCCGGAGGTCATGAGGCCCAGTTCGCGCGGGCGGATCGTCTGGAGGCTGCTGGTCGAGTCGCGGTGCAGCACCTCGCCCTCGTGCAGCCAGCTCACCGTCTGCAGACCCATGTGGGGGTGCGGCGGCACCTGCATACCGGGTTCGTCGGCGATGTCGTCCGGACCGTAGTGGTCGACGAAGGCCCATGCGCCGATCATGCGCCGTCCGAGGTTCGGCAGCAGCCGGCGTACCTCGGTCCCCTCCCCGAGCTTGACGCGCCGGGGGCTCAGCAGTTCGCGCACGGGTTCGGCGACGACGAATCCACGGCCGCCACAGACGCTGGGTACGGGCGCGCGGTCAAGGTTGCTCATGGCGCACAACCTAGTGCGCCCGCAGGTCCGCGCGCACGGGAGTGGACCCTTGGTGAGTTCTCTTCTGGGCGGGAGGCGGGGTTCGCTTGGTGAAGGGTAGTGGGGCCCACGCCGCCGCCCGAGACCGACGCACTCTCCGCCCGTTTCCGCTCCGCCCGGACCTCCTTCGCGACGACGGGCGACCCGGGCCCGCCCGCGTACGACACCGAGCGGCGGCTCGGCCGGCTCCTCGGCACCGAACCGTCCGTCGTCGCCTACCCGGAGGAGGCCTCCCGCCGCCTGGGGGAGAGGCACACGTTCGGGGTGCTGCCCCTGACGGCGGAGTGACGCGGCGGCCCTACCTCGCGGCCAGCAGCCGCAGCACCCGGTCGGAGACCGGCGTGGGCAGGACGCGCAGCGCCCGGACCAACGCCGTTGTCTGCCAGGGGAAACAGGCCTGCGCCGGTTCTCGTTCCAGGGCGCGTACGACGTACCGCGCGGCACGCTCCTGACTGACCTGGAAGGGCTTGGGCAGACCGTCCGCACCGACCCGGTCCGTTCCCACGAAGCCGGGGTGGATCGAGGTGAACCGGATGCCCCTGGGGGTCAGTTCGACGCGTGCCGCGTCGAGGAGGGTGCGTACGGCCGCCTTCGCCGCCGAGTACGGGCCCTGGCGGGGGATGCCCATCAGCCCCGCGAGGGAGTTGGTGTGGGCGATCAGCCCGCCGTGCGGCTGCTCGCCCATCCGCCGGACCAGCGGCACCAGGTAGTTGACGACGACGTCGTAGTTCAACGCCATGATCCGGGACACGTCCGCCGTGCTCACCCGGTCCATGGCCATGTCCGGCCCCTGACCGGCGTTGAGCAGCGCGATGTCGATCGTGCCGAACTCGGCGACGGCGGCCGTCACGACCCCGGCCGCCGCCTCCGGGTCCAGGGCGTCGGCGGCGAGGTCGAGGCAGGCGCTGCCCGCGGCCCGTATCTCCTGGGCCACGGCGGCCAGTTCGGGGGCGCGCCGGGCCGTGAGGACGAGGCGGTTGCCCGCCGGGGCCAGTTGGCGGGCGACCGCCGCACCGATCCCGGAGGAGGCGCCGACGATCAGGACTGTCCGGCCGGTAATGGTCGTGGCGGTCACAGGAAGTGGCGGCCCTCACCGCGGTAGGTGGGCACGGTGTCGACCACCTCGCCGCCGCTGACCAGGTGCAGCTCGCCGATGCGCTCGCACAGTTCACCGGCCTTGGCGTGCCGCAGCCACACCCGGTCCCCGATGTTCAGCACGCTCGCGGCCCTGCCCACCAGCGGGGTCTGCACCTCGCCGAAGGACTCGGTGGCGGTCACGCGCAGCCCGGGGGGCCAGGCCAGCGTGGGCAGCCGGTCCTTGCCGAGCGGCCCGGACGCCACCCAGCCACCGCCGAGGAGGGTCGCGACCGACGACGAGGGACGGCGTACGACGGGCAGCACGAAGTACGCCGCCGGGACGGGCCGGAAGGCGCGGTAGAAGTCGAACAGGCCCGGACCGTACAGGCCGGAGCCCGCCGCGAGTTCGGTGACCGAGTCCTCGCGGGTCGTGGTCTCCAGGCTGCCCGTGCCGCCGCCGTTGACGAACCGCAGCGGTGTCACGGCCCGTACGGCCGCGACTGCGGCTTCCCGGCGGTGGCTCAGCTCCTCGACGGAGGAACGCTGCATCGCCCGTACGACGGCCCGCTTGACGGCGTTGCCGGGCACGTTGTCACCGAGACCGGCGACCTGCCCCTCGTACCCCATGATGCCCGTCAGCTCGAAGCCCGGGCGGGACGCGATCTCGCGCGCGAACGCCGCCGCCTCCTCGGGGGTGTACACCGGGGATCTGCGCGGCCCCAGGTGGATACGGCCGCCCGCGAGGCGCAGGGCGGCGTCCAGTTCCAGGCAGACGCGGATCCGGGTCTCGCGGGGGCCGGTCGCGGCGTCGATCAGGTCGAGATGCTCGACGCAGTCCACCATCAGGGTGATCCGGGACGCGAGCCGCTCGTCGGCGGCCAGTTGGCGAAGCGCGTTTCGGTCGGCGGTCGGGTAGCCGACGAGGACGTCGTCGAACTCCTCGGCCAGCCACAGGGCTTCGGGCAGGGTGAAGCCGAGGATGCCGTCGAATCCGGGGCGTTCCAGGGCTCGCCTGATGAGGGCGCGGGAGCGCAGCGACTTGCTCGCCAGCCGGATCGGCTTGCCGCCCGCACGGCGTTCCAGGTCGCGGGCGTTGGCGTCGAAGGCGTCCAGGTCGATGACGCCGAAGGGCGGTTCGAGGCCGGCGGTCGCCGCCCGCAGTCCGTCGAAATGGCTCTGGGCCATCGGATCCGAACCGGTTCTGGGAGTGGAGGTGTCGATGCTCATCGGTCGGTGTCTCCTTGCTCGGGTACCGCGGTCGGTGCCAGGACGAGGCCCGTGCTGCGGCGCTTGGCCATGGCCGCCACCTTGGGGATCACGAAGCGCATCAGCCGGGGGAACACACCGGCGACCCGCTGTACGCGTCCGCCGATGGCGGGGTGGACGATTTCTATCGGCTTTCTCACGATGGCGTCGACGATCACCGAGGCCACCTTCTCGGGGGAGAGCGGCTTCTCGGCGAAGGTGATCACCGAGCTGGGATCGGCCATCTCCTGCTCCAGCATGGGAGTGCGGGTGCCGGGCGGATGGACGATGCTGAAGGTGACGGGCCCGTCGCGTTCCTCGATGGCCACACTGTGGTGGAAGGCGCGCAGCCCGTGCTTGGTCGCGCCGTAGGTGGTGTAGCCGGGCAGCGGCAGGAACGACGTCATGCTGCACACGGTGACGATGTGCCCGTGGCCCTGGGCGCGCATCCTGGGCAGGGCGGCCAGCATGCCGGTGATCGGTCCGAGCAGGTTCACCTCCACCATGTGCCGGTGCTGAGCCGGCGGCAACTGGCGGGCGTAGCCGGTGTGGATGATCCCGGCGTTGTTGACGAGCACGTCGACCGGGCCGAGTCGCTCCGCCACCGCGTCGAAAACCGCTTCCCACGCTGCCTCGTCGCGGATGTCCAGCTCGAACGCGTGCGCGGCGTCGCCCAGTTGACCGGCGATCCGGGTCGCTCCGGCCAGGTCGATGTCGGCGAGCGCCACCCGGTGGCCCCGGCGCACCGCCTCGCGCGCGGTCGCCGCACCGATGCCGCTCGCGGCACCGGTGATCAGCACGACGCTCATCGCGGGCCCCCGCCCCGAGCGTCGGCGTGAGGGCACCGCGCACCGTCCGTTCGCTGTCCGTGCATGTGAACTCCCGGGAGAATAGGCCGAGTCGACGAGGGTCGCGGTTATGACGGCAGGACGAACGCCTCCAGTCGCGACCCGTTCAGCCCGGCCGCGCGCACCGGGTCGTCGGTCGGTGTGGTGGCCGCGTACAGGGTGTCGCCGTCGGGTCCGGCGACCACACAGCTCAGGGTCTGTCTGCTGGTGGCGACCCGGTCCAGGATCACGCCGCCGGGTCCAACCCGGACGCACTCGCCGCGCAGCGCGTTCGCGACCCACGCCGTGCCGTCCCGCCCCGGCGCCATGCCGTCGGGGGCGATGGGACTGGCGGAGCGGGCGGCGATCGCCGGCCGGTCGAGGAGGGCGGAGACGCGCCGCGTGACACGGCCCAGCGGCCCGGGATGGTTGAGGGACGCCCACAGGGCGGAAGGGATCAGCGGAGCCCAGGGCCGGGGCGGGCCGAGGCGCCCGTCGGGCAGCACGGGCAGTGCGGTCAGGCGCATCGCGAGCGTCTCGGCGACGAGCAGCGTGGAGTCGTCGTCGACCAGGAACATGCCGTTGGGGAACACCAACGGCTCGCTCAGGCCCAGCAGTTCACCCTCGGGGGAGAAACAGGCGATGGGCGTCCTCGGCGGTCCCGGCGGGGCATAGAGCATCGAGTTGGGCTGCCGGCGGACGAAGCCGTGGTAGTCGAAGCCGAAGTTGCCCACGTAGGCGCGGCCCAGCCGGTCGACGAACATGTCGTTGGCGGGGCCCCCGGCGATGCCCTTGAGGTCGGCGTGCACGACCAGGGAACCGTCCGGCTCCCGCCGGTAGACGCAGTGCCCGTCCATGGAGACGACCAGCATCCGCCCGTCGGGCAGCCAGCCCAGGCCCCCCGCCCGGCCGGGGACCTCCGCCACCGTCTCCGGCTCGCCCCGGGTGTCCCAGCGGTGCACCGTCCCGTGAGCGAGGTCGCAGAACCACAGGGCGTCGTCGTGCCAGCGCAGCGACTCCAGGACGCCGAATCCGTCCAGAACGACCGTGGCCCTTCCTCGCACCCCTGCCTCCCGAGGTTGCTCGTACCCGTCCGTTTCCCGCTACGGTGGCCCAGAGGAGAGAAGTAAGTCAAGCGTCCTGGACAAGTGACTTACTTCTTCTGGGTGGGTTGGTTATCCTGACGGGCGAACCCACAGGTGAGACCGGTGTGGAGAGGAGAACGCGTGCCCCGCATGGCGGCGAGCGACCGGAGAGCGGAGCTCCTTGAGGCGGCGATCCGGGTGATGGCACGCGACGGCGTGGCCAAGGCCACCACCCGCGCGGTGGTCACCGAGGCGGACATGACCCTCGGGGCCTTCCACTACTGCTTCGAGTCCCGGGCGCAGCTGCTCGACCTCGTCACCGAGACCCTCACCGAGCGGTACGTCGCCGAGGTCCGCGGTCTGTTCGCCCCGCACAAGGACATCCGTGACAGTGTCCTCGACAGTCTGCACGCCTTCTGGAAGGGCTTCGAGGCCAACCCCGGCGAGCACCAGATCAGTTACGAGCTCACCCAGTACGCGCTGCGCAATCCCGGCTTCGAGGACGTCGCCAGGAAGCAGTACGAGATCTACCTGCGCGCCTTCGTCGGTCTGCTCGAACTCGCCGCCGACAACGCCGGAATCGAGTGGACCGAACCGGTGCCGGTGCTCGCGCGGTACGTGCACTCAGTGATCGACGGCCTCAACATGACGTGGCTGGTCGACCGCAACACCACCGACAGCCTGGCCGCGCTGGAGCTGCTCGCCGATCACCTTCTCCGCCACGCCCGGCCACGAGCCGCCTGAGTCTCGAGCTGCCCGAGTCACGAGCCGTCGACCTGAGGGAAAGGGTGTCCGCATGGCGTTCGCCGACTACCAGAACGAGATCTACCTGAACGGGCTGGGCGGTGTGCTGCCCTCCTTCCCCATGGAGTTCGCCGAGTTGGCCGACCGGGCCAGGGCCGCGCTGCCGCCGTCCGTCTGGTCCTACGTCGCCGGAGGCGCCGGCGACGAACACACCCAGCGGGCCAACGTCGCCGCCTTCGCCCGCTGGGGGCTGATCCCGCGCATGTTCGTCGGCGCCGCCCAGCGCGATCTGACCGTCGAGCTGTTCGGGACGACACTTCCGTCCCCGGTGTTCCTCGCCCCGATCGGTGTCATCGGACTGTGCGCCCAGGACGGACACGGCGACCTGGCCACGGCCCGCGCCGCCGCCCGTACCGGAGTCCCGATGGTCGCCTCCACCCTGTCCGCCGACCCGCTGGAGGACGTGGCCGCCGAACTCGGCGACACCCCCGGCTTCTTCCAGCTCTACACCCCGACCGACCGGAGCCTCGCCGAGAGCCTCGTCAACCGAGCCGAGCGAGCCGGGTACCGGGGCATCGTCGTCACCCTCGACACCTGGATCACCGGCTGGCGCCCGAGGGACCTCGCGACGGCCAACTTCCCCCAGCTGCGCGGCCACTGCCTGGCCAACTATCTGAGCGACCCGGCCTTCCGGGCCGGCCTCGGCCGGACACCCGAGGAGGACCCGCAGTCCGCGATCCTGCACTGGACCCAGGTCTTCGGCAACCCGCTCACCTGGGACGACCTGACCTGGCTGCGCTCGCTGACCGACCTCCCGCTGATCGTGAAGGGCATCTGCCACCCCGAGGACGCGCGCCGCGCCCGCGACGCGGGAGTGGACGGCGTCTACTGCTCCAACCACGGCGGCCGGCAGGCCAACGGCGGCCTCCCCGCCCTCAACGCCCTGCCCGCCGTCGTGGAGGCGGCCGGTGACCTGCCGGTCCTCTTCGACTCCGGTGTCCGCGGCGGCGCCGACATCGTCAAGGCCCTCGCCCTGGGCGCGACAGCGGTCGGCATCGGCCGCCCGTACGCCTACGGCTGCGCCCTGGGCGGCACCGACGGCATCGTCCACGTCCTGCGCTCGCTGCTCGCCGAGGCGGACCTGATCATGGCCGTCGACGGCTACCCCTCGCTCAAGGACCTCGTCCCCGAGGCGCTCCAGGCCGTCTGACACCCGGCGACCCGACCCCGTTCAACCGATGGGTTGAACGGAGGTTCATCCCCCAGCCCCGACGAGGCTCCGAACAGCCGACGCGAAGACCCTCTCGCTCGCGTCAGGCTCGAAACCCCAGCAGGACTCCCCCCGTCGAGAGGCCCTCAGCGTGTCCAGTTTCCTCAGCCGACGCCGTGTACTGACCACCGGAGCCGGAGCGGCCCTGGGTGTCGGCGCGCTCGGTGCCACCGGGACCCCCGCCGCCGCGGCCTCGTCCGCCGGGTCACGTCCGACCACGCGCGCCGAGGAGACCCGGACGCTCGACGAGCTGTACCGGGCCGCGCTCGCCGAGGGCGGCAAGCTCGTCCTCTACATGGGCGGCGATGTCGACAGCCAGGGCAACGGCGTGCGCAGCGGCTTCTCGGCCCGCTTCCCGGAGATCGACCTCAAGGTCGTCGTGGACTACAGCAAGTACCACGACGTCCGCATCGACAACCAGTTCGCCACCGACACCCTCGTCCCCGACGTCGTCCAGCTCCAGACGCTCCAGGACTTCACCCGCTGGAAGGGGCAGGGCCGCCTGCTGCACTACCGGCCCGCCGGCTTCTCCAAGGTGTACGACGGCCTCAAGGACCCGGACGGCGCCTGGACCGCCATCGCGGTGATCGGCTTCAGCTACCTGTACAACGTCGCCGCGGTCGGCGCCGACGCCCCGAGGTCACCGCTCGACCTGATCGACCCGAAATGGAAGGGGCAGATCGCGTCGTCCTATCCGCACGACGACGACGCCGTCCTCTACCTCTTCAAGCTGTACGTGGACCACTACGGCTGGGACTGGGCCGCCAGGTTCGCCGCCCAGGACGTGCGGTTCGCCCGTGGCAGCAACAGCCCCGGACTGGCCGTCTCCAGCGGGCAGAAGGCGCTCGGCGTCGGCGGCTCGGGCTCGCTCGTGCCGTCGGCCACGGCACCTACCCAGTGGGGCGTCGCCGAAGGACACCCGTTCATGGCCTGGGGCCAGCGGGCCGCGATCCTCAAGCAGGGCCGGAACACCACGGCCGCCAAGCTCTACCTCAACTGGCAGCTCTCCACCGCCCAGCAGCAGGGCGCCCGCAACGGCTGGTCCGTACGGACGGACGTCACCCCCGCGGGGGGCCTCCAGCCCATCTGGACGTATCCGAACGCCAACCTCGACGGCTTCCCCCGCTTCATGGCCGACCGTGCGGGGATCGAGCGCTGGAAGCAGACGTTCGCGCTGTACTTCGGTGAGGTGAGGGGCGAGCCGACTCCCGGCTCGCTGGGGCTGCACCCCGGTGCGTAGCTCCGCCGGTTGAGCGGTTCACCTCTTCTTCACAGTGGCCATACAAGCGGTCGATAGACTCGGGGGTCCTTTCGAATGGATCAGTCTGCCCAAGGGGATCCCCGTGTCCGACCGTGTCCCCGTCCGTTCGCCGCTCAGGGGCGGTGGGCGGCTGACCCTGGAGCATGTGTCACATCTGGCGTTCTTCGGCATCGTGGCGTCGGCGCTGTTGCAACTCGCCCGGCTCAACAGCGAGTTGTGCTGGTACATCGCGACCGTCAGCGGATTGCTCGCGCTCGTCTACACGGGCGGAGTGACACTGTGGGACCGGCTCGGGACGGTCGGGCGGGTGAGCTGGATACCCCTGCTTCTCGCCCTGTGGGGCCTCCTTCTCGTCCTCGTCCCGGCCACGCTCACCGCCGCCTTCGGCTGGTGCGCCCTGCCGTTGGCCTGCGCCGCGCAGCGCGTGCTCGGCCGCCGGGCCGCGACCGCGGCGGTCGCCGTGATCACCCTGGTTCTCGTCACGGCGCTGGCCGGCGCCGATGGCCGGTTCGTGATCGACGCCGTACTGGTGCCCGTGGCGGCTGTCTGGGGAACCGTCGCCCTCTACCGCGTCCAGCAACGGGACGCCGAGGCGCGCCGGCTTCTCGTCGAGGAACTGCGTGACACACGGGAACTCGTCGCCCGGCAGCAGCGCCGCGCGGGCGTCCTGGCGGAGCGGACCAGGATCGCCCGCGATCTGCACGACACCCTCGCCCAGGAACTCGCGGGCGGGCTGATGCTGCTCCAGGCCGCCGAACGCGACTGGGAGGAGCGCCCCGACGTGGCACGCACCCGTGTTCGCGCCGTCGCCGACGGCCTGGGCACCAACCTCACCGAGACCCGCCGCATGATCCGGGACCTCACTCCGTCCTCCGTCGCCGAGACCGGCATCGAGGGCGCGCTGCGGGTCCTGTGCGCCCGCTCCCAGGCCGACGGGACGGCGGCACGGGTACGGTTCCGGTCGGTGGGTGACCCCCAGCCCGAGCTCGACGAACACACCGCGACCACCCTGTTCCGCGTCGCGCAGAGCACACTGGCGAACGTCCGCGAACACGCCCACGCGGTGAACGTGCAGGTCACCCTCAGCAGGCGGCGGCCGGACCGGGTGGACCTGGAGGTCAGCGACGACGGCGTGGGATTCGACCCCGCCGAGGTCTTCGCCCGTACGGCACCGGGTCCGGGCCGGGGTTTCGGGCTGCCCGCGGCGCGGGCCAGGCTGCGCGAGTACGGCGGCGACCTGGACGTCAGCGGCGCGCCTGGCCGGGGCACCCGGATCCGGGCCACGGTCCGCGCGCGGCCCCGGCCGCAGCCCCCCGCCGGGTCCGTCGCGCCCGCCCTGCCGGTCCCCACGGCGACCGTCCGATGACCGAGGTCCCGCCCGGCCGGGGCGAGCCGTTGCGCGTCCTGATCGCGGACGACCACGCCGTCGTACGGGCCGGTCTGCGCGCGCTCCTGGAGGGCGAACCCGATCTCGATGTGATCGCCGAGGCCGGCAGCGGTGAGGAGGCTGTCGGGCTGGTCGCCCGGACGCTGCCCGATGTCGCGCTGATGGACCTCCGCTTCGGGAGCCCGGGGGGCGGCATCGACGGGGTCGAGGCGATCCGGCGGCTCGCCGCCGAGGCGCCCGGGGTGGCGGTGGTGATGCTGACCAGTTACGCCGGACGGGCCGATGTCGTCAGGGCGTTGGAGGCGGGTGCCCGGGGCTATGTGCTCAAGGCGGGCCCGCCCGAGGAACTGTTCCGGGCGGTGCGCGGGGCCGCCGCCGGGGCGCTGGGGCTGGCACCGGAGATCGTCGGGGAACTCGTCGGCCAAGTGGTCAGCCCGGAGCACGAGTTGAGCGGACGCGAGATCGAGGTCGTACGGCTGATGGCCGAGGGGCTCAGCAACCGGGCCATCGCCGCGGCGCTGTTCCTCAGCGAGGCCACGGTCAAGACGCATCTCGTGCGCGTCTACCGCAAGCTCAAGGTCGACAACAGGGCGGCGGCGGTCTCGGAGGCCGTACGCCGGGGTGTGCTCGAACTGACCTGACCCGGGCGGAGGTTGGGGACGCGCCCGGGGGCCGCCCCGGCTTCAGCCCCGGGCGGTGAGCCAGTCCTCGTCCGCCCACGTGGCGGTCTTCGGGATGCGCGAACCGTAGTCCGGCAGTTCGCCGACGCGGGCGCGGACGCTCGCGTGCACCCGGGCGTGCTGGGGCAGCCGGCGGTGCCGGTAGGTCAGCAGGGCCCAGAGCCAGCCCATCCGGTGCACCTTGCCCAGCGCGTACGTGGGGCCGACCGGCAACTCGCGCCGATAAGACCCGGGCTTCAGCAGGAGGCCCCTGCCGTCGGGGGCCAGGGCGCCGTCCACGACCCACTTCAGGGCGATGGTGGCGAGATGGTGGTCGTCCTCGAAGGTGCCGCCGACGTCCGAGTGGACACCCGCGAACCACACCTGCTCGACCCCGTCCGGCAGCGCGGGCTGCTCGCCCGGGGTGACCAGGTACTCGCGGTACGGCGTGCGCTTCTCGTCGATGGAGACGGCGTGCCGGACCCGCAGGGCGTTGGGCACCTGTCGGGTGTGCGGCCAGCGCAGGTTCCAGCGCAGGATGCCGGCCGCCTTCACGGAGTCCCAGATGCCCAGGTACTCGACCGGGATCCCGGTCCTGGCCTCCACCTTGATGCTGAACGTGCCCGCGAAATGGTGGAGTTGGGCCCAGTCGTCGGCGGTGAAGGTCTTGTTCCTGGCGTAGACCGACACGGCGTACGGGACGAGGTTCTCCAGACCGGGCCGCAGCAGACCGACCGCCTTGAGCATGCCGGTGAGAGCGCGCGCCGTGTACGCGCCCCGGCTGAAGCCGAACACGTAGACGTGGTCGCCCGGTTCGTAGTGCCGCATCAGATACGTGTACGCCTCCGCGAGGTTGACCCTGATCCCGGAACCGAAGGCGAGCCCGAAGAGCTTCGAAAGCCGGCGGCCCACGGTTGTCACGGCTCCCGCAGAGGAGAACGTGCCGACCCCGGGGTCGTAGTACGCGATCTGCCGGGCGGGGTCGGACAGGTCCAGCATCTCGTAGAGCCGTACGACGTTCGTGTTGCCCTTCGCCCTCAGTTGATTGCCCGTGCCGTCCAGACAGATGACGAGGTTCCTGGCCATGGCGGCCTCACCTTCACTGACGTATGCCAGGACATACAGCGCGTTACGAAATATAGTAGGAGAAATGATGCCAATGGGCATGCTCGGGAGCGGTGGTGTTCCGGAGGATCCATGGCCGGTTCAGTGATCTATCTCGAAGACCTGGCCGCCGTCGCCGACGAAGCGGCGGCCGCCTCGCCCCGCACCCACGCGCTGGTCATCGGAGTCGGCAAGTACCCGCACCTCGACGGCGGTGAGTCACCGGTCGCCGACTCCGACGGGATGCACCAGCTCAGCTCGCCCCCGGTGTCGGCCCGCACCTTCGCCACCTGGCTGCTCACCGACTACAACGACCCCGAACGCCCGCTCGGCAGCGTGGCCCTGCTGCTCAGCGAGGAGCACCCGACGCCGTTCACCGACCCGCGTACGCGCACCGACCACGACGTCGACGAGGCCACCATCGGCAACATCGTCACCGCGGTCGGCGACTGGTACGACCGGGGCGACAGCCACGTCGACAACCGGCTCCTGTTCTACTTCTGCGGGCACGGCGTCTCCCAGGGCGAGGACATGGCGCTGCTCGCCGCCGACGTCTTCGCCGACCACCACAACCCCCTCAACGGAGCACTCGACTTCGCCGGCCTCATGAACGGCCTCAAGCGGTGCAAGGCCGGCCAGCAGGTGTTCTTCGTGGACGCCTGCCGCGCCAACTCCGATGTACTGATCGAGAGTTCGGGCACCCGGTTCGCCGGCTGCACCCCGCTCGGCGCGGGTGCGCGCCCACTGGACCTGCCCCGGCGCTTCCACATCCCCTACTACGCCACGCTGGCCGGCGACCGCTCGTACGGCCGGGCCGGCGAGGTCAGCCTGTTCACGGAGGCCCTGCTGAAGAGCCTCGCCGGGGCCGCGAGCGACGACCCCGAAGGCGACTGGCAGGTCAACACCTCCCAACTCCTCACGGCGATCGACCACTTCATGCACCAGCCGAGCTTCGCCGGACCCGTCGCGAACGTCCAGGTCCCCTCGGTCGGCGAACTGCCCGTCTTCGTCCTCCACCAACTGGCCGGCACCCCGGTCGTCCCGGTGTACGTCGGCTGCGACCCGGCCGAGGACAACGCCGAGGCCGAGTTCGTGTGCCGGGAGGAGGGACAGGACGGCAGGGAACGGCTGCGCCGGCCGGCCGGCGACATCGACGGTGACGATCCCGAGTGCGAGTGGGCCATCGAACTCGGCTTCGGCAACTACGTCTTCGAGGCACATCTCGGCGACCACGAGGTGCGGACCAAACCGGTCACCGTGCGTCCGGTGTTCCGGCGCGTGCAGTTGGGGAAGCCGTCATGAGCACCGGGCTGCGGGTGTCCGTGGCACTGAGCCTCCACGAGTCCGACCTGCCCCACGGGGCGAAGGTCGTCGGCGACATCTACCCGGCCGACGGCACCGGCAGCGCCCACCGGGACGTCCTCTTCCCCTGCGGGACCTCCGCGCCGTCGGCCCGCTACGAGGTCGAACCCGGGCGCTATCTCGTCTCCGCCACACTTCCCTCCGGCATCGTGCTGTCCAAGGACGCGGAGGTCAGCGAGGGCAGGGACACCCATGTGACGCTGCGCACCGCACCCTCGCCCTACGATTCGCACTCCTGGCAGTACCTCATGGGCAACATCGAGTCGTACGGCGACTATCACGACGACGAGACGATCGAGGTGCCCCGGTCGCAGGGCTCGCGTTCCGGGGTGTGGGCGACGGGCGGGGTGGTGGCGCCGGGCAGCGCCGTCTGGGTCGGCGACCCGAAGCCCGACAGCTGGCACTTCCCCACCATGCTCGCCCTGACCGACGGTCCCTCACCGGAACCGATCGCCCTCGACCTGGCCCACTCGGCGCCGCACACCGTGCCCAGCCTCGACCTGGGCGACGCCGCCGCCCGCCTCTACCGCTTCGGCCCGCACGGCCCGGTCGACGAACAGGGCGAGCCCGCCCTCCAGGGGCCCACGGGCCGACGGCAGTTCCTGGTCGTCTCGCTGACCGGAGCCGAGTACGTCGTCACCCTCCCCGCACCCTGGGGCGACGCGCAGATCGAGGTCATGGTCAACGAACGCCAGAGCCCGACCGGCAGTACCGTCTCCGTCACCGTCCGCGACAGCCGGGTGGGGCCCGCCCTCGGCTACATGGCCCGGGGCGCCTTCGACACGGCGGCGGCACTGGTCAAGGACGCCGAGGACATGCTCTACGCCAAGATGGAGAACCCCCTGGCCGCGGTGGCCGGCGCCTACATCCTGGTCGGCAGTGAGCTCACCGAACGCCGGCACCGCTGGGACGACTGGCTCGACCATCTGCGCCGCGAGTTCCCCTGGCTGAGCGACGGCTCGCTGCTGTGGGGCATGCGCCATCTGCGCCGGGCCCACACCGAGACCGAGCTGAGCGAGGCTCGGGACGCGCTCGTCGAGGCCTTCGACCGAGGCGTCCCGGTCTTCACCCTGGGCCTGAGCCGCCTCATCCACGGCCTCTCCGAGTTCCCCGGCGACCCGGAGTGCGCCACCCGCCTCGACCAGGCCCGGCTGCTGTCCTACCGCGTGGACATGCGCGAGCCGTTCGTGATCGTCGGACTGCGAGGGGTGCCCCAGTGACGCGAGAGACCCGACGAGGGAGGCCGCGATGATCCGGTTCACGATGCTGCCCGGCGAGGACGGCGACTGTCTGCTCCTGGAATACGGCGACGACACCTTCGTCCGGCGGATCCTCGTCGACGGCGGGCGCGCGGGCACGTATCCGCTGATCAAACCGGTGCTCGCCGGCCTGGACGGGCTGGTGGACCTGCTCGTCGTCACGCACATCGACCAGGACCACATCCTCGGAGTGCTCGCCCTCCTCGACGACCCGGAGCGGCCGGTGGAGATCGGGGACGTGTGGTTCAACGGCTTCGACCACCTGCTGGACACCGAGGGCTTCGGCGCCCAGGACGGCGAGAAGCTCACCAGCGCCCTGCTGGCACAGAAGGTGCCCTGGAACGACGCGTTCGGCGGGCGCGGCGCCGAGGTCGGGCGGCAGCTCGGGTGGTTCGACGACGGGTCCACGATGGAGGTGCTCTCGCCCGACCGGAAACAGCTGGAGAAGCTGGCCCCGGTGTGGGTGAAGGAGTGCGCCGCCCATGGGCTGATCCCGGGCCGGGACCCCGACGAGCCGCCCGTCGTCCCCGGCTTCGAGCACTTCGGGGGCGCCGTGAACGTGGAGCAGCTCGCCGCGACGCCGTTCAAGCGGGACAACTCGCCGACGAACGTCACCAGCATCGGACTGCTCTTCGAGTTCCAGGACCGGCGGATCGTCCTCACCGGCGACGCCGACGACCACCGGCTCGTCGAGTCGATACGCCCCAGGGCCGAGGCGGCGGGCGGACGGCTCCACGTCGACGTCCTGAAGGTCGCCCACCACGGCAGCGGCCACAACCTCTCCAACGAACTGCTCGGTCTCCTCGACTGCGACCGCTATCTGATCTCCACCAGCGGCGCCCGGCACAACCACCCCGACGACATCGCCATGTCCCGCATCCTCCGGCACGGCGGAACCCGCAAGGAGATCGTCTTCAACTACCGCGACCGCGCCGCGCCCTGGGACGTCGCCTCCCTCAGAGACCGCTTCGGCTACACGGTGACAGCACCGGAACCGGGCGCGGCGGACGGCGTCGTGACCTTCGAACTCTGACCCCGCGGGTCCCCCGGATGGCGGCCCCGGCTTGACGGGCGGACGATGGAGGGAGGCGGGGGCCCGACAGTCATGGGGGAATGGGAGGCAGCGGACATGCTGGAGATCAAGACGGTAGAGAAGCCGGACGAGCGGCGCGATTTCCCCAGGGGACACCTCGAAGCGGTACACATGACGGGCCTCGACTTCGCCGTGGGGACCTTCGAACCGGGCTGGCGCTGGTCCGAGTGCGTCGGGCCCATCGTGGGCACGAAGAGCTGCGAGATCCACCACAACGGCTATGTGGTCCAGGGCCGCATGGGGATCCGCATGGACGACGGCGGCGAGGGCGAAGTGGGCCCCGGCGACGTCTTCGTGTGCCCCCCGGGGCACGACGCGTGGGTCGTCGGCGACGAACAGGTCATCGTCCACGACTTCGCGGGAGGCATGGCCCAGGAGTACGCGAAGGCACCGGGCAGCTGAGAGTCCGGCTCACACCGGCAGCAACCGGGTGATCAGCGCGCCGAGTTGGCGGGCGTTGCGGCACTCGCGCATCTCCACCAGCTCGGCGTACGCGGGCGCCGCCGAGTCGCCCGTGCCCCACTGCGGGCGCCCTTCCGGGTTCAACCAGTAGACGCGGCGGGCCCGTTCGGCCAGCTGCCGTACCGCCGGCAGGTTCGGGTCGCTCATGTTCGTACGGGCGTCACCGAGCACGAACACCGTCGTCCGGGGGCCGACCGCGTCGCCGTACCGCTGCGTGAACTCGCCCAGGGCCATCCCGTAGTCGCTGCTGCCGTGCCAGCCCGTCAGGGTCGCCTCGGCGCGGATCCGGGCGCCCAGTCCCTCGGCGTCGGCGGCGCCGTGCACGAGCAGGCCGGTCACCTCGTCGACCCGGTTGACGAAGGCGAACACACGGACCTTGCTGAACTGGTCGTGCAGCGCCTGCACCAGCAGCATCGTGAAGTCGGAGAAGCCGGCCACCGAGCCCGACACATCGCACAGCAGCACCAGTTCGGGCCGGGCGGGCCGGCGCCGGCGCAGTACGGGCCGCATCGGCACCCCGCCGGTCGACAGTGACGCGCGCACTGTGCGCCGTAGATCGATCGAGCCGCGTGCGGCCTTCCGGCGGCGGGCCGCCAGCCGGGTGGCCAGCTTGCGGGCGAGGGGCTGGACCGTCCGGCGCAGCTCGGCCAGCTGGATACGCCCGGCGATCAGGAAGTCGACCCGGTCGGCGGTCGGCGCGACCGCCCGCCGGGCGATCTCGTCCCGGCCGCGCCGCTCGGCCACCCGGCGCCGCGCCTCCGCGCCGACCAGCCGCCGGAACTCCTCGATCCGCCGCCGGATCTCGTCGTCGAGCAGCCGGTCCGCGAACCCCGTCTCCCCGGCGCCCTCCCGCAGGCTGTCCCGCACCCGGGCCAGCAGCGTCTGCGGCCGGAGCCGGTCCAGCGTCTGGTACGACGACCAGCCGTCCGATCCCGGCGAGGAGCCGTAGCCGCCGAAGCCGTCGACCGCCTCGGCGGCCAGCCGGGCCAGCAGCGCCCGGTCGTTCGCGGTCAGTGCGGCGGCGAGCCGGTCGCGCAGTTCGTCCCGCTCTGCGGGTCCTGTGCCGGGCCCCCCGACACCCCGGGGGAAGTACAGGTCGAAGACCGGGTCGAACACCGGGCGCTGGTCCGGGCCGTGCAGCAGGGTCGCGGCCAGTCCCTCGCGCAGCGACTCCCGGTCCACGAAGCCGAGCACGGCCAGCGCCCGCCCCGCGTCGACGGTCTCGCCGGTACCGATCCGCACCCCGTGTGTACGCAGCGCGTCGACCAGCCCGGTGAGCCGTTCGGCGACATCGGCCCCCGAACCGGTGTGTGCCGACGGCGCGTTCACATCGTGTCCAGGTCCAACTTGGCGTTCGCCCTGAGGACGTCGTCCTGGTGCTTGAGGAGGACGCCCAGGCTGTCCCGTACCACCGTCTCGTCGAGCGTGTCCGCCCCCAGCGCCAGCAGGGTGCGCGCCCAGTCGATGGTCTCGGCGACCGACGGCACCTTCCGCAGGTCCATCGCGCGCAGCGCGCCCACGACCCGCACCACCGACTCGGCCAGCGCCGCGTCCAGCTCCGGCACGCGCAGCCGTACGATGCGGCGCTCCAGGTCGGGGTCCGGGAAATCGATGTGGAGGAAGAGACAGCGGCGGCGCAGGGCCTCGGACAGCTCACGGGTGGCGTTGGAGGTGAGGACGACGAAGGGACGGCGGGTCGCGGTGATCGTGCCCAGCTCGGGGACCGTGACCTGGAAGTCGGAGAGCACCTCCAGGAGCAGACCCTCCACCTCGACGTCCGCCTTGTCGGTCTCGTCGATCAGCAGCACCTTCGGGTTGTCGCCGCGAATGGCGGTCAACAGGGGCCGGGGGAGCAGGAACTCCTCGCTGAAGATGTCCGTGCGCGCCGCGTCCCAGGTCTCGTCACGGCCCGCGCTGATGCGCAGGAGCTGCTTGGCGTGGTTCCACTCGTACAGCGCCCTGGACTCGTCGACGCCCTCGTAGCACTGGAGGCGGATCAGCTCGGCACCGGCGATCTCGGCGACGGCCTTGGCCAGCTCGGTCTTGCCGACGCCGGCCGGGCCCTCGACCAGGAGCGGTTTGCCGAGGCGGTCGGCGAGGAAGACCGTGGTGGCGACGGCGGGCGAGGCCAGATACCCGGTCTCGGCGAGGCGCGCGGAGACGTCGTCGACGGATGTGAACAACGGGGCCTCCAGCAGGGGCGTGAACGGGTTCCGAGTCACTATCTAAGCGCTTGTTCACCGCACCTGTCACGCACGAATCCTCGCGACGGCCCTCCACGGCCGGGGCCGGTCGTCGTGGCGGCCGGCCCCTCGAGCCCGTTCACGCCCGGCCGTCACCGCTCACCAGCACCACCTCCAGGGTGCGTGGACCGTGCACTCCCTCGACCCGGTCGAGTTCGATGTCACTGGTCGCGGACGGCCCGGAGATCCATGTCAACACCCGTGCCGGGTCCAGGAGTTCGAAAGCCTGGGGGACCGAGGAGACGACCTGGTCGGGGACCCGGACGACACAGATGTGGTGATCGGGGACCAGAGTGATCCGGCGGCGCCCCTGGTCAGGACCACCGTCCAGGACGATGGTGCCGGTCTCGGCGATGGCCAGGGCGCACGCGGTGACGACGCTGTCGACCTCGTCCAGGTCGTACACGGTGCTCTCCGCGCGGTCCTCGACCCGGGTGATGTCCGCGGCCGACAGCCACGCTGGCGGGAGCCCGGGGGGTACGACCACCGACGTCGAGCCGTGCGCGGCCAGCATCCCGGCTAGCTGGGCGGGGAGTTCGGCGTCGGTACAGCGGTGCACGATCGCCCGGTAGTCCGCCAGGTTCTCGGCGAGGAGTTCGACGGTCTCCTCGACGCCGAGGTTCCCGTGCTCACGCAGATAGTCGCGGTCGACGGCCTGGTCGTACGGCGTGTCGTCGCGGGGAACGTCGTCGAGAGCCCGGCGCACCCGGCCCAGGATCAGGTCGCGGCTGTTCACTTCGTGGTGTCCTTTCCGCCGTGGGTGCGCTGCCACCAGTCGCGGAACGGCTCCGCCGGCACGGCCGGCAGGTCACGGGTGCCGCTCCAGGCCCTGCCGGGCCCGGGCAGGGTGCGGGGGTGGAAGCGGCGGGTGCGGGAGGCGAGCCGCTGGCCGGTGCGCAGGGCGCCGGGGTGGCCGAACGCCCAGCGGGCGGCGCGCATGGCGGCCCGCTCGGCGGCGTGCCCCTTCGCGGGCTTCAGCACCACCTTGTTGCCCTCACGGGTGGCCGGCCCGCCCTGGACGACCCGCTCGCGCAGATGCACCAGCACCTCCGGGATGTCGATGGCGACCGGGCACACCTCGTAGCAGGCCCCGCACAGCGAGGACGCGTACGGGAGCGAGGCGTCGATCTCGCTCGCGGTGCCCCGGAGCTGAGGGCTGAGGATGGCGCCGATCGGGCCGGGATAGACGGAGCCGTAGGCGTGACCGCCGGCCCGCTCGTACACCGGGCACACGTTCAGACAGGCCGAGCAGCGGATACAGCGCAGGGCCTGGCGGCCGACCTCGTCGGCGAGGGTGTCGGTGCGGCCGTTGTCGATCAGGACCAGGTGGAAGGTCTGGGGTCCGTCCCCGTCCGTCGTACCGGTCCAGGTCGACGTGTACGGGTTCATGCGCTCGGCGGTCGAGGAGCGGGGGAGTGTCTGGAGGAAGACCTCCAGGTCCTGCCAGGTCGGCACGATCTTCTCGATGCCGACGACCGAGATGAGCGTCTCGGGCAGGGTCAGGCACATCCGCCCGTTGCCCTCCGACTCGACCACGACCAGGGTGCCGGTCTCGGCGACCATGAAGTTGGCCCCGGAGACGCCCACCTTGGCGCGCAGGAACTTCTCCCGGAGGTGCAGCCGTGCCGCTTCGGCCAGTTCGGCGGGCGAGTCGGTGAGG
Source organism: Streptomyces sp. AK08-02 (assembly GCF_033795085.1). Taxonomy (NCBI): domain Bacteria; kingdom Bacillati; phylum Actinomycetota; class Actinomycetes; order Kitasatosporales; family Streptomycetaceae; genus Streptomyces; species Streptomyces sp. AK08-02. The sequence continues at coordinate 276,892 of NZ_JARAZV010000004.1, forward strand.
CCCTCGGGGGCCGGGCGCCCCCACTCGCTCATCTCCCTGCGGAAGATGTCCCGGATCTCACCCCGGTTGCGGTGGATCGCCGGGACGAGGATGTGCGAGGGGCGGTCCTTGCCCAACTGCACGATCAGCTCGGCGAGATCGGTCTCGTAGGCCGTGATGCCCTCGGCCTCCAGGGCCTCGTTCAGCCCGATCTCCTGCGTGGCCATCGACTTGACCTTGACGACCTCCGACTCACCGGTCATCCGCACCAGGTCGATCACGATCCGGTTGGCCTCGTCCGCGTCGACGGCCCAGTGCACGATGCCGCCCGCCGCCGTGACCGACTCCTCCAACTGGACGAGATAGCGGTCGAGATGACGGAGCGTATGGTCCTTGATCCGCTTGCCCGCCTCCCGCAGCTGAGCCCAGTCGGACACCTCGGCGACGGCCTTCGCCCGTTTGCCGCGGATCGTGTGGGTGGCGTGCCGCAGATTGGCCCGCAGGGTCTGGTTGCCCACCGCCTCGTGAGCCGCCTCGGGGAAGGCCGGCATCCCGACGAACGTCCCGCTCATACCAGGGGCTCCTCTTCCGTGCTCGCCAGGATCTCCGCGATGTGCACCGGCCGCATACCGGTGCTCAGCCGGGTCATGGTCCCGCCGATGTGCATCAGACACGAGTTGTCGGCGGCGCACAGCACCTCCGCCCCCGTCGACTCCGCGTTGCGCACCTTGTCGGCGCCCATCGCCGCCGAGACATCCGCGTTCTTCAGCGCGAACGTGCCGCCGAAGCCGCAGCACTCGTCCGCCCCGGGCAACTCGCGCAGCTCAAGACCCTTGACGGCCTGGAGCAGCTTGAACGGCCGGTCGGCCAGCCCGAGACTGCGCAGCCCGTGACACGTCGGGTGATAGGTGACGGTGTGCGGGTAGTAGGCGCCCACGTCCGTCACCCCCAGTACGTCCACCAGGAACTCCGTCAGCTCGAACGTCTTCGGGACCACGGGCGCCAGCGTGGCCGCGAGTCCGTCCCCGCGCCCCTCGGCCCGGGCCCGCTCACCCATGCGCGGGTACAGCTCCCGCACCATCGCGCCGCACGACCCGGAGGGCGTCACGATCGCCTCGTACCCCCCGAAGACATCGGAGAAATGCCGGGCGAGCGGCTCGGCCTCGTGCCGGTACCCCGTGTTGTAGTGCGCCTGCCCACAACAGGTCTGCGCCATCGGGAAGTCGACGTCGACACCCATCCTGGTCAGCAGTTTCACCACGGCGCGGCCCGTGTCCGGATACAGCGTGTCGTTGACACAGGTAAGGAACAGGGCGACACGCATCGCGGCTCCTAGTGATCGATCATCGGATGAGTGCAGAGTACGCGGAGGTCACGCGGCGGGGAATCCCCGGCTCACCGGACATCGGTGAGCCGGGCCTCCGCCGCGCGCCAGGCCGCCGGATCGCCGGACGGCTCGTAACGGGTCAGCGGCTGGGTACGGGCGAGCAGCCGGCGCATGTCCGTGCGGTCGCCCACGAGCCCGTGGGCCCTCGCCTGGACGAGGACGTTGCCGAGCGCCGCGGCCTCGGCCGGGCCCGCCACCACCGGCAACCCGCAGGCGTCGGCGGTGAGTTGACACAGCAGTGCGTTGCGCGCCCCGCCCCCGACGATGTGCACGGCGTCGACGTCGTGCCCGGCGAGCCGCTGGGCGTCCGACACCGCCCGCCGATGGGCGAGGGCGAGGGAGTCGAGGATGCAGCGCGTGATCTCGCCGGGGGTCCCGGGAACCGGCTGCCCGGAGGCCCGGCAGGCCTCGGCGATCCGCTCCGGCATCCGGCCCGGCGCCAGGAACGCCGCGTCCCCCGCGTCCACCACGGACCGCAGCCCCGGCGCCTCGGCCGCCGCCCGCAGCAGGTCGCCCAGGTCCGGGTTGCCCCAGGCCCGTACGCACTCCTGGAGCAGCCACAGCCCCATGATGTTGCGCAGATAGCGGACCGTGCCGTCGAGCCCCAGCTCGTTGGTGAAGTTGGCGACCCGGCTCTCCTCGGAGAGGACGGGCGCCTTCAGCTCCAGACCGGCCAGGGACCAGGTGCCGGTGCAGATGTAGGCGAACCGCTCGTCCACCGCCGGTACGGCGGCCACCGCGGAGGCGGTGTCGTGCGAGCCGACCGTCGTCACCGGAACCGGCCCGGTGAGCCCGGTCTCCTCCAGCACCTCGGCCCGCAGCACACCCGCCGGATCACCGGGCCGCCGCAGCGGCGCGAACAACCCGAGGTCGATGTCCAGCTTCCGCGCGACGTCATGGGCCCAGTCGCGGGTCCGGGGGTCGATCAGCTGGGTGGTGGAGGCGTTGGTCAGCTCGGTGCCTGCCTCGCCCGTCAGCCAGTACGTCAGCAGGTCGGGGATGAGCAACAACCGCTCGGCGGCGGCCAGTTGAGCAGTGTCACGGGCCGCCGTCAGCTGGTAGAGGGTGTTGAAGGGCGCGTACTGCAAGCCGGTCGCCGCGTACAGCTCGGCGGCCGGGACGGTCGCCCACACCTTCTCCGCGACACCCTCGGTGCGGGCGTCGCGGTAGTGCACCGGGTTGCCCAGCAGGACCCCTTCGGCGTCCAGCAGCCCGTAGTCCACGGCCCAGCTGTCGATGCCGACCGAGTCGACCCGACCGGCCGCCCGCAGTCCGTCGAGGACACCCGCGTACAGCGCGAGCACGTCCCAGCGCAGCCCCTCGGGCACCCGCACGGGCCGGTTCACGAACCGGTGCGCCTCGGCCAGCTCCAGCGTGTCGGGCCCCACCCGGCCGACCATGACGCGCCCACTGGACGCGCCGAGGTCGACCGCGGCGTACGACTTGACGGTCCGGCTCATCGCAGGAAGGCGGCGGCCACGCCGGCGTCGACCGGGACGTGCAGCCCGGTGGTGTGCGTGAGCTCGCCGCCGGTCAGCGCGAACACGGCGTTGGCGACATGCTCGGGCAGCACCTCGCGCTTGAGGATGGTCCGCTGCGCGTAGAACTCGCCGAGCTTCTCCTCCTCGATGCCGTACGTCGCCGCGCGCTGGGCACCCCAGCCTGCCGCGAAGATCCCGGAGCCGCGCACCACGCCGTCGGGGTTGACACCGTTGACCCGGATGCCGTGCTCGCCCAGCTCGGCGGCGAGCAGCCGCACCTGGTGCGCCTGGTCGGCCTTGGTCGCGGAGTACGCGATGTTGTTCGGTCCGGCGAAGACGGCGTTCTTGGAGGCGATGTAGATGATGTCGCCGCCGAGCTTCTGCGCGATCATCACCCGTGCCGCCTCACGCGAGACGAGGAACGAACCACGCGCCATGATGTCGTGCTGCAGGTCCCAGTCCCGCGCCGAGGTCTCCAGCAGCGGCTTGGAGATGGAGATCCCCGCGTTGTTGACGACGAGGTCCACCCCGCCGAAGGCCAGCACGGCGTCCTTGAACGCCTCGGCGATCTGCTCCTCGGACGTCACGTCCACGGTGACGGCCACGGCCTTGTCGGGCCCGCCCAGCTCCTCCGCCACAGCCGCCGCGTTCTCGGCGTTGAGATCGGCGACGACGACACAGGCACCCTCGGCGACCAGCCGCTCGGCGATGGCCCTGCCGATCCCGCTGCCCGCACCGGTGACGAGGGCGACCCGAGTGGCCAGCGCCTTCGGCTTGGGCATCCGCTGAAGTTTCGCTTCCTCCAGCGCCCAGTACTCGATGCGGAACTTCTCCGACTCCTCGATCGGCGCGTACGTCGAGACCGCCTCGGCCCCGTGCATCACGTTGATCGCGTTGACGTAGAACTCGCCGGCCACCCGGGCGGTCTGCTTGTCCTTGCCGAAGCTGAACATGCCCACGCCCGGGATCAGCACGATCGCCGGGTCGGCGCCCCGCATGGCGGGGGAGTCGGGCAGGGCGTTGCGCTCGTAGTAGGCGGCGTACTCCTCGCGGTACTCGGCGTGCAGCTCCCCCAGGCGCGCGATGGCCTCGTCGAGGGGCGCGGAGGCCGGCAGGTCGAGGACGAGAGGCCTGACCTTGGTGCGCAGGAAGTGGTCCGGGCAGGAGGTGCCGAGTGCGGCGAGGCGAGGGTGCTCGGCGCGCGACACGAAGTCCAGCACGACGTCCGCGTCACTGAAGTGCCCGACCTGCGGCTTGTCCCGCGAGGCGATGGCCCGCACGTACGGGGCGAGCGCGGCGGCCCGCTCCCGCCGCTCCTCGGAGGCGAGGGCCGCGTACCCCTCGATCACCGGGCCGAAGGGCTCGGCCTTGCCGTGCTCGGCGAGGAACGCCTCGGCGGTACGGATGATGTGCAGCGAGTTCTTCTCGCACTCCTCGGCCGTGTCGCCCCAGGCGGTGATGCCGTGTCCGCCGAGGACACAGCCGACGGCCTGCGGGTTGGCGGCCTTCACCGCGGCGATGTCCAGGCCGAGCTGGAACCCGGGGCGCCGCCACGGCACCCACACCACACTGTCCCCGAAGCACTCGGCGGTCAGCTTCTCCCCGTCGGCCGCGCAGGCCAGCGCGATACCGGAGTCGGGGTGAAGGTGGTCCACGTGTGCGGCGTCGACCAGCCCGTGCATGGCGGTGTCGATGGACGGGGCCGCCCCGCCCTTGCCGTGCAGGCAGTAGTCGAACGCGGCGACCATCTCGTCCTCGCGCTCGACGCCCGGATACACACCCTTGAGCGCGTGCAGCCGGTCCAGCCGCAGCACGGCCAGCCCGCCCTCGGTCAGGGTCCCCAGGTCACCCCCGGACCCCTTGACCCACATCAGCTCGACATCACCCCCGGTGACGGGATCGACGTCGGTCCCCTTCGCGGACGTGTTGCCACCCGCGTAGTTCGTGTTACGGGCGTCAGCACCGAGCCGACGAGACCGAGCGATGAGAGCGGCGGCTTCGGGATGGATAGCCATGCGAGTCAATCCTTACGTGATGTGTGGCGCCCCTATGGGGGCGCGGGGAACTGCGCGACAAGCCACAACGAGCTGATGGTCCGCGACGAACCGAACCTGGCAGACGAGACCCGGAAGTCACGCCCCCCAACCGGCTTGCTCCCCACCAACCCGCTCCGCAGCGATCTTCGCCCCCCACCCGGACCGGGCATACGCGGCGATCGGATCCCCGTCCAACCCCAGCTCCCCCCGAACCTCCACAAGCAACGGCCGCACATCCGTGTTGTACGCGTCCATCAACACCGCGTTCGCGGCAAGAACGTCCCCGCCCCGCTGAGCCGCACCCAACGCATCCCCGTCAACAAGGAGCGCCTTGGCCGTCGCCTCCTGAACATTCATCACCGACCGGATGATCGCCGGGATCTTCGCCTCGATGTTGTGACACTGGTCCAGCATGAACGCGACCTCGGGCGAGAACCCCCCGCCCCGGATCACCTCGTACATGATCCGGAACAGCTGGAACGGGTCGGCCGAGCCCACCATCAGGTCGTCGTCGGCGTAGAACCGCGAGTTGAAGTCGAACGCGCCGAGCTTCCCCTCCCGCAGCAGCGTGGCGACGATGAACTCGATGTTGGTGCCGGGTGCGTGGTGCCCGGTGTCGACCACGACCTGTGCCTTCGGGCCGAGCTTGAGGCAGTGCGCGTACGCCGTGCCCCAGTCCGGGACGTCGGTCGCGTAGAAGGCCGGCTCGAAGAACTTGTACTCCAGGAGCATCCGCTGGTCGTCGCCGAGCCGCTCGTACACCGCGACCAGGGCCTCGGAGAGCCGGTCCTGCCGGTCACGGATGTCGTCCTGGCCGGGATAGTTCGTCCCGTCGGCGAACCACAGCTTCAGGTCCTTGGACCCGGTGGCGTCCATGATGTCGACGCATTCGAGCAGATGGCCCAGCGCCTTGCGCCGCACCACCGCGTCCGGGTGGCAGATGCTGCCGAGCTTGTAGTCGTCGTCCTGGAAGGTGTTCGAGTTGATCGCGCCCAGCTTCAGGCCGCGCTCCTCGGCGTACTTGGCGAGGGCCGCATAGTCCTCGACCTTGTCCCACGGAATATGCAGGGCGACGGTCGGGGCCACCCCGGTGAAGGCGTGCACCTGTGCGGCGTCGTCCAGCTTCTCGAAGGGGTCGCGGGGGACGCCGGGCTGCGCGAACACCTTGAAACGGGTACCCGAGTTCCCGTACGCCCACGACGGCGTTTCGATGGCCTGGGCCTTGAGAGCGGCCTTCACCGCGCTGAGCTCGGTCACTTCAGGACTCCTGTGACATCGGGTCGGAACGACTGCTGGGAAACAGCACGCTGAACGACGATCTGATGAAACGATTCAGAACGGGAAGCTATGAGCCCCCCGGAGGGGTGTCAAGTCCCCTGACCGATTCGGCTTACCGTGACTTGCCTGTGACCTTCAATTATCGAAAGAATTTCGACACGGACCCATTGACGTGACATGGCTCCCATGCCTAACGTCCCGGCAACCCAGTTGAAACCTTTCACGACGTTGTGAGGCCAGTCCCACAGGCGTCGTCGAGGAGCCCTCATGACCCACCCGTCCGACCCGGGGCCGGCCCCTGTGCTGGCACTCAAGGACATCTCCAAGTCCTTCGGTGCGGTGCGTGCCCTGCGGGACGTCTCCCTGGAGCTGTTCCCCGGCGAAGTGCACGCACTCGCCGGTGAGAACGGCGCCGGCAAGTCGACCCTCATCAAGACGCTCGCCGGGGTGCACCGACCGGACGCAGGCCAGGTACTGCTCGACGGAGCGCCCGTCGCCTTCCACGGCCCCGGCGACGCCCGCGACGCGGGTATCGCCGTGATCTACCAGGAGCCCACGCTCTTCCCGGACCTGTCGATCGCCGAGAACATCTTCATGGGCCGCCAGCCCCGGCGAGCCCTCGGCCGGATCGACCACAAGGCCACCCACGCGGCGACCGCCGCCCTGATGAGCCGCCTCGGCGTCGAACTCGACCCCGACCGCCCCGCACGCGGCCTGTCCATCGCGGACCAGCAGATCGTCGAGATCGCCAAGGCCCTCTCCTTCGACGCCCGCGTCCTGATCATGGACGAACCGACCGCCGCCCTCACCGGCAGCGAGGTCGCCCGTCTCTTCGGCGTCGTCCGCACCCTGCGCGAACAGGGCGCCGCCGTGCTCTTCATCTCGCACCGGCTGGAGGAGATCTTCAAGATCTGCCAACGGGTGACGACCCTGCGTGACGGCGCCTGGATCGCCAGCGAGCCACTGGACGGCATGACCGAGGACGACCTCGTACGCCGGATGGTCGGCCGCGATCTCGACGAGCTCTACCCCAAGCAGGACGTCGAGGCCGGCGAGGTCGCGCTCAGCGTGCGCCGGCTGACCCGCGAGGGTGTCTTCACCGACGTCTCCTTCGAGGTACGGCACGGCGAGATCGTGGGCCTCGCCGGACTCGTCGGCGCCGGCCGCACCGAGGTGGCCCGGGCCGTCTTCGGCATCGACCGCTGGGACGCCGGCGAGGTCGAGGTGGACGGCACGGTCCTGACGAACGGAGCGCCCTCCACGGCCATGGCCGCCGGGCTCGCCCTCGTCCCCGAGGACCGGCGCGCCCAGGGCCTGGTGATGGACATGTCCATCGAGCGGAACATCGGCCTCACCGGCCTGCGGACGACCGTCAGGGCCGGGCTGATGGACCGGGGCGCCGAGCGCAGCCGCTCCCTCGACTGGGCGGTCAAGCTCCAGGTGAAGTACGCCCGTATCGCCGACACCGTCAACACGCTGTCCGGCGGCAACCAGCAGAAGGTCGTCCTGGCCAAGTGGCTGGCCACCGGCCCCCGGGTACTGATCGTCGACGAGCCCACCCGAGGCATCGACGTCGGTACGAAGGCCGAGGTGCACCGCCTGCTCAGCGAGCTGGCCGCCGACGGCGTGGCCATTCTGATGATCTCCTCCGACCTGCCCGAGATCCTCGGTATGGCCGACCGTGTGCTCGTGATGCACGAGGGCCGCCTCGCCGCCGAGATCCCGCGCTCCGAAGCAACCGAGGAAACGGTGATGGCCGCAGCCACCGGGAGGGCCGCCGCATGACGGTGACCGCACCCAACCCCGCCCCCGCAGCCGAGGTGCCCAAGTCCAGCAGTACCCGGCTGGTCGACCGCGTCTTCAAGATGCGCGAACTCGCCATCCTGCTCGTCTTCCTGGTGATGATCGCCGTCACCCAGGCCGGCAACAGCGAGTTCCTGTCCGAGCAGGGCATCAAGGACCTGCTGCTGAACGCGACGATCCTGGTCCTGGTCGCCACCGGCCAGTCGCTGGTGGTCATCACCCGCAACGTCGACCTGTCGGTCGGCTCCACCCTCGGCATCAGCGCCTTCGCCGCGGGCCTCTACCTCCAGGGCGGCGGAAACCCCGTCGTGGCCATCGTCCTGGCCATCCTCCTGGGCATCGGCTTCGGGCTCCTCAACGGGCTGCTCGTCAGCTTCGGCCAGGTACCCGCCCTCGTCGTCACCCTCGGCACGCTCTACATCATCCGAGGCATCGACTCCATCTGGGTCGGCTCCCGGCAGATCACGGCGGCCGACCTCCCGAACGGATTCGTCGACTTCGGCTCCGGCGGCATCTCGGCGGTTCCGTATCTCGCGCTGATCGCCCTCGCCGTCCTCGTCGTCACCGCCTACTACCTCAGGCAGTTCGGCAGCGGCCGTGAGCTGTACGCGCTCGGTTCCAACCCCGAGGCCGCCCGGCTCGCCGGCATCCCCGTGCGCAAGCGGATCCTCATCGCGTACACCTTCTGCGGCGCCCTCGCCGGACTCGCCGGCGCGCTCTACCTCGCGCGGTTCGGCAACGTCGACTCCAGCACGGGCAACGGGTACGAACTCACCGTCGTCAGCGCGGTCGTCGTCGGTGGTGTCGTCTTCACCGGCGGCTCCGGCAGCGTCTACGGGGCTGCGCTCGGCGCGCTGCTGCTGACCTCCATCAACAGCGTGCTGCCCGCCCTCGGCGTCAGCTCGGTGTGGGTCATGGCCATCAACGGCATCCTGCTCATCCTCGCCATCGCGGTCGACCGGATCGTCGCCCTGCGTGTGGCGTCCGCACTGAAGAAGAGGAACGCCCGCCATGGCTGACTCGTCGTTCGCGCGCGGCGCCGGCCGCCTGACCTCCTTGAAGAGGTGGGACTCGGCCGTCGGAGTCCTCCTCGTCGTGGTCCTCCTGCTGTCCTTCGGGTTCGTGGACGGGTTCGGAAACGGGCTCAACCTCTCCTTCCTGATCGGCAACACCCTCCCGATCGCGCTCGTCGCCCTGCCCATGACCCTTCTCGTCGTCTCCGGCGAGATCGATCTGTCGGTCGCCTCCACCGCCGGTCTCTCCGGCGCGGTGATGGGCGCCCTGTGGAACCAGGGACTGACGATCGAGATGATCATCCCGATCTGTCTGCTCCTCGGAGTGGTCTGCGGACTGGTCAACGGACTGCTCGTCACCCGGCTCGGGCTGCCCTCCCTCGCCGTCACCATCGGCACCATGGCCGCCTACCGGGGCATCGCACAGATCGTGCTCGGCTCCGACGCGGTGACCGACTTCCCCACCCAGTACCTGGACTTCGCGGCGGGACGCATAGGCGACACCTTCGTCCCGTACGCCCTGTTCCCCTTCCTCGTGCTGCTCGCGATCGCCGTGGTCGTGCTGCACGCCACCCCGTTCGGCCGCTCGCTCTTCGCGATCGGCGCGAGTGAGGAGGCCGCCCGCTTCGCCGGTATCCGGGTCAGACGGCAGAAGCTGATCCTGTTCATGGTGACCGGTCTCACGGCCTCCCTCACCGGGATCTTCTGGGCGCTGCACTACGCCAGCGCTCGCTACGACAACGCCACCGGTCTCGAACTCTCCGTCATCGCCGCGGTGTTGCTCGGCGGGATCGACTTCGACGGGGGGAAGGGCACGCTCGGTGGCGCCATCGCCGGGGTGTTCCTGCTCGGTGCCCTGCAGAACGTGATGAGCCTTCAGGATGTTTCGGCTCAGTCGCAGATCGTCGTCACCGGCATCCTGCTGGTGCTGTCCGTGCTGGGACCTCGGGTCGCTCGGCAGGTGTCACTGGCCAGGGCGTCCTCACGGCTTACGTAAAAAGGTCGTTCGTCAACTGTCGGCCCGCTGCGGCTGGTCGCGCAGTTCCCCGCGCCCCTGAAAACGGGGCGTCTCTCCTCACCCTCACCCTCTGTTCGAAGGAACCCTCATGCGCAAGTCGTCCGTCCGCCGTGCCTCCGCGGCTCTCGCCGCCGCCACCTCGCTCGCCCTGGCGCTCACCGCCTGTGGCGGTACCACCAAGAACGACGTCAAGGACGAGGGCGCCTCCGCCGCCGCGACCGGCAAGGCCGACCCGAACGCGGCCACCAAGAAGGGTCTGACCGTCGGCTTCCTGCCGAAGGCGGTCAACAACCCGTACTTCACCTCCGCGGACAAGGGCGGCGAGGCCGCGCTGAAGACGCTGGGCTCCAGCTTCAAGGAGGTCGGCCCCAGCAGCGCCACCGACACCTCCGGGCAGGTGTCGTACGTCAACACCCTCACCCAGCAGCAGGTCGACGCGATGGCCGTGTCCGCGCAGGACCCGGGCGCCCTGTGCACCGCGCTCAAGCAGGCCATGAAGAACGGCATCAAGGTCGTCACCTACGACTCGGACACCAAGACCGACTGTCGCAACGCCTTCGTCTCGCAGGCCAGCGCCGAGGACCTGGGCCGTACCGAGGTGCAGCTGCTCGCCGAGCAGATCGGCTACAAGGGCGAGATCGCGATCCTGTCCGCCGCGCAGACCGCGACGAACCAGAACGTGTGGATCGACTTCATGAAGAAGGAGCTGGCGGACCCGAAGTACAAGGACATCAAGCTGGTCAAGACCGCGTACGGCAACGACGACGCCCAGCAGTCCTTCCAGCAGACCCAGGGTCTCCTCCAGGAGTACCCGAACCTGAAGGGGATCATCTCCCCGACCACCGTCGGCATCAAGGCCGCCGCCCAGTACCTGTCCGGCTCGAAGTACAAGGGCAAGGTCAAGCTGACCGGCCTCGGCACCCCCAACGACATGCGCAAGTACGTCAAGAACGGCACGGTCGAGGGCTTCGAGCTGTGGGACCCGGCGAAGCTCGGCTCGCTGGCCGCCTACACCGCCGTCGCGCTGGCCTCGGGTCAGATCACCGGCAAGGAGGGCGAGACCTTCAAGGCCGGCGACATGGGCGAGTACACCATCGGCGCTGACGGTGTGATCAGCCTCGGCAAGCCGACCGTGTTCACCAAGGACAACATCGACCAGTTCAACTTCTGACCGGTCGACCTCTCAATCCCCGGGGGCTGTTGATGCAACGTGTGTGCTTTCTGCTGAAGGTCCGGGCGGACCGCCTCGACGAGTACCGCGAGCGGCACGCCGCCGTGTGGCCCGAGATGCTCGACGCGCTCTCGGCCACCGGCTGGCACAACTACTCGCTCTTCCTGCGCGAAGACGGCCTGCTGGTCGGCTACTTGGAGACCGAGGACTTCGCCGCCGCCCAGGCCGGCATGGAAGCCGCCGAGGTCAACGCCCGTTGGCAGACGGAGATGGCGCCGTTCTTCGAATCGCTGGACGGCGCCCGCCCCGACGAGGCCATGAAGCCCCTCACCGAGGTGTTCCACCTCGCCTGATCACCCCCCTGCAGCACCCCTCTCATTTCGAAAGACAACGGAGTCCCCGAGATGAACAGACGTACGTTGCTCGGCGCCGCACTCGCAGGCGCCGTGGTGACCCCGGCCTTCGCCGTCGGCAGTGCCCGCGCCGCCGACCCCGGCCCCTCGGTCACCCAGACCGGCAACACCACGCTCGACTCCCAGGCCGTCTTCTTCGTTTCCTACGACGGACTGGTCAACAACAACTCGTTCCAGAAGAACGCCCTGCTGACCTACCAGGGTTACCAGTACGCCGTCTGGTACACCGCCGACAAGAACGCAGTCGTCGGCCGCCGTGTCCTCGGCGGCAGCACCTGGTCGACGGTCCAGGTCGGGCACACCCTCAAGTCGAGCGACTCGCACAACGTGATCTCCATGGGCGTCTCCAAGACCGACGGCCGCCTCCACCTCAACATGGACTCGCACAGCGACGGCTTCACCTACGTCAAGTCGGTGGCCGGGCTGATGGACAACCCGGCCGGCCTCAGCTGGACCGCCGCCCGCTTCGGCGCACCCCAGTCGACGCTCGACGGACTCGCGCTCACCTCGCAGTTCACGTATCCGCAGTTCGTGTCGCTGCCCGACGGCAAGCTCCAGCTCAGCTACCGCGTCGGCATCTCCGGCAACGGCCGCAACGCCATCGCCGAGTACGACGGCACCTCCTGGACCAACCTCGGCGAGTGGTCCAGCTCCACCGGCACGTACACCAGCGAGCACGGTTCGTCGACGGTCCGCAACATGTACCTGCACGGCATCGACTACGACAGGAACGGCCGCCTGCACTCGTTCTTCACCTGGCGCGAGCAGAACGGCGCCGTCATGTGCAACAGCGGCGGCATCACCAACCACGACACCGGTTACGTCTACTCCGACGACCGGGGCCGCACCTGGCGCAACAACGCGGGCACGCTCGTCGGCACCACCGGCGGCTCCGACAAGGTCGCCGTGACGGACAGCGGCCTGGTGGTCGACGCGCTCAACCCGGACCACTCCCTGATGAACCAGGAGAGCCAGTTCACCGACTCGTCCGGGCTGCCGCACGCGATCATCAGCTACGTCCCCGGCCGTTTCGGGCAGTGCACCACCGACTACGTCGCCAACCGCACCGCCAACGGCCGCGCCTTCCATCTGCGCAAGAACTCCGCGGGCAGCTGGCAGAAGACCGAGATCCCGGTGCCACTGAACTCCAGCCAGCGCACCAAGCTGGTCCTCGACAGGTACGACAACGCCTACGCGATCTTCCCGTTCGGCCGTATAGCCGGCGCCTCCAAGTCCTCCGGGTACACCGACTGGACGGTGCTGTTCGACGGCAGCGGGCTGAACGCCTTCGGCGAGGTCGTGATCGACGAGACGCGGATCGCCCAGGACAACGTCCTGTCCGTCCTCTACCAGGAGAAGTCGAGCGGTACGACCCCCTCGGCGCTCCATGTCGTTGACTTCCGGCTGCCCTCGTGACCGGAATGATCAGCGGATTAGTCAAAGCCGGGCAGGCCGCTAATGTAAGGGTCTGCCCGGTACCGATCGTTTCCCTGGAGGTCCCCGCCTGATGGCCCAGCCGGTGGGTATCAAGGACGTCGCACGCGCCGCCGGAGTCTCCGTCGGTACGGTCTCGAACGTCATCAACCGCCCGGACTCGGTCGCCACCGAGACCCGCGCGCGAGTGCTGTCGGCGATCGACCGCCTCGGCTATGTCCGCAGCGAGTCGGCCCGTCAGCTGCGCGCCGGGCGCAGCCGCATCATGGGGCTGCTCGTCCTCGACATGGGCAACCCCTTCTTCGTGGACGTGGCACGCGGTGCCGAGCGGGCCGCGCGGGACGCCGGGCTCGGTGTGATGGTCTGCAACAGCGCGCAGAGCGCCGGGGAGGAGGCCGACTACCTGTCGCTCTTCGCCGAGCAGCGGGTGCGCGGAGTGCTGCTCACCCCGGCGGACGCGACCGGCCGCAACATCGACTCGTTCCGCCGGCACGGCATCCCGTTCGTCCTGGTCGACCGGGTCGCCGAGGGCACCACAGAGTGCTCGGTGTCCGTGGACGACGTGGCGGGCGGCGCACTGGCCGTACGCCATCTCGTCGACGCCGGACACCGCTCGATCGCGTACGTCAGCGGACCGCCCGGCTTCAACCAGGTGCGCGACCGCCGTACGGGCGCCATGAACGCGCTCGCCGAGGCGGGCCTCAGCCCCACCGCTCTGCGTGAGCTGCCCACCGAACGCCTCGACGTGGCCGCGGGCCGTGACGCGGGCGCCCGCCTCCTGGGCCTCGCCGACCGTCCGACGGCGGTCTTCTGCGCCAACGACCTGCTCGCCCTCGGCGTCCTGCAGGCCATGTACGCGGCCGGTGTCAGCGTCCCCGAGGACCTCGCGATCGTCGGCTACGACGACATCGAGTTCGCCGCGGCGGCGGCCGTTCCGCTCACCTCCGTCCGCCAGCCCGCCGTGACGATGGGCGCCCTGGCCGCGGAACTCCTCCTGGAGGAGACCGAGACGGAGGCGGAGTCCGGCGCGAGGAAGCACTCGCACCGCAGGGTCGTACTCCAGCCGGAGCTGGTGGTACGGCGCTCCAGCCTCTCGGCTCGCTGAGTCGTCGTTCAGTAGTGGACTGAGTAGCGGATTCGGTGGAGGATTCGGTGGAGGTTCCTGGGAATTCTTGATCCACCGGGTCGGCCGGGCGAAGAATCTGTGCTGGACTGGGCACCGGCCTGGAATTCGTACGTTCAAGGAGCCCTGTTGTCCGCCAGCTACCGACAGCCCGGTGTGGTCCTCACCGACCGCCGTTTCACCGTCCCCCTGGACCACGACGACCCCGGGGGCGAGACCATCGGGCTGTACGCCCGCGAGGCCGTCGCGAGCGACAAGGTGGACGCCGAACTGCCCTGGCTGGTCTATCTGCAGGGCGGCCCCGGCTTCGGGGCGAACCGTTTCGTCGGCCGTGAGGCCTGGCTGGAGCGGGCCCTGCGCGAATACCGGGTGCTGCTCCTGGACCAGCGCGGGACGGGCGCCTCCACGCCCGCCAACCGCCAGACCCTCCCGTTGCGCGGTGGCCCCGTCGAACAGGCCGACTATCTGGCTCACTTCCGTGCCGACTCGATCGTCCGCGACTGCGAGGCCATCCGTCGCAAGGTCACCCGCGGCGCGCCCTGGGCCGTTCTCGGCCAGAGCTTCGGAGGCTTCTGCGCGGTCACCTATCTGTCCAACGCGCCCGAGGGCCTGAGCACCGTGGCCATCACCGGCGGACTGCCCTCCCTCGACGCGAGCGCCGACGACGTCTACCGGGCCGCCTACCCGCGCGTCGAACGCAAGGTCGCCGCGCACTACGCCCGCTACCCGCAGGACGTCGAGCGGGCCCGCCGGATCGCCGAGCACCTTCTCCAGCACGACCTCGTCCTGCCGAACGGCTACCGGTTCACCGTCGAGGCGTTCCAGTCGCTGGGCATCATGCTCGGACGCGGCGACGGCAGCCACCGGCTGCACTTCCTGCTGGAGGACGCGTTCGTCCGCACCCCGCAGGGCTCCACCCTGTCCGACTCCTTCCAGGAGGAGGTCCAGGGGCTGCTGTCGTACGCGGGGCACCCGCTGTACGCGCTCCTCCACGAGGCGACCTACGGTCAGGACCCGGGCCCCACGGACTGGGCCGCGGAGCGGGTGCGTGGTGAGTTCCCGCAGTTCGACGCCGCCAAGACGCTGACCGGCGACGGCCCGGTGCTGTTCACGGGCGAGTCCGTGCACCCCTGGATGTTCGACAACGACCCCGCCCTGCGCCCGCTGCGGGAGACCGCGGAGGACCTGGCCGGGGAGCGGGGCTGGTCACCCCTGTACGACCCGGCCCGGCTCGCCGTCAACGAGGTGCCGGTCGCGGCCGCCGTCTACCACGACGACATGTACGTCGACACCGCCCACTCCCTCCGGACGGCCCGCGCCGTCCGGGGCCTGCGCACCTGGGTCACGGACGAGTTCGAGCACGACGGGGTGCGGGCGGGCGGCCCCCGGGTGCTCGACCGTCTACTGGCCCTGACCCGCGACGAGGTGTGACGACACCGGGTGGCTCAGGCGGCGACGGGCAGTGCGCCGCCGCCGCGCTGCGGACCCACCGCCCGTCCGTCGGGCAGGAGTTCACCCGTGTCGTCGAAGACGATGGTGCCGTTGCAGAGCAGGTTCCAGCCCTGCTCGGGGTGGGCCGTGACGATGACCGCCGCATCGTGGTCCGTACTGTCGACGGGCGGGCACGAAGGCTGATGTGTGCACATGGTCTCTCCCGCGTGTCAGGGGGTCTGCCCCAGTAGTACCGGAGGTTGTTTACCTCTGTATGTGGAGACCCCGACACGCAGGAAAATTCATCTGTGAGGTGCTGGGTCAGACAGCCGCCAACTCCTCGCCCGGCGACCGGCGTTCGAGGTGCAGCCGGAGTCCCTCCGGCATCACCGTCAGGCGTTCCGCCACCCGCAGCCGGTAGTCCGGGTCGGGCTTCAGGTCGTAGCGGCGCAACAGCAGACCGAGAACCAGGGTCGCCTCGTGCAGGGCGAACTGGCGGCCGATGCACGCCCGGGCCCCGGTGCCCCAGGGCTTGAACGCGTGGGCGGGGCGGGCGCGCACGGCCGCCGCGTCGAAACGGTCCGGGTCGAAACGGTTCGCGTCGGTGCCCCAGACCGTCGGGTCGCGGTGCAGCAGTGGTGCCAGGACCAGCGTCCAGGCACCCTCGCGCATCGGATGCTCACCGCCGAGCACCGTGTCGTGGCGGGCCTCGCGGGCGAAACCGGGCGCCGTCGGCCACAGCCGCAGCGACTCGTCGAGCACCCGGCGCACATACCGCAGCTTGGCGATCTGGTCGTAGCCGGGGACCTCCGCCCCGCCCCAGACGCGGTCCACCTCGGCGCGGGCGCGGGCGGCTATCTCCGGGTGCCGGGAGAGGTAGTGCAGGGCGAAGGAGAGCGCGCCGGACGTCGTCTCGTGGCCGGCGATGAGGAAGGTGAGGACCTGTCGGCGCACGTTCTCGGGCGCGAGGCGCTCACCGGTCTCCGGGTGGGTGGTGTCGAGCATGCGGTCGAGCAGGTCGCCGGCGGCGCCACCCCCGCCGTCCGACTCCCGGCGGGCCCGTACGAGCTCGTCGACGGTGCGGTTCAGGTACGCCACGGCCGCCTCGTTGCGCCGTGTGGCCCGGCGCAGCAGCAGCGGGGCGAGGGGCGCGGGGACGATGTTGAGATACTGCGCGTGGTTCAGGGCGCCCACCATCGCCGTCACGAAAGGGTGCGGGCGGGCCCGTTCGAAGGAGCCGAAGTCGTGTCCGAAACCGGTGCGCGCGATGGTCTCCAGGGTCAGCTTCGTCATGTCTCCGGGCACGTCCACCGCACGGCCCGAGGCCAGTTCCCGGTCCCAGTGGTCCGTGAGCTGCCCGGCCACGGCCAGCATCATCGGGTGGTAGCCGGCCATCGCCTCTCGACTGAAACCGGGGGCGAGTACGTCGTGCGCCAGCTGCCAGTTGGGCTCGTCGTTGTACGCCGTGAACAGTCCGTCCCCGGCGACCGGGCGGAGGTTGGCCACCCCGAGGCCCACGTGTTTGGCGAAGCGGGTCTCGTCCGCGAGATCGCCGGTGAGATCCGCGCCCCACACGAACACGATCTCCTTGCCGAACGCCCTGCGCCGGAAGATCGGCCCGAGCTGCCGACCGATGCGCATCGAGTCCTGGACGGGCGTACGGGGACCGACCCCGACCAGGTCGCCGAGCAGCGGAATCCGGTGCGGCGGACGGGGAACGCGGTGCAGCTCCGGCCAGTCCAGCTCGGCACTGCGAAATCCCCTGGACGCGGCTGTCCGGGTCGCCGTCTCGGTCATGACGCCATCTCCCTTGATACAGGGGCGTGTTGATCCTGTTGTACGTCGATTCAATAGCGGAGTCAGTCTGATCCCGCTGTTGAATCCACGTCAAGTAAAGTGCGGCCATGGCTGCGAGGGGCGGGGAGCGCACACGTCGGCGGTTGAGCACCGGCGAACGCCGGGAGCAGCTCCTGTCCGTCGGCGCGAGGCTGTTCTCGGAGAGTCCGTACGACGAGGTGTGGATCGAGCAGGTCGCCGAGATCGCCGGGGTCTCGCGCGGACTGCTCTACCACTACTTCCCGAACAAGCGGGACTTCTTCGCGGCGGTCGTGGAGCGCGAGAGCGAGCGCATGCTGCGGATGACGGCGGCCGTGCCGGGCGTTCCCGCACGTGAGCAGCTGGACGCGAACCTCGACGCCTTCCTCGCCTATGTCGAGGAGCACGCGCACGGCTATCGCGCGTTCCATCGTGCCGACGCGTCCGGCGACCAGGCCGTACGGAAGGTCTATCGGCGGGCGCTGGCCGCACAGGAGCGCCAGATCCTCGCGGCGCTCGCTGCCGACCCGGAGTTCGGGCGGATGGCCGAGGAGCGGCCCGAACTGCGCCTCGCCGTCCGCGGCTGGCTGGCGTTCACCACCGCCGTGTGCCTGGAGTGGCTGCGTGGTTCGGACCTGTCCCGGCAGCAGGTGCGGGACCTGTGCGCGCGGTCGCTGCTCGGCACCCTCGCGCCCTGAGGTGGGGCGGCCTTCGGTACGGAAATCGCACGGGATCGGCGGAGTTGGTTGGCGCGCGGCCGGAATTTCGATAGGTTAGGCAAGGCTTACCTAAGGAGATTCGGGATGGGTGACAGTCAGACCTGGACGGCCGCGCCCGCCGCGGCGCAGCGCGCGCGCTCGGTGCTTGCCGCCGCGTGGTCGTGCGCGGTGACCGCGGACGGCGGGCGCGAGGAGTTCGTCGGCGCGCACACCGTCGGCGAGGACGGCCGGGTGGTCCTCGACGTGCCGGCCGACAGCGCCCTGCTCGCCGCCGCGGTCTGCGCGGCGCGCGGTGAGCCGTCGGCCGTACTGGAGTTCGTCGACGTCTCGCCCGTCCCCGTACGCAACCGGATCCGCGCCCGGCTGTGGATGGCCGGCTGGTTCAGCGCCGAGGACGAGCGGCTCACGTTCCGCCCGACCCGCGTGGTCCTGCGCCAGACGTCCGGTGCCGTCGTCGTCGACCTCGCCGAGTTCGCCGACGCCGCGCCCGACCCGCTGGCCACCGCCGAGGCCGAGCTGCTGACCCATCTCGCCGACTGCCACGGTGACGCCGTCGAGCGCCTCACCCGTCTGGTCGAGCCGGACAGCCTGCACGGCGCCGTCGGCGTCCGGCCGCTCGCCGTCGACCGGCACGGACTCACCCTGCGCATCGAGCGGGTCCGCACCCACGGTGACGTACGGCTGACGTTCCACCAGCCCGCCGACTCGGTCTCCCAGCTCACCGAGCGCATGCACGTCCTGCTCACCCGGGCCAGTGCCGCCATCTGCCCCCGCGCGCTACAGCGGCAGCGCGCAGACGACGACGGGTGACGCGAACGGCTCGCCCGCGAGCCGCAGTTCACCGCTCGCGCGGTCGACGTGGAAGACGCTGACCGTACTCGACCGCTGGTTCGCCGCGAACAGCAGGTTCCCGCCCGGCGCGAGGGCGATGTGGCGCGGGAAGTCGCCCCCGACCGGAACCGTGTCGAGGAGCCGGAGACGGGCACCGCCCGCCTCCACGGCGTACCGCGTCAGGCTGTTGTGCCCACGGTTCGCCAGATACGCGTACCGGCCGTCCGGGGACACCACGAACTGGGCCGGGTAACTCGTGCCCGTTCCCGTCCCCGTGGACTGGGCCTCCCCGATGTCCAGGCGCCCGGTGGCCGGGGAGTACGCACAGACGGCGACCGTGTTGTCCACCTCGTTGGCGAGATACGCGTACCGGCCGCCGGGGTGGAAGGTGAGATGGCGGGGGCCGGCGCCCGGGCGGGTCCGGGCACGCGAGACCTCGGTGAGCGTGCCGCGCCCGAGGTCCAGGCGGTAGGTGTAGACCGTGTCCGTGCCCAGATCGACCGCGAGCACATGGCCGCCGTCCGGGCTGGTGACGAACTGGTGCGCGTGCGGGCCCTGTTGACCCGGGCCCGGTGCCGGACTGGAGTGCGTGACCAGGTCGGTGCGCTCGCCGAGCGCACCCGAGGCGTCGATGGGATGCACCGCCACACTGCCGGAGCCGTAGTTGGCGCTGAGCAGCCAGCGCCCGCTCGGATGAACCGACAGATGGCACGGCGCCGCCCCACCGGTCCCGCGCGTGCCGAGCACCTCGTGGCCGCCGCCCTCGCCGTCGCGCCGGATCGCGGTCACGCCGCCGTCCTGGCGCTCGTTCACCGCGTACACGGTGCGGCCGTCCGGGTGCGTGGCGAGGTAGGACGGGTCGGCCACGCCCGTGCGGGATCCCGCGCCGGTGACACGGCCCGAGACCGGATCGTAGGTCGCGAGACCGATGCCGGTGCCGCCGCCCTCGACGGAGGTGTATGTGCCGAGAAGGAGGGAGCGAGGACCGGCCGACGCGGGCGGCGCGGAGGGCGCGGGCTCGGACGCGGGCGTCGGCGAGGGTGCGGGCGGGTCCGGCGCGGCGGCGGGATCCACCGGGGCGGCCGTCATCGCGCGGGCGGGGACGGACGCCGTCGCGGCCGTCCCCGCCGCCGCACCCACGAACCGGCGCCTGCTCCACCCGCGGCGCTCGCCCCGCGCCGGTTCCGTACCACCGCTCATACCTGCACCCCGGGTCTCGGTCGCCTCAGCCGTCACCCGGCAACTCTGACGCGGATCGCCCGTCGCGCGCAAGAGAAGCAATGCGCGTTGCGCATGCTGCAATGCGGGACGGCTTACCAGTCGCCGTCCTCCACCGGCTTCCCCGTCAGTGGCTTCACCTGCCCGGGCGAGGGCGCCTGCCACGGCTCGTGGTCGTCGCCGAGCCAGTCGCCGACCGGCTGTACGGCGGCCAAGGGGTCCGTGGGGGCGAGGTCCTCGGCGTCCTGGTCGAAGTAGTCGAACCAGGGCAGGCCGGCCCGGGTGTACGCCGCGCGGTCCACCGGCGACGGGGGCGGGGCCTCGCCGGTGATGCGGCGCCACTCGGGCGGGGTCACCAGATGCACGAACACGTGTCCCGCGGGCCGCTCCGACCACGCGGTGAGCGGCCGGTCGTCCCGGTAGACCTCCTGGCGCATCGATCCGCCGACGCCCAGACCCATGGCCGCCCCCGACCGCCGCGGCCCCGCCGCGCCGCCGGGGGCCGCCGGGGCGGACATCGCCGCCGGCGCCATGGGCAGGGCCCCGCCGTACCCCCCGGTCGACGCCATCGTCGCCCGGGCCTGCTCCGCCCGGCGCCGCTCCTCCTCCCGCCACTTCTCCAGTTCCGCGTCGGTCAGCGAGAACGACTGGAGCTGTACGCCGCCCCACACCTCCTCGCCCGTGACCTGCCCCTCGACGGTCGCACCCAGCCCGAGCGGCACCGCCACGAACTGGCGGACCGTGCCCTTGCCGGAGTTGATGCCGTCGAGCCACGGCTGACGCGGCAGCACCACGTAGTTCTGCGGCTTCCGGGACAGCCGGTCGCTCCACGGCTCGCCCGACACCGCGCACACCTTGCCCACGCCCACCTGCAACGCGGCGGGCCGGGTCGTGCCCCCGAAGCTCAGCCACATCGCCTCGCGCAGATACACCGGCAGCAGCACCCCACCGCGCGCCCGCCAGGCCTCCGGCACCGTGTCGGCGTAGTCGGCGACCCGGCGGACCGGGAACTCGCCGAGCCCCGGCGGCAGCGCGTGCGTGCCGGTCTCCGGAAGCCGGAGAGTACGGATGAACCGGACGGTCGCACCACCCGGCAGCCGCAGGGTGTTCCCGTCGATCCGCACCTCTGAGTCACCCATGCGCAGCCCCCTCGATCCCGGTCGGTGCCAGTCGGTGTCAGTTGTCGGTCATGTGACTTCGGCACCTGGTTCGTCACATAGAACGACGTGACACCGCCTCACGGTTCCTGCCCGGCACCCGCACGTACTTCCGCAGCCGCGACACCCACGGCATCCGCTCCCGCTCCTCACGCGTGCAGCGGTCCAGCTCCTCCAGCAGGCGCCGGGAGCGGTGCTCGGTGTCCAGCTCGTCGAGGATGCGGTTGACCTCGGTCAGCACGGCACCGTGCAGCTGCCACTGGCCCGCGTCCCGCTGGACCTCCGCCAGGAGCAGCTGGGCCAGCCTGTCGCGGGTGGCCGTCGCGGCCCGCAGTTCGGTGGCCAGCCGGCTCTCCGCCGACTCGGCGCTGACACTGACGTCGGTCGTGACGAGGACCGCGAAACTGACCACGGCATCGGCGATCTCGGCCAGCAGCCGCTCCAGCGCGGCACCCGTCCCGGGGGCGAACAGGGGGTCGGGTTCCCGTTCCTTGGCCAGGTCGGTGAGGCTGCGGGCGAGAACACGCAGGACGACCGTGCAGATCTCCAGGGTGTCCAGGCCGGTGCGCAGCACCACCCGGTGCAGCAGACCCTCCCGGACACGGGGGTTGAGCCGCAGGCTGTCCTCGGCCTGCTTCAGTGCCGCGTCCACCTCGACGATGTCATGGTCCAGCCGACGGGCCTCGTGCAGCCGGGCGGTCGCGTGGTCCACCGGGGTGCGCCCGGCGGCCTCCTCGCCCATGCGCAGCATCAACTGCCGCACCCGGCGCGCCAGACCCTCGATGGACTCGCCGGCCGCGTCCACCCACACCGGGGGAGCGAACAGCAGGTTGAATGCGAGCCCGACGACAGCGCCGATCACGGTCTCCAGCACCCGCGCCCAGGCGGTGTCCCCGACCCGGGTGACACCGAGCACCAGCATCGCGCTGATCGCCACCTCGGGCACGAACTCACTGACCCGCACCAGATGCCCGACCGCCAGCGAGGCCAGGATGATCAGTCCCAGGCTCCACCAGGTCAGGCCCACCAGCACACTGAAGCCGATCGCGATGACGACCCCGGTGACCACGGAGTTCACCCGGCGGATACCGGTGGTGATCGTGGCGTAGAGGGTTACCTGGACGACCAGGAGCGCGGTCAGCGGGGCGGTGAGCGGCGCGGCCTCGGGACTGAAACGGAGCGCGACGACGTAAGCGATCGTCGCCGCGGCCGTCGACCGCAGGGACTGGACGACCACGGGCTCACGGCGCTTTCGCGCGAACCGGACGACGGACGCCGTCCACTCACCAGGTACCACTCGCATGCGCGCGCACGCCTCCCTTCCCACAAGCGGACCGAGCGTACTCACCGAAGTCGGCGGGCGCGCGAGATACGGAAGGAGGTATTCCTCACGTGATCAGGGGCGTTTCCCCGTCGAGCGAAAAGCCGTGGATCTCCCGGGCCGCTCCGTACCCTGTTCGGGGGGCGTACTCGGGTTGCGGGCGCGCCGGTTGAGGCAGAGGAGGCGCGGACGGTGACCGATTCGTGGGAGCGGGCCAGACAGGTCCTCGGGTCGGCGGGGCTGCCCCCGGACCAGCTCGTGGACTGCCGTCCGCTCACCGGCGGAACGTACAACACCGTCGAGGACCTCCGGCTGGTCGACGGCAGCAGATACGTCCTCAAGATCCCGCCACCCGAAACGGTGCCGGGGCTGCGCCATGAGTCCCGACTGCTGGTCTCCGAGGCGGAGTTCTACCGAGCCGCCGACACGGTCGGCGTTCCGGCGCCGAGCGTCGTGGCCCTCGGCGACGGTCACCTGCTGATGACCGCCTGCCCGGGCGCCCCGTGGGACGACTCCACCACCGGTGCCGAACGGGCGCTCCTGCGAGCCGAGCTCGGCGGCCTGGTGGCCCGGCTGCACCAGGTCACCGGGTCCGCCTTCGGCTACCCCTCCGGCGCGCTCGGCCCCCTCGCCCCCGACTGGCGTACGGCGTTCACGGCGATGCTCGACGCCGTGCTCGACGACGCCGTGCGCTACGACGCGTGGCTGCCGGTCCCGGTGGACGAGGTGGCCCGTTCCCTCCGGGCCGCGTACGACGCCCTGGACGAGGTCACCGTGCCCCGGCTGGTCCACTTCGACCTCTGGGACGGGAACATCCTGGTGGACCGTTCGGCGGGTGCTCCCCGGGTCGGCGGTCTCATCGACGGTGAGCGCATGTTCTGGGGCGACCCGGTGGCCGACTTCGTGTCGCTGGCGCTGCTGGGGGACATCAGGGGCGACGCGCAGTTCCTGACGGGCTATCAGAAATCGGGCGGCCAGGTCGAGTTCGACTACACGACCTGCCGGCGGCTCGCTCTGTACCGCGCCTACCTCTACCTGATCATGCTGACCGAGACAGTGCCGCGGGCCGTGGGGGAGGAGCGCGTGCGGTGGACGCGGGACGTGGTGGGACCCGCGCTGACGGACGCGCTGGCCGATCTCTGACCCGAGCGGCGGGAGATGATCGGGTCATGAGCGAGATCATCCTGATGTCCGACGCGAAGGTCGCCGCCGTACCCGTCGAGGAGTGCGGTGAGCGGCTGGTGGAGGTGCGAGGCGCCCTGCTCACCGACGGCCGACAGCAACACGCGTCCGCCGGCGCCCAGTTCAGGCTGCGGCAGGGCGTCCTCGACCGGCTGCTCGACGCGCAGGCGCTGCTCCCCGACGGCATGCGGCTGCTGTTCGTCGAGGGTTACCGGCCGCCCGCCCTGCAACGCCGGTACTTCGAGGAGTACTCCGCCGAACTGCGGGCCCAGCACCCGGACTGGCCCGACGACCGGCTCCGTTCCGCCGCCAGCCGCTACGTCTCCCCGCCCGAGATCGCCCCGCACAGCGCGGGTGCCGCCGTCGACCTGACCCTGGCCGACGCCGAAGGCCGCGAACTCGACCTGGGTACCGCCATGAACGCCAGCCCCGAGGAGAGCGCGGGCGCCTGCTACACACTCGCCGAGGGCATCGGCGCCGAGGCCCGCGCCCACCGGGAGATCCTGGGCAGGGCACTGAGCGGGGCAGGACTGGTCAACTACCCCACGGAGTGGTGGCACTGGTCGTACGGCGACCGGTACTGGGCCCTGACGACCGGCGCCCCCGCCGCGCTGTACGGCCCCGCGGAACCCGCCGCAGGCTCATCCTGACCACTGGGCGAGTGGAACGGGCGTCCCATGGCCGGCGGACCGAAGCCCGAGCCGGTCCTGTGGTGTGCGGTGCGGTGGTCACGCGCGGCACGCCGAGGATCGCGGCGCACCCGGAGTCAAGCCGCGCCGCCGCCCTCCCCGAGGCCCGGCGGCAGCCGGCGCTCCCGCGTCCAGGCCAGCAGGTCGTCCGCCGGCCAGGTCGTGACCACCCGCTCGGCCGGCACGCCGCACTCCTCCGCCCGGGCGCAGCCGTGGATCTGCCAGTCCAGCTGGCCCGGGGCGTGCGCGTCGGTGTCGACCGCGAACAGCACGCCCGCCGCCACGGCCCGGCGCAGCAGCCGGCGAGGAGGGTCGAGCCGCTCGGGACGGCTGTTGATCTCCACGGCCGTGCCCGTCTCGGCGCAGGCGGCGAACACCGCGTCCGCGTCGAACTCCGACTCGGGCCGCTCCCGGCCCCCGCCCCGCTCACCCCGCCCGCCACCGCCGCCCCGGGGCTCCTGCCCGACGAGCAGCCGCCCGGTGCAGTGCCCGAGCACGTCCGAGTGCGGATCGCGTACGGCGGCCACCATCCGGCGGGTCATCGAGCGCGCGTCCATGCGCAGCTTGGAGTGCACCGACACCACCACGACGTCCAGCAGATCCAGGAGCTCCGGCTCCTGGTCGAGGGAGCCGTCGTCGAGGATGTCGCACTCGATACCGGTGAGCAACCGAAAGGGCGCCCAGGTCGCGTTGAGCTCCTCGACCAGGGCCAACTGCTCGCGCAACCGCTCGGCGGACAGGCCGTGCGCCACCGTGAGCCGCGGTGAGTGATCGGTGAGCACGGCCCACTCGTGCCCGAGCCGGGCCGCCGTGCGGCCCATCTCCTCGACCGGGCTGCCGCCGTCCGACCAGTCGGAGTGCAGATGACAGTCCCCGCGCAGCAGCGCCCGCAGCCGCTCACCGTCCCGGACCGGCGGGGTCACCCCCTGCTCGCGCTCCAGCTTCTCCAGATATGCGGGCACCTGCCCGGCCAGTGCCTCCCGCACCACCTGCGCGGTCTTCGGGCCGATGCCC
Source organism: Streptomyces sp. AK08-02 (assembly GCF_033795085.1). Taxonomy (NCBI): domain Bacteria; kingdom Bacillati; phylum Actinomycetota; class Actinomycetes; order Kitasatosporales; family Streptomycetaceae; genus Streptomyces; species Streptomyces sp. AK08-02. The sequence goes on from NZ_JARAZV010000004.1 coordinate 302,405, forward strand.
TTCAGGGACCCCAGCGTGCCGGTTTCGGCCCGCTGCCGGATCTCGTCGGGCGACAGCTCCGCCAGCACGTCGATCGCGGTGCGGAAGGCGCGTACGCGGTACGTGGGGGCCAGGGAGCGCTCCAGCAGGAAGGCGATCCGGTCCAGCGCCTCGACGGGATCCATCGCCATGACCATCGTCACCTCCGTCTCCAGCGTCGCCCGGGCTCGCCCCCTCCGCACCACGGAGGGGGGAGGCGACCGTTCCGGAACCGTCCGTGGCCGGTACATGATGGCCGAAATCGCTCTACGCTCGACGTATGACCGAAATAGCGAGCCCGTACATCTCCCGTCCGCGGATCATGGTGCTCGGGGTGCAGCCAGGTTTTCCGCCGTTCCGGATCGTGGAGATCGACGGTGAGGTGGTCGGAGCGGCGCGGGCGCTCACCGATGTGCTGCGGGTGGCCGCCGCGGCCGGCATCACGGTCCATGACCTCGACGATCCGGACACGGTCCGCTGGGTCGGCGGCGACAAGCTCACCTGGACGAGGTCGCGGTAGCCGACCCCGGCCGACCCGGCGGACAGCGTCCCGGCTACCCCTTCTGCCCCTTCTGCTGCTTCGGCGCGTGCACGGCGCGGCTGACGCGACGGCCGAGGAGCAGGTAGCCGATCAGGGCGCCCGTGGTGTTGAGGATGACGTCGTCGATGTCGAAGGCGCGTCCGGTGATCAGCGCGCCCTGGGCCACCTCGACCATGAGCATGACTGTCGCGGTCAGGAACAGCACCCGCAGAACTCCGCGCGTCCGGGGGGCCACCACGGGCATCAGGACGCCGAAGGGCACGCCGAGAAGGATGTTTCCGCCGATCTGCCGTCCGGCGTCGCGCAGCTCGGGCTGGTCCAGGTAGGCGCGCAGCGAACGGCCCGGATGAAGGTTGCTGTGGGTCAGTGACACGGACGCCGGGGACGGCTCCAGGGTCAGCCGGGCCAGGATCACGGCGAACGCCACCATGAACACGAAGGCGCACAGAATCGTCAGTACCCGGGCCAGGAAGGCGAAGGGCCGACGCTTCGGCCGCTCCTGCTTCGGCGGCGGGGAGGCCTGCGGGGCGGGCTTCGGAGTCTTTCGGACCTTCGACGAGACCTTGGACGAGAACCTCGACGACCACTTGGACTCCGAGGAGGACTTGGTCGCTGACCTGGGCGCGGCCTTCGTCCCTGCCTTGGCCCCGGCCCTTGACGGTGACCTGGGTGCGGACTTCCGTGGGCTGTCGGGCTGCTTGCTCTCGGCCTTCGCCGAGCGCAGTCGCAGCGCGGCGAGCGTGCGCGGAGCTGATCGGGCCATCAACGTCCTCCGGTTTTCAACTGGTCCCCGTGCAACGCCAGCTACCCCCGAAAAGGCCGGGGAATCCGCGTCGGCCCGCCCCGGTCCGGGACCGGGGCGGGCCGACGGTTCCTCAGGCCCCGTACGTCACCTTCACCTCCGTGAAGCCGAGGGAGCCGAGCAGGCCCTTGAGCATGCTGGTCGTGTTCTGCTCGGCGCGCACGGTCAGTTCGCTCTCCTTCGCCGCGTCGCCGATGTGCCGGGCCGCCAGCTTCTGGACCGCCTGTTCGTCGTTCGGGTTGTCGGAGAAGAGGTCGGTGATCCGGTCGAAGATCCCGCGTTGTTTTGAGACGGCGTAGGAGCGGTCCGGGTCCAGGGCGGGCTTCCCGAGCGCCGCGTGCGGCAGTCGGAGCGTCGCGGAGGTGCGGTCCCCGTTGACCGTCACGTCGTTCTTCGCGACCTTGCCGAGATCGACATAGGCGTCGACCGTGCCGGCACCCACGTAGAGCACTCGGGTGCCCTTGATCGCGTCGGGCAGGTACTTGGTGTCCTTCTCCAGGTCCACGACGACCTGGAAGTTGCCGGACGCCGCGTCGTACCGGCTCATGTCCTGGATGGATTCGAGGAGCGCGGGCCCCGAACGGTCGTGCGTCTCCTCGCCGAAGATGTCCCCCAGCACTGGCAGCACCGCCAGCCGGAGCCCGGCCAGCAGCAGCGCGAACACCAACACCACGCCACTCAGCACCTTGGCCCAGAGGGGCATGCGCCGCACGGCCTTGATGGACGTCGTCATGGCGACGGACCTCCTTCTTTCTTCGTACTGAGACGGATGCCCGCCAAATGCCTTGCCAGACCGTCCTGTTGACGTATCGGAACAATTGAGAGGGAGGTGGGTCTACCGCAGTGCGCGGTCGCCCGACACCCGCGACCACCACACCCCCTCGCCGTGGGTCAGTCCGGGCAGTCGCAGCTCGGCCTCGCGTACGCGCCGCGCCGCCAGTTCGCCGGTGAGGTGCCAGCCGCTGCCGACGCCCGTGGTCCGGCCGAACTCCGCGCCGAGGGACGCGAGCAGCCCGGTCACCGGTGCCAGCGCGGTGGACGGGATCTCCAACTCGAAGGCGTGGTACGGCTCGTACACCCGAGTCCCGGCCCGCTCCAGGGCGCGGCGCAGCACCACCGGGGTGAGCGCCCGGAAGTCCGCGGCGGTGCTCAGCGGCCCGACGAACCCGGAGCGGACCAGGACGACGCGGCAGTCGACGACCGGCCACCCGCGCGGGCCGGCGAGCAGGCTCGCGTGGACCGTGTCCTCGATCGCCTGGTGGAACGCGCGGGGGAGAGCACCGAGTTCGGTCTCGTACGTGAACACCGTGCCCGAGCCGAGCGTCCCGGGCTCGACGCGCAGCCCGACCGTCGCGAAGCAGTGACCGCGGTCGAGCCACGGGTTCTCCTCGGACGCCCGGCCGGTGCCCGCGGGCCGCTCCAGGAAGCGGACACGGCTCGGCTCGAACTCGGCCTCGATACCGAAGTCCTGGGCGAGGGTCGCGGCGAGGACCTCCTTCTGCACCTCGCCGTAGAGCAGCAGCGCGGTGCTGCCGTCGGCCGCGGGCCGGGCGTGGGTCAGCGGATCCTGGTCGGCCAGGGCCAGCAGGGCGGAGCGCAGCCGCGCCGACTGCTCCGGGTGCCGGGCCCGGACCAGGGTCTCCAGGGTCGGGGGTGCGAACTGCGGTGCGCGAGCCGTGAGTTCACCGAGCCGGTCGCCGACTCGGAGGGCGCCGAAACCGGTCACGGCGGCGATGTTCCCGGCGGTCAGTGGACCGCTGCCGCCGATCACATCGAGCCCGGTGACCCGGCCGCGGACCTCGGTGGTCCGGCCGTCGGCCTCCCGGCGCAGGAACGTCAGCCGCTGACGTTCCGTCACCTCACCCTCGTAGAGCCGCAGATACGCCGTCCGTGCACCGTCCGGCGCTGGGCGTACGGCGAACACCGTGCCGCGTGGGGGCGCGCCCGCGGCGGCCGGGGCGGGCCGGGGGATCAGCCGGGTCAGGGCCTCGACGAGTTCGGGTACGCCCTGGCCGCCGAGCGCGGAGCCGAAGAGGAGCGGGTGGAGCGAGCCGTCGGCCGTGCGGGCGATCAGGGCCCTGTCCAGTTCGTCCGGGGTCGGCGCGGGGCCGTCCACCAGGGCCGCGAGAATCCCCGGGTCGACCTCGGCGACGGCCTCCGCCGTGGTCGTCGCCGTGAGCGGTCGGGGCCGGACGCGGGCGGCCGGAGTGCCGACGCCGTCGACATCGGTGAGCGGGACGACGCAGGGGGTCAGTCGGCGGCGGATCTCCGCGAGCAGCGCGTCGGACCGGGCGCCCGAACGGTCGATCTTGTTGACGAAGACCAGTGTGGGCAGCCGCAGTCGCCGCAGGGTCCTCATCAGCACACGTGTCTGCGCCTGGACGCCCTCCACGGCGGACAGCAGCAGCACCGCACCGTCCAGGACCTCCAGGGCGCGTTCGACCTCGGCGATGAAGTCGGAGTGCCCGGGGGTGTCGATGAGGTTGATCCGGGTGTCGCCGGCCGTGAACGCGGCGACCGCCGAGCGGATGGTGATCCCGCGCTGCCGTTCGATCGTGCCGTCGTCCGTCCGGGTGTCACCGGCGTCGACGCTGCCGAGCCGGTCGATGGCGCCGGAGTCGAACAGCAGCCGTTCGGTCAGGCTGGTCTTACCGGCGTCGACGTGGGCCAGAATCCCGATGTTCAGGGTGTGCGGGTGGTGCGAAGGGCGCATGGGTGGTCGAGTCCTCGAGAACGGTGATCCGGCATGGGCGGAGGGTTCCGAGGAAACGGCGCATTCCGTGCTCCTGAGGTCGGGAGGATTCGGCAGGGGCCATCATGGCGCGGCCCCCGCTGTCGGCCGCAACCGAATATCCCGAGGTTCCGGCCGGTGAGTCGGTGACCCGGTCACCGTGGGAGGACGGCCGGACGGTGGACGTGGGTCATAAGGTGCCGGACGTGGCCTCGGGCAGCCCCAGAACCGCGTCCAGGGACGAGGCCGGCGGCAGCACTTTCGCCAGGCCGGTCACCTTGAGGACGCGCAGCGTCAGCGGATGCGTGCAGACCAGCTGGAGCCGGCCGTCGTGGGTGAGCACCCGGTGCCGGGCCCGGTACAGCAGCCGCAGCCCCGAGCAGTCGAAGAACTCGACGTCCGTCAGGTCGATCACGATCCGGGCGTCCGGATGCCCGGTGGCCGCGTCCAGGTGCGGGATGATCTCGACGGCCGCGGCGATGTCGATCTCGCCGTGGAACTCCAGCACCGTGTGGCCGCGGTCCTCGTGGACACGCAGATACCGAGTGGGCGGTGCAGGATCCTGCCGCACGACTACATCGCCTCCAACCGGCTGCTGTGGTGGCGGGACCCGCCGGTCACCGGGCCCGGCGTGACGTCGTACGGCGAGCGTGGACGTGCTTCCGGTTCCCGGGTGAGCGCAGATGAGTTCCCCGCCCTGCAAGTTACCCCCGATGGAGTGAATTTGAGCATGTTCGATTGACATATGTCTTCGAAATTGAAACGTGTCTCCCACTGTCTTTGCGTGAGCTGTGGGGTGGGGCTACGACAGTGCGTGCCAGGCCTTGGACAGCGACTGTCGGAACTGGTCCGCCTGGTGCGACGTGAGGTCGCGGATCATCCGCTCCTCCAGCTCTCGCACGGGCTCCGTGAAGCGGTCGAGCAGCTCGCGGCCAGCGTCGGTCAGCAGGATCAGCAGCTCGCGGCGATTGTTGGGATTGCGTTCGCGGCGCACGAGCTCGCGGTTCTCCAGGGACCGGACGAGGTCGGCGATGGACTGCGCGGTCACGAACGAGTCGCGGGCCAGCTGGGCCGCCGACAGGCCGTCGTGTCGCTCCAGGACGGTGAGCGCGGTGTACTGGAGTGCGGTGATCCCGGCCGGCCTCACGAGCTCGTCCAGATGGGAGCGCACGATGAGCTCCACTTGTTTGACCATGTAGAGCAGTGAGGGGGGCGCCTTGGTGCTGACCATGGATTCAGACTAGAGCATTGACAGGAAACCTGTCTGTACCCAAACTGCGGACCAACAGGAATCCTGTTAATTGACATCTTGGCAATGAGGCTGAGGAGTGGTGATGACCACCTTCGAGATCGAACCCGGGCGACTGTTCGTCGGAGGGCAGTGGCGCGAGGCGGCGGACGGAGCACGTACCGAGGTGGTCGACCCGTCCCGGGGCACGGTCGTCACGACCGTCGCGGAGGCCTCGGCGGCCGATGTGGACGCGGCCGTACGCGCCGCGCGGGAGGCCTTCGAGAACGGCCCGTGGGCCACGACGACCGGACGGGAGCGCGGCCGGATCCTCAACCGGATCGCCCAGCTGATCCGTGAGAACGCCGACGAGATCGCACAGCTGGAGAGCCTCGACGTGGGCAAGCCGATCAGCCTGTGCCACGCCGTCGACATCACGAACGCGGCCAATGACTACGAGTACTTCGCCGCCCTCGCCTTCTCTCTCGACGGAGCGACCAGGGAGACGGTCCACAACGCCCTCGCCTACACCAAGCGTGAGGCCGTCGGCGTCGTCGCCGCCATCACACCGTTCAACTTCCCGCTGATCCTGGCCGGTTCGAAGCTGGGCCCGGCGCTCGCCGCCGGCAACACGGTGGTGCACAAGCCCGCCGACGAGACTCCGCTCAGCGCCCTCTACATGGCCAGGCTGTTCCAGGAGGCGGGTGTCCCGGACGGCGTCGTCAACGTCGTCACCGGAACCGGCCCGGTGGCCGGCGAGGCGCTGCTGCGGCACGGCGGCGTCGACAAGATCGCCTTCACCGGCTCCACCGCCGTCGGCCGCCATGTGGCGAGCGCCGCGGGCGAGGCGCTCAAGCCGGTCACCATGGAGCTGGGCGGAAACGCGGCGCACATCGTGTTCGAGGACGCCGACGTCGAGAAGGCGGTCGGCGCGGTCATCAAGGGCTTCGTCTTCAACACCGGACAGTTCTGCATGGGCGGCCCACGGCTGCTGGTCGCGCGCCCGGTGTACGAGACCCTGATCGGCATCCTCGCCGAGGCGGTGCCCGGCGTGCCGGTGGGCGATCCGCGGCAGCCCGAGACCGTGGTCGGTCCGATGGCGGGGGAGAAGCATCTGCGCAAGGTCGAGGAGTACGTTGCGCTGGCCCGCAAGGAGGGCGCACGGATCGTCTGCGGCGGCGAACGGCTCGACCTGGACGGCGGCTACTACTACAGGCCGACCGTGATCGCCGACCTGACGAACGACTCCCGGGTCGTCCAGGAGGAGATCTTCGGCCCGGTCCTCACGGTGCAGCCCTTCGACTCCGAGGACGAGGCGGTCCAGCTCGCCAACTCCACCCCGTACGGCCTGGCTTCGGGCGTCCAGACCACCAACCTGGCCCGCGCCCACCGGGTCGCGAACCGGCTCCAGGCGGGCATCGTCTGGATCAACGACTGGGCGATGCTCGATCCCGCGATCCCCTTCGGCGGTGTCAAGGACTCCGGCTTCGGCCGGGAGTACGGCCCCGAAGCGCTCGCCGCCTACACCAGGGTCAAGTCCGTCGTCGTCTCGCTCGACTGAGCGCCCCGTCAATTCATCTGCCTGTAAAGGGAGTTCAGGATGTCCATCACCACCCGCGCCGCCGTCGTCGAGTCCGGCGGCGCGCCCTTCACCCTCTCCGACGTCCAACTGGCCGACCCCGCGCCCACCGAGGCACTCGTACGGCTGGTCGCCACCGGTCTGTGTCACACGGACCTCGGCGTGGCGAGCGGCGGACTGCCCTTTCCCCTCCCCGGAGTTCTGGGGCACGAGGGCGCGGGCGTCGTCGAGGCCGTCGGCTCCGCCGTCACCGGCATCGAGCCCGGCGACCACGTCGTGCTGTCCTTCACCTCCTGCGGCGCCTGCCGCAACTGCCGGGCCGGGCACCCCGCGTACTGCGTGGAGTGGCTGCCGCTGAACCTCCTCGGCGGCCGGCGCGCCGACGGCACCGCCACGATCAGCCGTGACGGCGCGGAGCTGGGCGGCCACTTCTTCGGCCAGTCCTCGTTCGCCGAGCGGGCGTTGGTGGACCAGCGCAGCCTGGTCAAGGTCGACCCCGACGTACCGCTGGAGTCGATCGCCCCGCTTGGCTGCGGCGTCCAGACGGGCGTCGGTGCCGTCTGGAACGTACTGAAGCCGGGGCTGGGCAGCACGGTCCTCGTCCTCGGCGCCGGCGCGGTGGGTCTCTCCGCGGTCATGGCAGCGGCACTCACCCCCGCGACCAGGATCATCGCCGTGGACAGGGTCGGTGAACGTCTGGCGCTGGCCGAGGAGTTGGGCGCCACCCACACGATCAACGCGAGCGAGTCCGATCTCGCCGAGGCTGTCGCGAGGATCACCGACGGCCGGGGCGCCGACGGTGCCGTCGAGACCACCGGCAACGTCGCCGTCCTGCGCCAGGGTGTCGACGCGCTCGCCCAGCGGGGCACGCTGGTGGTGGTCGGCGCCCCGCCCTTCGGCACCGAAGTCGCCCTGGACGTCAACGGGATGCTGTCCGGCAAGCGCGTGGTCGGCCTCACCCTGGGCGACGCCGAGACGCAGTCGTTCATCCCGGACCTGGTCGACCTGGTGAAGGCGGGCCGGCTTCCGCTGGACCGCCTGATCAGCACCTACCCGTTCGCGGACATCGACCAGGCGGTACGGGACATGGGCGCGGGCAAGACGATCAAGCCGGTACTGACCTTCGGTTCCTAGCCCGCCCGGCCTGCCTTCTCAGCCCGTCCGGCGTTTGAGGACGAGGCCCGCCCAGGGCCGGCTCCCCTCTCACCCCGGCCCGCATTCCCAGCCCGTCCGGCGCTTGAGGACAAGGCCCCTTCAGGGCCGGCGGCGGGGGTCTGGGGGCGCAGCCCCCAGGTACGGGACGGGACGGGTAGGGGCGGCGGGGGCGAAAGAAAACCCCTACCGACTCCGATGCAGCGCCACCAGCAACTGCCACACCTGATGGGCGATCTCGTCCGAGGCCGCTTCGATCCGCCCGTGCAGCCAGTCCGCCAGCACCCCGGCGAACGTGGCGGCCACCGCCGAGGCGACCAGCGGAGCATCCGCCGCACCCGCGAGTTCACGCTCCGCGAGGCTTCGCGCGCGCAGGTCCCGGTGCAGTACCTGGCCCAGTGGGCCGCCGCCGCCCGGGCTCAGCAGGGCCCGGTACAGCGCGGTGTGCGGGGTGAGGTCCGCGAAGAACTCCACCAGCGCGGCCGGGGCGACCATTGGGTCGGGTCGGCCGCGCCAGGCGTGCAGGGCGTCCACTGCCTCCCGTACGACGTCCGCGCAGGCGTCGACGGCCAGCGCCTCCAGGTCGGGGTAGTGCACGTAGAACGTGGCCCGGCCGACCCCCGCCCGGCGGACCAACGCGGCGACGCCGATCTCCGCCAGCGGGTGTTCGGCGCACTCCGCAAGGAGAGCCGCACGGAGTTTCGCCCGGGTGCGAGCGGCCCGCGGGTCCTCGGGCGCGCCGCGCGTCACCGCGCGACGAGGACGGCGGCCAGGGCGATGGCGCCGGGCAACGCCTGGGCGAACAGGATGCGCCGGTTCGCCGTCGCGGCGCCGTAGACGCCCGCGACGATCACGCAGGCGAGGAAGAAGACCTGCGCGCGGAACCCGGTCGGATCGGCGGCGATCAGCCCCCAGACCAGGCCCGCCGCGAGAAACCCGTTGTAGAGCCCCTGGTTGGCGGCCATCTTGGCCGTCGCACTGGCCATCTCCGCGTCGAACCCGTGGAACTTGCGCCCGGGCGGGCGCTGCCACAGGAACATCTCCATCACCAGGATGTACAGGTGCAGCGCGGCCACCAGACCGACCAGCACGTTCGCGACCGTCTCCATGCTCGGCAATCTCCTACGTCAGGCCCCTGAGAGCCACTTCTTGGACAGGTGTCCATGATGGACAGGTGGCCAGCATACATGGACAGCTGTCCATAAAGTCGACGGGACTGTCGCGATTCTGCGAGCGGGGCGGCTTCACACCCAGGCGGTGACCCTGCGCCTGGGTCTGTAGTCAGGCGGCCCCATCCGCCGTGTACACCCGCTCGCCTTCCACGTAGGTGAGCGCCACCTTCGCCTCCGCGATGGCCTCCGGCGGTCCGGCGTACGGATCGCGGTCGAGGATCGTCAGGTCGGCCAGCGCCCCGGCGCGCACGCTGCCCGTGTCGTCCAGATGGTTGGCGTAGGCCGAACCCGCGGTGTAGGCAGTGAGCGCGTCCGTCAGGCCGATGCGTTCGGCGGGAAGGAACACGGGGGAGGAGGGGGAGCCGGGGGCCGCGCGGTTGACGGCGACGTGGATCGCCTGGAGCGGGTCGGGGCTGCTGACCGGCCAGTCGCTGCCCGCGGCCAGGGTGGCCCCGGAGCGCAGCAGCGCGCCGAACGGGTACTGCCACGCGGCCCGTTCGGGCCCGAGGAAGGGGATCGTCAGGTCGTCCATCTGGGGTTCGTGCATCGCCCACAGCGCCTGGATGTTCGCGACCGCGCCGAGCCGGGCGAAACGCGGCACGTCGTCCGGGTGCACCACCTGGAGATGGGCCAGATGCGGCCGGGTGTCGCTCGGCCCGTTGGCGGCGCGCGCCGTCTCGACCGCGTCCAGGGCGTCGCGTACCGCCCGGTCGCCCAGCGCGTGGAAGTGGCACTGGAAGCCGAGGGCGTCCAACTGCGTGACGTACTTGGGCAGTTCGGCCGCGTCCACGAAGCTCGTGCCCCGGTTGGCCGTGGCACAGCCGCACTTGTCGAGGTACGGGTCGAGCAGCGCGGCCGTGCCCGTCTCGGCGACCCCGTCCAGCATCAGCTTCACACTGCCCGCCCGGAACCTGCCCCGGCTCAACTCGGCCCGCCGCTCTACGAGTTCGGGGATCTGCTCGGCCCCGCGCTCCCGGTCCCACCACAGCGCGCCGACCACCCGTGCGGTCAGCGAACCGTCCCGGACGGCGGCGAGGTAGGTATCGGACGGGTCCTGCATGCCGAGGAACGAGCCGACCAGCGCGTCCTGCCAGGCCGTGACGCCGAGCGAGTGCAGCCGGCGCTGCGCGGACAGCAGGGCCGCCAGTCGCTCCGCCGCCGTGACCGGCGGGGTCAGCCGGCCCACGTACTCCATGGCCCCTTCCTGGAGCATGCCGGTCGGCTCGCCGGAGGCGTCCCGCTCGAAGCGGCCGTCCGCCGGGTCCGGGGTGTCCCGGGTGATCCCCGCGACTTCGAGGGCACGGCTGTTGACCCAGGCCCCGTGATGGTCACGATTGGGCAGATACACCGGCCGGTCCGGGACCACCGCGTCCAGCAACCGGCGGGTGGGCGTACCCCCTTCGAAGGCCTCCATGGACCAGCCGCCGCCCGTGATCCACTCCCGCTCGGGGTGCGCCAGGGAGTACGCGCGGACGGCGGCCACCGTGTCCTCGGCGGTCTTCGTGCCGGTCAGATCGCACTGGGTGAGTTCGAGACCGGCCGGCAGCGGATGGACGTGGGCGTCCTGGAAACCGGGCACGAGGAGCCGCCCGGCGAGATCGACCACCTCGGTCCCCGGCCCGAGCAGATCACGCACCTCGTCCCGGCCCACGGCGATGATCCGCCCGCCGGTGACCGCGACGGCCGTGGGGCTCCCGGGAGCGAAGACGGGGCCACCGGTGAAGAGGAGGTCAGCGCGCATGTTCCGTTTCCTTGAGGTGTGGGGAATGGAGAGAAAGGGGCGGGGGCCGGATGCGGTGCCCGGGCGGTGCTGGTGAAGAACGGTGGGCAATCGCGCCCTTCAGGGGCGCGGGGCACTGCGCGATCAGCCCCCACCGGCCCGCAGGCAAAGGAACCGCCGCCCCACAGAGCTCACCGTGCCGACGGCTCCCGTACGGCGAGCAGCTGCGGCGCGTCCGCGTCGGTGCCCCGGCCGGTGTCGAAGTACGGGCTTCTGCGCCCCCACTTCGCCCATCCGGCGGCCAGGAAACCGGACGCGACCATCAGTGACGGTACGAGGAGCAGGAACCAGCCGTTGTCCGGGCTGAGTTCGAGATGGTCGGCGGAGGTGTAGAAGGACCAGCCGAGATAGCCGCCGAGCCCCAGCAGCGTGGCCGCGCTCAACGCGGGCAGCACCACCGCCCGAACACCGTCCCGCCAGTTCTCGCGCAGCAGGCCCCGGAAGCGAACGGCGGCGGCGAGTGCGGTGAGCGCGTACGACAGGGCGACGACCATGCCGATCGCGTTGACCGCCGCCAGAATCATGTCGGCGAGGCGCGGGATGACCAGAGCGAGCCCGGCGACCGCCGCCGCCAGCGCTCCGATCATCAGTGTTCCGGCCGCCGGAGTGCCGTACCGGGGGCTGACCCTGGCCCAGGCCGGGCCGAGCGTACGGTCGCGGCTCATCGCGAACATCGCGCGGGCCGTCGGGATCACCCCGGCCTGCAGCGAGGCAACCGCCGAGAACATCAGCGCGACGAGGGGCAGCGCGGCCAGCGGCTGGTCGGCGAGCCGGTTGCCGAAGAAGGCCAGCCCCTCGGCGCCATGGCCCGCCAACTCGCCCTCCGACAGAACCCGTTGGAAGGCGATCGAGCCGAGCAGGAACAGCCCGAGCATGGTCACCAGGGTGGTGATCCCGGCCCGTGACGCCTGCCCCGGGTCCCGCACCTCCTCGTTCACGCTGAACGCCGCCTCGAAGCCCCAGTAGCAGAACACCGACAGCAGCATGCCCTGCGCGAGCGCCGACGCCGAGGGGATCTGGAAGGGGTCGAACCAGCTCAGGCTGAAGGGGTGGGGGCCGGCGAAGATGCCGTAGCCGCAGAAGCCCAGCAGCACGACGTACTCGAAGACCAGCAGTCCGCCCTGCAGCCGTGCGGCCGTTCTGATGCCGGAGACCGCGGTGAGGGTGACGGCGACCAGGACCACGATGCCCACACCGGTCGTCTGCGCGGTCGACCCCGGGTCCAGGGTCAGCCCGGCCACCTTGTGCACACCCGCGTCGCCCGCCAGCTGGAGCACCGCCGAGCCGGTGACCGCCGTGGTGTACGCGAGGAACACCACCGCCGCCACGATGTTCACCCAGCCGACCATGAAGCCGAGCCAGGGGCTGAGCGAACGCCCCACCCACACATAGCCGTTGCCCGCGTTGGGCTCCACCTTGTTCAGCCGCGAGTAGGCCCCCGCGATGCCCAGGATCGGCAGGAAGGCCAGCAGCATGATGGCGGGCAGATGCAGTCCGACCACCCCGGCCGTGACCCCGAGGCCGATGCCGATGCTGGTGGTCGCCGCCGTGCTGGACGCGGCGATGGCCACGCCGTCCAGCACGCCGAGGGTCTTGCGCAGCGCGGGCGGCCCGGGCGACTCGGCGGACGCGGGTGGCGCAGCTCCATAGCGCTGGGGATCGGTCATGGCGGTCTCCGCTCACACCTGGGGGCCTGGGACGACCCCGGTGAACGCACATGAAACTGCCCGGGGCCTTAACAGGTCAACGGTGTTGTCATAAGGTGCCCGCACCGGCCACCGCGCAGGAGGAATTCCGTGAGCGAACGTGTCGTCCCGCCCGACGCCCGACGTCGCAGGCGTCCCACCAAGCACGGCGTGGTCCTCTCCGAGGAGCTGATCGTGGAGACGGCGATGCGGCTGCTCGGGGAGCACGGCGCCGAAGCCCTCTCCGTGCGCCGCCTCGGCCGCGCCCTCGGTGCCGACCCGAGCGCCCTGTACCGCTATTTCCGGGACACCGACGAGCTGATGCTCGCCATCGCCGACGAACTGATCGGCCGTACGCTGCGCACCTGGCGGCCCAGCGGCGACTGGCTCGCCGACCTGCGTGACCTCGGCCTGCGGATGCACGCCGGAGCACTCGCGCAGCCGCAGGCGGCCGTACTCAGCTCCTACCGGGTGACCGGACGGGCGTACGAGATCCAGGCCGTGGAGACCGCACTCGGCGTGCTGCGCGGCGCCGGGTTCCCGGACGCCGAGGCGGTACGGATCTACCACGCCTTCGTCGACCAGGCGCTCGCCTTCGGGGCCCTCGACTCGGCGAACCAGGCGCTGCCCAGGGCCGCCCGTGAGGCGGAGACGGCCGTGTGGCGGGCGACCTACGCCCGGCTGCCCGCCGACACCCACCCGCACATCAACGCGACCGCCCGCCACCTTGTGATGGACATGCGCCACAGTTCCTACCCGGCGGCACTCGACCTCTTCCTGACGGCCGCGGCGGCGCGCCTCACACAACTCACCGCACCCGACGGCGCACGGCCCGTGTGATTCCGGTGTGCGGGGTACCCGAAGGGAGAGGGCCGCGGCGCACAGGGCCGCCCCCGACCCCCGTACGGAGGAAGCATGACCTTGGTGACAGCAGGCGTCGTGGTGCTGGACTGCGCCGAGCCGGAGAAGCTCGCTGCCTTCTACATGGATTTGCTGGAGGCCGAGGAGACGGAGACGACCGTCAACCGGATCGAGATCAGGGGCGCCGGAGGAACCCGGATGGAGTTCCGCCTCGACGCGAACATGACTGTGCCGAGCTGGCCGCGCGCCGAGAACTCCTTCCAGGTTCACCTCGACTTCCGGGTGAGCGATCTCGACGAGGCGGAACGCAGGGTGGTCGGGCTCGGCGGACGCGCGCTGGAGACGAAGGACGCCGGTACGCCGTACGAGGAGCGCGGGTACGCCGACCCGGCCGGCCACTCCTTCACCCTCCGCCGGGTCACGTCGACGGCCCCCGAACAGCGGTGACGGCGGCACGGGACGGGAGGGAACCGGGCGGCACGCAGTCCGCGGACCGCAGGACACGCGTGACCGTGCTGGTGGCGCTGGGCGCCAACCTGCTGATCGCCGTCGCCAAGGCCGTGGGCGGACTCCTCACCGGGTCGCCCGCCCTCCTCTCCGAGGCCGCGCACTCGGTCGCGGACAGCCTCAACGAGGTCTTCCTGCTCGCCGCCCTGCGCCGCAGCCGACGCCCCGCCGACCGGCGGCACCCCTTCGGCTACGGCAAGGAACGGTTCTTCTGGTCGCTGCTGGCGGCCGTCGGCATCTTCGTCATGGGCGGCTGCTTCTCCTTCTTCCAGGGCGTCGAGGCGCTCAGGAGCGACGCGGAGGAGTCTTTCGGCGGCTATGTGGCGGGCCTGGCGGTGCTGGGGGTCGCGCTGCTCGCGGAGGGGGCCTCACTGCTTCGTGCCGTGCACCAGGCACGCGGGGAGAAGGGGAAGACAGGGAAGGGCGCAGCGGGTGGTAAGGGCGCTCTGCGGGATCCCGCCCTGCGTACGGTGATCGCCGAGGACGGCACGGCGGTGCTCGGCGTGACGCTCGCCATCGTGGGCATGGCGCTGCACATGGTCACCGGGCAGGTCGTGTGGGAGGCGTCGGCCTCCCTCGCCATCGGGGTGCTGCTCGTCTGCGTCGCCTTCTGGCTGGGGCGGGACGCGCGGGCCCAGCTCATCGGGGAGGCCGCCGACCCGGAGGTGAGCCGGGAGGTCCGCGACCTGCTGGCGGCCCAGCCCGAGATCGACAGCGTGGAGGCGCTGTTCACGATGAAGATGGGGCTCGACACCACCCTGGTGGCCGCCCGGATCGACCTGGTCCCCGGGCTCGACAGCGAGCGGGTCGAGGAGGTCGCCGTACGTATCAAGCGCTCGGTCGTCCAGGCGGTCCCCGAGGTCGGCGAGATCTTTCTCGACGTGACCGACGCGGCGGCGCAGGAGGCAGCACGAAGCCCCGCCGCGACGGGGGAGCGCGGCGGGGCCTGAGGCTCGGGTGCCCGGAGGAAAGGAGTTCAATCCTCCGGGCACCGGATTGTCTCTCCGTCCGGTGCGGATCAGTTCCCGGCGGGCGGTTCGAGGACGAACACAGGAATCTCGCGGTCGGTCTTCTTCTGGTACTCGGCGTACTCGGGATACGCGGCGACCGCC
Source organism: Streptomyces sp. AK08-02 (assembly GCF_033795085.1). Lineage (NCBI taxonomy): Bacteria > Bacillati > Actinomycetota > Actinomycetes > Kitasatosporales > Streptomycetaceae > Streptomyces > Streptomyces sp. AK08-02. The sequence goes on from NZ_JARAZV010000004.1 coordinate 317,573, forward strand.
CGCTCCCACCACAGGGACTTCTCCTCGCCCGTCACCTCACGGGCGACCCTGTCCTGACGCACCGGCCCGTCCTGTATGTCGACGCGCGGATCGGCGAGGACGTTGAAGTACCAGACCGGATGCTTGGGCGCGCCGCCCAGGGAGGCGACCACCGCGTACAGGCCGTCGTGCTCCACCCGCATGAGGGGAGTCCTGCGGATCTTGCCGCTCCGGGCGCCCCGGGTGGTGAGCAGGACGACCGGCATGCCGGTGTCGAGGAGAGTCGTTCCCTCGGTACCGCCGGACTTCTCGTACAACTCCACCTGCTCACGCACCCATTGGGTCGGACTGGCTTCGTACTCGCCCTCAAGAGGCATGGAGTTCGTCCCATCGTCTCGTCGCGTATGACTGCTGCGTACAAAGGTCCAACACGGCGGCGGCCCGGTTTCATCCGGCCGCGGCGGACGGACCGGTTCCCCGTGTCCTCGTCAGGTCGGCGACACCACCATCCGTACCGCCAGCGCCATGATCACCGTGCTGGACACGAGGGCAGTCACCAGCCGTCCGCGCCGGCCCGTCAGCGCGCGGCCGAGCAACGCGCCGCCGGAGGCGATCAGTACCTGCCAGCTCGCCGAGGCGAGGAAGGCCGCGAGCACGAACACCCCCTGTTCCCAGGGGGACACGGCGTCCGAGGCCCGGCTGCCGAGCACCAGCGCGGCGAAGTAGATCACCGTGGTGGGGTTGAGCAGCGTGATGCCGACCAGCATGAGAAACGCCCGCGCCGGACTCGGCGGCGTGCTGTCGGCCCGGGCGGAGAGGGCACCGGCGCGGTACTGGCGCAGGGCGCCGAGCCCGCCCCTGACCGCGAGCGCGGCCAGCACCACGGCCGAGGCCCAGCGCAGCGGCACCAGCCACGGCTGCAGGGCACCGGCCAGCGCGGTACCCCCGAGCGCGGCGAGCAGGGCGTAGAAGCCGTCGGCGGTGGCGATACCGAGCGCCGCGCAGACGCCGGTCCTGAGGGACGTACGTGCGGTGAGGGAGACGAGATAGGTCGCGACGGCTCCGACCGGGACGGCGATGCCGTACCCCGCGAGAAGCCCCGCGACGAGCGCGGCCGTCATGACCGCGGAAGCACGGGCCTCCAGGGGCGGCCGGGCTGCTGCTGGACCCGCACCGGACGAGCGGTGGCGGGGGACAGCGGCCGGGGGGCTTCGATCGTGGACATGGCCCGATCCTGGAGGCCGGACCCTCGTGTCGGCAACCGATTTAGGGTTTCCGGATGACCGAGACGCCCGAACGGGCCCAGAGACCCTTCCTCTACGTCGTCGTCTGTGCCGCCGGAATCGCCTCCGACGTCGGCACGTTGATCACCGCCGCGGAGGAGCGGAACTGGCAGGTCGGGGTCATCGCCACGCCTCTGGCCATGGGGTTCTTCGACACGGACGCCGTCGAGACGCGGACCGGACGCCCGATCCGGTCCGCCTGGCGCAAGCCTGGGGATCCGCGTCCCTTTCCGGCGCCGGACGCCGTGCTCGTCGCACCCGCCACCTTCAACACCGTCAACAAGTGGGCGGCCGGCATCGCCGACACCCTCGCCCTGGGCACCCTGTGCGAGGCGTACGGGCTGGGAGTGCCGATCGCCGTACTGCCGTGCGTGGGCGACGCGCTGGCCGCCCATCCCGCGTACCGGGCGAGTGTGGAACGGCTGCGCGGGATGGGGGTGCGGTTCGCGGACCCGTACGCCGGTGAGGGGCAACAGGGTGATGGGCGGCCGGAGTTCGGGTGGGAGCGAGGGCTGGAGCTGCTCGCCACTCCGTGACGCGTCCAGGATGAGGATCAGCGGGTCCTGCGGACGTACCCCGCGCTGCCCGGCGTCGACACATCGACATCCCTGCGCACGATGCTCAGCCGGTCGCCGAAGGCGGCCCGGGCCTTGCGCAGTCCGGTGTCGGTGTACTCGATCACGAGCACCCGGTCGTCGAACGCCTCCGCGTACTCCCCGCACTCGTCGTACTCGCCGCACTCCTCCGCGACCGCGAAGTCCAGCCCGGTCCGCTTCCTGAGCCCGGCCAGGTCCACGGTGTTCTTCTGGCCGATCGCCAGCCCACGGGCGTGCGCGTGCCGGGAGAGGAGGGTGATGAAGGCGGTGGCGTCACCGGCGGTGAGGAGGTCGTCCGAGCGGGTGTAGCTGTCGTAGTTGTCGGGCTCGACCGCGTCGAAGCCCTTGTCCGCGCAGCCGTCGGTCCACTTGTTCACCCGCGCCGCGATCCGTTTCCGCTTCGCCGCCGTGCCGATGTCGAGCAGCGCCTCGTCCCACTCCTCGTCGACGACGACCTCGCCGTTCGCGTCCCGCAGCAGCAGATCGGCGGGCCACGCCTTCTCGTCGCCGGGCTGCGCCTGGAAAGCGTTGACGTAGCAGACGTTGTACAGACCGGCCGCGGGAGCCGCCGTACGGTCGCGGCTGACGATGCGCACGCCCGCGGGGGGCGGGTAGGCGCCGCCGATCTGGTAGTCGAAGCCGGCGTGCCGGGGCGGCAGCCGGACCTCGGCCGAAGGGGTGGGCGAGGCCGTCGGGGCCGGCCCTGCCCCCTGATCCGTCTCCTGCGAGGTACCGCAGGCCGTCAGTCCCCACAGGGCCGCGCAGGCGGTCGCCAGCACGACCGCGGCCGTCCCGGGACCCCCGACGCGGGGTACACCCTCGACGGGCATGTCCGCTCCATCGGTCGCGGGTGCGGCCCCGCCTCGGACGCCGTGGCGTTCCTGGCGACTCGGGCCGGACTCGGAGCAGGTCCACTACCGGCTGGGCGCACCTCTGGGTGCAGGGCACACGGCCCGGCACGGTCAGGATCAAAGCGTCCGGCCCGTCCGCAGTCAAACCGGCGTTCGTGCCGGGACGTCGGGCGCCGTCCCAGTCACTTGACAGAAGCCCACGGTCCGACCACCCGGCCATGCTCAGGACACGCCCTCGCCCGCACCTTCTCGCCGAGTCAAGGAAGGCACGTCATGCGCATCGGCATCATCGGCGCCGGAGCCCTCGGACAGGCCCTCGCGGTCCGCTTCGTGGCCGCCGGGGAAGAGGTCCTCCTCAGCGACAGCCGAGGCCCCCGGTCGCTGCGGGAGGCCGCCGACTCGATCGGGCCCGGGCTCACCCCGACTACCGTGCCGGCGGCGGCCGACGCGGAGATCGTCGTACTCGCGGTGCCCTGGCGGGAGTTGACCGAGGCAGTGGTGGCCGCCGAGGTGTCCGACTGGCAGGAACGGATCGTCATCGACGCCACCAATCCGCTGGGCCCGCCCGATTTCCGGGTCGTCGACCTCCAGGGACGTCCGTCCAGCGAGGTCGTCGCAGGACTGGTGCCCGGCGCCCGGCTGGTGAAGGCGTTCAACACCCTGGCGCCCGCGGTCCTGGGCGCCGATCCGCGTACGCCCGTCGGACGCCGGGTGATATTTCTCTCCGGCGACCACCCGGGCGCCAACAGCCGGGTCGCCCGGCTTGTCGAACACACCGGCTGGGCGGCCGTCGACCTCGGCCGACTGGCTGATGGGGGCCGCCTCCAGCAGTTCCCCGGCGGACCACTGCCGACGCTCAGCCTGCTCCTTCAGTCCTGAACCGAGGGCCGTCCCCCGAACTCTCCGAGGACGGAGGACGGTCAACCCACCGTTTATTGTCATGACATGATCGGAGAGCGCAAACCGTCGGACTTAAACCACACTTCGGCCGCCGCCGCCGCTGACCGGCCGCTCGCAGCTGATGCGGCACGAGGACCAGTCGCTCCGGCCGTCCGGGCCGCCGGGTCCGCCGAATGAGCACCTCCCGCTTCGGTGCGGAGTGGATCGTCGGCCGTGACCGCGAACTCGCCCTGCTGGCCGACCTGGTGAACGAGGCCGTGGCCGAACCCGGCGACCTCCCGGGGGCCCTGCCGGGCGTCCTGGTCGTGACCGGCCAACCGGGTGCGGGCAAGAGCGTGCTGCTCGACGCCGTCGGCCGTATCGCCCTGCGAGCCGGCCTGCGTGTCCTGCGCTGCCGGGGCTGCGAAGGCGAGTCCGGGCTGCCGTTCGCCGGACTGCACCAACTGCTGCGGCCCGTACTGGACCTCGCCGGCGATCTGCCCGTCCGCCAACGGGCCGCGCTGCTCGGGGTGTTCGGGCTCGACCCCGAGCAGTCCGAGGACGCCGCTCCCGACCCGCTGCTCACCTCGCTCGGCGCCCTCACACTGCTCTCCGACGCGGCGAGCCGGGGGCCGCTGCTGCTCGTCGTCGACGACGCCCACTGGCTCGACGTGGGCACCCTCGACATCCTCGCCTTCGTCGCCAGGCGCCTCGAAGGGGAGGCGGTCGCGATGGTGCTCGCCACCCGGGACAACGCCGTACCCCCACAGTTCGCCCGCGAAAGGCGGCGGTTGACCGTCGAGCCGCTGTCCCAGGCCGCCGCCGGACGCCTCCTCGACCTCCAGCCCGAACCGCCCGTCGGACGAGCCCGCTCCCGCGTCCTGGACCAGGCGGCAGGCGTCCCCCTCGCCCTCGTCGAACTCGCCCGGGCGGTCAGCCGCGACCCCGCCGCAGGACAGGACGGAGCCGCCGACGCGCTGCCCCTCACCGACCGCCTGGAGGCGATCTTCGCCGCCGACCTGCCCGAACTGCCCGCACCCACCCGGTGGTTGCTGCTCCTCGCGGCAGCCGCCGAGACGGCCGAACTGCCCGTCATCCTCTCCGCCGCCGGGGACACCGCGACCCCTGCCGACTGGCGGCCCGCCGAAAGCGCGGGTCTCGTCCGCATCGACGACGGCCGGCTCCACTTCCGGCACCCGCTGATCCGCTCCGCCGTCTACCAGTCCGCGAGCTACGCGGAGCGCCACGCCGCCCACACCGCCCTGGCCGATGTCCTCGCCGGTGACCCGGACCGGCGCGCCTGGCACCGGGCCGCCGCCGTCTTCGGCGTCGACGAGCAGGCCGCTCAGGGCCTGGAGGACAGCGCGGGCCGCGCCCAACGCCGAGGCGGTTACGCGGCCGCGGCCGCCGCCCTCGAACGGGCGGCCCGGCTCAGCCCCGACCCCGACACCCGCTCCAGACGCCTGGTCCGGGCCGCGACCATGGCCATGCACGCCGGACACCCGCGCTGGGTCAGCGAACTGGCCGCCCATGTCCTCACCCTCACCGACGACCCGGCCGTGCTCGCCGAGGCCTCGCTCCGGGCCGGCTGGGCGCTCGCCGTGACCACCCGCTTCGAGGACTCCCTCGGCTTCCTGCTGCCCGTCGCCGAGGCCGCCGTCGAAACCGATCCGGGCCTCGCCCTCGACGCCCTCGGCACGGCCACCACCCCCGCCTACCACTCGGGGGACCCCTCGTTCCGCGAGCGCATCCAGCGGATCACCGAACGCGTTCCGCCCCAGGACGACGAGAGCGAACGGGTGTGGGCGCTGGCCGGCTGCGACCCCGCACGCCACCGCGAGCAGGCCCTCGCCCTGCTCAGGAGCACCGACTGGACCGAGCACCCGCCGGGGCACCCCCAGGACACCGCCCCGGACCGCAGACTGTCCCGCCTGATCGTCGTGGGCGCCGCCGCCTGGGTCCTCGACGAGACCGCCGAGGCCGTCCGCCTGCTCGGCGCCGCCCTCGACCATCTGCGCCGCTCACCGACGGCGGGCGCCAACGCGACCGTCGCCAACGCCCTCGCCCTCGCCCTGTACGAGAGCGGCGCCTGGACCCGGGCCCGCGCGACCTTCGACCAGTCGTACCGGACGGCCGCCGAGGCGGGCCTGGAGATCGTCGCGGCCGGCTCGCCCGTCGTCGGCGCCACCATCCTCGCCCTGCGCGGCGACACCGAGGAGGCCCGCGCCGCCGTGCAGCGCGCCGTCCACGGTGTCGATCTGCCCAACTCCCGCAGCCTGCAGGTACGAAGGCACTACGCCCTCGGCGCCGCCGCCCTCGCCGAGGGCGACCACGCCGGCGCCTACACCCGGTTGCGGGCCGTCTACACCCAGGACTCCGAGCCCGAGCCGGTGCACTTCCACGCCTCCCACTACTACCTGGCCGACCTCACGGCGGCGGCCGTGCGCACCGGGCGCGCCGACGAGGCACGCCGACTCGTCGACGCGACCCGGCGTCGTCTCGCGGCCGGCACGGTCTCCGCCCGGCTGGCCGCCGTACTGCACCGGGCGGACGCCCTGCTGAGCGCGGGGGACGACGCGGAGGAGCACTTCCTGGCCGCGCTCGCCGACCCGGCCGGCGAACAGTGGCTGTTCGAGCGGGCGCTGGTCCGGCTCGACTACGCGGAGTGGCTGCGCCGCAGACGCCGTTCGGTGGAGGCGCGCCCACAGCTCACGGCCGCACTTGTCGCCTTCGAGCGGGTCGGCGCCCGCCCCTGGACCGAGCGGGCCCGCGCCGAACTGCGGGCCGCCGGCGTCACCCCCACCAGTACCGCGCCGCGTGACGTCCTCGCCGAACTCACCCCGCAGCAGCTCCAGATCGCCCGGCTGGCCGCGGCCGGCCTCACCAACCGGGAGATCGGCGAACGCATCTTCCTCTCGCCGCGCACGGTCGGCTTCCACCTCTACCGCGTCTTCCCCAAGCTCGGCATCACGGGCCGCGCCCAACTCCGCGACGCGCTGCCCGAGTCGCCGGAGCAGCCGGACGGGACACCGGGCCCGTGACCGGGCGACGGCGCCGCCGTCAGTGCGGTGCGGAGGCCTGCCCGAACTCCGTGCCGCACGGCCCGGCGTCGTCGCTCTCACGCAGCCGGACCCGGTCGCCGTTCATGGAGATCGTGCGGTAGAAGTGCCCGATGCGCTCCGCAGAGCGGCCCACGTAGTGCCCGATGAAGGAGCGCCGGAACCGGTCGGTGCTGTGGTTGGGCTGCGAGCCGTGCACCAGGCTGCCGTTGAAGAACAGGACGTCACCCGGGGCCATGTCGACCGGCACCGGGGTGAGCCCGGGCGGCGGGGGCACGTACTCCCGGGCGAAGGACACTCCCGCGTCCGCCTCCTGCGGACAGAACAGGTCCATGCGGTGTGTGCCCGGCACGACCTCCAGGCCGCCGTTCTCCCGGTCGATCGTCTCGCAGGCGATCCACGCGGCGACACACGTGCCCGGCTCGACCCGCAGAAAGAAGTTGTCCTGGTGCAGAGCCTGGCCCCGCGCACCCGGCGGCTTGAAGTAGAACATGCTCTGCGCGGCCAGCACCTCCTCGCCGAGCAGCACTTCGAGGACGGCCCTCAGCCGGGGATCCAGCAGCCAGCCGAGCGACGGCTCGTGGAACTCGTGCGGCTGCATCACCCGCGGATACGCGTCCAGCGGGTCGGCCGGGCGCCCGTCCTGCCCGGTCGGGCGCGGCTCGAAGTGCCCCGGCACCGGGCCGGCCGCGTGCAGCGCCGCGAACTCGGCGCGCAGAGCGGCGATCTCGCCGTCCCCGAACAGGCCCCGCACGACGGTGAATCCGTCCTCCTCGAACCGTCGGCGCTCCTCCTCCGGGAGGATGGAAGCGTCGGCGGCATCGATATCCGTGACTGTCATCGTGCACTCCTTCGGTTCGCTGTCACCAGCCGTCAGACTAGGGTTCGCCGCCCCTGGGAAGGATGCCCGTGAACGCTGACGGATTGCCCGAGACCGCTGTCTGCGCACCACCGCCCGGTCTGGTGACCGTCGGGCGCTACGACGAGGGACCCGGCTACGCCGTCAACAGGCCGCAGGGCGCCGACAGCTGGCTGTTCACCTGGACGACGGACGGTCACGGCCTGCTGACCCAGGGCACGGCCGGGGCGCGGGCCGACGCCGGGGACCTGGTCGTCCTCGGACCCGGAGTGCCGCACCGCTACCAGGTCCGGCCGGGTGCCCGGCACTGGCGGTTCTGGTGGGCGCACTGCCAGGCCCGTCCCTCCTGGAAGGTCTGGCTGAGCCCGTACGCGGTCGGCGACGGCATGTACGTCGTCGCCCCGGTGCCGGGCGCCCTGCACGACCGGATGGCGACGGCGTTCGCCCGCATGCTGTCGGACGCCCGCTGGCCGGGCAGTGGGGAACGGCCACCCGGTTCCGCGTCCCCCGCCACGCCCGACGGCCCGACAGCCGTCGCCCACGGCACCGCCGCCCGGGAGCTCGCCCTGTGTTCCCTGGAGGAAATCGTCCTGCTGGCCTCGGCGGCCGCCCGCCCCCTTCCGAACCGGCCGGGAGTCGACGCGCGAGTGAGCCGGGCGGAGGCGCTCATCGCCGCCGACCCCGCCGCCCCGCACACCGTCCGGTCGCTCGCCGACGGGGTCATGCTCTCCCCCTCGCGGTTCGCGCACCTGTTCACCGAGCAACTCGGCCGGTCCCCGATGAGGGCCCTGCGGGAGGCCCGGCTGAGCCATGCCGCCCGGTTGCTGGAGGCCACCGACCTGCCGGTGGAACGCGTCGCCGCCGCTTCCGGTTTCGCCAGCCCCTTCCACTTCAACCGGGTGTTCCGGGAGCGTCACGGAACGCCGCCGGGCGTGTACCGGGCCCTGTGCAGGCGAGGTTCGGCCGAGACCGCGCCCGCTATTGGTTCCGAGGCGGCTGTGGGCGGGAGATGTGAAGGAACCGGTCAACCGGCGTGACGACGCCACCCGTTGCGACAGCGGTCGCATGCCCGCAACCATGAGCTGCGAAAACACGCAAGAGGCACGGACAGGACACCGCGGGCGGGCGGTTTTACGCCACCGGCAGGGGGGTCGGCTCAATGGTTGCGAAACAGCCCTGAGTGAAGTGAATACCGTTTGCAATGAGGATGTTGATACAGTGGCAATCCCTAAAGGTGCATCCCATTGACACGCCGTCAACCGCTTTAGGTCACAGAGCAATGCGGAAAACGGCGTGATCTCTTGTTACGGCTCGATGAGCTGTGCAAAGGTGTGCACGTCGGCGTGCGGGCGATCTTTTCTCCCACTGCACGTACGCGACACCCCCGCTGACTCCCCGCTCCAAAAGAGCTGTGTGCTGCGGGTGTTCGCGACACCGATTCCCCGTTTGGTCGGATCCTGTCGTTTCGTCGGCAGGGTCGCATACCCCTAGGTATGGACTAAAACCCGCATTGCCGTGGAGGAATACAGACGTGAGAGACGCAGGCCTGTCGAATTCCCCAACCCCGGCTCCCGCGTACGACGCCTCGGATGTCGAACTGAGCGCGGAGCTGAAGAAGTGGACGGGGACGACGCCCGCGCTCCATCCCGTGGGTGAACTGCTCGACCGGCACTGGGAAGCGGCCTTCGCCTATGCCCGTCTGTGCACCAGCGGCCCGCGTCCGGCCGGAATGCTCACCACGGCCGCGTTCACCCGCCTCTTCGGGGAGTCCCTGCGTCAGAGCGGCCCCACCTCCGCGTGGCGGCCCCAGCTCCTGGTCACCGTGCGCCGACTGGCGGCGGAGTGGGAGGGCGACCACCGGCACGAAATGCTCCACCCCGAACTGCGCTCCACGACCGGCGGCGGAAACCGTGTCGCCGCCCGGCTGCTGCCCGCCCCCGACCGGCGACTGCTCTCCAGGGCGTTCCAGAACCTCCCGCAGTCCGCGCGCTGCCTGCTGTGGCACGCGGAGGTCGAGGCCGAACCGCTGGAGATACCCGCCGGACTGCTGGGTCTGAGCGTGACGGACGCCGCCGTGGAACTCGGCCGGGCCCGCGGACGCCTGCGCGAGGAGTGCCTGCACGTCCACCGCGAGGTCGTGCAGCAGGAGGAGTGCCGCCGCTACATCCGGCTGATCGACGTCACCTGCCGGCGCCGCAGCTTCGACATCGACCCCGACCTCGCCAAGCACCTCGCCGACTGCAAGCCCTGCCGGTACGCGGCCGACCAGCTGAACCAGTTCAACGGCGACCTCGCCCTCGCGCTGGCCGAGGGAGTGCTCGGCTGGGGTGCGCGCGCCTATCTGGAGTCCCGCCCGGGCCGCGCCGCGGAGAGCGCCATCGTGGAGGTCGACCAGGTCCCGGTCGTCGAGATCGCCACGGTCGAGAGCGTGCTCCCGGTCCCGCGTGTCCTGGCCCAGGCTCCGCCGATGCCCGTGAACCCGCCCACCACCACCGCGCTGGCCGTCCACCCCGGATCGCACCGGTCCGCGCACAAGGCGGCCCGGCGTGCGGTCCGGCGCCGCAACCGTGTCCTGGCCGCGGCGACCGTGAGCGCGCTGGTCCTCGTCCCACTGGTCCTGTGGACCGCCCTGGGTTCGGACGACGACGAGGGCCAGACCGCCGGGACCAGCCCCTCGGACACCGCCACCGACGCCTCCGGCACGTCCGACGGCGACCCCTCGTGGGTCGGCTCGGGAGAGACCACGAAGGGCGCCCTGCGCGGCCGACTGCACAACGTCGACTCCAAGCTGTGCATAGGCATCGTCGGCGGCAAGGCCGTCGAGGGTGCGGAGACCGAGCTGACCACCTGCTCGGCGGCGACCGGCCAGGAGTGGACCTACGAGACCGACGGCCTGCTGCGCAACGCCGCCGCCCCGGACCTCTGCCTCGACTCCCACCTCGGCTACTCGGTCCAGCTCGCCCCGTGCACGGGCGTCTCCCAGCCCGGCACCAAGAACGTGCGCTACGACTTCACCCTCCAGGGCACCCTCGTCCCGCGCTGGGACCAGGAGCTGGCGCTGACGCCCGCCACCGCCAGGGGCGAGGCGCCGCTGGTCCTGAAGCCGCGCGCGGAGGCCCCCGACCAGCACTGGGTCTTCGACTCCTCGGCGCCCTCGCTCCAGATGGAGGCCGTCAACTGGGACGCGGCCACCGAGTCGGATCCGCCGGTCGTCAAGAAGAGCCCCGCGCCGTCGACCACCCCGACGCCGACCCCCACACCGGCTGAGCCGACCCCGACCCCGACGGCGGCCACCCCGACCCCCACGGCGTCGAACCCGCAGAACATGCCCTGCAATCCCTACGGGCCCTACCCATGCGGACCCGGCCCGTACGGAAACCCCTACGGCGGCGGTTACGGGTACGGCTACGGCGGATACGGCGGTTGGGGAACCCGCTGACGACCGGGATCCGGCCGCCACTCAGCCCCCGAGGACGACCAGCGAGCCCCACAACGCCACCACGGCCGGGATCAGCGCGGCCGGCACGGAGATCAGTCCGAGCCGGGTGAACTCCCCGATCCCGACATCGTGTTCGTGCTGATGCACGATGCGCCGCCACAACAGGGTCGCCAGCGATCCGGCGTACGTCAGGTTCGGGCCGATGTTCACTCCGAGCAGCACCGCGAGCACCGCACCGGGACCGGCCGTGGCGGTCAGCGGCAGCAGTACGAGCACCGCGGGCAGGTTGTTGATCAGATTGGCGAGTACGGCGGCCAGCGCGGCGATCCCGAGCAGCGCGACCAGGCCCGTTCCGTCGGGCAGTACGCGTCCGAGCGCGTCCGCGAGCCCGTTGTCGACGACCGCCCGGACGACGACGCCCAGCGCCAGCACGAACGCGAGGAACCCGGGCGCCGTGGCCCGCAGCACCGTCACCGGGGTGGCCTGCCGCCGTACCAGCGCACGTCCGGCGAGCACGAGCGCCCCCGCGAGCGCCGCCCACGCGGGATCGACGCTCAGCGCGGAGGCCACGACGAACCCGGCCAGCATGCAGGCCACGGTGACGAGGGCGAACAGCGGAAGCGCGGGCACGTCCCCCGCGTCCGTGTCCGACTCCGTGTCCACGGCAGACGGTTCCGGCGTCGTCCCGGCCAGGTCGGCGGCGAAGAAGCGCCGGAACACCAGGTACTCGGCGCCGATCGCGACCAGCCAGGGCAGCGTCATCAGCGCGGCGAACCGGGTGAAGCTCAGGCCGCTCGCGCTGAACGCCAGCAGGTTGGTGAGGTTGGAGACCGGCAGCAGCAGCGACGCCGTGTTCGACAGATGGGCGCAGGCGTAGGTGTGCGGCTTGGGCCTGACCCCTGTACGGGCGGCCGTGGCGAACACCACCGGAGTGAGCAGCACGATGGTCGCGTCCAGACTCAGTACGGCCGTGATCGCCGAGGCGAGCACGAACACCGAGGTCAGCAGCCGCCCGGGCCGGTTCCTCGCCCAGCGGGCCATCCACGCGCCGCAGGCCCGGAAGAGCCCCTCGACATCACAGAAGTGGGCCAGCACCAGCACCGCCGCGAGGAAGCCGACCACCGGCCCGAGCCGCTCCGCCTCCTCCCACGCGTGCTCCGGCGAGATCGCGCCGGTGAGGACGACGAGCCCGGCGGCGGGGACCGCCACGACCGCCTCCGGCAACCCGAACGGGCGGACGACGGCGCAGGCGAGGACGGCGATGAGCAGGACGACGGACAGTGCCTCGGCGGACGGGGCGTTCAGGGTTCGGTCCTCCGGGACAGGGGTGTCGGTACCCCTCCATGAAAGCAGGTTCCGCTCGCGGGCCCGATGACCGGGTCAGGGTCCGGTGCCGGAACCGAAGACCGTCAGGAACACCGAGGCCTCACCGCCGCCGACCGGTACCACGCCCTTCTCCCAGGTCACCTTCAGCTGGTCCCGCTCGTCCGGCGGGGTCACCAGCAGCTCCGCCGGAGTCGCCGTGTCGGCCCCGCTGAGCTCCGGGTCGGCGAAGCTCAGACCTGCCCAGGCGCTCTCGCCGGGCGCCAGACGGACCGTCGTCAGCCGGGCGGCGGAGCGCTTCGGGTCGGGGCCCAGCTGTTCACCGGCCGCGTCCACGAAGGCTGCGCCCGGGTAGCCGCGCAGGGTGCAGACGCGGGCGGAGTCGTTGGTGAGGACGACGGGGAAGTTCCGCTGCCCGGCGCCCGGATCGGCGCGCCCGACGGCGGCGCTGAGTTCGGAGGCACGGCAGCGGGTGTCGCCCGTGGTCGGGACGGTGGTCGGCGACGGGACGACGGATGTCGAGCGGACGGTCGGGCCGCCGCCGCTGCCGCAGGCCCCGAGCAGGACCGGTAACGCGACGGCGCTCGCGAGCAGCGCGGCCCGGTGGGCCGGCCGAGTGGTGGGAAAGGTCGCCATTGTCCACACTCCTGGGGTCACTGCGCGTACGGCCTCTCGTGCACCGTCACGAGTGTCCGATGCGACCGGAACCCAAAAGTCCCGCGTGGCACCGAATCGAGCCTTCCTCAGCGACCCCCGGGGCTCACATCTCGCCCGTCAGGGACAACTCGGCCCAGATGGTCTTCCCGTCGGGCGTGTGGCGGCTGCCCCACCGCTCGGTGAGCTGGGCGACCAGCAGCAGACCGCGGCCACCCTCGTCGAAGGTCCTGGCGCGCCGCAGATGTGGGGCGGTGTGGCTGCTGTCGGAGACCTCGCAGATCAGGGTGGCCGCGTCATGGATGAGACGCAGCCGGATGGGGTGCGAGCCGTACCGGATGGCGTTGGTGACCAGCTCGCTCACCACCAGCTCGGTGGTGAACGAGGCCTCGCTCAGGTCCCATACGTCGAGCTGCTCGCCGACCTGCTTGCGGATCGGCCCGACGAGCGCCGGGTCCGCCGGAATGTCCCAGTTCGTGACACGGGACGCGGGCAGGCCCTGGGTGCGGGCCAGCAGCAGTGCCACGTCGTCCGCCGCGCCGCCCGGAGGGAGCAGGGTGTGCAGGATGCGGTCGCACGTCTCGTCGAGCGAGTCCGCGTACGCCGCCAGCGCGTCGCACAGCATCCGGTGGCCGGCGTCGATGTCCCGCTCGCGGCTCTCGATCAGCCCGTCGGTGTAGAAGGCGAGGACCGTGCCCTCAGGCAGGTCCAGTTCCGTGGACTCGAACGGCAGGCCGCCCAGACCCAGCGGCGGTCCCGCGGGCAGCCGCACCTGTCGGGGAGTGCCGCCCGGGGTGAGGAGGACCGGCGGAGGATGCCCGGCGCGGGCCAGGGTGCAGCGACGCGACACCGGGTCGTACACCGCGTACAGACAGGTCGCCCCGACCTCGCCCGGGTTGCCGTCGCCGCCGGCCTCGGCCGACAGCCGTACGACGAGATCGTCGAGGTGGGTGAGCAGCTCGTCGGGGGCGAGGTCGATGTCGGCGAGTGTGCGCACGGCGGTGCGCAGCCGGCCCATCGTGGCCGAGGCCTGGATGCCGTGGCCGACCACGTCCCCGACGACCATCGCGACCCGCATCCCCGACAGCGGGATCACGTCGAACCAGTCGCCGCCCACCCCGGCCCGCGCGGCCGGAAGGTAGCGCGAGGCGGCTTCGAGGGCGGCGGTGCGCGGCAGCGTCCGGGGGAGCAGGCTGCGCTGCAGGGCGAGAGCGGTCTCACGTTCGCGGGAGAACCGGCGGGCGTTGTCGATACAGACGGCGGCCCGGGCGGTCACCTCCTCGGCGAGCAGCGCGTCGTCGGCCGTGAACGGGTCGGGCCGGCGGTACCGGGTCAGTACGGCGACACCGAGGGTCGTACCGCGCGCCGTGATCGGCACGGACATGGTGGAGTGGATGCCGAGCTCCCTGACCCGGTCGAAGCGGGCCTTGTCCCAGGCCAGCCACTGTTCGACGTCGGCGGAGGGCAGGGTCGCCACGATGGTGCGGGCCGCGAGGAGGGAGTCGGCCTGGGGCGAGGAGACGGGGTACCGGTCCAACTGGCCCACCTTGGTCACCGCTTCGGGGCTGCCCGGCATGATCGAGCGGTGGGCGGCGCGGCGCAGGCTGAGGGGCGCCGTCAGTTCGGCCGGGCGGTGGTCGCCGCCGTGCTGCGGCGGGTCCAGCAGATCGACGCTGACGAAGTCGGCGAGCGCCGGGACACAGACGTCCGCCAACTCCTGCGCCGTCCGGGTGACATCGAGGGTGGTGCCGATGCGTACGCTCGCCTCGTTGACCAGCTGGAGCCGCTCCCGGGCGAGGTACTGCTCGGTGAAGTCGTGGGCCGCGAGACAGACCCCCCGCACCCGGCCCTCGGCGTCCCTGAGGGGCGCGATCCTGGCCAGCCACGCGTGGGCGTGGTCCTCGCCCCCGGTGCGCAGATAGGTCTGGACGTCCTTCGCCCGCCCGCTGGTCAGCACGTCGAGCATGTGCAGCTCCAGCTCCGAGCTGCGTTCCCGGCCCCCTATCTCGGCGATTCTGAGCCCTCTGACGCGCGCGGGCGGCAGCCCGATGACAGCGGCCATCGCGTCGTTGACGCCGTGCAGCCGGAGCTGGTCGTCGTAGACGGCCGTCGCACAGGGCGCCTGGGTGAGCGCGGCCCGCATCAGTGGGTCGTCGGCCGTCCGGGCCCCGTTCTGCAGGGGGGTGACGACGAGCCAGTCGCCCGCGCCGCCGTCCGGGGCCGGCCGGTGGTGGGCGAGGAGCCAGGCGGACACCGTCCGGCCGTCGCGGTGACGCAGCGCGAGACTGCCGTGCCAGAGATCATCCGTCGGCGGGCCGGGCCCGTCCGAGCCGTCGGTGACCAGGAGGGAGGCGGCGGGACGGCCCAACATCTCGGCCGCCGACCAGCCCAGCAGTTGTCGGGCGCCTTCGTTCCAGCCGGTCAGCACGCCCCGCGCGTCGACGACGGCCCGCGCCGTGGCGGCATCGTCGAACGGGTACACCGGACTCATCGCCGCCACTCCATCGTGAACACACACAGTGAGCAAGGGACGTCACTGGTGTTCCACCCTAATGCGTCCTGCTTCCGCACGGGCTGGAACACCTTCGTGGCAGTCCGAGGCACCGGACTCCGCCCGGACCTGAAGAGCCGTCACCCGGGGGAGGGGCGGGGCGCGGTGCGGATCGGCCGGCAGGGGGCTGGGGAAGAGCGGCCCGCAGGAACGGGACGGACCGGTAAGGGCGGCAGGGGTGAATTCCTTGTACGTGAGCCCAGTCCCGTCCGGACCGTTGACGACGCGGGGCGCCTCGCAGAGCATGGGCCACGTCCGCATCTGGGAGCGCTCCCACGGCAAGCGCCGCTTCACCGGCACCGCGCCCCCACCTCACCCGAGGAGCTCCAGACGTGAAACGACGCAGAACCACCCTGCTCTCGGTGACCGCCCTGCTCGCGGCGGCACTGACCGCGCTGCCCGCCGGTCCGGCCGGCGCCGACGAGATCGAGCAGGTCAAGAACGGCACCTTCGACACCACCACGGCTCCTTGGTGGACGACCAGCAACGTCACCGCCGGCCTGGCCGGCGGAGGCCTCTGCGCGGACGTCCCCGGCGGCACCACCAACCGCTGGGACGCCGCCGTCGGCCAGAACGACATCACCCTCGTCAAAGGCCAGTCGTACCGGTTCGCCTTCAAGGCGACCGGCACACCCGCCGGACACGTCGTCCGGGCGATCGTCGGCCTGTCGGTGTCCCCGTACGACACCTACTTCGAGGTGAGCCCCCAGCTGAGCGTGTCCGGCGACGCCTACACGTACACCTTCACCGCCTCCGCCGACACCACCCAGGGCCAGGTCGGGTTCCAGCTCGGCGGCAGCGCCGATCCCTTCCGGTTCTGCATGGACGACGTGTCGCTGGTGGGCGGGGTGCCGCCCGAGGTGTACGAACCCGACACCGGCCCCCGGGTACGGGTCAACCAGGTCGCCTATCTGCCCGCGGGCCCGAAGAACGCCACGCTGGTCACCGACTCCACGCAGCCACTGCCCTGGCAGCTGAGGAAGGCCGACGGAAAGACGGTGGCCCACGGCAGTACCGTGCCGCGCGGCACCGACTCCTCCTCCGGGCAGAACGTCCACTCGATCGACTTCGGCTCCTACCGCCAGGGCGGCACCGGCCTCACGCTGGTCGCCGACGGCGAGACGAGCCGCCCGTTCGACATCGGCGCGAGCGCCTACGACCGGCTGCGGCGGGACTCGCTGAAGTACTACTACACACAGCGCAGCGGCATCGCGATCCGCGACGATCTGCGCCCGGGCTACGCCCGCCCCGCAGGCCATGTCGACGTGGTGCCCAACCAGGGTGACTCCAAGGTGCCGTGCCGGCCGGGCGAGTGCGACTACACCCTCGACGTCACCGGCGGCTGGTACGACGCGGGCGACCACGGCAAGTACGTCGTCAACGGCGGCATCTCCACCTGGGAACTGCTGAGCACGTACGAGCGAGCCCTGCACGCCCGCACCGGGCAGCGGGACAAGCTCGGTGACGGCACGCTCGCCATCCCGGAGAGCGGCAACAAGGTGCCGGACGTCCTGGACGAGGCCCGCTGGGAGCTGGAGTTCCTGCTGAAGATGCAGGTGCCCGCCGGGCAGCCGCTGGCAGGCATGGCCCACCACAAGATCCACGACGAACAGTGGACCGGGCTGCCGCTGCTGCCGAGCGACGACCCGCAGAAGCGCCAACTGCACCCGCCGACCACCGAGGCGACCCTGAACCTGGCCGCCACGGCGGCGCAGGCGGCCCGGCTGTACCGGCCCTACGACCGCGCGTTCGCCGTACGGGCCCTCGCGGTGGCGCGCAAGGCATGGACGGCGGCCCTGGCCCACCCCGACCTCCACGCCGACCCGAACGACGCGACCGGTGGCGGTGCCTACAACGACACCGACGCACGGGACGAGTTCTACTGGGCCGCCGCCGAGCTGTATCTCACCACCGGCGAGAAGGCGTTCGAGCGGTACATCCTGACCTCGCCGATCCACACGGCCGACATCTTCGTCCCTCTCGGCTTCGACTGGGCCAGGACCGCCGCGGCCGGCCGGCTCGACCTGGCGACCGTCCCGAACAAACTCCCCGGCCGTGACAAGGTCCGCCAGTCCGTCGTCAAGGGCGCCGACCGCTATCTGACGACGCTGGCGGCACAGCCGTACGGCATGCCCTACGCTCCCGAGGCCAACGTCTACGACTGGGGCTCCAACGCCCAGGTCCTCAACAACGCCGTCGTCGTCGCCACCGCGTACGACATCAGCGGCGCCTCGAAGTACCGGGACGGCGCGCTCCAGAGCATGGACTACCTCCTGGGCCGAAACGCGTTGAACATGTCGTACGTGACGGGTTACGGCGAGGTCAACTCCCACCAGCAGCACAGCCGTTGGTACGCGCACCAGCTCGACCCGAAGCTGCCGAGCCCGCCGGACGGGACGCTCTCGGGAGGCCCCAACTCAAGCATTCAGGACCCCTACGCACAGAGCAAACTGCAGGGCTGCGTCGGCCAGTTCTGCTACATCGACGACATCCAGTCCTGGTCGACGAACGAGCACACGATCAACTGGAACGCGGCCCTGGCCAGGATGGCGTCCTTCGTGGCCGACCAGGGATAGCCGCCGGTTCACGCCCCCTCGGTACCACCGTCCCACTGGTCTGACCTGGCTGTATTTACGGGTAAGTACCGGCGCGGTACCGTGGGGGCATGCCAGCTCTCAACGTGGAGTTCAGTGACCGCGAGCTAGAGGACCTGCGGCAGATAGCCAAGGAGCGCGGTACGTCCATGAAGGCCCTTGTGCGGGAGGCGGCGGCGGCCGACATCGCCCGGCACCGCGCCCTGCAGGAGGGTGCGGAGGAATTCCGGCGGTTCTTCGCGGCCCACGCCGACGAGTTCGCCGCCGCGTTCCCCGAGGACGAACCGGTCGCGTCGGGTCGTCAGGGACGGGTCGCCTGACCGATGGCTCCCGTCATCCACATCGATGTGCCGTGGCTGCTCCAGCGCCATGAAGAGGTCCTGCCGGACCAGCCCACGGTGAACGACTTCTCCGCACTGGTGGCCGCCGTGGCCCGCCACCGGGTCGATCCGCCGCGTCTCGGCGTGGACTCCGACCCGGCCTGGCGGGCCGCCGCGCTGCTGCACACCCTCGCGCTGCTCAAGCCGCTGCCGTCGGCCAACGCCCGCTTCGCCTGTGCCACCGCCGTGGCGTACATGTTCGTCAGCGACGTCGGTATCGACCCGCCCTACGGCGCTCTCGTCGACCTGGCCCGTGACCTGATCTCGGGCAAGGCAGACGTCTACGGCGCGGCCGACCGGCTCCGCTCCTGGCAGATCTGAGCGCTTCGTAGCTTCGCTGCTTGGTAGCCGCGTGACTTTGTCGATTCCTCGGTTTTTCGGATGTCCGGGGTTTCGGGTTTTCGGTTCCTCCGAATCGTGGAGTCGGGCCGCCCTCGGGGCCGCCGACCGAGGGCGGGAGGAACGGGGTCGGCGGCCGTCGCGCGGGAGAGCCGCCATTTCGCGCGAGGCCTCCGAGAAGGGCCGGTTCCAGTGGACTGCACCGCCCCGCGCGCCGGGAGCGTGCGCGGCGCACCGGCGGGTGCGCGCGGTTCACACGGGGCGCGGAGAATGCGTCGAAAGCCGGTACGAGTGTCGAAAGTTGCTGCTGTTGCTGACTTTGCTTCAATGAATGGATGTTACCCAAGCGCCTTGTTGGCCAGGAGTAACTTGTGCAAGGGTGAACCACTTGTGCAGGGGGGATGGCCGGCCACGCATCGCCGGTGGTGGTTCGGTGGCGGTCCAGCGTCACAGGCGGGGCCGGAGGCGGGGGACACAATGCCTTCGGTGTCGACGTGGACTCGCCCGGGCGGCTTTCCCGGAACCTCTGCGAGTCACTCGCGCGTGGGAAGGAAACCGCTCAGTGCCCCACCCCCACCCCGCTCGTCCGCCTTACCCCCCGTACCTCGGTGGGGTTCAGGGGGAGTCGGACGAGAGCCTTGCCGCCCAGCTCAGAGGCAGACCGGAGGGCGAGACCGGCCCGGCCGTAGCCCTGCTGACGGCGCGGCACTGGCAGGCGACCCACGAGTACGCGGTCATCTGCCTGGCCACTTCGGCCCCGACCGCGTCCATGGTCACCGCCGCCGCCTTCCACCAGGTCCTGGAGCGGGTGACGCGGGCCGAGTCGGCCGTCGCGCTGCGTCCCCGGTTCCTCGTGGCCGTGCGCGACATCGTCAGGGACTGGTCGGCGGACGACCGCATAGCCGACGTGCTGCCCGATCTGACGAAACCGGCGGGCGGTCGCGGTATGCGCGCCGCGAAGTCCATGACGCCGGAAAACCGAAAGCTCGCGGAGCGAGCGTTCCAGGCCCTTCCCGGACTCGGTCAGTGTCTGCTGTGGCACACCGAGGTGGAGGCCGAGTCGATGAATGTCCCCGCCGAGCTTCTTGGCATGGACACGAATATGGCGGCGGCGTCGCTGGAACAGGCCCGGGAACAATTCCGCGAGGGTTGTGTACGCGCCCATCGGGAATTCGCGCCGTCAAAGGAATGCCGGTTCTACAACCGTCTCCTCGACGTCCCCATCCGGCGTGGCGGGGCGCTGCTGCCCGATGTCCAGCAGCACCTGGCGGAGTGCCACTACTGCCGTTACGCCGCCGAGCAGTTGAGCCAGGCCGAGAGCGGCCTCGGCACGTTGCTCGCCGAGGCGGTGCTCGGCTGGGGTGCCCGACGCTATCTCGACTCGCGGCCCGGGCGCGGCCAGAGCGGGACGCGGGCGCGGGGCCATGGGCGGCACGGCGGCAGGGACAGGGGCAGGGGCAGGGGCGGCGAGGGTGCGGGCGGCCGGGGGCGTCCGCGTCTGCTGTCCCGGTTGTCCTCCCCGAGTCGTCCGGTGCTCGGCGGGACCCGGAACAGGAGAACACTCTTCACCAGCGTGGGCCTGGCCTCGGCCGTCGTCCTCGCGGTCGTGCTGGGCAGCGGGCTGTGGCCGAAGGACGGCAGTGGCGCCGACCCGGCCGCGTCCTCCAGCGCGAACGGCGGACGCGCCTCGGTGTCCGGCTCGCCGACCCCGCCCGCGGTGTCCTCCTCGCCGCCCGCGAAGGACGGCAACCCGACCGCCACCCGGCACACCCGGCTGCGCAATGTCACCGCCGACATGTGCCTGGACATCCGGGGCGGCAGGGCCACGGTCGGCGCCGTCGCCAGGCTCGCGTCCTGCTCGACCGCGTGGACCCAGATGTGGGCCTACGAGGACGACGGCCTGTTGCGCAGTGTCGCCAACCCCGAACTGTGCCTGGACTCGCACGCCGACGCCGGTGTCGTCATCCTCGGACGCTGCGCCGCCGCGTCCGCCGAGCGGGGTGACGACGTCCGCTACGACCTCACCGTGCGGGGTGAGCTGCTGCCCCGCTGGCAGGAGGGCCTCGCCGTCGCCCCCGCCTCCCAGGACCCCGACACGGACGTGGTCGTCAAGGTTCGCGACGGTTCCGCGGAACAACGCTGGCTGACGGACACGGTCACCGCCAGCCCCGAATCCCTGTCGAAAGGGGTTCCACGGCCGAAGGCGGCACAGGTCGGCGCGGATTCGCCGTAACGGCTCCCACGGCGGGGCCTGCCTCGCCCCTCCCGGGCATGGCGGCGGGGCCCCGGGCGGCCCGGGCGGTGCTTCCCGCCGCCCCGTCCGTTCGCTGAATCCGTCCGGGACCGAAAGGGCCGGCTCGCATTCCCGCGGACGGGGTGGGGGCGGAGGGCGGGGCGGCGGAGGCAGCTGTCCGATCAGCCTCCGGTCGCCGTCCGGTGCAGGACGGCGGCCAGTTCGCGCGGGCGGGAGAACATCGGCCAGTGCCCGGTGTCCAGTTCGACCAGCTCCCACCGGTCGCTCTTGAGCAGCTCGACCACGTCCTCGGACGGCTCCGGATGGTCGAGCAGGCATTTGACGTACGTCGCGGGGAGGTCGGCCATCGAGCCCGCGAGGACGGCCGGCTCGGTGAGGGTGGCCCCGGGGTGGGGCGTCGAACCGTCCACCATGCGCGCGATCTGCTCGTCGGTGAGCTCCTGGCCCGCGAAGTGGTCCGCCGCCGGGGTCGGCCAGAAACCGTCGTTCTCGGTGATCGAAGCCGCTGCCTCGGAACTGTCCCAGCCGTCCAGGAACGACTCGCCGTCGGCCGGGACACTCGCGTCCACGAACACCACCCGCCGCAGCCGCTCACCGATCCGCTCGGCGGCCTGCCCGACGGGTATCCCCGCGTAACTGTGGCCCACGAGCACGACGTCCCGCAGATCGAGCCGCTCCACCTCCTCGACGATGTCCCGCACATGCGTCTGCTGTCCGGCCGGCTCGCCCCGCCGCTCGGCCACCCCCGACAACGTCAGCGGGTGCACCCCGTGCCCGGCGGCACGCAGCTCGACCACCACTTCGGCCCAGGCCCACGCCCCGAGCCGTGCTCCCGCGACCAACACGAATTCGCTCATGCCGCACAACGTAGCGCGAGCCACGACAGTCCACCGACCGTCGGTGGAGTGACGTGGCACATGGCTCGGGGATCAAGGCTCCATGAACGGACGAGGTCGCCCGGGAGACCGTGCGGAGCGGAATCGGAATGTTTCAGGCCGATTAAAAAAGCAGGTGGATCCAGCCACTCGACCACCCCGAACGATCAACAGCCGCTCAGTTGCGGGCTCCGCGTGTTCGAACAACGTGACTTCGCGCCACTGATTCAATACGCAAGGTTACTGAAACGCATGGGGTCGAGATGAGTTTCGGCGCCGGACTCGGCAGACTCACGCTCGCCGAACCGGCCCGACCGGCTGGGATCGAGCACCCGTGCGGACCGATGACCTTCGATTCGCATCTTCGAACTGAGCGGAAGGATGCACACAATGCCGAACACCGCGCGCTGGGCAGCGACTCTGACCCTGACGGCCACCGCCGTCTGCGCCCCCCTCACCGGGGCCGCCGTCGCAGCCCCGGGCCCCGCCGCCTCCGGGCTCTACGCACCCTCGGCCCTGGTGTTCACCATGGGGCACGGTGAGTCCGCGGCCACCGTCACGCCCGAGCGTGCCGTCACCCTGACCTGTGCCCCGACAGCCTCGGGCACGCACCCGGCGGCGTCCAAGGCCTGCGCCGAACTCCGGGCCGTGGGCGGGGACTTCGACATGCTGGCGGCGGCGAGCGACGTGAAGTGCACCAAGCGGTACGAGCCCGTGGTCGTCACCGTCGAGGGCGTGTGGCGGGGCCAGCGGGTCGCCTATGAGCGGACTTTCGCGAACGAGTGCGTGAAGGGCACCTACGGGGAGGCCGTCTTCACGTTCTAGGGACCGGGGTCGCGCGCCTCCGCGAGCCACACGGGGCGTACGCGGATGGGGAGTGCGAAACCCTGTGACGCGGGGTGCCGCGCGATCTCGCAGCAGGGCCGGTCGGTGGTGTGGGGCCACCGGCCGGCCCATTACGTGTGTAGGGGAAGGTGACATCGTCGGCCCTCTATGTCATTCCGACTCCGGTTCCGGCTCCGGGAGGTGGGCGAGGGGCGGGAAGCGGTGAGACAGCCCAGCGGCGCGCATCAGACGGTGGAGGCGGGGCGCGTCCGAGACCAGTCGCAGTCGCCCGCCGCGCTCGCGGGCCCGATTGTCGGCGCGGCACAGTTCGCGCAGGCCCGAGCAGTCGAAGAAGCCGACGTGCCGGAGGTCGACCAGCACGTCGGGGCCGGGGTGCGAGGTGGCGGCGTCCAGGTGGTGGGTGAGGAAGCCCGCCGTCGCCAGATCGATCTCGCCCAGGACCTCCACCACGGTGAACGGCCCGAGAGTGTACGTACGGGCATACGGGTTGGCCGTCGGCGGCAGGGCTGCGGACTCGCCCGAGGGCGTGCGCTCGGGCGGCCCGGGCATGCGGTCGTCGGCTTCCGGCGTCATGGCTGCTCCACCTCGGCGGGGCGCATTCGATCTCGGTAACTACCCTGGCTGGGTCCGCGCCATCCCTGACACGCCGCCCGCAAGATCTAGTTCACTCGACAAGGTGAATTGCTGCTTCATTCATTGACATTTCGTGCACTGTGCACTCACTCGAGGAGATGCCGGGGTACACGGAGGGGCCGCCGTCTCCCTGTGGACGGCGGCCCCTGGGGCCCGTGTGACCCGGGCGGGTCACATGTGGACGACCGGTGCGGCGCTCTCGTCCTGGACCGGAACACCCGGGCGGTACAGCAGGAAGGTGATCAGGGCGCCCGCGGCGAAGAAGCCGGCCGACCACCAGAAGGCGGTGGTGTAGCTCTCGATCGTCGACTGGGCCTGGACCAGCTTGTCGGCCGCGTTCCGGCCGGACAGGTAGTTGGTCGCGGCGCTCGCGGCAAGCGTGCTCAGCAGCGCGGTGCCGATCGAACCGCCCACCTGCTGCATGGTGTTGACCGTCGCGGAGGCCACTCCCGCGTCCTCGGCGCCGATTCCGCTGGTGGCCAGCTGCATCGCGGGCGGCATGATGGTGCCCATACCCAGGCCGATCACCAGCAGTTGCGGGAGCACGGCGGTGCTGAAGGACGAGCCGACGCCGATGTCCGTCAGCCAGACCATGCCGACCGCGCCGAGGACGAAGCCCAGCGGGATGACGAGCTTGGGGCCGAAACGGGGCACGAGCATCGTGGTGGACACCTGGGCCGCGACCATCAGCGCCGCCATCATCGGCATGAAGGCCAGGCCGGTCTTCGTGGGGCTGAAGCCGAGGTTCAGCTGCAGGTAGTAGGTGAGGAAGAGGAAGACCCCGAACATCGCCGCGCCGGAGATGAGCACCGTGAGGAACGAGGCGCCACGGTCACGGTCCAGCAGGACGCGCATCGGCAGCAGCGGGTGCTTGGCGCGGGTCTGCCACCGGGTGAACGCGGCGAGGAGCAGTACGCCGGCGGCCAGGAAGCCCCAGGTCTGCGGCGAACTCCAGTCGTGGGACTCGGCGTTGGAGAAGCCGTAGACGACGGAGAAGAGACCGGCGGAGACCAGGAGCGTGCCCGGGACGTCGATCTTGGAGTCGGCGGCGTCACGGTGGTTGCTCAGCAGTATCCAGCCGCCCACCAGCGCGACGACGGCGAAGACCAGGTTCACGTACAGCGTCCAGCGCCAGTCGAGCGCGTCGGTCAGCAGGCCGCCGAGCAGCAGGCCCACCGCGCCGCCGGCCCCGGCGATCGCGCCGTACACGCTGAACGCGCGGGCACGCTCACGCGCGTCGGTGAAGGTCGTGTTGAGGAGTGACAGGGCGGCGGGCGCGAGCAGCGCGCCGAAGACACCCTGGAGGGCTCGGGCGATGACGAGCATCTCGAAGCCGTTCGCGGCGCCGCCGAGCACGGAGGCGCCGGCGAATCCGGCGACGCCGATGAGGAAGGCGGGCTTACGGCCGAAGAGGTCGGCGATCCGGCCGCCGAGCAGCAGCAGGGAGGCGAAGGCCAGCGCGTACGCGGTGACGATCCACTGCCGGTTGCCGTCGGAGAAGCCGAGGTCCGCCTGCGCGGAAGGGAGCGCGATGTTCACGATGGTGGCGTCCAGGACGACCATCAGCTGGGCGAGGCCGATGATCGCGAGGATCCACCACCGCTTCGGATTCGGCGCGGCGGACCCCTTGTCCGGGTCGTTCGTGACGCCCTTCGGGGCGCCTTCGGTAAGGGACTGGGGCATCTGAGCACACTCCAGGGAAGGCCGCTCGTGGAGTGGAGCGACGAGTGGTGACGGAAGGCGAAGAGGACCGGAGGTTACAAGTACGTAAACGAAACTGTTTCGTACTCTCGACTCTCCGAGACTAGACCACATTCATCGAAACGGCAAAGTATCGATACGGGAAAGTATCGCTAGGGAGGATGTCCGGACGTGCGAAGCGGCAGACTGACGGCCGACGGGGCGGACCTGTACTACGAGGTACGCGGGGCCGGTCCGGCCCTGCTGATGATCAGCGGCGCCGGGGGAGACGCCGGCTACTACTCGGGGATCGCCGACGCCTTCACCGTGATCACCTACGACCGGCGCGGCAACTCCCGCAGCACAGGTGACGGCGCCGCCCCCATGGCGCTGGCGCGGCAGGCCGCCGACGCCCGCGCACTGGTCGCCGAACTCGCGGACGGCCGGGCCCTGGTCTTCGGCAACAGCGGCGGCGCGATCATCAGCCTCACCCTGGCCGCACGGCACCCGGAGTGCCTGGTGGGCCTCATCGCCCACGAACCGCCCGCGGTGAACGTCCTCCCCGACGACGACCCCGGGCGCGGCTTCTTCGCCGAGCTGGCAGCCCGGTACGCGGCGGGCGGTGCCCCGGCCGCGGGCCGCCGCTTCGGCGAGACGATTCGCGGCGAGGGCTCCTACCGCTGGCCCGCCGACCTGTGGGAACGGTTCCTCGGCAACACAGACCACCTCTTCGGCAGTGAATGGTCCGGCTTCGCCGCCTTCCACCCCGACGAGGCGGCGCTGCGGGCCGCTCCGTTCCCCATCGTCCTGGGTGCCGGCGCGGACGACCGGGGCACGTACTACGCCCGGCCGTCGGTCGAGATCGCCCGCCGGATCGGTGTGCCGTGGGTGGAGTTCCCCGGCATCCACATGGAGTTCCTGCGCCACCCCTCCCTCTTCGCGGCGGCCGTACGCGTACTGGCGACACAGATGTACGCCGCCGACGGCCGGGTCCCGGACCTGTGGCGGGGCGCGGCCGAGACACCCTGACGGTCCCCGCGAACCCGGACGCCTGGCTAGGCCAGCTGCCGGCGCACCAGCTCGTGCAGCCGGCCGCCCGTGTCCGCCAGCAGCTGGGCCGGGGGGCCCTGCTGGGCGACCTTGCCGTCCTCCATGACGATCACCCGGTCCGCGTCCAGCACCGTCGACAGACGGTGCGCGATCACGATCCGGGTGGCGTTCAGCGCGCGGGTGCTCTCGATGACCGTGCGCTGGGTCTCGTTGTCCAGGGCGCTGGTCGCCTCGTCGAAGAAGAGGATGCGCGGCCTGCGGATCAGCGACTGCGCGATCATCAGCCGCTGTCGCTGGCCGCCCGAGATCGCGCCGCTGCCCTGGACGATGGTGTGCAGCCCCATCGGCATCCGCTTGATGTCCTCGGCGAGTCCCGCCATCTCGGCGGCGGCCATCGCCTCCTCCGGTGTGTACGGCTCGGTGCCGCAGATGACGTCCAGGATCGAACCCGTCATCGGCTGGGCGTGCTGGAGCACCACACCGCACTGACGGCGTACGGCGGACTGGTCGAGCGCGCCCAGGTCCTGACCGTCGTACAGCACGCTGCCGGAGACCGGCTTGTCGAAGCCGATCAGCAGACGCAGCAGCGTCGACTTGCCGCAGCCGCTGGGGCCGACGATCGCCACGAACTCGCCCGCCCGCGTCCGGAAGGACACGTCGTCCAGGACGAGAGGGCCGTCGTCCGCGTAGCGGAAGGAGAGCCGACGGGCCTCGATCGCGCCGGTCAGCACGCCCGGCCGGGTGCTCGCGACCCGGACCTCCGGGGTCGCCTCCAGCACCGGCTTGATCTCCTCGTACAGCGGAAGGGCGGCCACGCCGGAGACGAAGGCACCGGTCAGCTGGGTGACCGACGTCAGGAGCATCGTCACCGAGGTGTTGAAGGTGAGGAAGGCCGCCGCCGACATCTCACCGCGTGCCGGACCCGCGAGGAGCACGAACATCAGGAGCGTGCAGACCGGCAGGTACACCGCGCCCAGCACCGTCGTGAGGTTCTTGATACGGCCGACCTTCTGCTGCAGCTCACGGCTGCGCGCGAACTCGCCCGCCCAGGCCGCGTACGCGTAGTTCTCGGCCGCCGCCACCCGTAGCTTGGGCAGGCCGCGCAGGGTCTGGAAGGCCTGGTTGTTCAGCTTGTTGGAGAGTACGAGCAGCCGGCGCTGCCAGCGCACCTGCCACAGTCCGAGCCCGAGGAACACGGCGGCGATCACCACGAGCATGCCGACCGCCGCCAGCGCCATCGGGACGCTGTAATAGAGGAGCAGGCCCAGGTTCATCGCTGCGATGGTGACCGACTGCGTGACTACGGGGGCAACTCCCGCCAGCAGCTTGCGAATCGCGCTGATGCCCATGGCCGCACTCGCCAGCTCGCCGGTCGAGCGCTCGGTGAAGAACTTCGTCGGCAGCCGCAACAGCCGGTCCCAGACGGCCGGTTGGAGCGTCGCCTCGATCCGGCCCTCCATCCGGAGCAGGGTGAGGTTCTGCAGCAGGGTGAAGGCCGCCGCCACCACACTGCTGATCATCACGGCCAGACAGAACTGCGCGATCAGCGTGGTCTGCGCCTTCGGCACGAACTCGCCGAGCACCTTGCCGGTGGCCACGGGCACCAGTGCGCCGATGGCGATCGTCACCAGGCTGCTCAGCAGCAGGTTCACCACATCGCCCCGGCTGCCGCCCATGCTGAACCGGAGCAGTCGCAGCGGAGTCATCCCGCGTTCGGGCAGCGGACGGTAGAACATCACCGCCCGCTCCTCGAACTCCGCCGCGTTCGCCTTCTCCACCGGAGTCTCGCGTCCCGACGAGGGGTGCACGGCCACATAGCCGCCGCGTCGCCACAGCAGCGCGACCGGCGTGCCGGACAGACTGCGGTGGCCGATCAGCGGGCCGACGTTGTCGTGCCACCAGCGCCCGTCGAGCCGGACGGCCCGGGTGCGGACGCGGGAGGCCAGCGCGATCCGTTCGACCGGGTCGAGCCGGTCGCTCTCGGTGCCGCTCTGCGCGGGCTCGGCGAGCGTGATGCCGGCCGCCTGGGCGACCAGCTTGCAGGCCGCGTACGTGGCGTCCGCGTCGGCGGTGGTCGTGCGCTTCGCCGACGGCCTGCCGATCGACGCCAGCAGGGTCCGGTCGGCCTGGGCACGTACGGCCTCGCCCGCCCTGATACCGGCCGCCGTACGGGTCTCGTGGCTTTGTTCGAGCTGCTCGATCCACCGGTCGAGGGTGGCGAGCAGCCGGTACTGCTGGTCGACCATGCCCTGCCAGACCCCGGGGTCCATCAGCAGATCGGCGGCGGCCTCCGCCCCGTACAGCGACCCGTACCGCACGCTGCCCGGCGGGACCTGCATCCAGAACACGTCGTCGTCGGTCGGTGCGGCGGCCCGTTCCGAGGCCATCGGCGCCTGGAAGAGGACCGACAGTCCGCGTCCGACGCCCAGGGCGAGGGCGTACTCCAGCGGGCTGGTCGCCGGCGGCACGTACTGGGCGTTGCCGTACTCGTCGTACGACCAGGTCTCCGTGTCCGGCGACCGGTACAGCTCGCGCAGGCCGACGCGGTGCACCACGCAGTCGCGCACCGGGCGGGCGACCAGGGTGTGCTCCGGGCCGGTGACCGGGCCGAGCAGCAGGGCGCCCGCCTCCAGCCGGCCGAGGTGGTGCCACTGGCCCTGCTCCACGGCGTCCACCGCGAACAGGTCGAGCGCGCCGGAGGCGACCAGCCACAGCACCTGGGGGCCTTCGAGATCGAGGCGGCCCTGCCCGGCCAGGCCGAAACGCGTCCCCATCTGCCCGAGCGCGGCGAGGACGACATCCGCTTCGCTTCCGTGGACCGTCGTCATCTCAGCGCTCCCTGACCAGCTCGGCGTACGCCCCGCCGGCCGCCACCAGGGCGTCGTGCCGCCCGCGTTCCACGATCGTGCCGTGCTGGAGTACGACGATCTCGTCACTGTCGCGCACGGTGGAGAGCCGGTGCGCGATCACCACACAGGCGCAGCCGCGCTTGCGCAGGTTGTCGATCACGGTCTGCTCGGTCTCCGCGTCCAGCGCGCTGGTCACCTCGTCGAGGACGAGAATGCTGGGGTTGCGCACCAACGCCCGGGCTATCTCCAGGCGTTGGCGCTGCCCGCCGGAGAAGTTCCGCCCGTCCTGCTCGACCCGGCTGTGGATACCGCCCGGCCGGCGCGTGATGACGTCGTACAGCGCCGCGTCCTCCAGCGCCGCCACGACCGACTCGTCCGGGATCGACGGGTCCCAGAGCGCCACGTTGTCGCGGACGCTGCCCTCGAAGAGGAACACGTCCTGGTCGACGAAGGAGACGGAGGCCGCGAGCGCGCCGCGCGGTATGTCCTCAAGTCGCTGCCCGTCGATCCGGATGACGCCCTCCCAGGGCGCGTACAGACCGGAAATCAGCCTGGAAACCGTCGACTTGCCGCTGCCGGAGCCACCGACCAGCGCCACCTGCCGGCCCGGACCCACGGTCAGGTCGAAGCCGGTCAACAGCGGTTTGTCGAGCGGGCTGTAGCCGAAGGTGATGTTCTGCAGCTCGACATGACCGTGCAGGCGGCGCGTCGAGTCGCCGCCCCCGGGCCGGGAGTACAGCGGATCGGCCCGGAAGTTCTCGACGTCCTTGAGCCGGGCCACGTCCGCCGCGAAGTCCTGGATGCGGCCGGCCACCCCGTTGAGCCGGGTCAGGGGTGCGGTGAACCGCACGACCAGGGACTGGAAGGCCACCAGCAGACCCACCGACAGATGCCCCTCGACGGCCCGCATCCCGCCGATCCACAGGATCAGCGCGCTGTTCAGCGTCGCGAGCGTCGGCGCGACCACCCCCAGCCAGGCACTGGGCACCCCCAGCCGCTGCTGCTCCTCCAGCGTGGTCGCGTGCTGCCCGGCCCACTTGCGGAAGTAGCCCTCCTCACCGCCGGTCGCCTTCATCGTCTCGATCAACTGAAGCCCGGAATAGGCGGTGTTGGTGAGCCGGGCGTTGTCCGCGCGGAGTTTCGCGGTACGGGTCGCGCGCAGCCGGATCACCACCCGCATGGCCACGATGTTGAGCAGCGCCACACCGATGCCGACGGCCGTCAGCTGCGGGTCGTACGTGTAGAGGAGTACGGCGTACAGCACGACGACGATCGCGTCGACGCCCGCCGCCGCGAGGTCGCGCGCCAGGGTCTCGGAGACCGCGTCGTTCGACTGGAGGCGCTGGACGAGGTCGGCCGGGCTGCGCTGGGAGAAGAAGGTGACCGGGAGGCGCAGCAGATGGCGCAGGAAGCGGGCGCTGCTCAGGGTGGAGGAGATGATGCGGCCGTGCAGCAGGTTCGCCTGCTGCAGCCAGGTCAGCACGAGGGTCAGTGCCACGCACGAACCCATCGACGCGAACAGCACCTCCAGCAGCGAGGTCTGGCCGCCGATCAGGAAGGTGTCGATGTAGGTGCGGCTGAGCGCCGGCATCGCGGCGCCCACCGCCACCAGCAGCAGGCTCGCCAGGATCGCGGCGGGCATCGTGCCCGACGTACCGCGCAGCCGGGCCGGCATGGCACCGAGGACGCCCGGCCTGCGCCCGCCGCGCTCGAAGTCGGGGCCGGGCTCCATGACGAGGACGACACCGGTGAAGCTGGAGTCGAAGTCCTCCATCGGCACGAACCGGCGGCCCTTGCCCGGGTCGTTGATGTGCACCCCGCGCCGGCCGAAGCGGCGCCCCATGCCGTCCAGGACGACATAGTGGTTGAACTCCCAGAACAGGATCGCGGGCGCGTTCACCTCGGCGAGCGCGGCCGTGTCCATCTGCATGCCCTTGGCGGTCAGACCGTAACTCCGGGCCGCCTTGAGGAGGTTGCTGGCGCGTGAGCCGTCCCGTGAGACACCGCAGGCGATACGCAGCTCTTCGAGCGGGATGTGCCGCCCGTGGTGCGCGAGGACCATGGCGAGTGAGGCCGCGCCGCACTCCACGGCCTCCATCTGGAGGACGGTCGGGGTGCGCACGGACCTGCCGCCGCCCTTGGGGACGGTGCGCGGGGGCGGGGCCGAGCGACGCTTGGCCCGGGAGTTCTGTGCGGCACTCACGGCAGCAGCCAATCGACGGGACGCTGGTCCGCCAGCCGGATCGAGCCCGAGGCCAGGGTCATGGAGGTGAGCCGGAAGGGCGGCCCCTCGGCGGAGGACCACCGGTAACCGCTCTTCGTGGCCGACGACCTGTCCAGCTTCACCAGGACGGCGACCGGCCGGCCCTTCTTCGTGAACTGCTCGCCGAGCTGGCTGTCACCGAGGAACGTGCCGATCTGCGCCTGCGTCTGCGGGGTCCGGTCCACCGATTCCACCTGGCCGCGCAGCACCCCGTACTGCTGGGTGGGCGCGGTCTGGACGCTCAGGTCGACGGCGGCGTTCGCGGGGATCGTGGCGGCGCTCTCGGCCGGGACGTACACCGTCGCGTACAGCGGGTCGTTCGTGCGGGCGACCTTCTCGATGGCCGCGATGTTCGTACCCGTACCGATGATCTGGCCGATCGTGGCGGCGAGTGCGGTGAGCCGGCCCGCGGCGACCGAGCGGACCACCGACTCACCGGCGGCCGTACGGACCTTCAGTACAGGGGAGTTGGCGGGCAGCCGCGCACCCTCCCTGGCGAGGACCGCGGTGATCTGACCGGAGACGGGACTCTGCAGGACGTAACTGCCCTCACCGTGCGTGAGGATGGCGGGCGCGCTGACAGTGGAGGAGACGGACCCCGTGACCGCCCACACGGACGCGGCGGCCATGACGACGACCGTGACGGAGAGGACCAGCCAGCCCTGGGGCCGTGCGAAACGCACCGGAAGATCCAGCTCTTCGGCCGACTGGAGCTTGGCGAGGGCCTGTTGGCGGAACTGCACGGGCTTTCCTCACCTGCGTAAGAACCTGCGTGAGAGAACTTGCGTGGGCCGGGGCGATGGCTTGGCGGAACCCGAGAGTCCCGGAACCGGGGAACGGTTCCGGGACTCAGCGGCGCGAGGCGACGATCAGAGACCGGCGACCGTGTTGGTGATCGCACCGGTGTTCAGGCCGGTGAGACCCTCAACGGTGCCGACGACCGTGCCGACCAGCGGGAGCGCGCCGGGGGCAACGCTGTCCACCAGGTTCGTGACGGTGCCGACGGCGTTCAGGGACAGACCGCCGGAGACGGCGTCGAGAGCGGCGTCCGACAGCTCGGCGGTCTCAACCTGGGGGGTGGAGTTCATGGGGGAACTTCCCTTCATATGGGGATTTCACAAGGGGGGAGCGGCCCCCTCTGGGGACAGATGACGGCCGCGACCGCAGGGCTGCCCAAGTTCGTTTCCGGAACCTCGGCGGCCCCTGCGATGCGATGGATCAAAGCACGCCCGCGCAGCGCGCTTCCAATCAACCAAGCGCCCCACCAGGGCACTTGCGTCCCACGAGCGCCAAACGGTGAGGACCCGCGCACGGCTTGTCGGCCACTTCTCCACATGCCGCACGACTTCGGTGCAGTCCGCCCCTTGCGGTCGGGGCCGCACCTGACCAGGGGGAGCGGGGCGGAATCGGACAGTCCGCCACCAAAGGCGTGGCGTGTAACGGGCGGATGTGCGGAACCGTCGTATGCGGTGACCTGACTGCGCATTCGCTGTGCAGATTCCCTGGAGCCGGGATTCGGAGCGGTTCGGCCGACACAGAGGCACCCGACGGTCACGGAAAGTGGCTTCCGGTGGCCTTTCGGTGTGCCGGGTCAGCCCAGGAGGGCGTACACCGTGCTCGCGCGGGCGGCGAGTTCACCGGTTCCGGCGTCGGTCAGCGTGATGTCGGCGAAGGCCGTCCGGCGGCCGAGCTTGGTGAGGACCGCCTCGATCAGGACATCGGATCCGGTCACCGCGCGCTGAAAGGTCGTGGACTGCTGGACCGTCGTCATGGGGACGAAGGCGCCGCGTGCGGCCGACACCGCGATCACGGTCGAGGTGTCGGCCGCGGCCATCAGGGCCTGCCCCGACAGTGCACCGCCCTCGCGCGCCAACCGGGTTGACCAGGGCAGTCGCAGCAACGCGCGGTGCTCGCCCACTTCCTCGACCGACAGGCCGAGATCGAGCACCCAGGGGGCGAAGTTGGCGGAAAGGATCTTGTCTGCCTCGGCGGGCGTCATCGTCATATGGGGGATTGTTCCCGGCAGCCCTCGGTCAGGCCCGGGCAATGGCCGATTCGCTGTTTCGCAAAGGGAGTTGGCAAACAATTTGAACGCCCCGAGCAACCCGTCCGTACCTACAGCCATCCAGGCGCCCCACTCGGTCGCCGATGAACGATCGGCGGCTAAGACCCCGCCCCGCAGGAGGTCAAGAAGTTGAGTCACAAGCGAGTTCCGAAGCGTAAGGCCGCGATAGCGGTGGGCAGTGTCGCGGCGATCGGTGCGGCGGCACTGCTGCTCCCCAACGCCATGGCCTCCCAGACCGACACCGCGGTCGGCGCGGCTCCCAAGACCCTGAAGGCGACGGATGCCTCGGATCTGGCCTCGCAGCTGGAACAGTTGCTCGGTGATGCCTTCGCGGGCTCCTACTACGACGCCGACAAGCAGCAGCTGATCATCAACGTCGTCGACGGTGACAACAACAACGTCGTCGTCCAGGCCAAAAAGGCTGGTGCGGCTGTTCGCGAGGTCGACAACAGCATCGCCGAGCTGAAGGCCGGCGCGCAGACGCTGAAGACGAAGGCCACGATCCCGGGCACGGCCTGGGCCCTGGACCCCCGCACCAACAAGATCCAGGTCACCGCCGACAGCACGGTCACGGGCGCCAACTGGAACACGATCGAGTCGACCGTCAAGAGCCTCGGCTCGGGCATGGCGACCATCAAGAAGACCGCCGGTACCTTCAAGCCGCTGGTGGAGGGCGGCGACGCCATCTTCGCGGGCGGCGCCCGCTGCTCCCTCGGCTTCAACGTGGTCACCGGGGACGGCACGCCCGGCTTCCTGACCGCCGGTCACTGCGGTGTGGCGGCGGCCGAGTGGTCGGACACGGAGGGCGGCGCACCCATCGCCACCGTCGAGGCCGCCACCTTCCCGGGGGACGGCGACTTCGCACTCGTGAAGTACGACGACCCGGCGACCGTCGCGGCCAGCACCGTAGACGTCGGCAACGGCCAGACCGTCGACATCCTGCAGGCGGCCGAGGCAGCGGTCGGTCAGCAGGTCTTCCGTATGGGCTCCACGACGGGCCTCAACGACGGTGAGGTCACCGGTCTCGACGCCACCGTGAACTACGCCGAGGGCACGGTCACCGGCCTCATCCAGACGAACGTCTGCGCGGAGCCCGGCGACAGCGGCGGCTCGCTGTTCACCCAGGACGGCAGCGCGATCGGCCTGACCTCCGGCGGCAGCGGTGACTGCACGGTCGGCGGTGAGACCTTCTTCCAGCCGGTCACCACGGCCCTGGCGGCCGTCGGCGCGACCCTCGGCGCGGGCGACGCCGGCGCTGGTGCCGGTGCTGGTGCCGGTGAGGAAGCTGGTGCGGGTCAGGAAGCCGGTGCGGGCCAGGAGGCCGGCGCTGGCCAGGAGGCCGGCGCTGGTGAGGAAGCCGGTGCGGGCCAGGAGGTCGGCGCTGGTGAAGAGGCCGGTGCGGGTCAGGAGGCCGGCGCTGGTGAGGAAGCGGGCGCGGGTCAGGAAGCCGGTGCGGGCGATGACGCCGGACTCGGTGAAGAGGTCGGTGGCGACGAGCTCGGCGGGGTCGACGACCAGAACGCCAACGGCAACGCCAACGACAACGGCGCCGACGACGGCACGGGCCTGGGGAACAACGAGAAGCACTGACCGGCCACACCAGTAGTACCGGCCGACACTGACGCGGTCCGGCCCTCCGGCGGGAGGGCCGGACCGTTCTGCGTGCCCCGGGCTGTCCACAGAGCCGTTCGAAGCGCGGCGGCGCCGATCGGCGCACCTGGCACCCGCCGGACCCGCGCGCCGTCGCCCTCGGGTCCGCGCGCAGGTCGCCCCGGAGCAGCGGGTCGCGGGAGTCTCCGGCCGGCTCCGACGCAGGGCCCGAGCCCCGGCCCACCCGCCCGGACGCCCTCCCGCCCGGCGTTCGTCAGGTCTCCGTCCGCTCCGTCCGCTCCGTCCGTTCGGTCCGCGCCCTCAGCAGAAGCAGCGCGATGTCGTCCACCCGGTCCGTCACCCCCGCGCCGAACTCGACCAGCCCGTCGGCCAGTTCGTCCAGTGGCCGGTCCCCGGTCTCCGCGAGCCGCCCGGCGAGGGCGGCCAGCGCCTCGTCGATGTCGACGCCCGGCGACTCGATCAGCCCGTCGGTGTACAGGGCGAGGACGCAGCCCGGCGACAACTCGACCCCGGTCGCCGGGTACTCGGCCGAGGAGTCGATCCCCAGCAGGGGACCCCCGGGCAGGTCGAGCACCCGCACCTGCCCGTCCGGGTACCTCAGCAGCGGCTGCGGATGCCCCGCACGGGCCATCACGGCCCGGCCGGTCCCCGGATCTAGCCGCAGATACAGACAGCTCGCGAACAGCTCGGTGCCGAGGTCGATCAGCAGCCGGTTGGTGCTGCTCATCACCTCCTGCGGCGCCTGACCGACAGTCGTGTACGCCCGTACGGCCGTCCGGAGCTGCCCCATCAGGCCGGCCGCCGTCACGTTGTGCCCCTGGACGTCCCCGATCACCGCCGAGGCCCGCCCGTGCGAGCACACCAGGTCGTAGAAGTCGCCGCCGATGTCCATGCCCTGGGTGGCGGGCAGATAGCGCGCGGCGGCCTCGAAGCCCGGCAGCGACGGCAGCGAGCTCGGCAGCAGGGCGGCCTGCAGGCCGTGCGCGACCCGGTGCTTGGCGTCGTACAGCAGAGCCCGCTCCAGGGCCTGGGCGATCAGACCGCCGAGACTGGTCAGGACGGCGCGCTCGTCGGCGGGGAACGTGTGCCGTTGTGCGTAGCCCAGCACACAGGTGCCCACCGGACGTCCGGACGCGATGAGCGGGAGGAACGCCCAGGCCGCCATCGGACCGGGCACCTCCCGCACCGTCGGATACGCCCGCTCCAGCTCGCCCCTCGACTCGAAGAAGGCGGGCACTCCCGTGGTGAGGACCTGCATCCCCGGGGTCCGCTCGGTCAGCGGCATCCCGTCGAACCGCTCCACCAGCCGTGGGTCGGCGTACCCGCGATGCCCCAGTACGCGCATACGCCCGCCCCGCGAACCCAGCATCACCAGGGTCTGGCAGCCCACCGCCGGCATGATCTCGTCCGCGACCAGCTGGATGACGTCCTCGACACCCGCCGCCTCCGTGAGGGCCCCCGCCAGGGACAGCACCTGCGAGATCGTGACCAGACTGGAGGGCCCGCCCGGCCTGCGTCCCGCCCGGTCCAGTTCGGCCACCGCCCGCGCCCGGGTGATCCTGACACTCAGCCCGGTCGCGCTGGGATACAGCCGGAACGACAGCCAGTCGCCCGGCGGGCGCAGCGCCACGAACGAGGTGACGTGCAGGCTGAACAGCGCGGCGCGGTAGCGGTCCTCGTACACCGGATCATCGAGCCAGGGCACCGACACCCACAGCTGGGATCCCAGCAGCGCTCCCGCCGGGACCCCCAGCAGCTCAGGGGCCGCCGCGTTGACGAAACAGACCCGCCCGTGCAGATCGAGGGAGCACAGCCCGTACGGCAGCCGTGACACCATCCGCGCCGCCTCGACCGTGCCGAGGGTGTCGGCGGCCGGCGTCCCGGGCGAGATGGCCAGCAGATCCGTCTCGGGCCGCAGCGGCCGGTGTTCGGCGGCGGCCCGCTCCAGACGCAGCGCCAGCCGGTCGCAGGCCGCGCCGAGCTGCTGCCGCTCGCGGTCCGCCAGCTCCGGCGGATGCGAACCGGGCCAGGTCACGAAGACCGACCCGTACACCGTCGAGGCGGTCGCCACCGGTACGGCGGCCAGCGCGAAGGGGTAGGGCAGTACGACGGCGACCCGTGGATACCGCCGGGCCATCTCCTCCTCGCCGCCCACCCACACAAACCGCCGCTCGCGCGCCGCCTCGGCGACGGGAATCGGCGCGCCGAGCCCGACCCGTTCCCAGGGCGCGGCGAACGCCCGGGGCAGTCCCGCCATGACGGCCATCTCCAGCACCGACCCCCCGGGCTCCAGCAGATACACGCCGCCCGAGAGGGCGTGGACCTCCTCCATCATTCCGGCGAGCGCCAGCGACAGCAGCGGCTTCCCCGCCGAGGTCGAACGCGTGTTCGATCTCGGTCGTCGGCGTGCGGAGGTCCCTCGATGAGCCACCGGGACCACCTCCTCGCGCGGCCGGGTGCTTCCGAGTCAAGGCTCTGTCCACTCGGCCCGTCGCGCACGGCGAGAGGGGTCGCGCCGGGCTCGCGCCCCCGCGCGGAAGCGCGAGTCAGGCGTGTAAGCCCCGGGAGTGCGCCCCCGCGCACCCTGTTGGCCTGTTCTGCACGTCTGGGAGCCGTGGCGAGAGGCGAGAGTCGAAAAGGGGGCACACGCGACAGCGGACGACCCGGGGCGAGGCGAGTGAAGGAGCTGCAGTGATCCGAGTGCTTCTGGTGCATGACGCGTGTCTGGTGAGATCGGTCCTTGCGGAGTGGCTGGACAGGGAGTCCGACCTGGGTGTGTACGACGCCTCCTGGCGCGGTGCGGCGAGTCGGCTCAGGGCGGTGCGGCCCGATGTCTGCGCCGCCGACCTGGAGAGTTCGGACTCCTACGGCGTGCCTCCGCTGGGCGAGTTACGGGGCCGCGGGGCGGGCGCGTCCGCCCCGCGGCTGCTGGTGCTGGCCAGTGCGGGCAGACCGGGCCTGCTGAAGCGGGCGGCGGAGGCGGGTGCGCTGGGCTATGTCGACAAGGAGCGGGAGGGGGCACCGGAGCGACTGGTGTCCGCCATTCGCAGGGTCGCCGCAGGGAAACGTTTCGTCGATGACTCGCTCGGCTTCGGTTTCCTCAGGGCCGCGCAGATTCCGCTCACCCGGCGGGAGCTGAGTGTCCTGTCACTCGCCGCGGAGGGCGCGTCCGTCGCGGAGATCGCCGGCAGCCTCCATCTGTCCCACGGAACCGTGCGCAACTACATGGCGGCCATCACCCGCAAGACCGGGGCCCGCAACCGCGTCGACGCCATCCGTATCTCGCAGGGCGAGGGCTGGCTGTGACTCCCCAGGCGAAGTGGCCGACCAGTTGCCCACCAGATCGCGGTAGAGGCGGGAGCGCTCCAGCAGTTCGTCGTGCGTCCCGTACGCGCAGTGCCGGCCGTCCATGACGAGGACACGGTCGGCGCGGCGCGCCGAGGCGAGCCGGTGGGCGACCACGACCAGGGTGGTGCCGGTCCGGGAGGCGAAGGCCCGCTCGGCGCGCTCCTCCGCCTCCGGGTCCAGGTGGCAGGTCGCCTCGTCGAGGAGTGCCACACAGGCGTACGAGAGCCAGGCCCGTGTCAGTGCGATCAGCTGCCGTTCGCCGGCCGACAGCGCGGCTGGGTCGATCCGGCCCTCGGGCCCGCCGTGCCGGGCGAGGAGCGGGGCGAGCCCGACGGCCTCGGCGGCGGCCAGCAGCTCGGACGCGGGCACGGGATCCGGCCGCAGACAGCCCAGGTTCTCGGCGAACGTCCCGCTGAACACGTACGCCTCCTGGGGGATGACGACCCGGTGGGCGTGGGCGGCGCTGCCGGACACCGGATGCCCGCAGAGCCGGATAGTGCCGTGCTGGGGTTCGAGGAGCCCGGCGGCAAGGGACACGAGGGTGGACTTGCCGATGCCGCTGGGACCGACCACGGCGAGCCGCGCGCCCGGCGGCAGGCTGAGAGTGAGGCCGTCGACCACGGGCGCGCAGGTGGGGCCGTAGCCGAAGGTGAGGTCGGCGACGGTGAGGGCGGGTGCGCTCGCGGGGCCGTGGGCGGGGCGGTCGTCCGGACCGCTGCCGGTGTCCGCCGCCCCGCCGGCCGGCACCAGGCGGCGCAGGACGACCGCGAGCCGGGAGCCGCTGGTGCCCATGCCGTGGACCAGGTTCTGCAGGGCGGGCAGCAGGGACTGGGTGACGTAGGCGAGCGCGCCGACCAGCGCGCCGGGAGTGACCCCGCCGCGCAGCAGCCAGGGGGCGGCCAGCAGCAGCAGGACGATGGGGAGCTGTCCGCCGACGGCGATCGACGCCACGCGCGGTACTCCCCAGCGGGCCAGTGAGCGGGCCGCCCGCAGCTCGGCCTCGACCCGTTGGCCGACGTCGGCGGCGACTCGCTCCTCCGCCCCGCCCGCCGTCACGTCCCGCAGTCCGGCGCAGACGTCGCCGAACCGGTCGGCGAGCCGTTCGTCGGCGACGAGGAAAGCCTCCTGGCGGTGGGCCAGGGGCCGCATGCTCGCCGCGAAGAGGCCCACCCCGACGACCAGCGGGGGCACGACCACGAGCAGCAGCGGCGGAGCCAGTGAGCCCAGCCCGATCAGCGCGCCCGCGGCCGTGAAGACGAACGAGCGGGACACCATCACCACACCGGCGAAGGTGTCCCGGGCGATCTCCACCTGCTGGGTCAGCGCGGACAGGGCCCCGCCGTCCGCCTCCCGCACCCCGCGCGCCACCACCCGTTCCACGAGCCGGTCCCGCAGCGGTTCGACGAGCGCGGCGACCGCCCCGTAGACCCGTCCGGTGCCGTACGCCCCCACCGCGACCGCGAGCCCGGCGACCCCGAGCCAGCCGAGCCCGACGTCCGCCCGGCCGCGCAGGAACCCCTCGTCGAGGGCACGGGCGAGGGCGTAACCCATGAGGAAGGTCTGCGCGGTCTCCAGTACGGACCACAGCACGAGCCGGGCCACGACACGCCGCTGCTGCCGCAGGAACCGCACTCCCCGCGCGCGGAGGCCGTCTTTTGCGCCCGGCCTCGGCAGGGCGCGCTCACTCCCCGGCATTCGCGAACACCTCCCGGTAGCCTCTCTCCCGCCACAGTCGCGCGTGTGTTCCCACCGCCCGCACCCGTCCCGCGTCCAGCCAGACCACCGTGTCCGCGCGGGCCGCGCTGGAGACCCGGTGGGCGACGATCACCCGGGTGCCGCCGGGGGAGTGGTGCAGCAGGGCGTCGACGACCTGGTGCTCGGTGACCGTGTCGAGGCTGGACAGCGCGTCGTCGAGGATGAGCAGCCTGCTGTCGCGGGCCAGTACCCGGGCGAGGCCGAGGCGCTGCCGCTCGCCCCCGGAGAGTGGCGCCGCCCGGCAGGGAGTGGCGTAGCCGTCGGGCAGCCGGCGGACGAACGTGTCGGCGCGGGCGGCGGCGGCGCCGGCCCTGATCCGGTCGGGCGGGGCCGTCCGCACGCCGAAGCCGATCGTGTCCGCGACGGTGTCGCCCAGCAGGGCGGGGCGTTCGAAGGCGTAGCCGATCGCGCCGCGCAGTTCGTCGTGGTCAAGTTCGGGCAGCGGCACACCGTCCAGGAGGACGGTTCCCTCGTCGGGATCGGCCAGCCGGCCGGCGAGCGCCGCGAGGAGGGACTTGCCCGCGCCCGAGCGGCCGACCACGGCGAGGGTGCCGCCCTCGGGCACGACCAGGTCGACGCCGTCCAGCAGTGTCCGTCCACCGCGGCGGGCGGTGACCCCGCGCAGCTCCAGCCGGCCCCGCCCGGGGGGCAGCCGGCGGCTCCCGTACGCCGTCACCGGCTCGGCCAGGACCTCACCGAGGCGTCGGGCCGACGCCCGGGCCCGTACCAGGCCCGACAACTGGCCTACCAGGACACCGACCCCGGCCGCCAGGACGGCGTACCGCGAGGCGGCGAGCATCTCGCCCACCGTCAGCCGGCCGCGGACCAGCAGGACACCGGCCACGGCCACGACCCCCAGTTGCAATAACGGAGCCAGGGTGACCGCCCGGGCCGCCGCGCGCCCCTGGACGTGCCACATCCGGTGGCCCGCGCGGGTGAGTTCGGACAGTGGCCGCAGGACCCGGGCCACCTCCCGGTCCGCCGTCCCGCACGCGGCGATGGTGCGGGCGCCGCGGATCGCCTCCGTGAGTCCGCTCGCGATCCGACCCTGGGCGTCCTGGTAGGCGGCCACACACCGTGCGGAGTCCTGGGTGAAGGCCCGCAGCAGCAGGGCCAGCAGCGGCGCCCCGGCGAGGAACACCACGGCCAGCCACGGGTCGAGCAGACCGAGCGCCACCACCGCTCCGGCCGGTCCGGCGAGCGCGGCCAGCAGTGCGGCGAGGGCGGCGGGCGCGGTGCCGGCCTGAGCGGCGTTGCCGACCAGCCGGGCCACCAGCTCGCCGGACCCGAAGCGTTCCCCGGCCCGTGGCCCCACGGCGAGCAGGTGCCCGGTAAGCCGGTGTCGCAGCCACGCCGTGGCGCGGGCGTCGGTGGTGCCGCTCAGCACGGTGTCGACGGCGTCGAGGACGGCGAGCAGCAGCACGATGACGGCGCACCACAGGACCCAGCGCAGGGCGCCGGTGCCGTCCGGGTGCGCCAGCAGTACGTCGAGGGCCCGTCCCAGGGTCAGGGGCAGGGCGAGGCTGAGCCCCGTCGAGACGGTGGCCACCAGGAACAGGACCGCACAGCTCGTCCGGGTACGGCGC
Source organism: Streptomyces sp. AK08-02 (assembly GCF_033795085.1). Lineage (NCBI taxonomy): Bacteria > Bacillati > Actinomycetota > Actinomycetes > Kitasatosporales > Streptomycetaceae > Streptomyces > Streptomyces sp. AK08-02. Next base: position 359,174 of record NZ_JARAZV010000004.1, read on the forward strand.
ACTGTCGCGCGCAGCGGCGAGGCGGTGTCCTCGGCCGGGGCCGGCCGGTCGGGGGAGGTGGTCGTCATCGGGTGAGCCCTCCGACGGCGGATGACGGACCGCCGGGCGGCCCTCCACGACTGGGAGTGGCCGCCCGGCGTTGCTTGCCGGCTGTGCTCAGAGACAGAGGGTGACGCTGGCCGCGCTCACGCAGGAGAGCAGGCTCAGCGTGCTGTTGCCGCCGGTGTAGGCGGTCTCGTCGGACTCCATCGTCTGAAGGTCGAGCAGTGCCATGTCGATTCCTTTCGTCGATCCCGGTGGTCCGGGTTCTCTGTGGGGACGGGTGTCGCGTCACGACTCCTGCGGAGGAGCCGCGTCTTGGGGCCGCCGTGGCGGCGGAAGGAAGGGCAGGGCGGCGGGGGCCGTCTCGTCGAGGGCCGCGCCGAGCGCGAGCAGACAGCCCGCCGTGCCGGTGCCCAGGTCCATGGAGAGCCGCATCATCTGGTGCCCGGGGAAGGCCAGTTGGCCCTGGTACGACATCGCGTACCAGCCGAGCCCCGCGATCTGTTCGCGGCGCCGCGCCTCGGGGGCGCCGGTGCGGGCGAGGTGCAGGATCATGCCGGCCCTGCCCTGGAACAGTCCGGGCTGTGCGTAGAAGCGCGAGGCGGCGGAGGTCAGGATGCGGTCCCGGGCCTCCTCGAACGCGTCCCGGCCGTCCGCGCGGGCCGGGGAGTGCCCCGCCGACGCGGAGAGCGTCAGGTAGTCGTCGAGGACCAGGCCGATCCCCACGCTGCCTTCCGCGAGGTACGGCATGGTCCGCCAGCCCTCGTCGACCTCCAGGCCACCGCCCCGCTGTACGACGCAGCCGTCCAGGTCCCGGCGCAGCGCGGTGCCGGCCGCGTCGAGCAGCGCGGGGTCACCGGTCGCCTCGTACTGCCTGAGGAACAGCAGGGCGGGACCGCTCGCGCCCCGCAGGAGTCCGGCGCGGCGCTTCTTCGGGTCCGGGAGGGGCTCGTCCAGGCGGCTCACCAGGATGTCCGTGACGTCCTGGGCCCGCCGGGCGAACTCCGGCTCCCCGGTCGTGCGCGCCAGCCCGCCGAGCACCAGACCCAGCCCGGCCAGGCCGCCCCGCAGGTCGGAGGAGAGCTTGTGCCACTTCTCCCTCAGGACCAGGTCGATCAGGTCCAGCGCGCGCGGGCGGTGTCCGAGCAGGTCGAGGACGTGGGCGACGCCCGCGAGACCGTCGTACAGCCCCAGCGGCGTCCCCACGGGCACCGGGTCGGTGTGGGCCAGGAGCCAGCGCTCACCCTCCTCGTACCGCTCGGCGCCCGTCCGGGACAGCGCGTACAGGACCCCGGCCGCGCCGTGCGCGAGGCCGAGTCCGCCGCCGTCGGAGAACTGGGTGATGTCGCCGGGGAAGAGCCGGTCGTCGCGTTCGGGAGTGGCGGAGGCGAGGATCGCCTTCACCATCGAGTCCCGGCTGTACGGCCAGTCGCCGGGCTCGACGGGAGCCGCCGGCGGCGAGTGGGCGGGGCGCCGCGCTCCCGGCGCGGACACGTCACGGGTGATCTCGGCGACCGCCTCGGTCAGGAACTCGGCCGGTACGTCCGGGAACTGGCCGGCGATCACTTCGGCCAGGTGGGCCGCCTTGCCCCGGTCCACCACGAACAGCGTGGTCAGGGGCATGAAGAGCGCGAGCCGGAGACACGCGAGCGCGTACCGGTCGACGTCGACGCCTCTGCGGTCGGGCGGGGCGAAGAAGCCGGGGTGGGCGACGACCTGGCGGCCCCGCTCCTCGACCGGGGCGGCCGCCTCGAAGTCGACCAGGGACACCGACTCCTCGTCGGGCGCGACCATGATGTTGAAGATGTGCAGGTCGTTGAAGACGATCCCGCGCGCGTGCACCGCCTCGACGGTCTCCTCGACCGCGCGGTGGATGCGCAGGGCCCAGCGCGTGTAGGCGGCCACCGCCTCCGGATCGGGGTCGTGGGTCAGCAGCGGATGGCGCTCCGCGAAGAAGGAGTTGAGGGGGCGCCCCTCGATGAAGTCCATGACGAGGAAGCGGTGGTCCCCGAGCGTGAACCAGTCACGCACCTCGGGCACCGTGCCGAGCCCCGACACCTGCTCGAGCGCCGCCCGCTCGCGCTCCAGCCGGGTGATCGCGTCCGCGCCGTCGGCCGCCAGGCCCGCGTGCGGACGCCCCTCCTTGAGGACGACCCGGCGCCCGTCGCGCGTGTCGGTGCCGACGTACACGCCACCGCCGTTGGAGAAGTGCAGGGCCTTCTCGATGCGGTACGGCAGGTCGGTGACCGTCGTCGCGTTTCGGGCCGCGAGCTGGGCCTCCAGGAACGCGGGCAGTCGCACCCAGTCGGGGACCTGGAAGGACGGCGCGCGCCGGTCCGGCACCAGCCGGCCCTCGCCGTCCCGGACGGCGGGCACGAGCGAGCCGCGCTCGTCGACGACGAAGGAGCGCGCGAACGCCCCGTAACGGACGTACAGCGGCCCCTCCCGCCAGCGCAGGTCGGTGAGGATGTAGGGGCCCTCGCAGCCATCCAGGAGGGCGCCCAGCTCGGTCAGTACCTGGTGCAGCAGGTCCTCGTCGGCCGGGTAGACCGTCACGAACTTCCCGCTGCCGTCCCGGCCGGCGTACTTGGTGTTCCGCAGATGCAGCAGATGGGGGCCCGGCAGGAACTTGAACGGGATACCGCGGGGGACGCAGTAGTCCCACACCGTCGCGGCGACCCGCTCCGCGTTCGCCCGGGTGGCCGATGCGTGCACCTTCCAGCCCTGGGCGGGTCCGGGCAGCGGGTCGCCGTCCGGACCGAGCGGTGTCAGCGCCAGCCAGTCGCCGATCCGTCCCGTACGCCAGCCCTCCGGTACCGCCCGGCGGGCCGTCTCGAACTGGGGAGCGGCCTCGCCCGCGCCGGACAGCCGGTCCGGTGTCTCGTAGAAGTGCTGGTCGGCGAGCGCGTACACCTCGTACCGCTGGTCCATGCCCACCTCCTCGATGTCTGGCACCGAGCCTTCCAGTCCGTGGACGGGTCCCGACAGTCACGGCTGTCACGAGAGCACTGTGTGGAACGCACAGGTACGACCGGGGCCGACGCACGCGGGTGCCAGGGGCTGCGCCGGGGCCCCATACGCGCTGTAATGACGAACGTGGGCAGAGAGGACGCGGGACGCGGAACGAGAACGGCGCGCGCCGAACTTGCCCTCAAGTCGCTCACCGTCGAACTCGATCCCCGTGAACGCCTCCGTCGCGTACTCGAACAGACACTCGTCTTCGCGGGGGCGACCGTCGCCGCCGTCTACACCCCGGGCGACACCGCCGACGTGCTGTGCCTGGTCGAGTCGGCCGGCGTGCCGAGGACGCTGTACGGCCTGCGCGACAGCTACCCCGTGGCCGCCCACTCGCCCGCCGCCGATGCCCACCGCATCGGACGGCCGGTCTGGCTGGGCCCCGACGACCTCGCCGAATGCGCCGAGTCCCGGCGGATGCCGGCCTGTGACGTCCATCTGGCCGCCCTGCCCGTCCGCGCGGGCGCCGCGGTCGGTGACGGCGGCTGTCTGCTCGCCGTGACGGAGAGCCCCGGCGGCTTCGACGACGACGCCCGGGACTGCCTCGGACTGCTCGCCGACGCCGTCGCCTGGCCCGCCCCGCCCGCCGCCGGAGACCCGGGCGAACTGCCGGCCAACGCCTTCAGCCTCGCCATGGACAGCGGACGCGTCGAGGTCGGGGACGAACTCCTCGGACTGTTCGCGCTCGACCGGGCGGACTTCGACGGCAGGGTCGAGACCCTGCTCGGCCTGACGGTCCCCGAGGACCTGCCCTCCCTGATGTCCGTCGTCGAGGCCGACCACATGTCCATCGGCGACCGGGAGCTGGAGTTCCGGGTGCTCCAGCCCGCCGGCCCCCCGAGGTGGCTGCGGCTGCGCGGGCGGCTCGCGACCACGGGGGAGGGGCGGCCCGCCCGGCTCGTGGGCACGGTCGGCGACGCCTCCACCCTGCGCTCAGGCGTCACCGACGTGGCCCGCGTCCAGCGCCTCGCCGCCGCCCTGGCCACCGCCGGGACCGTCCGTGACGTCAGCAGGGCCGTCGTCACGGCGCTGCGCGAGCCGCTGCTCGCCGACCGGATCGCCCTCGCAGAACTGGAGAACGAACGGCTCGTCGTCACCGTCCTCGACCCGCCCGAGCCCGAGTCCTGGCCCGAGCTGTGGCGGCTGGAATGGCGCTCCGAATGGCCCGAGTCACCCGTCCGCTCCATGCCCACACTGGCCGCCGCGCTGCGCGAGGGCCGTGCCGCGATCTGGCCCGCGGGCACCGAACTGGAACCCGCCCTCGACGGCGTCGGCCCCGGCGGCCTCGCCGTACTGCCGCTGCCCGCCGGCGGCCGGATGGCCGGCGTCTGTCTGATCGGCTGGGACAGTCCGCACGAGTTCGGCACCGACGAACGCGCCCTGCTCACCGCCGCCGCCGGCCTCGCGGGACAGGCCCTCACCCGCGCCCACGCCTTCGACGCCGAGCACGAACTCGTCGGGATGCTCCAGCGCTCCCTGCTCCCCCGCCGCCTGCCCAAACTGCCCGGCGGGGTCGCCGAGGCCCGCTACCTGCCGACCACCGAGGGCCTGGAGGTGGGCGGCGACTGGTACGACGTGATCCCGCTGCCCGACAACCACGTCGCCCTCGTCATCGGCGACGTCCAGGGCCACAACGCGGGCGCCGCCACCCTGATGGGCCAGATGCGCACCGCCCTGCGCGCCTACGCCGTCGAGGGCCACCCGCCGGACGTCGTGGTCTCCCTTGCCAACCGTCTCCTTGCCGACATGGAGACCGACCTCTTCGCCACCTGCTGCTATGTCGAGGTCGACATGGAGGAGGGCACCGCCTGGTACGTGCGCGCCGGCCACCTCCCCCCGGTCGTCCGCCACCCCGACGGCACCACCGAGGTGCCCGAGTCCGACGTCGGGCCGCCGCTCGGCGTCGTCGCCCGGGCCGACTACCCGATGAGCCTGCTGCGTCTCCAGCCCGGCACCCTGCTGGCCCTCACGACCGACGGTCTCGTCGAGTCCGCCGAGATCGACATCGAGGACGGCCTCGACGCTCTCGCCGCCGACCTCGCCGCCGCCGACCCCGCCCACCTCGGTCTGGTCGCCGACGCCCTGCTCGCCCGCGCCAACCGCAACGACGACGTCGCCCTGCTCCTGCTGCGCTACGACGGAATGGAGCACCGCCCGCTGCGCGAGAGCTGGACGGTGTGGCGGGTGCCCGAGGCGGTCCGGCACGCCCGCCGCTTCACCCGGCGCACCCTGCGCGCCTGGAGCGCCGCGGGCGAGGCGGGCCTCCGGGAGAACATGGACACCGTGCTCCTTGTCGTCTCCGAGCTGGTCACCAACGCCCTCGTGCACACCGACGGCCAGGTCCGTCTCGACCTCACCGTCTTCAACGGCCGGCTGCGCGTCGCCGTCGCGGACAACTCGCCCCGCACCCCCATCAGACCGACGAACCTCGGCTGGGAGGCCACCGGCGGCCGGGGCATGCTCCTGGTCGAGGCCATGTCGGCGGCCTGGGGAACCGTCCCGGTCAGCGGTGGCAAACAGGTGTGGAGCGAGCTCGCGCTGGAGCCCTGAGAGGACCTCGGCGGGCTCCCGTACCGGTCACGCTGCGGCACCGGATATTACGTCGTGGGAAATCGAAGCTAGGGTGAACGGATGAAGGCTCTCGTGCTCTCCGGTGGCGCCGGTACGCGGCTTCGGCCGATCACCCATACCTCGGCGAAGCAGCTCGTCCCCGTGGCCAACAAAGCCGTGCTGTTCTACGGCCTGGAATCCCTCGCCGACGCGGGCATCACCGAGGTCGGCATGATCGTCGGTGACACCGCCGCCGAGATCGAGGAAGCGGTCGGCGACGGCTCACGGTTCGGCCTGAAGGTCACCTACATCCCGCAGGAGAAGCCCCTGGGCCTGGCCCACGCGGTGCTCATCGCGCGGGACTTCCTCGGTGACGACGACTTCGTCATGTACCTCGGTGACAACTTCATCATCGGCGGCATCAGCGACCTCGTCGACGAGTTCCGCCGCCTGCGCCCCGACGCCCAGATCCTGCTCACCCAGGTGCCCGACCCGCGCTCCTTCGGCGTCGCCGAACTCGACGCGGCGGGCCAGGTGATCGGCCTGGAGGAGAAGCCCGAGCACCCCAAGAGCGACCTGGCGCTCGTCGGCGTGTACCTCTTCACCCCGGCGATCCACGACGCCGTACGCTCCATCAGCCCTTCCCGGCGCGGTGAGTTGGAGATCACCCACGCCATCCAGTACCTCATCGACGCCCGGTCCGACGTACGATCCACGCTCATCAAGGGTTACTGGAAGGACACGGGGAACGTCACCGACATGCTGGAGGTCAACCGCATGGTCCTGGAGGGCCTGGAGCGGCGGATCGACGGCGACGTGGACACCGCGTCCGAGACCATAGGGCGGGTGGTGATCGAGGAGGGCGCGAGCATCAGCCGTTCACGCATCGTCGGCCCCGTCGTCATCGGCGCCGGAACCGTCGTCAGCGACTCCTACGTCGGGCCGTTCACCTCCGTCGCGGAGAACTGCCGGATCACCGACAGCGAGCTGGAGTTCTCCATCGTGCTGCGGGACTCCTCCATCGCCGGGGTGGGCCGCATCGAGTCCTCGCTCATCGGCAGGCACGTCGAGGTGACCCCGGCCCCCAGTGTTCCCAGCGCCCACCGACTCGTCCTCGGAGACCACAGCAAGGTGCAGATCCACTCATGAACCTCCTCGTCACCGGCGCCGCCGGCTTCATCGGCTCCACGTACGTCCGCACCCTCCTCGCGTCCGACGCCCCCGACGCGCCCCGGATCACGGTGCTGGACAAGCTCACGTACGCGGGCACCCTGGACAACCTCCCCGCCGAGCACCCCCGGCTGACGTTCGTCCAGGGCGACATCTGCGACGCCGAACTCGTCGACAAGCTGATGGCCGAGGCCGACCAGGTCGTCCACTTCGCCGCCGAGTCCCATGTGGACCGCTCGATCGACGGCGCCGCCGACTTCGTCCGCACCAACGTCGTGGGCACCCAGGTGCTGCTGGACGCCGCCCTGCGCTACGGCGTCGGCCCCTTCGTGCACGTCTCCACCGACGAGGTGTACGGCTCGATCGAGACCGGCTCCTGGCCCGAGGACCACCCGCTGGCCCCCAACTCGCCCTACTCGGCGTCGAAGGCGTCCTCGGACCTGCTCGCCCTCGCCTACCACCGCACCCACGGCCTCGACGTCCGCGTCACCCGCTGCTCCAACAACTACGGGCCGCACCAGTTCCCCGAGAAGGTCATCCCGCTCTTCGTCACCAACCTGCTCGACGGCAAGAAGGTCCCGCTGTACGGCGAGGGCCTCAACGTCCGCGACTGGCTGCACGTCGACGACCACTGCCAGGGCATCGACCTGGTGCGCACCGGCGGCCGGCCCGGCGAGGTCTACAACATCGGCGGCGGTACGGAGCTGAGCAACAAGGAGCTCACCGGGCTGCTCCTCGAAGCCTGCGGCGCCGACTGGGACAGCGTGGAGTACGTCGAGGACCGCAAGGGCCACGACCTGCGCTACTCCGTCGACTGGGGCAAGCTCCACGACGAGCTGGGCTACAGTCCGCGCCACGACTTCGCCGCCGGACTCGCCGCCACCGTCGCCTGGTACCGCGACAACCGCGCCTGGTGGGAGCCCCTCAAGCGGCGCGTCGGCGCCGCACAGAAGCAGGACGCGAAGCAGGGCGAGAAGCAGGTGAGCGGATGAAGTGGCTGGTGACCGGCGCCGCCGGCATGCTCGGCCGCGACACAGTCGAGGAACTCCTCAGGCGCGGTGAGAACGTCGTGGGCCTCGCCCGCGCAGCCCTCGACATCACCGACCCCGACGACGTGCGCCGTGTCTTCACCGACCACGAGCCCGACCTGGTCGTCAACTGCGCGGCCTACACCGCCGTCGACGACGCCGAGACGGACGAGGAGACGGCGCTGCGGATCAACGGCGTCGGACCGCGTCTGCTCGCCCAGGCCTGCGCCGAGCACGGTGCCCGGCTCATCCATGTGTCCACCGACTACGTGTTCGACGGCGAGGCCCGGGACACCCCGTACCCCGAGGACCACACCCCGGCCCCGCGCACGGCGTACGGCCGTACCAAACTCGCCGGTGAGCAGGCGGTCCTCGCCACGCTCCCGGACGCGGGGGTCGTCCTGCGCACGGCCTGGCTGTACGGTGCGCACGGCGGCAACTTCGTGCGTACGATGATCGATCTGGAGGCGCGTCGGGACACCCTCGACGTCGTCGACGACCAGCGCGGCCAGCCCACCTGGAGCGCCGACGTCGCCGTACGGATCGCCGACCTCGGACCCCGGATCGGTCCCGAGGCGCACGGTGTCCTGCACGCCACCAACTCCGGCGAGACCACCTGGTTCGAGCTGGCGCGTGAGGTGTTCCGCCTCATCGACGCCGACCCGGAACGGGTACGCCCCACCACCAGCGCGGCCTTCACCCGGCCCGCACCCCGGCCCGAATACAGCGCCCTCGGCCACCGCCGTTGGCAGCAGACCGGTCTCGGAGCCCTCCGTGACTGGCGTACCGCCCTGCACGAAGCACTGCCACACATCCGCAAGGAGATTTCCTCGTGAAACGCCATGAGTTCCTCCGGGAGCTCCACAAGGTCAGCGCGAACAGGAACTACCTGGAGATCGGCGTCAACGACGGCCGAAGCCTGACCCTGTCCCGGGTACCGAGCATCGCGATCGACCCCGCGTTCAAGGTGGTCTCGGAGATCCGCGCCGACGTCCATCTCGCGAAGGCCACCAGCGACGACTTCTTCGCCCGGCAGAACCCCCTCGCCCACCTCAAGGGCGGCCGGCACCCGCTGCGCAACCTGGCCCGCAACCGCAGCCCGTTCGGCTACTGGCAGCGCACCACACTCGACCTGTCGTTCATCGACGGCATGCACCTGTTCGAGTACGCGCTGCGCGACTTCATCAACGTCGAGAAGCACTCGGACTGGGCCAGCGTCATCGTCCTCGACGACATGCTGCCGCGCAGCATCGACGAGGCCGCCCGCGACCGGCACACCAACGCCTGGACCGGCGACGTCTACAAGCTGATCGAGATCCTCGCCCGGTACCGTCCCGACCTGGTCACGGTCCTCGTCGACACGGCGCCCACCGGACAGCTCATCGTCTTCGGCGCCGACCCCGACAACACCGTGCTGAAGGACAAGTACGACGAGATCATCGCGGAGTTCGAGGTCCCGGACCCGCAGAAGGTGCCGGAGAGCGTCCTGGAGCGGACGCCCGCGATCAAGCCGGAGACCCTGGTCGAGGCCGCCTTCTGGGGCCCGCTCGTCAAGTCCCGCAACCGGGGCACCAAGCGCGGCAAGGGCCTGGAGCAACTGCGCCGCAGCCTGGCGCCGCTGAGCACCACCCGCTGACGCGGAACCGGACGAAGGCCTGCGGCCCGGCTGCTCATCAGCAGCCGGGCCGCAGGCCTTTTCGCGTACTCGTGTACTCGTGCCGTACGGGGGTTACCGGGCGGCGCGCAGCTCCGCGTAGAGGGCCGCGCACTCCTCGTACGAAGGCAGCATCCCGGCCGCCCTCGCCTCCGCCAGCGTCGGAGCCTCGGCGTCCTTCTCCGACAGCACGGGCTCGATGCCCTCCGGCCAGGCGATGCCCAGCTCCGGGTCGAGCGGATGCACCCCGTGCTCACGTCCCGGCGCATACCCCGTCGAACACAGGTACACCACGGTGGCGTCGTCGGTGAGCGCCATGAAGGCGTGCCCGAGGCCTTCCGCGAGGAACACCGCGTGCCGGGTCTCGTCGTCGAGCCGCACCGCCTCCCACTGCCCGTAGGTGGGCGAGCCGACCCGGATGTCCACCACGACGTCCAGGACCGCCCCGCGCACACACGTCACGTACTTGGCCTGGCTCGGCGGCACGTCGGAGAAGTGCACCCCGCGCACGACGCCCCGGCGCGAGACCGAGCAGTTCGCCTGCGCGAGGGACAGGTCGTAGCCGGTGGCCTCACGGAACTCCTCGCCCCGGTACCACTCGTGGAAGGCGCCCCGGTCGTCCGGGAAGATCTTCGGCTCCAGTACCCAGGCGCCCTCGATGTCCAGTGCTCGCATGCTGTCAGGCTCCGTTCCCGCGTCGAAGCCCGGCCTTGCGCGCGATCTTCCCGAGCGTGCGCCGCACCTTGCGGACCAGTCGCTGCCCGGTGCTCGGCCCGGCCGGTTTGGCGGGCCGTACGACCTGCAGACGGCCGCCCTTGGCGCTGAGGCCGACGGACATGGCCAGGAACCGCGGCTCGCCCGCCTCGGGGGCCAGGCACAGCGACGGCTTCCACGTCCCGTCGGCGAGCGCGCCCCCGGGCAGCGTCGCCTCGACGAACGCACCCGAGCCGTCGGACGCGCCGGACAGCGTGCCGGACACCTCCACGGGCTCGGGAGCGGCCGACGAGGTCAGCCGCAGCAGCGCCTTGGTGTCGCCGGGAACGTGCAGGGGCAGTGCCACGCGGAGACGGTCACCCGTGACGGTGACATCGTCCGGCTTGAGACGGCCGAGGCCCACACCCTTGACGGCGCGGTCGACGTCCAGGGACAGGGTGGCCTGCTTCGCCGTCCAGTACGGCAGGGTCACACGGCCGGCGACCACACCGGCCGGCGGCACCGGGCGGGGGTCCAGCTTCACCGGGCCGAGACGGCACTCACGGGTCCAGCCGCCCAGCTTGATCCGGACGAACACGTCGAACAGACCGCCGCCGAGCGCCACGCCGCCCGCCGCCGTGCCGGGGTCGACGGTGGCCGTGCCGCGCAGCACCAGCCGCACCTGCCCGTCCTCGTCGGCCGGGAGGGTCTCGCGGGTCAGCTCCACCGGCTGGAAGAACTGGGCGGCCGTGGTCCGTTCACGCACCAGGAAGTCCGCCGTCGCACTCCCGAACCGGGCGACGGTGGACGCGCCCACCCGGGCGATCGCGTCGTCGGCGTCGGTGGGCGTGCCGTCCAGGTCGGCGCCGTCGCTGTCGTCCTCGGCGGGGAACGTCATCGGCTTGCCGCGCGAGGTGAACTCGGCGGTGAAACCGACGTGCAGAACACCGTCCCGCCACTCCACGCTCTGCGGGGTCGCCGAGGGGGCGAGGGACGCCTCCCACTCGGCGAACGCCACCACGTCGTCGAGACGGTCGGCGGCGATCAGCGCCGCCACGATCCGCTGCGCCTCCTGCATGCCGTTGGCGACACCCGGGCCGAAGCGTTCGACGACGACCCCGCGGATCTCGTCGAACATCTCCTTGCGGTAGTCCTCCGGCAGCTTCAGGAGCCGGTTGGAGCGCATCCGCTCGACCATCTCGTTGCGCAGCCAGCGCCGGTAGAGACGGTCGCGCACCGCACCCGGTTCGGTGTACCGCTCGACGACGTCGAGGGCCTCGCGCAGGTTGCGGAAGTAGCCGACCGGGTCGAAGCGCTGGAATCCCGCGTTCGAGGCGTCGTCGCGCTTGACGTGGTAGTAGCAGACGTAGTCGCTGAGCACGGAGACGTTGTCCGCGCGCAGGTAGGCCTCGGTGACGAAGACATGGTCTTCGAGCCGCCGCCGACCCTCGGGGAAACGCAGACCGATACGGTCGAGAAAGGCCCGCCGGAGCATCTTGTGCGGGGTGAGGCTGTCGATCAGCGGGGCGTTCTCGACACTGGCCTTGGGGTGGTTGTGCCGGAACAGCTCGACCGGCACCGGGCGGCCCTTGCCGGCCATCTTGCCGACGATCACATCGGCGCCGTTGGCCACGCCGTACTCGTACATCCGCTCAAGGGCCTCGTCGCCGAGGTAGTCGTCGTTGTCGACGAACATCACGAACTCGCCCTGCGAGGCCTCGATGCCGACGTTGCGCGGCTTGCCCGACCAGCCCGAGTTCTCCTGGTGGATGACCTGGAGACGCGGTTCCTCCGCGGCGAGCTGGTCCAGCCGGGCCGGGGTCCCGTCGGTGGAACCGTCGTCGACGAAGATCACTTCGTACTCGTCGGCGGGCAGCGACTGCCGCAGCAGCGACGCGACGCAGTCCTCGATGTACGGTCCCGGGTTGTACACCGGAACGATGACGCTGACCTTGACCGGCATGCGGCTGGAAGCCCCCTTTTGGCTTTACTCCCCGTTTCCGCAATGGCACGGTCCGGGCTGCCTGATACTAACCTCGCGAGACACTCCAGTTCCTGTCGGGGCACGGTGCGCGGGGCGCCCCAAAGGGGCGCGGGGAACTGCGCGACAAGCCACGACGGCGCCGCGGTCGCGCAACGGCAGATGGGGCACCCCAGAGCGCCTACGCTCCCCGGGTGCACCTTCTGCTCCTCTCCGACACCCACCTCCCCAAACGCGCCAAGCACCTGCCCGCAGCACTCCTCGACGAACTCCCGCACGCCGACGTGGTGATCCACGCCGGCGACTGGGTCGACACGGCCACCCTCGACCTGCTGGAGAGCCGCTCCCGCCGTCTGATCGGCGTGTACGGCAACAACGACGGCCCCGGGCTACGGGCCAGACTCCCCGAGGTGGCCTACGCCGACCTGGGCGGCCTGCGCTTCGGGGTCGTCCACGAGACCGGCCCCGCCCAGGGCCGCGAGGCCCGCTGCGCCGCCCGCTTCCCGGGGGTCGACGTCCTGGTGTTCGGGCACAGCCACATCCCGTGGGACACCACCGCGGACACCGGCCTGCGGCTGCTGAACCCCGGTTCGCCGACCGACCGGCGCCGCCAGCCGCACTGCACGTACCTGACGGCGACGGTGACGGGCGCGGGGCAGCTCGCCGACGTGGTGCTGCACAGGCTCCTGCCCCGGCGCCCCTGAGCGGTCAGACGGTCCCGGTCGGATGAACCGCGCCGCCCGTCGCCGTCAGCGACACCCCGCTGCCGCCCCACCGCAGGGCGACGATCTCGGCGGCCACGGACACCGCCACCTCCTCCGGCGTACGGGCGCCGAGATCCAGTCCGATGGGGGAGCGCAGCCGGGACAGTTCGGACGCGGTGAGGCCGGCCTCCGTCAGCCGTCGCCGCCGGTCGTCGTGGGTGCGGCGGCTGCCCATCGCCCCGATGTACGCGGCGGGCCGACGCAGTGCCTCCTCCAGCAGGGGCACGTCGAACTTCGGGTCGTGGGTCAGGACGCAGATCGCCGTGCGCTCGTCGGTGTCCGTGCCGCTCAGGTACCGGTGCGGCCAGGCGACGATCACCTCGGCGCCCTCGGGGAAGCGCTCCGGCGTGGCGAAGACCGGGCGGGCGTCGCAGACGGTGACCCGGTAGCCGAGGAAGGCGCCGATCCGGGCCACGGCGGCGGCGTAGTCGATGGCGCCGAAGACGAGCATGCGGGGCGGGGGTGCGAAGGAGTGCAGAAACACGGTGACGGCGTCCTCGCGTCGCTCCCCGTGAGGGCCGTAGTGCCGCAACCCCGTTGCTCCCAGGGCGAGTTCGCCGCGCGCATCGGCGGTGACGGCCACGTCCAGGCCGGTCGTGCCGAGTGTGCCGGCCACCTGGTCGGGCCAGACGGCGAGCGTGGCGCCGCGCGCCGCCGGACCCCCGGTGACGGTGGCCACGGTCACCGGGCGGCCCGCCGCCACCGTCTCCGCGACCGCCGCGAAGGAGGGATCGAGGGCGGGCGTGACGGGCCGTACGAGCACGGTGATCTCGCCGCCGCAGGTGAGACCCACCGCGAAGGCGTCCTCGTCGCTGTAGCCGAAGGTCTCGAGGCGGGTCTCGCCGTGCGCCACGACTTCCTGGGCCAGCTCGAACACCGCGCTCTCGACGCATCCTCCGGAGACGCTGCCCACCACCTCGCCGCCGGGCCCCACCGCCATCGCGGCTCCGGGGTCGCGGGGCGCGCTGCGGCTCACCGAGACGACGGTGGCGAGTCCGAACGGTTCGTCCGCCGCGTACCAGCGCCCGAGCGTCGGGAGGATGTCTCGCACGATCCGCTCCTTTTGTCGCCCATGTGCCTTGATCATCGCCCATGAGTGTCAAAAGCTGAAGATTACTCAGGAGTCAGTTTCTATTGACGGCCCCTGATGCGCGCGGGACTGTAATGCACATGTCGAAGTCACGTGTGCATTTGCTCGGCGTACTGGTTCTGGTCACCGGTTTCGTGACCACCGTCGGCTCCCAGCCCGCCCGGGCCGACACCCTCTGGTTCGACGCTCCGGCCTCCACCGCCCTCACTGTCCAGAACGGCCGGTTCGCGGACTCCCTGGGCCGAGAGGTCGTGCTCCGCGGCTACAACGTCTCCGGCGAGACGAAGCTCAAGGAGAACAACGGCCTGCCGTTCGCCTCCGTGGCCGACGCCAAGAAGTCGGCGACCGCCCTACGAGCGCTCGGCGGCGGCAACAGCGTCCGCTTCCTGCTCTCCTGGGCGTACGCGGAGCCGGTGCGGGGCTCGGTGAGCAGTAGCTATCTGGCCGCGGCGACCGCCCAGATGGGTGCCTTCCTCGACGCGGGCATCCGCGTCTATCCCGACTTCCACCAGGACCTCTACTCCCGCTGGCTCTGGGACTCGGACAGCTGGTACACCGGCGACGGCGCCCCCAAATGGGCCGTCGACCTCGGCAACTACCCCGACGAGTACTGCGGGATCTGCCTCCTGTGGGGGCAGAACATCACCTCGAACGCGGCGGTGAAGAACGCGACATACGACTTCTGGCACAACGCCTACGGGATCCAGGACTCGTTCCTCGACACCGCCCAGAAGACGATGACGTACCTCAAACAGAACCTGACGGGCGACCAGTTCGCGGGCGTGGTCGGCTTCGACCCGTACAACGAACCGCATCCGGGGAATCTCGACTCGGGTCAGACCAGCCGGACCTGGGAGAAGAACGTCCTGTGGCCGTTCTTCGTGAAGTTCCGGGCCCGGATGGACTCGGCCGGCTGGCAGGACAAGCCGGCCTTCGTGGAACCGAACATGTTCTGGAACGCCAACATCGACTCCCAGAAGCAGGAGGGCGGCCTCCTCGACGCGGGGACGGCCGGCCCGCGCTATGTCTTCAACACCCACTTCTACGACCAGAAGGCCATCTCCGGCATCCTGATGTGGGGCAACGCGGGAGACGGCCAGTACGTCACCGACTTCGGCACGGTCCGCGACCGGGCCGCCGCCCTCGGGACGACCGGGATCGTCAGCGAGTTCGGCCACCCGCTGAGCGGATCGGTCTCCGGCAAGGCGCCGTCGGTCTACAAGGCGATGTACCAGGCCCTCGACTCCCGTGTGAAGGGGGCGAGCTGGTGGGCGAACGCGAGCGTCTCCGGGCCGGTGCTGTCCGGCAGCCAGTGGCAGTGGGACATCTACAACGGCCGCCACCGTGAGCTGATGAACGACAACGCCGACAAGGTGATCACCTCCGGTGACGGCTGGAACGACGAGGACCTGTCCGCCGTACGCCTCGACGACTCCGGTACGGCGGTGCTGCGGCAGGACGCCCGCATGCTGGACCGTGTCTATCCGGGCGCCACGGCGGGGACGACCCTCGCCTTCACCTACGAGGACCGTTCCCGGGACGGGTCCTCGACCCTCACCTGGAACCCGGTGCCCAGTTCGCTGCCGAACGTGTCCACGCTGGTGGGCTCGGGGCAGTACAGCGTGCTGGTGTGGCGGTCGAAGGGCATCTCGGCGCCGACCGAGCTCCATCTGCCGGCGTCCTTCCCGACGGCGACCACCACGGTCGTCTCCGACCTCGGCACGGTCTACGGCCCGCCGGCCTACACCGGTACGACCCCGATCGCGGCGGGCACCGACCCCGGCAACACGGGAAGCCGCCGCCTGCTGCTCACCGCGCCGGACTCGGGAGTCCTGCACTACGCGCTGGTGACCAACGGGGCGACGGCTCCTTCGGCGGCCCTGCTGAACTCCGCGCGGACCGAACTGGCCTCATGGGCCGCGCAGGAGTTCAGCTAGTCGAGCAACCGGCGGCCAACCGACCTGAAATGACAGGTCAGTTGGTCGCCGGGCCAGTCCAGTCCGCCTCGACATGGCCGAGGCGGACTCGCTGGGGGTGGTCGCCGACCGGCACGGACACCGTCTTCTGCCCGGTGGCGAAGTCGATGGCCGTGACCTGGTCGGCACCGCTCTCGGAGATCACGCAGGACTTGCCGTCGCCGCTCACCGTGGCCCAGTAGGGCTTCGAGGCGGGGACGAGCGGCCCCTCCTGGAGCGTCGCACGGTCGACGACCGTCGCGTAGTCGTCCATCGTGCCCGCGACGCACAGCTTCGTGCCGTCCGGCTTCATCGAGATCCCGTGGTGGCGCGAGTCGTTGACGAACGTGGTGCGGTCGTCGCTGGTCGCCGGGTTCTTCGGCAGGGTCTTCGTCCGGGTGATCTTGTCGGTGGCGACGTCGTACTCGAAGAAGCCGTTGAAGAACGAGACCTGGAAGTACAGCTTCGACTCGTCGGGCGAGAAGACGGCCGGGCGGACCGCGTCCGAGAAGTCCGTGAGACCGATGGCGTTGAGCCGGTCCCGCATGTCGATCACCTTCACCTGCTTGAAGGTGGCCGCGTCGACGACCGTGATCTTCCGGTCGCCCTTCGTGAAGTCCTGCCACGGAGCGTCCTGCGAGGTGTTGACGTCCCCGATGGCCATGTTCCAGATGTACTTGCCGTCCTTGGTGAAGATGTTCTCGTGCGGCTTGTCGCCGGTGGCGAACGAGCCGATCTGCGCGCCGGTGTTGATGTTCAGTACATGCACGGTGTTGGAGATCGAGGCGGAGACCGCGACCCGGGTGCCGTCGGGGGAAACCGCCATGTGATCGGAGCGGTAACCCGACACGGGGAAGCGCCAGTTGATCGCCCCGGTGGCGAGGTCGATCGACACGACGTCGGCGAAGCTGGGCCGGGAGACGACCACCGACTTGCCGTCCGGAGTGGAGTACATGTCGTCGACCAGCTGGTCGTGGCCCTCGCCGACGCCGTTGCGAATGGCCATGAAGTAGATCCACTTGATGGGGTCGGCGTTGATCGCGGCCATCCGCGCCGCCTTGTCGGGTACGACGTTGATCCGGCCGATCTTGGCGAAGTCGCCGGTGGACTTGATGACGTCCGCGGTGCCTTCCCAGTTGTTGCCGACGAACATCACCTCGCGCAGGTCGGCGGCGGCCGTGCTGGAGTCCTCGGCCGCCGTCGCGGCGACGGCGGTGGCAGCGGGGGCGGTGACGGTCAGCACGAGGGCGGCGGCCATGGCACAGAGGTGCCTGGATCTGGAAGCGGACATGAGTGCTCTCCCCTCCGGGAGTGGACAGACGGGCTGTGGCGGGTGCATGACATATGGGGCAAAAAAGAGATCGCGGCTGCGGGCGGGAAACTGAACACGGTCACGTTCAGATTGGACTTACTGGAAAGTAAGTAGGGGGTGCCCTTCTCCACAAGACTCCGTGCACGACAAACTTGGCCCCCGGACCGACGAAGGAGGGTTCATTGGCGGGCAGACTCAGGGCGCCGACCGGCCGCTACGCAGGCAGGACCGCCGAGGAACGGCAGGCCGAACGGCGCCGGAGATTCCTTGAAGCCGCCCTCCAGCTGTTCGGCGACACGCCGGGGTACCGCTCGACGACCGTCGCCGCGCTCAGCGAGGCGGCCGGTCTGTCGACGCGCCAGTTCTACGAGGAGTTCCGCACCCTGGAGGACCTCCTGGCCGCCCTTCACCTCCAGGTCAACGACTGGGCCGAGGGGGCGGCGCTCACCGCGCTGGCCGCCGCCGACGGCCTGCCCCTCGCCGAACGCGCCGCCGCGATCTTCCGTGCCTACGCCGCCAACGTCACCGCCGATCCGCGCCGCATCCGGATCACCTTCGTCGAGATCATCGGCGTCAGTGCCCGCCTGGAGGAACAGCGCCTCGCCCGCCGCTCCCGCTGGGTGAACCTGATCTGCACGGAGGCGGAGGCCGCCGTCGCCGTGGGAGAGGCGGCGCCGCGCGACTACCGCCTCGCCGCGACCGCGTTCATCGGCAGCGTCAACGGTCTGCTGCACGACTGGAGTGCGGGGTGGGTCGACGCCACGCTGGACGAGGTGGTGGACGAGCTGGTGCGGATGCTGCTGGGCATCCTGCGACCGGCGGGCTGGCTGCCCCCGGGCCCGGCGCCGGCCGAGGGCACCGGGACCTCCTGACGTTCCCCGGGCCGCCCGGACCGGGGTGCGCCCGTCAGACCGGCGCTGCCCAAGGGGCCGGCCGGTTCACCGACTCCGGAACCGGTCCGACACCCTCATCCGCGCCGTTCCGGGCCGCGAGGACACGCGCCCGCTCCCCGCGCGAGGATCAGCGGTGCCGTCCTCGGCGCGGAAACACCGCCATGGTTGCCGAACCCCAGTGGGGCCTGAACGCGGGCGATGTCACGCACTGCAGCGCCTGGATGCGCTGCTCACGCCCCGAGCTGCCGGGCGGCGGCGTCGACGGTCTGTTCCAGCAGTGTCGCGATGGTCATCGGACCGACCCCGCCCGGCACCGGGGTGATCAGCCCGGCCCGTTCGACGGCGGAGTCGAAATCGACGTCGCCGATGTTCCCGGGGCTGTACCCGGCGTCGATCACGACCGCGCCGGGCTTGATGTCCGCGCCCTGGATCAGCCGGGGCCGGCCCACGGCGGCGACCACGATGTCGGCCTCGCGGACGACGGACGACAGGTCCCTGGTCCGCGAGTGGCAGTACGTCACCGTCGCGTCCCGGCCGAGGAGCAGCATGCCGACCGGCTTGCCGAGGATCGCACTGCGGCCCACCACCACGGCCCGACTGCCGGGCAGGTCGACGTCGTACGCGTCGAGCAGCCGCATGATGCCGCCGGGCGTGCAGGACACGAAGCCCGGCAGACCGAAGCTCATCGTCGCGAAGGAGGCGAAGGTGACACCGTCGACGTCCTTCTCCGGCGCGATCGCCTCGAACGCGGCCCGCTCGTCGATGTGCGCGCCCATCGGGTGCTGGAGCAGTATGCCGTGCACACCGGGGTCCTTCGAGAGGGAGCGCAGCGTGCCGACCAGTTCCTCGGTGGTCGTGGCGGCGGGCAGCTCCACATGGCGGGACTCGATACCCGCCTTGCGGCAGCGGTTCTGCTTCATGCGGACGTACGTGACGGAGGCGGGGTCCGCTCCCACCAGCACGGTCGCGAGGCAGGGCGTCGCGCCCGTGCGGTCGGTGAGGTCGGCGGCCTTCTTCGCGGTGTCCTCGACGATGCGCCGGGCGAGAGAAGTGCCGTCCATGAGCCGGGCCTGAGACATGGTCCACTCCTGAGCGAGCAGTAGTCATCGCCCAGGCGCACGGCACACACTCCGCGTTCTTCGCGAGGCCGCTCCCCGGTGGTTCTCCACCTCAGCGCCAGTCACGACCCGCTCTCAGCCTAGCCGAGGTCAGGAATCCTCCTCGTCCCATGCCTGCAGCACGGTCTGGTCGACGATCTTGCCGTCCCGCAGGGACATCATCGAGCCGGCGAGGACGCGGACTCCGTCCGGGTAGAGACAGGACTCGGTGTAGGCGACCTGGTCGCCCTGGACGACGACCTGTTCCAGTTTGTGGGTCATGTCCCTGCCGTACACCTCCGTCAGCATGGCGCCGATCTCGCCGCGCCCGTGCATGACCATCGGGTGGCTGGGCTGGGTCTTGTGGTCGACGACGCGCAGTTCGGCGTCGTCGGCGTAGAGCGACAGCAGCGCTGCCGCGTCCTGTCCTTCGATGCCCCGGCGCAGCGCTTCGGTGTCGAAGGCGGGGCTTGCCGCGGTGCCCATGGTGACCTCCTTCGAGGGCCGCGGCCCGATCGGGTCCGGGCCGCGAGGAGCCTCTCCCCCGAGCGTCCTCCGTCCCGGGAGGCTCGGCAAGCGCAGACGGACGATGAGCCTGACGAGTGAGCGGGGCGCGGTGCCCGTGTCCGGTGAGGGGCGTGCGACGTTGGTCAGTCCATGATCTCAACACGACGAATCGCCGCCGCCGTTGGTCTCGCCATCGGTGTCACCGGCCTCGCCGCCCCGCTGGCGAGCGCGGCTCCCGCCGCCGACCAGAACGCGGGCAAGCTGAACCCGATCGCCCAGCTCGACTCGCTCGCCGTGAGCGAGATTCCCGCCCAGTACCACGAGGACCTGCCGCGGGTCTCCAGCCAGCTGAGCTCGCTCAACCACCTGAGCGACCTCCAGCAGCTGCATCAGCTGACCGACATGGCCGCCCCCGTGACCGGCCTGCTGCCGGGTATCGAGGCCTGACGGACGCACGGACAGAAGGTATATGGGCCGCCCGGCCGGACCGGGCGGCCCACAGGTGTGTCGTACTTCCCAGCTATCTCGGCTCGCTCGTCGTCGCCGGCTCCGCGCCCAGGAAATGGAAGCCTGGCCTCGGGTGCATCAGGAAGTCGTGGTGGGAGATGTTCCACGCGTACGCGCCCGCCATCGAGAACAGCACCCGGTCGCCGGCCCGCAGCCCCGGCGCCGGGACCTGCCGGGCCAGTACGTCCTTCGGTGTGCACAGCTGGCCGGCCAGCGTGACCCGCGACTCCTCGGCCACCGGGCGCGGCCAGGGGTGCGGCCAGGAGTCCACCGGCAGCACCGTGCACGGCTGGTCGTGGCCCTTCGTCGCGGGGGTGCGCAGATGGTGGGTGCCGCCCCGGACGACCGCGAACTCCTCGCCATGGCTCCGCTTCACGTCCAGCACCTCCGTCGCGTACCAGCCGCAGTACGCGGTCAGCGCCCGGCCGGGTTCGATACGCAGGGTCGTTTCCGGGTACGCCTCGGTGAGCCGGGCCAGGCCCCTGCCGAACGCCGCCCAGTCGAAACGACGGGCCGGCGCGGCGTAGTCCACGGCCATCCCGCCGCCGACGTTCACCTCGGTCACGCGCACGCCGAGCCCCGCCGCCCAGGTGACCACCGACTCGGCCACCGCCAGCTGCTCCCGGTCGTCGAGTCCGCTCGCCAAGTGGGCGTGGACACCGCGCAGTTCGAGCTGCGGATACGTTCCGTCGGTCAACGCCCGGAACACCGGCGCGGCCCCGGCCGGGTCGAGCCCGAAGGGCGTCGGCCGGCCGCCCATCGTCAGTGAGCTCCCCGCCAACGAGCCGTCGGACACCGGGATGTTGACGCGCACCAGCACCGCCACCCGGCGCGCGGGCCCGACCTGTCGCGTCAACTCGGCGAGCATACGCAGCTCGTGCTCGCTCTCGACATGGAACCGGTCGACGCCCAGCCTCAGTGCGGTCAGTACCTCGTCCGGTGTCTTGCCGGGCCCACCGAACGCCAGCGGCCGGCTCGGCACCGCACCCGCGACATGGGCGAGTTCGCCGCCCGAGGAGACCTCGTAACCGTCGACGTACGGCGACAGCGCGGCCAGGATCTCCGGCTCCGGGTTGGCCTTGGCCGCGTAGTACAGCTCGACCCGCTCGGGCAGTGACTCCCGGACCACTGCCGCGTGAGCGCGCAGTTCCGCCAGGTCATAGACGTACGCGGGCAGTTCGGCGGTGGACAGGGACAGCGCGTGGTCGCGCACGGCGAGGGTCATCGGGTGCTCCGGGTGGTGTCGCGCAGAATGTCCTCCGCGAGCGGGGACGGCAGCCGTACGTATCCCGCCTCGCGGTCCGCCTTTCGTTCCCAGCGGGTGAGCAGGTTGGCCTTCGCGGGCAGCGGAACCCCGGCGAGCAGTGCGGCGAGCCGGGGCGGGCAGCCGGAACGCTCCGCGTAGGACCGGAGCGTGTCGCGCACCCGCCCCCACAGGGCGGCCTCGGCCTCCGGGTGCAGGTCGGCCAGGGCGGCGAGGAGTTCGGCGATGTGGTTGACGAGGAGGCAGTAGACGACCCGGTCCCAGCCGCGCTGCGCGTCGTACGTCATCGGGCCAGCGACCCCGGCCGGCAGGGCGGCGAGAGTGTCCTGGTGGTGTTCGGGAACCAGCTTGGTGCCCTCCAGGTCCCGGAAGAGCACCTGGACGGGACGGCCGCCGGCATCCACACAGATCAGCACGTTCTGCAGATGCGGCTCCAGGACCAGCCCGTGGTCGAAGTAGGCGGCCAGGACAGGGGGGACGAGCAGGTCGAGGTACGCCGACCACCAGTCGAGGGCGGTCTCCGGGGCCGTGTCGGTGAGCAGCCGGGAGACGTGCGCGGCACTCGACGGGTACTCGTCGGCAACCGCCGCTGCCAGGAGGGGAGTTGTCTCCGGTGCGAGGCGTCGGGGCAGGCCCTCGCGGACGATCACGCCGAAGCCCTCGAAGAGTTCACGGTCCGGGGTGCCGTCGGGCCCGGGCAGGGCGAGTGTGCGGTAGGCGGGTTCGCGGAGCACCGCGCTGCCGGGGAAGCGTTCGGCCAGGTCGGTGAGGGCCGGGGCGAGGGCGCGGGTGAGGGCGACGGCGCCGGAGAGTTCGTAACTGCTGTTCTTGCGAAGGCAGTTGGTGATCCGCACGTTCAGGCTGAACTTGAGGAACGTCTCGCCGTCGTACAGGGTGCGCACGGACGCGGTGGCGGCGAAGGGGCGACCGCCCGGGCCGAGGTCCAGGATGTCGCCGCGTTCCGACGCGGCACGCAGTAGCGGGTGTTCGCGCAGCGTGTCGTACTGCCAGGGATGTGTGGGCAGCAGCCGGTAGCCCTCGGGGACGTCCGTGCGCTGACCGTCCAGCGCTGCGACGGCCCAGGGGGCGGCGTTCTCCTCGGCGATCAGGTCGGCGCGCACGGCGAGATGCCGCAGCGGGAAGACGGACCCGGTCTCCGGCGCGTACGCCGCCCAGGCGCGCGGGTCGCCGGTGCGCGCCTTGGGCGTGGGGTGGAAGCGGTGGCCGAACAGCAGGGACTGCTCGGAGGCGAGGTAGGCGGCGAGACGGTCGTCGGCCGGTCCGGTGGGGCGCTCACCGGCCAGGGCGGCCGTGACCGCCTGGTGGCTGGAGGCGATCTGCTCCAGGAACTCGTCGTTGCGTTCCCCGGTCCGCAGGGACAGCTCGTCGCGCGTGTACTGGGCGAGGCGCCGCCAGCCCAGCGCCGCCCAGCCGTCACCGGCCCGCTCGGTCACCGGGCCGGTGAAGCGGTGGGCGCCCAGGAGCGACGTCCTGCGCAGGCCGATTCGCAGGAGAACGCCGCGTCGGGGCAGGCGGAGCAGCAGGTGACCGTCGTCGACGACGGTCTGGCGTTCCGGGCCCGACACCTCGCGCAGCAGACAGTTGAGGAGGGTGTGGGTCACCACGTCGTCGGCGGTGGGCAGTCCGGCGGGTGCGGTGGCGGCGTCGGGCGAGTCGGTCAGTGAGGGCATCAGCGGCTCCAACGGGCGTGGGGCGAGCGGGGGGTGAGAAGCAGGAGGGAGGCGAGCACCGTGACGGCGGCGGCCGCACCGCCCGTCAGCACCGGCGCGGCCGGGCCGAAACGGGCGCTGCCCGCAGCCGCGGCGAGGCCGGCGACAACGGCGCCGGCCTTGGAGAAGAACTCCAGTGACCCGAACATCCCGCCGGGCGCACGGCCCTTGGCGCAGTCGGCGGCCAGGACGGACAGGGACACCAGGCCGAGCGTGAGCCCAACCCCGAGGACCAGCCGTACGGCGACCAGCTCGGTCAGTGAATCGGCGACGCCGTGTCCGGCCAGACCGAGCGCGATACAGGCGAACCCGAGGACGATCCCGGACCCTGGCCGGTCCCGGACCACCGAGTGCACCCCGAGCGCCGACACCAGATAGACCAGGTGGGGGAGGGCGAAGAGAACGCCGGACAACGTTGCCGACGTGCCCGGAAGCCGGTCCTCGACCAGGGAGATCAGATAGGGGAAGGAGATCACGGTGGAGAACACGAACGCGAACTCCAGGGCGTACAGGGCGCGCAGGGAGACCACCGGCGCCAGGGCGGGCGCGACGGTCTCGGGTATGGGCTCCGCGGCCTGTTCCTCGCTCGGTTCGGGGAGCGCGGCGAGCAACAGGGCTGCGGTCAGCGGGAGTACGGCCAGAAGGGCGTACTGGCGGTGCGGTGACAACCAGTCCGACAGCGAGCCGACGACGATCGGTGCGACGACCAGGGCGGCCCGGGCGCTGCCCTGCATCAGGGTGAGCGCCCTCGACAGGGCGGGGCCCTCCAGCGAGGCACCCAGATAGCCGTTGGACGCGGCGAAGGTGCCGCCGAGGACGCCCTGGAGGATCAGCGCGGCCGTGAACGTGGCGAGGGAGTCCGCCCAGCCGGCGAGCAGAAAGGCGACGGCGAGGCCCAACTGGGCGCGCAGCAGCAGGCGTTTGCGGCCGAAGCGGTCGGCGAGCCTGCCCCAGAAGGGGGCCCCGAGCGCGCCGAACACCGTCGGGACCACGTACAGCACCCCGGCCCAGCGCGCGGAGCGGTCGCCCAGCTCCGGGAGGATCTGGGTGAGATACGGGGGCAGTCCGAGAGCGGCGAAGGACGCGACGAAGTAGCAGCCGGCCACCGCGTGCACATGACCTCGGCCGAACGAGGAGCGACGCCGCGGCAGGCGCCATGCCTCGGCGCTCATCCGGCGGCCCCGGAGCGAGTTCCGGTCTCTTCGCCCGTGTCGCCCGCGTGGAGAAGGTAGTTGGGGCCGGTGGTGTAGTGCTTGTTGATGTCGGCGGCGCCCGACCGCTCCTTGCTGAGGAGGGTTCCGGCGCTGACCATCGCCTTCACGGGCAGCTGAGTCGCGTCCAGGATCCTGGTGCGCAGTACGGCGGCCGGATTGCCGCCGAGCCGGTCGACCGCCTCCGCGAGCCGGTCGCGGACCAGCTTCAGCAGGGCGGGCAGTGGGGCGCGGCCGTGCCGGGCGAGCCCGAAGGCGTAGGCGCCCGCGCACAGATGGACGGTGATGGTGGTGAACACGTCGGCGACCGGGTCGTCCTCGGTGCCGTAGGTCCGTTCGTCGTCGAAGCCCCACGGCCCCGGCAGGACGGCGGCGAGGCGGCTGGTGTTCAGGCGCGGGCCGTCGTTGTCCTTGAACAGCAGCCGTACCCGGCCCGGTTCGGGCCCCAGGAGCAGCGAGACGTTCTGCTGGTGCGACTCCAGTGCGATGCCGTAGCCGAAGAGGGTGGTCTGCCAGTCGAAGAGGAGGGTGAGGCAGGCGTCCAGCAGGGCGAGCGGGTCGCCGTCGTGGAAGCGGTCCGCGAGATGGTCGACGACCAGCCGTCCGCCGGGCGCCTCGGCGAGGAGCGCGGCCAGCGGGACGACGGCGGTGTTGTCGAGGCCGGCCGGGTAGCGGCGGCACAGGACGGCGAGGAGCTCGTGTCCGGCGTGCGCGTACGTCGTCTCGTCGGCGTGCCGGACGGTGTCCTGGAAGCGGGGCTCGCGTGCGACGACCCGCTCGATCAGTCGCTGCCCGGCGGCGCCGTCGACCAGCGTGCCCGGTTTGATGGAGCGCCGGTTGCGCAGCCCCAACGTGGCCGTGACGAGGGGGAGTTTGAGGTGCAGGGTGGGATCGGCGGCCACCGCGACAGTGCGCGTCGACAGGGTCGGCACCACTTCCAGGTGTCCGTGGTCGGCGAGCCGGGCGCGGCCCGTGAGGCCGGTGACGCGCAGCGCCTCGTCGAGCGGGGCGCCGACGGTCAACGGGTGCACGGGCAGGGCGAGATGCGTGTCCCGCAGATCCTCCATACCGAGCATCGCGGGCGTCGGCCAGATCTCCGGCAGCGTACCCGCGAGGGTCACCGCCTCCCGGGGTACCGCGAGCCAGCGCAGCGTGAACCGAGGGTGGAACTCCGGTGCGTACGAGCGTAGTTGCTCCTCGGTGAGCCCGGCCCGGCCGCGGGCGGTCGGATACACGGGGTGGTCGACACGGGCGGCGAGGGTGTCGTACGCCAGAGACGACGTCAGGCCCGTCCAGCCCGCCGGGTCGGCGCCATGACGGCCCGTCAGCCGTTCGTCGGTCTCGTCGCGCGTGGCCTCGTGCAGCCGCAGGGTGACAAGGGTCTGTCGGCTCTCCTCGGTGAAGGCGTCGAAGCCGTCACGGTCCACGGGGTCGGCCGACGAGCGCAGGGCGGCGAGCACGGTGTCGTACGCGGTCAGTTCGGCGCCGTCCGACTCACGCACGAGCAGTGGCAGCCGGGCGGCGTACACGCACTGGAAGCCTTCCTCGGTGAGCGGCAGCAGCAGGGCGTCGCCGTCGCCGGTCGCCAGGCGCAGCCAGATGCCGTCCGGGCGGTGCGAGAGTGTGCCGAGGGTGCGCAGGCCGACCACGTCCTCGCGGAGCAGCGCGCTGAGGACGCGGGTGAGCAGTTCGGCCTCGGCGGCGTCGGTCGTCAGGGGGAGGGAAGGGGCGGTGGTCACGGCTGGACCTCCCAGCGCCGGTCCGCCAGGAACCGCGCCGACACCCGGTCGACCGTCGGCTGGTCGGATCCGGTGGCCCGCAGGACGCCCAGGTAGTCGCGGTTGGTGCGGTACAGTTCGTGCCGCTCACCCACCGCGCGCAGCGGACGGTATGTCAGATGTACGCCGTCCAGGTGGAGTTCGGTGGCCGGGGGAGCCGAGGTCAGGGTGCCCGCACGGTCGGCGCACGGGTATTCCAGGCGGGCCGCGCCGCCCCGGCGGATGCCCAGGTCGGCGGGGAGCGGCTCGCCCAGATGGGTCCGCAGGATGTGCTCGAAGAGCGGGATCTCCAGGAGCCGGGCCAGCAGCAGGTCCACCTGGTCGCCGATGGCACGGTAGTTGACCTCGATGATGCGGGCGCGTCCCTCGTGCGCCACGAACTCGGTGTGACACGCGCCGAACCCGACTCCCAGTGCGTCGAGTTGGGCCAGGATCTGCGCGACGACCGGCTCCGGGTGGGCCTGGACGAGGACGAGCCGCTCCTCGATGAAGTACGGCGGCGCCGACAACTCGGTGTGGAAACCGCCCAGTACATGCCGGACGTTCCCGTCGCCGAGCGTCTCCAGGGTGTACAGCTCCCCGGGCAGATACTCCTCGACGACCAGGACGTTGCCCGGCCGCCGCGCGAAGATCTCCTCGGCGCGGCTCGCCAGTTCCACGGCGCTGTCGACGAGGACGACGTCCTCGCTGGCGACGCCCTCACGCGGCTTGAGGACACACGGGTACGGTGCGGCCAGGGCGACAGCCCCGACGGGAGCGGTCCGCGTCAGTTCCGTGGACCACACGGTGTCGACGCCCGCGGCGGCGAGCCTGCGCCGCATCTCGGCCTTGTCCTTGCAGGCGAGCGCGGCCCGCCAGTCCTTGCCGGGCAGCCGGAAGTAGTCGGCGGCCAGGGCGGCCTGGGTCTGGAGGTGGTCGCTGTTGCTGAAGACGGCGTCGGGCCGGTGATGCGTGGAGATCCGGGTGACGACGGCCCGGAAGTCACGGACGTCGCACTCCAGGATCTCGAGGTCCGGATACGTGGAACACGCGGCCCGGTGGGCGTCGGGCTGGTCGGTGAGGACGGTGACATCGAGGCCGAGCCGGGCGGCGGCAGGCAGAAAGCCCTCGGTGACGGAGTCGGTGGGGTTGTGGGCGAGCAGGTACAGACGCATGGCGTGTGGAACAACTTCCGCTAGCGGGTGGGGGGTTGCGGCCCGGGTCGGAGGCCCGGGGGCGGGGCGCGTGCAGAAGGGCGCGCCCCGCCCCCGTACAGCGGGAGTTACTTCTTCGGGAGTTCCACGCCGGTGGCCCTGGCCACGTCGACGAGCATCTGCTCGGCGGCCTGGACGCCGATGCCGGACATCCAGATCTCGTCCGGGACCTCGAAGACCTTGCCGTTCCTGACGGCGGGCAGGCTCTTCCAGACCGGGTTGGTGACGACCTGCTGCTTCTGCGTCTTGTCCTCGGTGTCGGCGGCGGTGACGAAGATCAGGCCGGCGTCGGCCTGGTCGATCTGCTCCGGGCTGACGTCCTTCATGGTGACCTCGGGGTCGGTGGAGACCTGTGACTTCGGGCGGACCAGGCCGATGTCGCCGAGGACGACACCGCTGTAGGAGTTGGACTGGTAGAGACGGGTCGGACCGGCGATGAAGCGGACCACGGACGCGGTCGGCATGGTGCCCTTGTCCTTCGCCCTGATGGCCTCACCGAGTGCCTCGGCCCGCGTCTCGTACTCCTTGAGCTCGGCCGCGGCCTCGGTCTCCAGGCCGAGGGCCTCGGCGTGCACCTTCAGGTTCTGCTTCCAGACACCGCCGGTGGTCTCCGTGAAGACGGTGGGTGCGATCGCGCTGAGCTTGCCGTAGATCGCCTCGTGGCGGACCTTCGAGGACAGGATCAGGTCCGGCTTGAGGGAGGCGATCAGTTCGAGGTTCGGCTCCAGGAGCGGGCCGACGTCCTTCGTGTCGCTCAACTCGCCCTTCAGGTACGTCGGGAAGCCGCCCTCGGACTTGAAGTGCGGGGCGACCGCGCCGACCGGGTCGATGCCGAGGAGGGTGACGTCGTCCAGTTCGCCGGTGTCGAGCACGACGACCCGCTTCGGCTTGGCGGGGATCTTCACATCGCCCATGACGGTCTTGAGGGTGCGGGGGAATCCGGCGGTGTCGGCTGCGGCGTCGGCGGCCGAGTCCGTGCCCTTGCCGCCCTTGTCGTCAGCGTCGCCGCTGCCGCAGGCGGCGAGAACGGCGGTGCCGAGTACGACGGCGAGGAACAGAGCCAGGAGGCGCCCAAGACGGCTGAACCGGCTCATTCCGGGCAGTGAACGGGTGTTGCGCATGAGGGGGGTTGGTCTTTCTGTCGATCGTGGCGGTACGGGCGGGTCAGGCGGTCGCGGCGGAGTGCCGCAGCGGGCTGCCCTTGGGGATGACCAGCGGGGTGCCGGTCTCCGGGTCGGGTATGACTCGGCAGTCCACGTCGAACACGGACTTGACGAGCGTTGCGTCGAGCACGTCGGCGGGTGGGCCGGCGGCGGCGAGGCGGCCGTCCTTGAGGACCACCATGTGGTCCGCGTAGCGGGCGGCCTGTCCGAGGTCGTGCAGCACCATCACCACGGTGCGGCCCGCCTCGGCGTGCAGGGCGGCGACCAGATCGAGTACGTCGAGCTGGTGCCGCAGGTCGAGGAAGGTGGTCGGTTCGTCGAGCAGGAGCAGCTCGGTGTCCTGTGCCAACGCCAGGGCGATCCAGGCGCGTTGGCGCTGCCCGCCGGAGAGCCGGTCGACGGGCTGCTCACGCAGCGCGGTCGTCCCGGTGCGCTCCAGGGCCTCGTCGACCGCCCGCTGGTCGGCCGTCGACCAGGGGGCCAGCAGCCGCTGGTGCGGATACCGGCCGAGGCGGACGAGCGCCTCGACGGTGATCGCCTCCGGGGTGACCGGCTGCTGCGGCAGCAGGCCCATCCTTAGGGCCAGGGCCTTCGCGGACATCCGGTGGATGTCGGAGCCGTCGAGGGTGACGGTACCGGCGGCGGGCGCGAGCAGTCGGCTCAGTCCTCTCAACAAGGTCGATTTCCCGCAGGCGTTGGGGCCGACGATCGCGGTGACGGCGCCGCCGGGGAGGGTCAGGTCGAGCCCGCCGACGACGAGGCGGTCGCCGTAGCGCAGGTCGAGCGCCCGGGTGCGCAGCTGGTTGACGGTGTCCGGCCGGGCGTTCATGCGTGACTCCTGTGAACGGGTGTGCTCTGACGGAACATCAGCACCAGCAGCCAGGGCGCGCCGAGAGTGGCGGTGACCGCCCCGACCGGCAGTCCCTCGACGGGCAGCAGATGCTGGACCGCCAGGTCCGAGGCGAGCAGCAGTACGGCACCGGTGAGACCGGCAAGCGCCAGGGAGACGGCGGTCGGCGGGCCGGTGAGGAAGCGGACGACATGGGGGACGGCGAGCGCGACGAACGTCACCGGGCCGGCGAGCGCGGCGGCCAGTGACGCCAACGCGACGGCCACGAAAAGGAGTTGGAGCCGGGCGGCAGAGGTGCCCAGCCCGAGTGCGCCCGCCGAGTCGTCCCCGAGGTCCAGCACGGCGAGCCGTCGGTGCAGTACGAGGGTGACGGCGAGCGCGGCCACCATGGCGCCGCCCGCTCCCCACACCTCCGTCCACGTCCGCCCGTACACCGAACCGGTGGTCCACTGGAGCGCGGAGCCGGCCAGCTCGGCCGGGAAGCGCACGATCAGCAGGTTCACGGCGGCGGCGAGCCCCGCCTGCACGGCGAGCCCGGTCAGCACCAGCCGGGTCACCGCGACCCCCGAGCGCCAGGCGAACACGCCGAGCAGCAGGGCGGAGAGAAGCCCGCCGGCCAGTGCGCCCACGGGGATCAGCGTCTGCGAGGCACCGGCCGCGATGAGCGAGACCGCGCCGAGCGACGCGCCACCGGTCACACCCATCACGTCGGGTGAGGCCAGCGGATTGCGGAACAGCCGCTGCAGGACACACCCGGCGACACCGAGCCCGGCGCCCGCGACAAGGGCCGCGAAGGCCCGGGGCGCCCGGAACTGCTGGACCACGAGCACATCCCCGGAGTCCCCCAGTCCGGCCAGCGCCCGTAGCGCGGTACCGGGCGGCATCGCCATCTCACCCGTCGTCAGCGCGACGGTGAGCAGGGTGAGGACGGCGGCGACGCCGCAGCCGGCGTAGAGCGCCGCACGGCGACTCGGCCGGACGCGGGCACCGGCCGTCGTACGTGCGAAGCGGGCGGCGATGGTCATGAGGCCGCCGTTCTGGCCGCACGGTCGCAGTCGGCGTGTGTCGGGAGGTGACGTGCCGTCCGGGCGGTGGATCCAGGCTCTGCCGTGAGGGCGAACGTCGTGGCGGCGCTCATCGGGTCACCTTCCTTGCCAGCAGCGCCAGCAGGGGGGCGCCCAGGAACGCGGTCACGATGCCGACCTCCAGTTCCGAGGGGCGGATGACCAGACGGCCCAGTACGTCGGCCGACAGCAGGAGCAGGGGCCCGGCGAGCAGGCACCCGGGGACCAGGAGGCGGTGGTCGCCGCCCAGCAGCGGGCGTACGAGATGAGGTGCCGCCAGGCCGATGAACGCGATCGGGCCCGCGACGGCCACCGCCGAACCGGCGAGCAGGACGACGGCGACACCGCCCGCCAGTCGGATCCGGGCCACCGGAACGCCCAGTGCCTGCGCCGAATCGTCGCCCAGGGCAAGGGCGTTGAGGGCGGGCGAGACCGCGAGCGCCACCACCAGGCCCAGCAACAGCGTGGGCAGCACCGGCCAGAGGGTGCCGAGGGTGCGCCCGGAGAGCGAGCCCGCCAGCCAGAAGCGGGCCTCGTCCAGGGTGCGCTGGTTCAGCAGCATGACCGCCGACGTCCAGGAGAGGAGGACGAGTTGGAGGACGGTGCCGCCGAGCGCGAGCCGAACCGGGTCGATGTCGCCCGCCCGGCGGGCCAGCGCCTGGGCGAGGAGCGCGGCGCCCGCCGCGCCCGCGAAGGCGAACCACAGATACTCGACCGGGTCGCTCAGCCTCAGCGCGAAGATGGCGACCACCACCGCGAAACCGGCACCCGCGTTGATCCCGAGGGTGGTCGGCGAGGCGAGCGGGTTGCGGGTGATGCCCTGGGCGACCGCCCCGGCGACCCCGAGCGCCGCCCCGACCGCGAGCCCGATGACGGTACGCGGCAGTCGCAGCCCGGTCACCACCAGGGCGTCTCTTCCCTGGGCGTGGCCGAAGAGTGCCTCGGCCACCGTCGACAGGGGCACCGAGCGCGCACCGAGGGCGAGGCTCAGCGCCGCGCACAGGGCCAGGGCCCCGAGACCGGTGAGAAGGATCGGGATGTGCCTCAGGGCACGGAAGGGTGCACCGATCGGTGCACCCGGTCGGGTCGCAGTCACGAGCCGGAGCTTAGGTTAGGCATACTTTACTTATCAACCGGCTGTGGGGGCGCTGTGGTGTGCGTAATGCCTGATCGGCGCCTTGATCGTCGAGGTGGGGGCATTCGTGGTCACCACCTTGTGATCTTGTCGGTAAGGTAAGCCTTGCCTATCTAACCCCACCTGAACCTCGCCGCGCAGGAGTACCCATGACCGTGGCCCTGGAGCCCCCGTCGGCCGCTGCCGCCGCGCGTGTGCTCGGCGACGCCTACCGACGCCTCGCCGACCTCTGCGACGTACTCACCGTGCAGGTGGCACCCGCCGACGTGGTGGGCCCTCAAGTGGTTCTCACCGGGCGGGAACTGACGACAGATCAGGAAAGCCTGCACTCCTTTGTCGAGGCCGAGGCCACGCGGATCCAGGAGCGCCACGGGCACACGGCCCGCCCGCACGTCGCCGCCTCCCGCGCCCTGCACGACTACGCCTGGTCGGTCGGCCTGCTGATGAGCGGCGTCTGGTACCTGGAGCGCCGCGTGCCACGCGTCCGGCCGGAGGACGTCCGGTTGGACCTCTCCACCGGCGTGTACAAGATCACATCCGGTTCCTCCCTGTCCTGCCTCCCGGGAGATCCCGCCGCGACCCTGCCCGGAGTCACCGTGCTCCCGCACGAGGAGGCGCTGCGCACCGAGTTGCGTTCGGCCGTCGCCGACCACATGGCCCCGCTGCTGACCGCCC
Organism: Streptomyces sp. AK08-02; assembly: GCF_033795085.1. Classification (NCBI taxonomy): domain Bacteria; kingdom Bacillati; phylum Actinomycetota; class Actinomycetes; order Kitasatosporales; family Streptomycetaceae; genus Streptomyces; species Streptomyces sp. AK08-02. The sequence goes on from NZ_JARAZV010000004.1 coordinate 391,495, forward strand.
TCGGCCCGATCGCCCGCCGGGGATCACGCGCCCTGTGGGGCCTTGTCTCCGACGACCTGGTCTCCGGGATCTGGTACCTGGGGAGGATGCTCGGCCGGGAGGACGACGCCGTCCGCGCGGCCACCGAACTGCTGCCCTCCGCTGTCTCCCCGTACCCCGGTGGCGCCGACTTCCGCCACCTCACCGACTCGTCAGGGCGCCGCCACCCGACCCGCACCCGTACCGGCTGCTGCCTCTACTACACGATCCGCCCGGACGACGCCTGTTCCACCTGCCCCCGCACCTGCGACACGGAACGGCTGCGCAGGCTGGAGAGTTGAGCGTTGCGCGAACCGCGCGTGCTCAGCCGGTGGTGGCCAGGAACTGCGTCGCCGCCAGCTCGGCGTACAGCGGGTCGCCGGCGACGAGTTCGCGATGGGTGCCGACCGCGCGGACACGCCCCGCGTCCATCACCACGATCCGGTCCGCCATCGTCACCGTGGACAGCCGGTGGGCGACGACGAGAACGGTCGTCGTACGGGCGACATCCGCGACCGTGTCCCGGAGCGCCGCCTCGTTCACCGCGTCCAGCTGCGAGGTCGCCTCGTCGAGCAGGAGCAGCCGGGGGCGTCGCAGCAGCGCGCGGGCGATGGCCACCCGCTGACGCTCACCGCCCGACAGCTTGGTGCCCCGGTGCCCGACCAGGGTGTCGAGGCCGCGCGGCAGCCGGTCCACCAGACCGTCGAGCCGGGTCGTCTTCACCACGCGTGTGACGGCCTCCTCGTCGGCCTCCGGATTGCCCAGGAGCAGGTTGTCGCGCAGTGAGCCCGACAGCACGGGCGCGTCCTGCTCGACGTAGCCGATGGCGGAACGGAGTTCGGCCAGTTCCCAGCCGGCGGCGTCGCGGCCGTCGAGGGTGATGACGCCGGACTCGGGGTCGTAGAAGCGTTCGATGAGCGAGAAGACGGTGGTCTTGCCGGCGCCGGACGGGCCGACGAAAGCCGTCATTCCCCGGGGCGGCACGGTGAACGTCACGCCGTGATGGACGTACGGGAGATCGTCGTCGTAGCGGAAGCGGACCTCCTCGAAGGCGAGCGCCGCCGGTTCGGCGTCGCCGGCGGGGAGGGGCGTCGGGCGGGCCGACGACGGCTCGGCGGGCAGGGCGAGGGCCTCCTGGATGCGGGTGAGGGCCGCGGCACCCGTCTGGTACTGCGTGATCGCGCCGACGACCTGCTGGATCGGCGACATCAGATAGAAGACATAGAGGAGGAACGCGACCAGTGTGCCGACCTCGACCGCGCCGGTCGCCACTCGCGCGCCACCCACCGCGAGCACGGTGATGAAGGCGATCTGCATCGCCAGCCCGGCCGTGTTGCCCGCCGCGGCCGACCACTTGGCGGCGCTCACGCTCTGCCGCCACGACTCCTCGGCCGCCGCGTGCAGCCGCTCCTCCTCCCGGTGCTCGGCGCCGGACGCCTTGATCGTGCGCAGCGCGCCCAGCACCCGTTCCAGCGAGGCGCCCATGACACCGACCGCGTCCTGCGCCCGCCGACTCGCCCTGTTGATACGCGGCACGATCACGCCGAGGACGGTACCCGCCCCCGCGATCACGGCGAGGGTGACACCCAGCAGCACCGGATCCACCAGACCCATCATCACGATCGTCGCCACCAGGGTGAGACCGCCGGTGCCGAGGCCGACGAGCGAGTCGGTGGTCACCTCGCGCAGCAGGGTGGTGTCCGAGGTGACCCGGGCCATCAGATCGCCGGGCTCGGTCCGGTCCACGGCGGGTATCCGCAGCCGCAGCAGATAGGAGGACAGCGCCCGTCGCGCACCCAGCACCACCGACTCGGCGGTTCGCCGCAGTACGTACGAACCCAGCGCGCCCAGCGCCGCGTTGCCGACGACGAGCGCGGACATCAGCAGCAGCGCCCCGGTGATCGTCCGGTCGTGGGACAGATCGTCGATGAGCCCCCGAGCGACCAGCGGCAGGGCCAGCCCGGCCGCGCCTGTCGCCAGCGACAGCAGGGCGCCCGCCAGCAGGGTCCACCGATGCGGCCGTACGTAGCCGAGGAGCAGTCGCCAAGCGGGCGAGGGCGGACCGGCGTTCGGCTCTGCGTTGCTCACGGTGCTCCTCGGCAGGCGGGCGGGAATTCACCCTACGTCGGCGACCGGGGAAGCGGAGGGGCGGTCGTTTCCGCCCGCCGTGAACGCTACCGCCGTGTGTGGTTCGCGCAGCGCCCGCCGGTTCCGGGTCGTCGTGAGGGCGAGGGCTGTCGCGTCCCCGCCCGGCGGACAGCCGTCCGGCAGACCGGCCGGCACCTCGTCCGGGCCGAGGCGGAGCAGGTCGGCTCGGAGTGGGCGCCCGAGGCGCGGACGGCGGGAGCCGCACGGTGAACGTGCCGTTACCGATCGGTCGCACGTAGGGTCGGAGCGAAGGACCGAACATTGGCCGATGGAAGGGTTCAGCACCATGGCGCAGGAAGTACGCGGCGTGATCGCACCGGGTAAGAACGAACCGGTGCGGGTCGAGACGATCGTCGTGCCGGACCCCGGGCCGGGTGAGGCCGTGGTTCAGATCCAGGCCTGCGGGGTGTGCCACACGGACCTGCACTACAAACAGGGCGGGATCAACGACGACTTCCCCTTCCTGCTCGGCCACGAGGCGGCCGGGGTCGTGGAGTCGGTGGGGGAGGGCGTCACCGATGTCGCCCCCGGTGACTTCGTGATCCTCAACTGGCGTGCTGTGTGCGGGAGTTGCCGGGCCTGTCTGCGCGGTCGCCCCTGGTACTGCTTCAACACGCACAACGCCAAGCAGAAGATGACCCTGCTCGACGGCACCGAGCTGTCGCCGGCCCTCGGTATCGGCGCCTTCGCCGAGAAGACCCTGGTCGCGGCCGGGCAGTGCACCAAGGTCGACCCGGCCGTCTCGGCCGCTGTCGCCGGGCTCCTGGGATGCGGGGTGATGGCCGGTATCGGCGCCGCCATCAACACCGGGAACGTCGGTCGGGGCGACACGGTCGCCGTCATCGGCTGCGGAGGCGTGGGCGACGCCGCGATCGCCGGGTCGAACCTGGCCGGCGCCGCGAAGATCATCGCCGTGGACATCGACGACCGGAAACTGGCCACCGCCCGCACGATGGGCGCCACGCACACGGTCAACTCCAAGGAGACCGACCCGGTCGAGGCGATCCGTGAACTGACCGGCGGCAACGGCGCCGATGTCGTCATCGAGGCGGTCGGCCGCCCGGAGACGTACAAGCAGGCCTTCTACGCCCGTGACCTCGCCGGAACCGTGGTCCTGGTCGGGGTGCCGACGCCGGAGATGAAGCTGGAGCTTCCGCTGATCGACGTCTTCGGACGGGGCGGCTCGCTGAAGTCGTCCTGGTACGGCGACTGCCTGCCCTCCCGTGACTTCCCCATGCTCATCGACCTGCACCTCCAAGGCCGCCTGGACCTCGCCAAGTTCGTCACGGAGACCATCCAACTCGACGAGGTGGAGAAGGCGTTCGAGCGGATGCACGGCGGCGACGTACTGCGTTCCGTGGTGGTGTTCTGATGGCCGCGCGCATCGAACGACTCGTCACCTCCGGGCAGTTCAGCCTCGACGGCGGCACCTGGGACGTCGACAACAACGTGTGGATCATCGGCGACGACCATGAGGCGATCGTCATCGACGCCGCCCATGACGCCGACGCCATCGCGGCGGCCGTCGGCGACCGGCGCCTCACCGCCATCGTGTGCACCCACGCCCACAACGACCACATCGACGCGGCTCCCGCCCTCGCCGAGCGCACCGGCGCCACCATCTGGCTGCACCGCGACGACCTGCCGCTGTGGAAGCAGACCCACCCGGACCGCGACCCCGACGCCTGGCTCGCCGACGGCCAGGTGATCGAGGCCGCCGGCGCCGATCTGACGGTCCTGCACACGCCCGGACACGCACCGGGCGCGGTCTGCCTCTACGACCCGGGGCTCGGCACCGTCTTCACCGGCGACACCCTCTTCAACGGCGGCCCGGGTGCCACCGGCCGCTCCTACTCCCACTTCCCGACGATCATCGACTCGATCCGGGACCGGCTGCTCGCCCTGCCGCCCGAGACGAAGGTCCTCACCGGGCACGGTGACCCCACCACCATCGGGGCCGAGGCGCCGCACCTCCAGGAGTGGATCACCCGGGGCCACTGAGCCCACCGTCACCGAACGCCAGTGGGCGCCCACCGTCGACAACGGGGGGCGCCCACAAGGACGTACGACACCGACCGGGTCCGTTCAGGCGGCCACCGGGAAGCCCGGCGTCCGGAACACCTGCCGGCCGGCGTCCACCGCGAACACCTCGCAGCCCTTGCGGGCGGCGGCCCAGTCGATGCCCTCCGCGCCCATCGCGAACGCCGCCGTCGCCGTGGCGTCCGCCTCGGTGAGCGTCGACGCGACAACGGTCAGGCTCAGGAGTCCGGTCGCCGGGCGCCCGGTGCGGCCGTCGAGGATGTGGTCGCCCCGCTCGTAGCGGGCGGAGGTCGCCACACCCCCCTCGGTGAGTTCCAGCACCGTGCACAACTGGTCGGCGTGCTCGGGATGCCGTACACCGACCCGCCAGGCGCGCCCGGCGGCGACCACGTCACCGCCGGCGTTCAGGCAGTATGTCCGTACGCCCGCCTTCTCCAGCAGCTCCGCCGCCCGCTGCACCGCCCAGCCCTTCACCACCGCGCACGGATCGAGGCCCCGGCCCGGCAGCCGTACGTCGAAGGCGCCTCCGGTCGCGACCCGGTACTCCTCGCACAGGCCGAGCACCTCGGTGAGGTCCGCGCTCAGCTCGCCGGACTCCGGCTCGCCCCGGTCGAGGCGGGACACCTCGCTGTCGGGCTTGAAGGGGCTGAACCGCGCGTCGACCTCGTGGAGCCATGCGAACACGTTGTCCGCCGCCTCCACCGGGGCGTTCTCGTCGTCGATCCGCAGCGAGATCGGGAACCCCATGATGTGTTCGACGCGCCGCATCCCATCAGCCCTTCGCGTCGATGGCGGCCTGGAGGGACTCCTTGTAGCCGTCGCTGGTGATGGTCGCGCCCGAGACCGTGTCGATGTCGGCGCTCTGTGCGGCGAGCGTCTCCGAGACCAGGACCGGAACGGCGGCCGTGGTCTGCGGGTGGTTCGGCTGCTGGAGCATCTTCACGGCAGTGATCTTGTCGCCCTCGAAGGTCACCTCGACCTGCACGGTGCCCTTCTCGGTGTCCACGGCGGTCCCGGAGACGACCTTGGACGCGGACTCGGCGGCGGGGGCCGACGTGGACGCGGACGGCGACGGGGACGACGCGACGGAGTCCGCCTGGGAGTCGATGGCGGCCTGGAGGGACTCCCGGTAACCGTCGCTGGTGATGGTGGCGCCGGAGACGGTGTCGATGTCGGCGCTCTGCGCGGTCAGCGTCTCCTTGATCAGGACCGGAACGGCGGCGGTGGTCTGCGGGTGGTTCGGCTGCTTCAGCATCCGCACCGAGGAGATCTTCGAGCCCGCGAACGTCACCTCGACCTGGACGTCACCCTTCTCGGTGGCGACAGTGGTGCCGGCGACGACCGTGGACGACGAACCGGCGGACCCCGAGGGTGCCGAGGACGACGAGGAGGACACGGACGGGGTCGAGGCCTCCGAGGACGTGATGCCCAACGACGGCTCGTAGAGCCAGACGGGGACCAGGCCCGCGATGCTCAGGACCAGTACAGGCAGTGCTCGTTTCACGACGTTCCTCTTATCCGGCCAGGCTGAAGCGCTCGAAGTGGGTCTGCGACCGGGGCACGCCCAGCTCCCGCAGGCTGCGCAACACCGCGTTCATCATGGGCGGCGGGCCGCACAGGAAGACGTCCCGGTCCGTGATGTCCGGCACCAGCTCGGTCAGCGCGTCCGGGGCCAGCATGTCGGGGACGGCCGGTCCGGACACCAGGTGCAGCTCGGCGCCCTTGGCGTGGGCGAGGTCCCGCAGCTCCTCGTAGAGGACGGCGTCCTGGTCCCGGGCGACCCGGTAGATGACCACGGCGTGGCCCTGGATCTCCTCGAGCAGCGCGCGGATCGGCGTGACGCCCACCCCGCCGGCGATCAGGACCGCCTCCGGCCGGGTGCGGTGCATCGCGGTGAACGCGCCGTACGGGCCCTCGGCGAAGACCCGGGTGCCGACCGGGATGTGCCGCAGGGCGGCGGTGCCGTCACCGGCCACCTTCGCGGTCAGGCGCAGCGACCTGCCGTCGGGCGCCGCCGACAGCGAGAACGGGTTGGCCTGCCACCAGCGGTCCTTCGTGAGGAACCGCCACAGGAAGAACTGACCGGCGCGGGCGGGCAGCTTGTCGAGGTCGCGGCCGGTCATGTAGATCGAGACGACGTTGTCGGCCTCGGGGACGACGGCCGACACGCGCAGCTGGTGCCGGAGGTTCTTGCGCAGCGGCAGCACCACCCGGCCCAGGAACACCGAACCGAGCGCCACGCTCCACAGGGCCCACCAGTACGTGGTCGCGGCGGACGACGAGGTGAACGTCGTACCGACACCGACCTGGTGGGTGAACGCCAGGACCACCGCCACGTAGGTGTACAGGTGGATGAAGTGCCAGGTCTCGTAGGCGAGCCGGCGGCGGGCGTAGCGCGCGGAGACCGCTCCGATGATCATGATCAGGACAAGGGCGACGATCGCGCGCAGCACGCCCTCGGTGGTCTCGGCCAGCTCCACCAGCTCGTCGACCGGGCCCATCGAGGTGCCCTCGGCGTAGCCGAAGGTGATGAACACCGCGTGGGACATCAGCGTCCACAGCAGGCCGAAGCCGACCCAGCGGTGCCAGGTGGTCAGCCGGTCCATGCCGATGCGGTGGTCCAGCCACGGCAGCCGGGCCACCAGCACCAGCTGGAAGGCCATGAAGAGGGCGCCGTACAACCCGGCGAGCCGGCCCAGCACGATCAGCGCGTTCGACGCGAACCCGGCCTGCGCGAAGAAGACGGTCACGACGGCGACATTGGCGGCCAGCACGGCGTACAGGCCCGTGCGGGCCACCACTTTGGGCCGTATCGCCGTGGGGGGCGCGGGTGGCGATTGGACGGTCGTCACGGACGGTGCTCCTTGATCGGGTCCAGGGACCCCGAGTCTGACCGACGGTAGCTGTCAATGAGCTGTCGTTGGACTTTCAAGTTGTTATCGATCGCGCGTACGGGGGGAGGGAGGTATGGCGTTGCGAGCGGCGTGCAGCAGTATGAGCACGTGGAAAAAGTACGACTTCTCGTCGTGGACGACGATCCGCCCATCGCCGACCTGGTCGCGACGGTCGCCCGCTACGAGGGCTGGGAGGCGGTCGCCGCGTACTCCGGTGAGGAGGCGCTGACCAGGGCCGCCGAGTTCCGTCCCGACATCGTGGTGCTCGACCTGATGCTCCCGGGTCTCGACGGCTTCGCCGTGCTCGACCGGCTGCGGCTGTCGGGCACGATGGTTCCCGTGGTCTTCCTCACCGCCCGTGACGGCGTCGCCGACCGGGTCGCCGGCCTCACCCGGGGCGGCGACGACTACCTGGTCAAACCCTTCGCCGTGGAGGAGCTGATGGCCAGGCTGCGCACCGTGCTGCGCCGCAGCGCCGGCCCCGGTTTCCAGCGCTCCGTGCTCCGGGTGGCCGACCTGACGATGGACGAGGACACCCGCGAGGTGAGACGCGGCGACAAACGGCTCACACTCACCCCGACCGAGTACGAGGTGCTGCGCTACCTGATGCGCAAGTCACCGACCGTCCTCACCAAGGCACAGATCCTCGACCATGTCTGGGAGTACGGCTTCGGCGGCCGGTCCAACGTCGTGGAACTCGTCGTCAGCAGGCTGCGCCGCAAGCTCGACGACCCCGACCAGCACGACGAACCCCTGATCCACACCGTGCGGGGCGTCGGCTACGTGGTCCGGCAGGTCGGCGAGTGATCCGCCGCTGCCGGGAGACCTATCGCAGGCTGCGGCTGGGTACGCGGCTGGCCCTGGGCATGGGCGTGCTCGCGCTGGTCGTCTTCGCCGCGGTCGGCACGTCCCTCTCGATGTACATGCGGGAGTACCTGGTGCGCCAGCTCAGCGACCAGATGTCGCACGTCCAGACCAGCCAGGCCAAGGACGTAGCGGTGTACGGCGGCGTCAAGGACAAGCCCTACTGGGGCTGGTACAGCGCCTTGTACAACATCTCGGGTCCCGGACCCGTTCTCCGCAAGCCCGCCGACCTGCCGCCGGACGCCAGTGAACTCCTCGACACCGCCGAGATCGTACGGGCCACGGGCGCCGAGCCCGTGCTGCGCACCGCGCGTATCGACGGGGCGAGCTACCGGCTGCGCGCCTGCGAGGTCGAGAACGGGGTCGTGCTGGTCACCGCGGCTCCCCTGGGGGACATGGAGGACACCATGGACCGGCTGGTCACGGTCCAGGTCGTCGCCTTCGCGCTCGCCCTCCTCGGCCTGGTGATCTTCGGCCGCGCGGTATTGAGGCGCGGCCTGCGGCCTCTCAGCGACATGGCGCACACCGCCCGCGGCATCACCTCCCACGACTTCACCGACTCCGCCCGGCTGCCCGTGCGCGCCGACCGGGCCGACGGCGGCCCCGAGGTCGAGGAACTGCGCACCGCGTTCAACACCATGCTCGAACACATCGACGACTCCCTCGCCGTGCGCACCGAGGCCGAGCAGCGCCTGCGCCGCTTCGTCGCCGACGCCTCGCACGAGCTGCGTACACCCTTGATGTCGGTACGGGGCTATGCGGACCTCTTCCAGTACGCCGCCGCCAACGAGCCCGGCGAACGGGACCGGCACCTGGCCCGGCTGCGCGCCGAGGCGGCCCGGATGGGCGTCCTGCTCGACGACCTGCTGCTGCTCGCCCGGCTGGACGCGGCCCAGGTCGAGACCCCGCTGCGCCCGGAGAGCGCCGACCTGGTCGAACTGGCGGGCCAGGCGGCGGACGCCTTCCGCGCGGGCCACCCGGATCATCCCCTGACGGTGACGGCACCTCCGAAGGAACTGCGGCTGCGTCTCGACCCACTGCGTATCCGGCAGGTCCTGGACAACCTGCTGACCAACGCGGCCGTGCACACGCCCGCGGGCACAGCGGTGTCCCTGGAGGTGAGCGTCGACGACGGCCACGCGGTGGTCCGGGTCGCCGACGCTGGCCCCGGTATTCCGGCCGCCGACCGGGACCGGATCTTCGACCGTTTCTACCGGGTCGACAAGGCCCGCAGCCGTGACCGGGGCGGCAGCGGTCTCGGACTCGCGGTCGCGCTGTCCCTGGTCCGGGCGCACGACGGCACCCTCGACGTGACCGGCGGCCCCGGCGAGACCGCCTTCACCCTGCGCATCCCGCTCGACAGGACGGACAGGCCAGACGGGACGGACAGGCCACCGAGCAGCTGATCGAACCGGTCAGCGATACGAACACAACGACTCAACCGAACAGCACGACTCAACCGAACACAATGATTCAACTGAACACAACGACTCGGTCCGACGGCTCGGCACGGACGATCTGAGGAGACCCCCCACCGTGAACGTACTGATCGTTTTCGCTCACCCCGAACTCTGCTCATTCAACGGCGCGTTGAAGGTCAGAGCCGTGGACGTCCTGAAGCGGGCCGGGCACGAGGTCGTGGTCAGCGACCTGTACCGGCTCGGCTGGAAGGCGGCGGTCGACGCCGAGGACTTCCCCGGAGTCTGGACCGACCCCGACTTCCTGGATGTCTCGGCCGAGCAGGAACGTGTGTCGGCGGCGCACGAGACCCCGCCCGACGTCCTCGCGGAGCAGGAGAAGGTCACCCGGTGCGATCTGATGATCCTTCAGTTCCCGCTGTGGTGGTCCGGAATGCCCGCCATCCTCAAGGGCTGGATCGACCGCACGATGGCCCGCGGCTTCGCCCACGGCGAGGGACGCGCCTACGACACCGGCCCACTGAAGGGCAGACGCGCCCTGGTGTGCACGACCACGGGCACCGCTTCGGGCCTCTACGGCCGGGACGGTACCGACGAGGACCTGGACCGCGCCCTCTGGCCCATACAGCACGGCATCCTCGGCTGCCTCGGCTTCGACGTCCTCCCGCCGTTCGTCGCCCGCGCCCCGGGGGAGGCGTCGGCGAAGCAGCGGGAGGAGTACCTCACGGAGTACGCCGAACGGCTGCTGGCGGTGGCCCCGTAGGGGAGCGGGAGGTCCGGTCGGGCTACTCCCGTACGAGGGCGGCCACATGGTCGGTGACCGTGTCGAGGATCTCCGCGCAGGCCTTCTCGTCGCCGAGGGCCAGGAAGTTGAGCGTCAGCCCGTCCGTCATCGTGGCCAGATAGCGGGCCAACACCGGGACGGGCACGCTCAGTTCGAACTCCATGGTCTCGCGCAGCTGCTCCAGCAGTTCGGCGTACGTCTCGGCGTACAGCTCGTACTGCCGGCGGGCCAGATGTGCGAACCCCGGCTCGCGCAGGGCGTACTGGGTGAGTTCGTACGTCAGCATGTGCTCGCCCGGGTGGGCCGCCACATGGTCCCAGTACGCCCTGAAGCCCGCCCTGATCGTCTCCCGCAGGGTGGACTGGGGCTGGATCGCCTCGTGCACCACATCGACGTAGTGATCCATGATCGTCGTGATGACCGACTCGATCAGGGCCTGCTTGGAGTCGAAGCAGTAGTGGAAGACGCTCAGTGACACGCCTGCCTCGGCCGCGATGGACCGGGTCGTCGTCCTGGGGACGCCGTCCCGGGTCATCGCGCGGATGGCCGCCTCTGTCAGCTGCCGGCGCCGCTCGGCCGACGGCTTGCGTGCCATGAACTCCCCCTTGGTACGGAACTCAGCTGCTGTAGACACCTACCTCGTAGAGTGAGTATCCCCAGTCAGTGCCCCGATCCAGTCCGTGGACGCGCACATAGCGGGCAGGTACCCCCGCGAACTGCGCGGTGTCCAGGCCGCCGTCGCCGACGGTCGTGGACCACGCGGTCTGCCAGGTCGTACCGTCGGTCGAGAGCTCGATGCGGTACTCCTTGCCGAACGCCTTCTCCCAGTCGAGGGTGACCCGCTTGACCAGGTTGGTGGACCCGAGGTCGAGCTGGAGCCACTGGTCGTCGCTCCAGTCGCTCGCCCAGCGGCTGCCGGAGTCGCCGTCCACGGCCCGGCCGGGCTGGTAGCTGGTGAACGGGTTCGACTCGGACGAACTGGCCGTCGCCGTAACGCCCTTGGCGAGGTTCACCCCGGCCTGGTGGGTCTCCGAGGCGCCCCAGGTGTCGAGGTAGGACTCGGCGCCCCGGAACAGGTCGCTCACCGCGTCCGCGCCGCCGACCCGCTTGATGTCCTGGATCCAGTCCGGGATCATCCCGACGTGCGCGGCCCCGTCGGTGTTGATGTCCCAGGTTCGGGACCCGGTGGTCTGCCGGTCGATCACCGAGCCGCCGTCGACACTGGTGAACGGGTACGTCACCGTCGTACCGGTGTCCGTGCCGCGCGGGGCGGGGTGGTCGCCGATGCCGTTGAAGTCGGTGCCGTAGCCGTAGCCCTTGTCGTACTTGGTGCGCAGGGCGTCGGTGCGAGCGGCCTCCGCGACGAACTCCTTGGAGGAGTGCATGTACTGGGCGATGAAGCCGCCGAGACCGTAGACCCGGTCGGTCCAGTTGAGGTCCATCCAGCTGTGCGAGGAGAGGATGCCGGGGTAGGCCTCCGCCGCGAAGATGTCCATCGCCTGGCCGGCGGCCTTGACGCCCATGTGGTCGATTTCGAGCATCATCTTGCGCTTCACCATGCCGCGCACCGCGTACTCGCCGAGCGAGGTGAGCCCGCGCTTGTTGCACTGCGCGTCCGAGGCGTACGTGGGCAGTTCGGTGCCCGTCGGCAGGTCCTCCGTCGCGCTGGTCGCCGTGGCGCCGCCGATGGGGTTGTCGTGCATCGCGCTCGTGCACTTCTCCGTCTGCCAGAAGGTGCCCGTCGACAGGAACTGGCCGACGTTGATCGCCGTGCCGAGACCGCCCTCGTCGAACCGCACCCCGCACAGCGCGTTGTCGAACTTGTGGCACAGGAACATGCTGCGCACACCGAGGCCGTACAGCTCGTCGAGGCCCTTGTCGATGTCGGCCTTGCTGCACTGCGCGATGTCCAGGATCTGCTTGCAGCCGAAGGGCTCGGACGTCTCGACACCGAGGACGACGGCCAGCTTGCCCTGCTTGATCACCTCACGTGCCTGCGCGCTGTCGGTGACGATCCGGAACCAGCCCTTGCCGGTGCCGCCGTACTGGGCGTCGATGAAGTCCTGCAGCTGGTACGTCAGTTTCGCCTGGAGGCGGATCGACGTCATCTCGTCGCAGCTGCGGTCCTTGAACGGGTAGATCGAGCAGATCATGCCGTTGGTGACCAGGTCGTTGACCAGTACGCGCTGACCGCCGCGCCAGGCGCGCTCGATCCAGGCGTAGTAGTTCGCCTGGTGGGTCATCGAGTCGTACGCGGGCCAGTCCTTGAACGTCGGGTAGCCGACCGGGTCGTGCTTGCCGTCGCCGCCGTGGGTGATGTAGTCGAAGATCGCGAGGGTGCCGTCCGGGTAGTGCTCCGGACAGTCCTTGAGTGCGTCGGCGATCCCGCTGGTGGAGAAGACCTTCCCGCAGATGAGCCGCCCGCCGAAGGCCTCGTTGGAGAACAGGTGGTTGTGCGCGTCGACGAACCCCTGTACCTCGCCCTGGGAGTTGGTGCCCTTGAAGGGCTCACCCGTGACGTTGATCTGGGAGTCGGGCGTCGGGCGCGCGGTCGGCGTCCACCAGTCCGTGCCGGCCGCCGAGCTGGGCCCGGTACCGAGCATCAGCGCCAGTACGGCGAGCAGGAGAGGCAGCACGGTCAGGGGTCTGCGACCGCGACGCGGGCGAGGGGGGAAAACAGGCTCGGTCATCACTCACGTCCTCGCACAAAGGTTGTCATGGCTCGCGCAAATCTGTGATGAGGATCGCTACAGCAAGGTGATGGAGTCAATAGTCCGGGACGCTTGACCTGATGGCCGGAGGGGCCGTAACGGCGGTTATCTGCGCGTAAACCACGAGCCAAGTGCTCGCCAATCGAAGGCCAACGGCCTGTCAACTGTGCGTGAATATGGAGAACAATATTGTTGACAATGTTGTCCGTCTAGATTTAGCGTCGACAGGCACTCACCCAGGAGGGCACATGCCGAACCAAGCCCGCCCAGGCACCGGAGAGCAGGCCAAGCAGCACGCACTTGAGCGGCTGCGGCAGGCGATCCTGCGCGGCGACATGGCGCCGGCCCAGCGGCTGGTGGAGAACGAACTCGCCGAGCAGTTCGGTGTGACACGGGCCAGCGTCCGGGCGGCGCTGATCGAGCTGGAGTCGGAGGGACTGGTCGAGCGGATCCTCAACCGCGGCTCGCGGGTTCGGGTGGTGACCGTGGAGGAAGCGGTCGCCATCACCGAGTGCCGGATGGTCCTCGAAGGGTTGTGCGCGGCCAAGGCGGCCGTGGCGGCCACCGACGACCAACTCGCCGAACTGACCGGAATCGGCGAGGCGATGGCCAAGTCCGTGGCCGACGGCGAGCCGGTCACGTACTCCGAACTCAACCAGGAACTGCACGCCCGGATCAGACAGTTCTCCGGCCAGCGGACGGCCGTGGAACTGCTGGAGAGGCTCAACGCCCAGTTGGTGCGCCACCGTTTCCAGCTCGCGCTGCGACCGGGGCGGCCCCAGCGCTCCCTGGGCGAACACCTGGCCATGATCGAGACGATCACGGCCAGGGACCCACAGGCGGCCGAAGCGGCCGCTCGGGCCCATCTCACGAGCGTGATCGCCGCACTGCGCGAATAACGCGATGCCCGAATGACGCCGCCGAGGTGGGCCGACCGACCTGTCCACCAAGGAGATCTCTGTCATGACACACGACGCGGTGCCCGCCGCCGCTCGCTCGACGCTGGTGATCAGCGCACACGCCGGTGACTTCGTCTGGCGGGCGGGGGGTGCCATCGCGCTGGCGGCCTCGCGCGGCGAGCGGGTCGTCATCGCGTGCCTGTCGTACGGGGAACGCGGTGAGTCGGCCAAGGCCTGGCGCGAGGGCAGGTCCCTCGACGAGATCAAGGGGATACGCCGGACCGAGGCCGAGCAGGCCGCCGCCGCTCTCGGCGCCGAGGTCCGCTTCCTCGACGCCGGCGACTACCCCCTCCTCGCCACACCCGAGTTGACCGACCGACTGGTGGGTGTCTACCGCGACACCCAGCCCGACGTGGTCCTCACCCACCCGCTGTCCGACCCCTACAACGCCGACCATCCCGCCGCCTCCCGGATGGCGCTGGACGCGCGTGTCCTCGCCCAGGCCATCGGCTATCCCGCCCCCGGTGAAGTCCTGGGCGCCCCACCGGTGTTCTTCTTCGAACCCCACCAGCCGGAGATGTGCGACTTCACCCCGCAGGTACTGCTCGACATCACCGAGGTGTTCGACACCAAGCGCAAGGCCATGGAGTGCCTGCCCGCCCAGCAGCATCTGTGGGACTACTACACCGACCTCGCGAAACGACGCGGCGTCCAGCTCAAGCGCAACGCCGGCCCCAACCTCGGCCTGCCGCACACCACTTACGGCGAGGCCTATATGCGCCCCTACCCGCAGGTCACGGGAGAACTGGCATGAGCGGCGTGATCGTCACCGACCCGCCCCGCGCGGCCGCCGCGGACGTCGAGGCGCTGGCAGGCCACGGCGTGGCCACCGTCCATGAGGCACTGGGCCGCACCGGTCTCCTCGGACCCGCCCTGCGCCCGATCCAGCAGGGCGTGCGCGTCGCGGGCACCGCTGTCACCGCCCTGTGCTGGCCCGGCGACAACCTCATGATCCACGCGGCCGTCGAACAGTGCGCCCAGGGCGACATCCTGGTCGTCACCACCACGTCCCCCTGCACGGACGGCCTGTTCGGCGAGCTGTTCGCCACCGCCCTCCAACGCCGGGGCGTACGCGGCCTGGTCATCGGCACCGGGGTACGGGACACCGCCGAACTGCGCGCCATGGGTTTCCCCGTCTGGTCGGCGGCGGTCTCCGCGCAGGGCACCGTCAAGGCGACGGGCGGCTCGGTCAACGTCCCCGTCGTGGTGGGCGCCCAGCAGATCCACCCCGGCGACGTGATCATCGCCGACGACGACGGTGTCATGGTCGTGCCCCGGCTGCGGTCCGCCGAGGCGGTCAAGGCGTCCGAGGCCCGCACAGCGAAGGAGGAGGCGTCCCGACTCGCCTTCGCCGAAGGTCAGTTGGGGCTGGACCGGTACGGGCTGCGCGAGACCCTCGTACGGCTGGGGGTGCGGTATCAGTCGTACGAGGAGCATGTGCGGGCGGCCGACCCGGAGACCGGCGTGGAGACTGGTGCGGGACCCGGCCGGGACGCCGGACCGGGAACCCGCTCGTGAGCACGGCCCGCCCGGAGGAGGGCCTGCGCTGCATGCTGATGCGGGGCGGCACCTCCAAGGGCGCCTACTTCCTCGCCGAGGACCTGCCGGCCGATCCCGCCGCCCGCGACGACCTGCTGCTGCGGGTCATGGGCAGCCCCGACCCCCGCCAGATCGACGGACTCGGCGGAGCGCACCCCCTCACCAGCAAGGTGGCCGTCGTCTCCCGCTCGCGCGACGGACAGGCCGACGTCGACTATCTGTTCCTCCAGATCGGCGTGGACCAGGCGACAGTGACGGACCGTCAGAACTGCGGGAACCTGCTCGCGGGCGTCGGACAGTTCGCCGTGGAACGCGGACTGGTCGTGGCGGGGGAGGAGTCGACCTCCGTACGCGTCCGCATGGTCAACAGCGGCGGCCACGCCATCACGACCTTTCCGACAGCGGGCGGGCGTGTCGTGTACACGGGTACGACCGAGATCTCCGGTGTGCCCGGCCGCGCCGCTCCGGTCACGATCGGGTTCGAGCGGGGGAGCGCACCCCTGCTGCCGACCGGCCGGGCCCGCGACACCGTCGCCGGAACACCGGTGACCTGCGTCGACAACGGCATGCCGACCGTGCTGATCGCCGCCGCCGCGCTCCAGGTCACCGGTTACGAGGACCCGGGGGACCTGGAGGAGAACGTCACCCTCAACGAACGGCTGCACGAGATCCGGCTGGCGGCAGGCGAGTTGATGGGCCTCGGCGACGTCTCCGCGACGACCGTGCCCAAGCTGACCCTGCTCGCCCCGCCCGCTCACGGCGGCACCGTCATGACCCGCACCTTCATCCCGGTCCGCTGCCACCCGGCGATCGGCGTGCTCGGCGCCGCGAGCGTCGCCGCCGGCCTGCGCCTGACCGGCGGCGTCGGCCAGGGCGTGGCGCGCCTCCCCGCCCACGACGACGACCCGCTGCGCATCGAACACCCCACCGGATTCCTGGACGTCGAAGCCGTCGTCGACACGGACGGCCCTGCCCCGGCCGCGCACCGCACGGCCGTCGTCCGCACCGCCCGCAAGATCTTCGACGGCACGGTCCACCCCCGCCCGGCCGCCCCTCCCCGCGATCTTCCCGCTGTCCCTCACTCTGTCAGGAGCCGCTGATGACCCCGCCGCTCGGCGACATCGCCCACCTCGGCCACGTCGAACTCCTCACCCCCGACCTCGACGCGAGCGTCCGGTTCTTCACCACGATCCTCGGCCTGACCGAGAACGGCCGCTCCGGCGACTCGGTGTACCTGAGGACCTGGGACGACTACGAGCACCACAGCCTCACCCTCACCGCCCACTCGACCTCGGGCATCCGCCGCACCGCCTTGCGCGCCTCCAGCGAGGAGGCCCTGCGGCGCAGGGTGGAGGAGACCGAGAGCGCCGGCCGCCCCGGCCGCTGGGTGGAGGACGAACCCGGGCTCGGCCCGCTCTACGTCACCACCGATCCCGACGGTCACGAGATCGCCCTGTACTGGGAGAGCGAGTGGTACGAGGCGCCGCCCGGGCTGCGGCCGGGCCTCAAGAACCAGCCGCAGGCCAAACCCGCGACCGGCGTCGGTGTCCGCCGCCTCGACCACGTCAACTTCCTCGCCGCCGCGGTCGAACCGAACGCCGGTTTCATCCAGCACGTCCTCGGCGCCCGCCCCACCGAACAGATCGTCCTCGACGAAGGACGCCTGGCCGCCCAGTGGCTGACGTTCACCAACAAGTCGTACGACATCGTCTACACGGAGGACTGGTCCGGCTCCACCGGCCGCCTCCACCACATCGCGTTCGCCACGGACACCCGCGAGGACATCCTGCGCGCCGCCGACCTGTGCCTGGACAACGGCGTCCACATCGAGACCGGCCCGCACAAGCACGCCATCCAGCAGACGTTCTTCCTCTACGTCTACGAACCGGGCGGCAACCGCGTCGAACTGTGCAACCCGCTCACCCGCCTGGTGCTCGCCCCCGACTGGCCGCTGATCACCTGGACACAGGCGGAGCGCGCCAAGGGGCAGGCGTGGGGCCTGAAGACCATCGAGTCCTTCCACACGCACGGCACGCCTCCGCTCGACTGACGCCCCGCCGACGGTGTGGGCGGCGCACGGCGAGGTCACGGCCCACACCGTTCCTGAGATTGTTGACGAAAACGTTGACACTAATCCCGATGGCTCCCTACCGTCGGGCGCACCCCCCTCCCCATGGCGCAGCGACTCCTCCCCTCCCCAGGGGACCGACTCTGCCGGACGACAGGAACCAACGATGTCTCCTTCCTCCGCCCCACCCGCTCGCGGCGGCAGACTGGCCGCGCTCGTCGTCGGCCTGTGCTGGCTGGTCGTCTTCTTCGACGGCCTCGACATGTTCGTCTACGGCGCCGAACTGCCCCACATGCTGGAGCACAAGGCCCTCGGACTCGTCCCCGGCCAGGCCGGAGACCTCGGCAGCTACGCCACCTTCGGCATGCTCATCGGCGCCCTGTCCGCGGGTACGGTCACCGACTGGATCGGACGCAAGAAGGTGATCATCACCTCCACCGCCGTGTTCTCGCTGGCGTCCGCCCTGTGCGCGCTCGCCCCCAGTCTCGGCGTGTTCGGCCTCGGCCGCTTCATCGCCGGCCTCGGCCTCGGCGGCCTGCTGCCCACCACGATCACCATGGTCGCCGAGTACGCCCCACGCGGCCGGGGCGCCCTGATCGTCGGCACTCTGATGACCGCGCACCAGGCCGGCGGCATCATGGCGGGCTTCCTGGGGCTGTGGACGAGCGGCCCCGACGGATGGCGTGTCGCCTACTGGATCTGTGTGGTCCCGCTGCTCGTCGGCGTCCCGCTGGTCGCGAGGTTCCTGCCCGAGTCGATGCGCTTCCTGCTCGCCAAGGGCCGCGTCGAAGAGGCCCGCGCGCTCGCCGACCGCTACGACGTCGAGCTGCCCGTCGCCGCGACGGAGCGTCCCGCGACCGGGAACCGCTGGAGCGCCGTCGCGGCCCTCTTCCGCGGCGACCTGTGGCGCACCACCGCCCTCTTCTGGCTGGCCTCCTTCTGCGGCCTGCTGCTCGTCTACGGCGTCAGCAACTGGCTGCCGACCATGATGCGCGGCGCGGGCTACGAGCTCGGCTCGTCCCTGTCCTTCCTCATCGTCATCAACCTCGGCGGCATCGTCGGCATGCTGGTCGCCGGCCGCTGCTCCGACCGCTACGGCGCCGCCCGCATCGCCACCGTCTGGTTCGCGTGCACCGCGGTCGGCGTCCACCTCCTCGGCGTCCACATGGCGCTGCCGCTCACCTACACCGTGGTCTTCCTCACCGGCATGTTCCTCTTCAGCGCCCAGGCCATGGTCTACGCGGCGGTCGCGGGCCGGTCGACCGACGCGAACCGTGCGACGGCGGTCGGGTGGGTGTCCGGCATCGGCCGCTTCGGCGCTGTGTTCGGCCCGTGGCTGGGCGGCCGGCTGGTGGCGAGCGGTTCGGAGGGCTGGGGGTTCACGGCGTTCGCCGTCGCGGCGGTACTCGCCACGGTGTTCGTCGCCCTCACCGGCCTGCGCACATCCCGGCAGCCGACGGCGGCCGAACCGGCCCAGGAACTGTCCACGGCGGGCTGAGGGGTCCGGGGGCCGAGCCGTGCGGGGGTCCGGAGACCGAGCCGTGCGGGGGTCCGGGGGCAAGAAAGAAGAAATGGTCCCCGCACCTGTCACAACCCTCGCTCAGCCGGTGTCTTGAGGCCGAACCCCCTTCAGGGGGCGACCGTCGAAGCGGAGGAGACACCATGAGCGGCAACACCGAAGTGGTCGTGATCGGCGGCGGCTACGCCGGAGTCATGGCGGCCAACCGTCTGACACAGCGAGCCGACGTGACCGTCACCCTGATCAACCCGCGCCCGGCCTTCGTCGACCGGATCCGCCTGCACCAACTCGTCAGCGGCACCCACGACGCGGTCACCGACTACCGGAAGATCCTGGCCGAGGGCGTCCGGCTGACGGTGGACACCGTGACCCGGATCGACACGGCCGGGCGCGGTGTCACGCTCGCGAGCGGTGCCACCGTCGGATACGACCACCTGGTCTACGCCGTCGGCAGCGGCAGCGCCGACCCCCGCGTCCCCGGTGCCGCCGAGTTCGCGTACCCGATCGCCTCCATGGAGGAGGCACAGCGGCTCCGGCCGGCCCTCGACGCCGCGCCCGCCTCGGCGCCGGTGACCGTGGTCGGTGCCGGTCCGACCGGTATCGAGACCGCCGCCGAGCTCGCCGAACAGGGCCGCACCGTGACCCTGGTGTGCGGCGGTCTGCTCGGTCCGTCGCTCCATCCGCGGGGCCGGCGTGCGGTGGCCAAGCGGCTCGCCGCACTCGGGGTGAGCGTGCTCGACGGCCCCGACACGAAGGTGACGGAGGTGACCCACGACGCCGTACGACTCGCCGGTGGCCGCGAGCTGCCGAGCGCGGTGACCGTCTGGACCGCCGGATTCGGGGTGCCGGACCTGGCCGCCCGCAGCGGACTGCGCACCGACGCCCTGGGCCGCCTGCTCACCGACGAGACACTGACCAGCGTCGACGACGAGCGCGTCGTCGCGGCCGGGGACTCGGCGGCGCCGTCGGACCTGCCGTTCCGGATGAGCTGCCAGGCGGCGGTCCAGCTGGGCCCACAGGCCGCCGAGACAGTGCTCAGCCGGATCGCGGGGGAGCGGCCCGCCGCCATCGACGTGGGGTTCGTCGCCACCTGCATCAGCCTGGGGCGTCACGCCGGCGTCTTCCAGGTCATGGGCAAGGACGACACCGCCAAGGGGTACTACCTCGGCGGCCGGACGGGCGCGAAGGTCAAGGAACTCATCTGCAGGAGCATCCCCTGGCAGCTGTCGTACGAGGCACGCAAGCCCGGCGCGCGCACCTGGTGGAGCAAGGACGCCAAGCGCCGTCAGCTCCTCCAGGCAAGGACCGGCCAGGAAGGGGTCACCGCCGAGCGGGCAGCCTGAGACACTGCCCGGCGTGTCACCGCCGGGCGCCGGGCAGTGTTCCCCTGCCGATCGAACGGCTGTCGACCGGCTGTCGACGACAAAGAAGAGGACCCCGCTGTGGAATCACGCCCGAGAACCGACGGCGGCCGGTGCCGCCCCCCGCGCCGGACGGGGGCCGGGACATGAGCGACCGCACCACGGCCCCCGGCACCGGCCCGGGCCCCGCGACCGACCCGGCGACCGAGACGTTCGTCGCCCACCGCAACCTGCTCTTCACCGTCGCCTACGAGATGCTCGGCTCGGCGGCCGACGCCGAGGACGTCCTCCAGGAGACCTGGCTGCGCTGGGTCGCGGTCGACCTCGCCCAGGTCCGCGACCAGCGCGCCTACCTGGTCCGGATCACGACCCGGCAGTCCCTCAACCGACTGCGCACGATGAGCCGCCGCAAGGAGGCCTACGTGGGCCAGTGGCTGCCCGAGCCGCTGCTCACCGCGCCGGACGTGGCCGACGACGTCGAACTCGCCGAGAGCATCTCGATGGCACTGATGCTCGTGCTCGAAACCCTCTCGCCGACCGAACGCGCCGTCTTCGTGCTCCGCGAGGTCTTCGACACGGGCTACGACGAGATCGCCGCCGCCGTCGACAAGACTCCCGCGGCCGTCCGTCAGATCGCCCACCGCGCCCGTCGGCACGTCGACGCCCGCCGCCCCCGCCAGAAGGTGTCGGCCGAGGAGACCCGGGCCGTCCACGAATCGTTCCGGCGTGTGCTGGAGACCGGGGATCCACAGACTCTCCTGGACGTACTCGCCCCGGACGTCGTCATGGTGAACGACGGCGGCGGAATCAAACAGGCGGCGCTGCGCCCGATCACCGGCGCCGAGAAGGTGGCCCGGTTCCTGGTGGGCGTCCTGGGCAAGAACAAGGCCCCGATCACCGTCGCCCCCACCGTGGTCAACGGCGGCCCGGCACTCGTCGTGCACCTGGACGGCGAGCTCGACGGCATCATGGCGATGCGCGTCGAGAACGCCCTGGTCACAGGCCTCTACTACGTCCGCAACCCGGAGAAACTGACCCGGGCCGAGACGGAGACCCCCCTCACCCTGCGCTGAACGCCCGGGCCGGCGGCACGAGATCAGAGGGCCGCCGTGGCCTGCCGTACGTGGTCGGCGACGAGGGGGTAGACCTCCCGGGCCTTCTCCTCGTCGTCGAGGTCGTAGCCGTGGTCGACCCCGGCCATGTCGAGATGCTCGACCAGCGATCCCACCTGGCGCAGCCGCTCGGCGTAGCGCACGGCCTCCGCCCGGAGGCGGTCGTGCGCCGCCGTGACGACCAGGGCCGGGGCGATGCCCTTGAGGTCGGCGGTCTCCTTCGGGTGGGCGGGGGAGACGAGCCGGTCGGTGCGCTCGCGCGGGTCCGGTACGTACGCGCTGTCGAACACCTCGCCCATCCACGGACGCAGCATCGGCTTGGCGATCGCCGCCCGCTTGTCCTTCGCCGCGGTCGCGAGATCGAGGGGCGCGTAGTGCAGGACCTGGAGCGCGATCGAGGGGCCGGCCTCCTCCAGGGCCTGGCGGGCCACGGCCGCGGCGAGACCGCCGCCGGCGCTCTGCCCGCCCACGGTCAGCCGGGCACCGTCCCAGCCGTGCTCGGCGCCGTGTGCCGCGATCCACCGGACGACCTCGTACGCCTGCAGGGGCGGTGCCGGGAACGGGTGCTGCGGGGCGACGACATAGTCGACGTTGACGACCACCACGCCCGCGAGCGCGGCCACGGCACGGCAGAAGGCGTCGTCGGACTCCGTCAGCGGCATGATGAATCCGCCGCCGTGGAAGTTGACGTGGACCGGCGGGGCCGGGTCCTCGGTCGCGGGCCGGTAGACCACGACCCGGGCCGGGGCGACCGTGGTCGGGATCGTCAACTCGCTTGTGGCACGCGGGAATTCGGGAAGGCGAGCGTGGGACGCGGCGGCGGAGCCCCGCCCGCTGGGCCGTCGGTCCGCCAGTATGGTGAGACGCTGCAAGATCTTGGCGATGAGGGAGGCCACCGCAGGCCTGGCCAGGAGGGACATGCGGGTCCGTTCGGTCGGGCTATTGCCAGGAATCCTGTCGATCGACAGGATGACATTAAACACGACCGACCGGTACGGCGGAAGCGGCTACGGCTTGTACGCGACGCCTCCGTACACATCCGTCGGCTGCGGAGTGGTGCCCGGTTCCGGGCGCCACAGGGGGCAGGAGACGATGCCCGGCTCCATCAGTTCCAGACCTTCGTAGAGCGCGGAGAGCTTGTCGGGGCTGCGCAGGACGTACGGGACCGCGCCCGTGTCGTCGTACCCCTGCTGGGCGCGCTTGAGCTCCTCGTCGGTGTCCGTGCTGTCGTAGTGCACGAAGTAACTGCCCGGCGGCAGGGCCGCCTGGAGGCGTCGTGTGATCGCCTTGGCCTCCTCCCAGTCCTGGATGTGGCCGAGGATGCCCATCAGCATCAGCGCCACCGGCTTGTCGAAGTCCAGATACCGGCGAGCCGCCTCGATGATCTTCTCGGGTTCGTGCAGATCCGCGTCGATGTAGTCGGTGCTGCCCTCGGGAGTGCTGGTGAGCAGGGCCTGCGCGTGCCGCAGGACGAGCGGGTCGTTGTCGACGTAGACGATGCGCGACTCGGGGGCCACCTTCTGGGCCACCTGGTGCGTGTTGTCGTACGTCGGCAGGCCGGTTCCGATGTCGAGGAACTGGCGGATCCCGCGCTCGCTGGCCACGAAGGTGACCGCGCGGATGAGATAGGTGCGTGAGGCGCGTGCCATCGTCTCGATGTCGGGGGCGATCTCGCGGTACTCGTCGCCCGCCGCGCGGTCGACCTCGTAGTTGTCCTTGCCGCCCATCCAGTAGTTCCAGATGCGGGCGGAGTGGGGCACCGTGGTGTCGATCTTGGACAGTGCTTCCTGGTCGGGGGTGGGCCGGCCGTCTGTCATCGGAGTTCTCCTGACTTGCCTCGCGCGGACCTTGCCAACCTATCGTCAACTGCCGCTTTGATCACGGGAGTTGGGACAGATGAGGCGCGGGGGCACGGATGCGGCGAGGCCGCGCGGTGGCGCGTCGACTCCCTCAGTGTGTACGGGACTCCCGCGCGGCGGGAGTCCCCGAACGGGTTGTCCGGTTGTGTGGATGGGGTGGTGCGCCGTACGCGGACCGTTCGCGCCGGAGGCGTACGGCGGGCCGGGGCGTCAGGCGATCAGGAAGTCCGCCTGGCCGGACTTGGCGCCCTCCAGGAACGACACGATCTCCTCCCGGGAGTAGACCAGCGCGGGCCCGTCCGGGTCCTTGGACTGCCGGAAGGCCACACTGCCGTCGGGCAGCCGCTTGGCCTCGACGCAGCTTCCGCCGTTGGTGCCGCTCCAGGGCTTGTGCCAGCCCTCGGAGCCGAGTTCGGCCGCGGGCATGCCGCTGTGGACGGGGTTGTCGGTTGCCATGGTTCACAACTCCTTACGCAGTGCTGCCAGGGTCTCCCTGGTCCGAGCGACCGGGTCCGCCTGAACGGACATCCGGTCCAGTACCTCCAGGTACGTCACGACGTCGGCGGGCTGGTCGAAGTACTGCGCGCCGGCGAGGCTCTCCGTGTAGACGACGTCGGGCAGTTCGGAGAAGCCGAAACGGAAGTAGTGAAAGGGACCGAAGGCTCCCGGATGCGGACCCGCGGCGAAGCGCATGATCTGGAGCCGGACCTTCGGATACTCCAACACCTCACTGAGGTGGTCGATCTGAGCCCGCATCACCTCGGCCCCGCCCACGGGCCTGCGCAGCACGGTCTCGTCCAGTACGGCCCAGACGGCGGGCGCCTCGGGCTTGTCGAGCAGATCCTGGCGCTTCAGCCGCAGGGCGACCCGGCGCCGGATGTCCTCGGGACTGTCGTTGGGGAAGCCGATGCGCAGCAGCGCGACGGCGTAGTCCTCGGTCTGCAACAGGCCGGGGACGTAGTGGGGTTCGTAGAGCCGGATGACGGTGGCTTCGCTCTCCAGGCTCACATAGGCGCTGAACCAGTCCGGCAGCACATCGCGGTACGTGTACCACCAGCCAGGCTGGTTGGCCTCCCTGGCCAGGTGGAGGAAGTCGTCGATCTCCTTGGCCAGGACCCCGTAGGTGCGCAACAGCTCCTTCACGTAGGGGATGCGGAGGCCGACCTCGGCCTTCTCCATCCGGCGGACCGTCAACGGCGTGACCTCGATCGCCCGTGCGGCTTCCTCGAACGACACCCCTGCTCGCTCCCGCAGATGCCTCAGCCGCTTGCCGAGGACCATCCGAAGGACGGTGGGGGCACTTCCGCCTGAGCGGTTGTCGCTCACGTGGGACCTCCGGAAACCGCCGTCACAGCGGGCAGTGTGCCATGTCTTCGGTTGACACCGACAGGGCTTTGCGCTTCATTCTGAAATTATCAGAACGAAGGTTGCGAGCTGTGTCTGTCGGTCACCATAGTGATCGGGTGACCTGCCGCACATCGCGCGGTGCGTCACCGAAGCCCGTCCCCCGCCGGGAAGTTGACGTCCCGACAGATCCGGACGAGTACACAGCCCCACCCCGATGCGAGACCTGGATGGCCGCCGTGACGAACGGACAACCGAGGAGCCCCCGCGGGGGCGCGGGCGGAGCCGACACCGCGCCGCCGGACCCCTGGGCGCCGGGCAGGAAGGTGCGGCTCTCGATGTCCACCGAGGAGAAACCGTGAAGTCCGTCGGGGGCAGGAGAACGTCATGAGGAGCGCACCACCCATGGAGACCCCGCGAGGCGCGGCGGCCGAACCGCGACACCTCGCTCTGGCCGCCGAACTGGTACGCCGGTCCGAGGAGGACCAGCGGCTGACCCGGTTGGCCCGCGAGACACCCACAGCACTCAACCGGCATTTCGTCACCCGCTGCCGGGGTGCCAACGCCGACGCGCTGAGATCGGTCGTGGCCCGGCGAGGCTGGCCCCAGGCCGCCCAGGTCGGCGAGCCCGCGTCGACGGCGGCGCTGATGATCCTGCTGCACACCGCGGACCTCGGCTTCCAGCTCACCTGCCGCGACCTGATCGCGGAAGCCGTGGCGGACGGCGGCTGTCCGGCCGTGCACCACGCCTACATCGCCGACCACTGCGCGGTCGAGCTGGGCCAGCCGCAGTTCTACGGCACCCGCATCGACGCGGACACCCTGTGCCCGTACCCGATCCGCCACCCCGAGACGGTCGAGGAGCGCCGCGAGGACGTGGGCCTGGACCCGCTGGCGGAACAGCTGCCCGCCCTGCGGCATGTCGTCGGCGGAATACCCGACAGTGGATGTCCGGTATCAGCGACACCCTGGACGTGACGCCGGCCCGCAGGCCGGGCCGGTCGGGTTTGCGGTCACGCACGGAGGAGACACGGACATGCCGAGGACGACGGACAGCCCCCTGGACGGGCAGCGGGACGAAGGGGCTCGGGGCGGGAGGCTCGCGGGCAGGGTCGCCCTGGTCGCCGGGGCGACCCGCGGGGCCGGGCGCGGTATCGCCGTGGAGCTCGGGGCCGCCGGGGCCACCGTCTACGTGACCGGCCGCAGCACCCGGCGGCAGCGCTCCGAGTACGACCGGCCGGAGACCATCGAGGACACCGCCGACCTGGTCACCGCCGCGGGCGGCCACGGTATCGCCGTACCCACCGACCATCTGGACCCGGCGCGGGTACGGGCGCTGGTGGACCGGGTGGCCGAGGAGCAGGGCCGGCTCGATGTCCTGGTCAACGACATCTGGGGCGGCGAGAACCTCTTCGAGTGGGAGAGCCCGGTGTGGGAGCACGACCTCGACAACGGACTGCGGCTGCTGCGGCTTGCTGTCGAGACCCACGCGATCACCAACCACCACGCCCTGCCCCTGCTGCTGCGCAACCCCGGTGGCCTGGTCGTCGAGATGACCGACGGCACCGCCGACTACAACGGGAGCACCTACCGGAGCTCCTTCTTCTACGACCTCGCCAAGTCGTCCGTCCTGCGCATGGGCTTCGCCCTCGGCCACGAACTGGGCCCGCGCGGCGCCACCGCCGTGGCACTGACCCCGGGCTGGATGCGCTCCGAGATCATGCTCGAACACTACGGCGTCCGCGAGGAGAACTGGCGGGACGCCCTCGAACGCGTCCCGCACTTCGCCATCTCGGAGACCCCGCGTTTCGTGGGCCGCGCCGTGACGGCCCTGGCGGCCGACCCGGACGTGTCCCGCTGGAACGGTGAGTCCCTCTCCAGCGGCGGGCTCGCCAAGGTCTACGGCTTCACCGATCTCGACGGCAGCCGTCCGGACGCCTGGCGCTATGTGGTCGAGGTCCAGGACACGGGGAAACCGGCGGACGTGGCCGGTTACCGATAGAGATCATCGGGATCATCGGCTGACGCGCGGACGTGGGCCCGCGCGTCAGCCGCGGTCGCCTGTAACGCCCGCACTGCCCGTGCCGCCCGGGTCGCCTGTGGTCGCGGCCGCCGGGACCACAGGCCAGCGGGCGGAGTGGCCCGGTGGCAGTGCCAGGTCGCTGCGAACAGCCGCGTAGTAGCCCTCGCGCCCGGACCGCTGGCGTTGCAGCAGTACCTGCCAGGCTCGCGGATCCTCGGTCCGCTCGCGCAGGAACGCCTCCATCTCCAGCAGCGTGGCGACCCACTCCCGGGCCTTCGCCACCACCTCGGGGTCGCCCAGCAGAAGCAGGGCCTCCCCGTACGGGTCCCTGGCGACGGTGGCCTCGGCGATGAGCGGTGCCGCCTCCTCGGGCGTCAGGGGATGCGGATGCGGGTCGTTGCCGAGGCCCGCCGCGACCCGGTACGTCAGCGTGACCGACTTCTTGAGCACCCGCGCGTAGTCGGTGTACACCGACAGCCGCCGCTCCTCCCACCGCGCCTCCCGTTCGCGCGTGAAGCGAACCCGCTCCCCTCGTGCGACGGCCCAGTAGGAGCCGAGGGCGCCGATGACGACACCTATGAGAGCGGGGAGTTGCTGAATGAACGCGGACATGTCCGAACGCTATCTGCCCAGTTGATCGCCGGGACAGTACGGTTCGGACAGGACAAGGCCCTGCCACGGGAGTGTCACCGTTTCGTCCCGGCTCGGGCGGATCCACAACCGATCAGCCGGAACAGCGGTCTAGCAAGCAGAGAACGTTCATGACAACCCGCTCGTAGCACGCAGGAGAGAGGTACCGACATGGGGGACGTACGCAGACGAGGGGTCGTCGCGCTCGGGGTCGCGGGGCTCGTGGCGCCGCTCGCGCTCGTGGCCACCGCCGCCCCGGCGCAGGCCGCGAGCTGCACGACGCAGACCGGCCCGTACCAGAAGAAGGTGGAGAAGTTCCTGGGGCGGCCCGTCGACGGTGTGCAGTCCGCCGCCGACTGCAGGGCCACCCAGAACTTCCAGAAGAAGCACGGCATCACTCCCAGCGCGGGCTACGCCGGCTCCGTCACCTGGGGAGTGATGGACCTGATGCTGAAGCAGCGGGCCGTCGGGAACAACCCCAACAAGGAAGGCAAGTGCCCGACCAACAAGGGCCGTATCGCCTGCGTCAACCTCACGCTCCAGCTGAGCTGGATCCAGGACGGCAGCCGTCTCGTCTACGGCCCGGTGCCGGTCCGCACCGGCCGCGACGGCTACGAGACCCGCACCGGACTGAAGAAGATCTACTGGCGGGACATCGACCACGTCTCGAACATCTACAACGTGCCGATGCCCTACAGCCAGTTCTTCGACGGCGGGCAGGCCTTCCACTCGGTCGGTCTCAGCATGTGGAACCCGCCTGGCTCGCACGGCTGCGTCAACATGACGAAGGCGACCGCCAAGAAGTACTGGTCGTTGCTGAGGAACGGCGACGACGTCTTCGTGTACGGGCGCAAGCCGGGCACCTGAGGCACCCGGCCGACCCCAGGGCCTGGTCACGCCTCGGGCGCGTCCCCGAAGTCGGGGATCGGCAGCCTCGCCCCGCCCTGCCGCGCCGAGTCGTGCGCCACGATGCCCGGCAGGGTGTAGCGGGCGGCGACCCACGCGTTCACCAACGGCAGGGTGCGGGTGTTGACCGCCGTCACGAAGTCGTCCACCAGGAAGTGGTGACTGCCCTCGTGGCCGTTGTGCAGCTCGTCGAACTCCCTCGGGAGGCGGGAGCGGTCGTGCACCGGCGCGGAGCCGGAGGTGAACGCGGCCCGCAGGTCCGGGGCGATGTGCTGGAGTGACGGATCGTCAGCAGCCATGGTGGGCTTGGGCTCCAGCAGCTCACTGATGTCCGTGACCCCCTTCTTGTCCTGCCAGAAGGCGACCGTGGCGAGCTGCTCCATGCTCGCTTCCGTACCGAAGAAGCGGAACCGCGACTCCCTGATCTGCGAGGGGTAGCCGACCCGGCGGAACTCGTTCGTACGGAACGACCCGCCGCCCGCGACCTCGAACAGGGCGCTCGCGTTGGAGTAGTCGTTGCCGAACTGGCTGACCTCCTTGTCGAACACGCCGTCGCCGCGCTCGTCCCGTACCCCGATCGCCGACACGCTCACGGCGTGCGTCTGCCAGGCGCCGAGCACCCCGCCCACCGAGTGCGTCGGGTACAGCAACGGGGGATAGCTGGCCGTCGCCTTCCAGTTCTCGCCGCCGCTGTACTGGTAGGCCTCGTAGAACCCGAGGTCCATGTCGTGGACGTAGTCGCCCTCGGCGTAGAAGAGCCTGCCGAAGGCGCCCTCGGCGATCTGGTTCCGGGCGTGGACGGTCGCCGGGTTGTACTGACTCGTCTCACCCATCATGTACGTGAGTCCGGTGGCCCGTACGGCGTCGATGATCGCGCCGATCTCCTCGGCGGTGATCGCCATCGGAACCGCCGAGTACACGTGCTTGCCCGCGCCGAGGCCCTGGAGGACCAGCGGCCCGTGCGTCCAGCGCTGGGTGAAGATCGCCACCGCGTCGACCGCGGGCGACTCCAGCATCGCCTCGTACGACGCGAACGTGCCCGACAGGCCTTCCGCCGCGGCCAGTTGCTCCGCGCGCTCCGGCAGGAGGTCGGTCACATACACCTCGCCGACGCCCGGATGGGCGAGGAACAGCTTGGCGAACTGGCCGGAGAACTGCCCGGCGCCCACGATGCCGAGGGAGAACGTCATGTTGTGCGTGCCCTTCGTATGGTGTCCGACCGGTGACTTCGGTGACGTCACTGGTCGAGGATCAGGTTGATCTGGCTGTTGGTCCGGTCGAGGCTGGTCACGGACCTGCCGTTGCCGAAGACGTCCTGCATGGCCGGGTGCATCAGCGCGTACACGTCGGCCGCGTAGTTGGTGATCGGGTAGGAGAAGGTGGCGAACTCCTTTCCGCCCGCCTTCTCGTCGGCGACCGGCCGGGTGAACGCCGAGACGTCGATGCCCTTCTTCCTGTACGCGGCCACCGCGGCCTTCGTGCCGTCGGGCGTGGCCGGGAAGACGATTCCGTAACTCCCCACCGCCCGCTGGCACTCGGCGGACGCCAGGTACGCGACCCACTTCTTGGCGCCCGCCATGTTGTGGGCGTCCTTGGTGATGGAGTCCGCGAGGCCGTTCATCATCGTGGCGCGCTTGCCCGTCGGGCCGGCCGGAGTGACGGCGGTGGCCATGTCCAGCCCCTTGAAGCCGGCGTACGACGAGATCATCCAGGCACCGTCGAACGCGGCTGCCGCCCTGCCCGACGAGATCTGGGTGTTCGCCTGGTTGGACTGGGAGTTGTAGTCCGTGAAGGGGACCATGTAGCCCTTGTCCGCCAGCCCGAAGTACCACTTGATCACCGACTGGAAGGTCTTGCTGTCGTACTGGTACTCGGTGCCCCAGCGTTTCTTGTTCGTGTAGGTCCAGCCCGCCGAGGCGGCGAAGGTGCTCCACTGGGTCTGGCCGTCGCCGTCACCGCCGCCGTTGGTGGCGAGGCCGTACACCTTGACGTGGTTCTTGTCGAAGCCGGCCTCGTCACCCCGTTTGCCGTTCCTGTCCACGGTGAGGTGCGCGATGGCCTTCTCGAAGGTGCCGCCGTCCTTCGGGTTCCAGGACAGGTCGTTCAGCTGTGCGGCCGTGAGACCGGCGGCTTTCGTCAGTTTCCGGTTGTAGAAGAGGGCGACGGTGTCCCAGTCCTTCGGAGCGCCGTAGCGGTGGCCGTCCTGGCCCATCCAGTTGGCGGCCAGGCCGGGCTGGTAGGCGGAGTCCTCGATGCCGAGGTCGTCGAGCGGTTCGAGGACCTTCAGATCGGCGAACTGGCCGAACTTCTGGATGTGGTCGGTGAAGACGTCCGGCTGGGTGCCCGCGATGAAGCTGGCGGTGAGCTTGGTCCAGTAGTCGTCCCAGCCCAGTTGGGTGATCTTCACCGTCAGGCCGGGGTTCTCCCGCTCGAAGCCCTTCGCGCAGGCCTGGTAGGCGGGTTGCTGGTTGGCGTCCCACAGCCAGTACGTCACGGTGTCCGACGACGAGCCGGCCGCCCCGCCCCCCGCGCAACCGGTCGCGAGGGACAGCGCCAGAGCTCCGGTCAGTGCCACGACCGTACGAATTCGCATGTCCGTCCTTTCAGGTGAGCCGGTGTGCGGGTGAGCAGGCGGGCGGACGATCGGTCGGGGCGGTCACTTGATGCCCGTGAAGCCGACGGAGCTCACGATGCGACGCGCGAAGCACGCGAACAGCACGAGCATCGGCAGTGCGGCGATCAGGGTCGCCGCCATCAGCCCCGACCAGTCGACACCCGTCTGCGGGGTCTGTGCCCGGAAGATCGCCAGCGCCACCGTGAGGACGCGTGAACTGTCGCTGTACGACACCATCAGCGGCCAGAAGTAGTCGTTCCAGGCGGTGATGTACGTGAGGATCGCGAGCGTGAGCACCGGCGTGGACGCCATCGGCAGCAGCACCCGGAAGAACACGCGGATCTTGCCGGCGCCGTCGAGCAGCGCCGCCTCCTCGACCTCGCGCGGGATGTTCATGAAGAACTGGCGGAGGAAGAACACGGCGAACGGCGTCATGAACATCGTCGGCAGTGCGATCCCCAACAGGTTGTCCACCAGGCCGAGTTGCTTGATCAGGACGAAGTTCGGCAGCAGGGTGAAGATCGCCGGGACCATCAGCCCCGCCAGGAACAGTCCGAAGACCGTGTCCCGGCCGCGCCAGCGCAGCCGGGCGAAGGCGTACGCGGCCATCGCCGAGAAGAAGATCTGACAGCCGGTGATCAGGGTCGACACGAACACCGAGTTGAGCAGGTAGCGCCAGAAGTCCAGGCCGCCGCCCGCGCCGCCCTGCGCTATCGCCTCCTTGGTGGACTGCAGACCGAGCGCCCGCTCGAAACCACCGGTGGTCGGATGCACGGGCAGGGGGTTCGTCGGGTCGGCGGCGAGACCCGCGTTGGTGGACAGCGCGGTGCGCAGGATCCAGTAGAAGGGCAGCAGGGTGACCAGCACGATCGCGGTCATCATCGCCCAGGCGGCGATCCGCCCGAGGGAGGGCCCGCGCCGCAGCGGTCGCACCGCCGTCCGGGCGGGTGTCGGGGTCGGCGCGGATGCCGGTGTCGTCAGGGTTGCCGGAGTTGTCATGGTGTCGCTCCTCCCGTCAGCCGAGGTCGGTGTGGCCGGCTCGGGTGAGCCGGTACTGGAGGAAGGTGATCGCGCTCAGCACGACCAGCAGGGCCACGGACATCGCGGACGCGTAGCCGAACTGGAAGCGGCCGAAGGCGGCGCCGTAGATGTAGAACTGCAGCACGTTGGTGGCGTTCGCGGGACCGCCCGACGTCGTCACCGCGACCGTGTCGAAGACCTGGAACGAGCCGATCACCGTCATGATCAGGACCACCGCGAGAACGGGCCGCAGCAACGGCATGGTGATGCGCCAGAACATCCGCCCCTCGCTCGCCCCGTCCACCTTGGCCGCCTCGTACATGTCGTTGGGGATGGCCTGCAGCCCCGCGAACAGCAGCAGCGCGGTGTAGCCGACGTGCCGCCAGACGTTGATCAGCGCGATCGTCGGAATCGCCCAGGTCTCGTCAGCGAGGAACGGGATCCGGTCGAAGCCGAGAGCCGCGACGATCTCGTTGCCTATGCCCAGCTGGGTGTCGAGGATCCAGAGCCAGACGATGCCCGCGACGACGTTCGACATCAGATAGGGGGTGAGCACGATGCCGCGCAGGACCGCGGACTGGGTCAGCCGCTGGAGCAGCACGGCGATGGCGAGGGCGGACACCGTCTGAACGCCGATGTTGATGGCGACGTACTCGACCGTGACCGTCAACGAGTCCCAGAAGATGGGGTCTTGTACCATCCGGGCGTAGTTGTCGAGCCCCACCCACTCGGCGGGGGTCAGCAGATTGAAGCGGGTGAAGCTCAGATAGACGCCCCGCAGTGTGGGCCAGAGCAGGAACACCAGGAAGCCCAGCATCGCCGGGGCGACGAAGAGCGCCGCGAGCGCCCCGTCACCACGTGGTCGACGCAGGGGAGGGCTGGTGGAGGCGACGGTCATGGAGAGACTCCCTCGTCTGCTCGTCGGCGGCTCGTCCTCAGGGCACTTACTTTCGAGGTGGAAGAATCCATTCGTCAAGATGCGGGCGGATATCTTTTCCCGGCCAGGTTTCTCGCCGTATCGTGACCTTGTTAGTTTCGTGGCAAAAGAAAAGGTGAGGGGTCTGATCGGCATGACCGCAGTGACCGACGGCTGGCCGCCGCTGAGCCCCGGCGAGCGAACGGTGGCGATCGAGGTGCTCGTCCACGGCCCCCTGTCCCGCGCCGAACTCGCCCGGCGCCTCGACCTCTCCGCCGGCAGCCTCACCCGGCTCAGCAAGCCGCTGCTCGAGTCGGGACTGCTCGTCGAGGTGCCCGACGCCGGATACCCGGACGAGGTGCGCCAGGGGCGGCCCTCGCAGCCCCTCGACGTCGTCGCCGAGTCCCGCGCCTTTCTCGGCTTCAAGATCACCGACGACATGGTCTACAGCGTCGTCACCTCTCTGCGCAGCGAGGTCGTCGCCCGCCTGGACCGGCCTCTGACCAGCCATGATCCGGCCCGGGTGGCCGACCTGGTCGCCGGGATGGCCGCCGAACTGACCGCCGCCCACCCCGCCGTGTCGGGTATCGGGATCGGCGTGGGCGGCCGTGTCGAGAACCGCTCGGTGGTCGCCGACTCCGTCTTCCTGGACTGGTACGACGTCCCGTTCGCCGACCTCGTCGAGGAACGCACCGGACTGCGGGTGGTCGTGGAGAACGACGTCACCGCCCTCGTCGAGGCCGAGAGCTGGTTCGGCGCGGGCCGTGGCCTCGACCGCTTCGCGGTCCTCACCATAGGGGCGGGCCTCGGCTACGGACTGGTCAGCGGCGGTCGGCGGGTGCAGTCCTCCGAGGACGGTCTCGGTATCGGACGCCGCTGGATCGTCAATCCGAACGGCCCACTCACCCCCGACGGGGAGCGCGGCAGCGCGATCTCCCTGCTCACCATCCCCAGCATCCGCTACCAGATCCGCGCCGCCACCGGCCACGATCTGACGTACGACGAGATCCTCGCCCGGGCCGCCGCCGGTGACCCCATGGCCGCCCGCGTCGTCGACGAGGCGGCCCGCGCACTGGGCACGTTGGTCGCCCAGATCGCCAACTTCGCGATGCCCGAGAAGATCCTGCTCGCCGGGGAGGGGGTCGGGCTCGTCTCGGTGGCGGGTGCCGTGATCGAGGAGAGCATCCTCGCCAATCGGCATCCGCTCGCGGACCCGGTCAACCTGGAGACCAAGGTCTCCGACTTCCACGACTGGGCGCGCGGGGCCGCCGTACTGGCCATTCAGGTGCTGGTGCTGGGTGCGGCCGAGCGGTGAACTCCGAGGCGGGGGCGGGGAGGGTGACGTACTGCACGTGATCAGTAACACGGTCGGGAATGCCGGAATAGTCCGTATTAATCGATTTAGTTTTCACGCGGGGCGTCATATGCTTCACAGCATGTCCACCACTCTTCAATCCGCCCCTGATCGCTCGGCAGCCGACGTCAACGAAGAGATCCGGGCCCTGTGGCTCCGGTCGGGCGGGATCCTCAACAGCGAGCAGCGGCTGACGTATCAGCAGCTCGTCGCCGAATGGGCCGCGGTATCCCCGCACCCCGGGCGCGACGCGTAACCACTTTCGATCGACGTCTGGCCGACAGGCCGGGGCCGCGCACAGAGCGCGTCAGCCCCGGCCTTCAGTGTTTTTCCGCCGGTTCGACGTCCTCGCGTCCCTGAAGGGGCGCGAGGAACCGCGCGACCAGTCCCCACCGGGGCCGCGGCCGAAGCGCCGCCGAACCGGCGGAGCGTTCAGCCCCACGTCGCCGAGTACGACCTGCGGTAGTCCCTCCGGTCCTGTTCCACCCGGAACCACCGCGTGGCGACCAGGGCGATCAGACTGCCACCCGCGATCAGCAGCCCGGGGCCCACGTTCTTCGGGTCCGCGAGCTTGTCCAGCAGTGCCTCCCCGGCGGAGCCGCCCGCCACCGGCGCCACCGAGCCCGGCTGGGCCTCCCCGGGGGCGACGGCGCTCTGCGTGGCCGCCGCGGACGGCGCCGGAGCGGCCGCCTGGCCCGCCTGGCCGATCAGCCGCACATTGAGCGCGGCCAGCGCCTTGGTCACCGGCTGGAAGAACGTCGTACCGCCGGTCTTGCAGTCGCCGTTGCCGCCCGAGGTGATCCCGAGCGCGATGCCCTCGGAGAACAACGGGCCGCCGCTGTCACCCGCCTCGGCGCACACGGTGGTCTCGATCAGGCCCGACACCGTGCCCTCCGGGTAGTTGACCGTGGCGTTGAGCCCGGTCACCTTGCCGTCGCGCAGGCCGGTGGTGCTGCCGCTGCGGAACACCTTCTGCCCGACGGTCGGATCGGCCGCACCCGTGATCCGCACCCCCCGCCCGTTGCCGATGGCGACGACATCGGCGCCGTCACCGGCCGAGCCGCCGTCGTACTGCACCAGCGAGTAGTCGTTGATGGGGAAGCTGCCGCTGATCGTCTTGCCGATCTCGTTCTGACCCGCCGTGTCCGCGAACCACACCGAACCGTTGGGCCCGCAGTGACCGGCCGTGAGGATGAAGTCGGCCGACCCGTTGGTCACGTTGAAGCCCGCCGAGCAGCGCCCGCCGGTCGACAGGATCGGCTGCGCGGCGTTGATCCGGGTGGTGAACGTGCCTTCGCTCCGCTCCATCCGTACGGAACCGCCGATGCTCTTGGCGACCGCGGACAGCTTCGCCCAGTCGGCGGCCGACACGGTGCTGTCGGCCTGGACGACCACCTCGTTCTTCGTGTAGTCGACCGCCCACGCCGTGCCCGCCACGCGAGGAGCCGAACGCAGCGTCTGTGTCGCCGACTTGAGGTCGTTCATGCTGTGGTCCGCGACCTTGGCGCGAGCGCCGGCCTTCTCCACCTCCGACGCGGCCGCGGCGTCGGTCACCGCGACGACCGGCTTCCCGTCGGCCGCGATCCAGCTGCCCGCCGTCCGGTCGGTGCCGAGCTCGGTGACGAGTTCGCTCCCGGTGGTGCCGGCCGCCTGGGCGGAGCTGAACGGCAGATTGACTTCCGGCGGCTCGCTCGCCACGGCCTGGGTGACCATCAGTCCGCCGAGGATCACTCCGCCGACGGCCGCCAGCCGTGTCGCTCGCCGGACGATCCGTCGTCGTGCGTGCCTCATCAATGGCTCCCGAACCCCGAACGCGCGGTGTGAGACACCGCGGGGCCCTCCGGTCGTTGAGTGACCCTCACTTCCATACGTGGCGAGCGGTGTTCGTGTTCACCGACTCCAAGATCCCGTTCGGTTCCGCCGGCCGACGGCGGACCGGGTCAGGGCTTGCGGGCCACTCCGCAGTACATGGCGACCTCCGCCGGCTCGTCCTGGCCGGTGCGGATCGCCTCCGGGCGCCAGCGCGAGCAGGACACGACCCCCGGCTCCAGAAGGTCCAGGCCGTCGAAGAAACGTGTCACCTCCTCGGGGCTGCGCTGGGTCAGCCGGGGGGTGCCGTGCGAGTTCCAGTACCGCACCGCCGCGTCCACCTCGGCGAGCGCCGGGCCGGTGATGGTGTGCGACAGCCCGAGATGGCTGCCCGGCGGGAGGGCGTCCAGCAGTCGTCGTACGACACCGTGCGGGTCCTCGTCGTCGCCGAGGAAGATGACCACCCCGAGCAGCATCAGGGCGACGGGCCGGGTGAGGTCCAGGGTGCGCGCGGCCTGTTCGAGGATCGCGTCGACATTGCGCAGATCCTCGTCGACATGGTCCGTGCGCCCCTCGGGTGTGCTGGTGAGGAGGGCGCGGGCGTGGACCATGACGAGCGGATCGTTGTCGACGTACACGACCCGGGTCTCCGGAGCGATCCGCTGGGCCACCTCGTGTGTGTTGTCCGCGGTCGGCAGTCCGGTGCCGATGTCGAGGAACTGCCGTATCCCGCACTCGGTGACCAGATGGCGCACCGCCCGCCCCAAGAAGAGGCGGTCCGCTCGGGCGTACTCGCCGATGCCGGGGTGCAGTTCACGGATCCGGTCGCCCGCCGCGCGGTCTACCTCGTAGTGGTCCCGGCCACCGAGCCAGTAGTTCCAGATCCGAGCCGTGTGCGGCTGACGCGAGTTGATCCGCGCCTGCAGCGATGCGGCCGGGGGGTTCTCGGGCACGGGGGCAGCTCCTGGGCGCCGGCGAGAAAGTGTCAACCTGCAATCTAGACAAGGTTGTTGATGTTGGCGAGGGTCTGGACGCGTCGGTTGTGAACGGGTTCCAGGAGCCGTGCCCGACTCCATCGGTGCGGCTGTGGCCTCGGGCGCCGCGGGTCGTGTGGCGTCCGTGAAGACTCGGAACCATGTCTTGACATACGGCTGAGGCCGTTCGTAGCTTACAGCGATCATTTAGATTCGTGAAAGAGGTTCACGAATATGAACGGAGAACTTCCATGGGCGATCGCCGACGAAGTCGCCGCCTGGCCGCCGTGCTCGCCGTCACGGGGCTCGCTCTCACCACCGCCGCCTGCGGAACCGGTTCCGGCGGTTCCGGCGACGATCCGAACACGCTGGAGGTGTGGACCCGGAGCAACCCGGATGCCGCCGCCACCTACGGGCGGGTCTTCGCCGCCTTCACCAAGAAGACCGGGATCAGGATCGACTACCAGCCGGTCATCAACTTCGACCAGCAGCTGCAGAGCCGCGCGTCCACCAGGGACCTGCCGGACGTCATGATCAACGACACGGCGCTGATGGGCAGTTACCAGAGCCAGGGGCTGCTGAAGGCCGTCGACCCCGACTCGATCGCGGGCCATGACCAGATCACCGCCAAGTCATGGGCGTCGACCGTGGGCATCGACGGCAAGCACTACGGCATCCCTTACTCCCGGCAGGCCCAGACCCTGATGATCCGCAAGGACTGGCTGCGGAGACTGGGCCTTGAGGCACCCACCACCTGGCAGGAGATGCTGACCGTCGCCAAGGCGTTCGCCACCCGTGACCCCGACGGCGACGGCAAGGCCGACACCTACGGCATGGTCGTCCCCGGCAGCGCCCAGAACGGCTACGCAGCCTGGTGGGGCTCCAGCTTCCTCTGGCAGGGCGGCGCGAAGATCGTCGAGCCGGACGGCAGGGGCACCTACAGGCCGGCCATGGACTCGGCCGCCGCCGTCAACACCGTGACCTGGATGAAGGACAACCTCTTCTGCGGTGACAACGCTGTCACCCAGCCCGGCGCCCTGACCGCCGTCACCTCCACCGCCACCAACTTCCAGGACGGCAACGCCGGGATGTACATGACCGGCCCCTACAACATCACCACCTTCGACCAGACCCTCGGCAAGGACAGGTACGAGGTCGTCCCGGCCCCCGCGGGCCCCGCGGGCGGCGACGTACTGGCGGACGGAGAGAACGTCTACTTCGGCGCGAAGACCGGGAAGACGAAGCAGGAACAGGAACTCGCCGCGTTCCTCGTCAGCCCCGAGGGCCAGAAGACCGCCATGACCGGTGAGAACCAGCCCGTCGTCCGCATCCCCGTGAACTCCACGCTGGACGCCGCCACGGTCCGCGACGACCCCCGCTGGAGCGTGGTGCAGAAGGCGTACGAGGACGCCTCGCAGCAGTTCCCGAACGCGCCCGACTTCGCCCCCATCAAGCAGGACACCGCCGACAGCCTCAACGCGATCTTCACGTACTGCGGCGGCGACGTCCGCTCCCGGCTGAGGGAGCTCGACGAGACCCTCGCCGGTGACCTCAAGGACCAGGACCTGCTGAAATGACCGCAACCGTGACCACCCCCGCGGCGCGTGGAGGCCGACGCCTCACCAAGAGGTCCCTGGTGCCGTGGCTGTTCCTCGCGCCGGGCCTGCTGCTCGCCCTCGTCTTCAAGTTCTGGCCGATGGCCAAGGGCGTCTGGCTCAGCTTCTTCGACGTACGGCCCTTCCTCGGCGACAAGTGGACCGGCCTCGACAACTACACCCGGGTCCTGACCGACCACCGCTTCCAGGACGCCATCGGACACACCCTGGTCCTCGGCATCGGCCAGTCCTTGGGCGCCATCGTCCTCGGCTTCGTCCTCGCCCTGCTCCTGGAGGGCCAGGCCCGCTCGCTGAAGATCGTGCGGACCGCCGTCTTCCTGCCCGCCGTCACCGCCACCGCGGTCGTCGGCGAGCTGTGGCGGCTGATGTACTACCCGACCTCCGACGGCCTCCTCAACAGCGGCCTGGGCTTCCTCGGGATCGGCCCCGTCCAGTTCCTCGACAACCCGGATCTCGCGCTGTGGTCGACCATGGCCATGGGCATCTGGATCTGGGCCCCCTACAACATGGTCATCATCATGGCCGGCCTCGCGGGCGTCGACCGCTCGCTGTACGAGGCCGCCGCCATGGACGGTGTCTCCCTCGGCCAGCGGCTGAGGTACGTCACCCTGCCGGCGATCCGCCCCGCCCTCGGCATCGTCCTCACCCTCGCCGCGATCCGCGGACTGCGCGTCTTCACCGAGGTCTACGTCCTCACCGGCGGCGGCCCGGCCGGGTCCACCGAGGTCTGGATGACCCGCGCCTACACCCTCGGCTTCACCCGCAACGACATCGGCGGCGCGTCCGCGGCCTCCGTAGTACTGCTCTGCGTGACGCTGCTGCTCACCGTCACGGTCAACCACTTCCGCAAGAGGGGAGACGTGCGATGAGCGCCCCCGCCATCGACCCCGTCCGGACGACCGCCCCGAAAGCGACGGCCGGGCGGTCCGGCAGGGCCCGACGGACCACACCGGCCCGCTTCGACACCGCCCTCGGCTGGAACGACAAACCCGGCGCCGCCTGGGGCCTGCGCATCCTGCTCTGCGCTGTCGCCCTGGGCATCTTCGCCGCGCCCTTCCTCGCCATCCTCTCGGGCGCCTTCACCAGGAACGCCAGCGGCTCCTCGCTCTCCTTCCTGCCGCACGACAGCACGCTGCTGAACTTCACGGTGGCCGGCGAGCGCGGCATCTGGGACTACTTCTCCAACTCGCTCGTCATAGCGGGCGGCGGTCTGCTGCTGCAGCTCGTGGTCTGCACACTGGCCGCGTACGCGCTGGCCAGGCACCGTTTCCGCGGCCAGGCCCTGATCCTGACCCTGTTCATGCTCACGATGATGCTTCCCGAGGAGGTCATCGCGATCCCGCTTTCACTGGTCCTCGGTGACGTCCCGGTGATCCACCTCGACCTCAAGGGCACCGTCTGGGGCGTCATCCTGCCGCTGGGTGCCTGGGGCTTCTCGGTGATGATGCTGACCGAGTTCATGAAGGACATCCCCGACGAGATCGAGGAGGCCGCCCGCCTCGACGGTGTCGGCGAGTTGCGCATGCTGTGGCAGATCGTGCTGCCGCTGTGCAAGCCCGCACTCGGCGTCGCCGGTGTCCTCGGCTTCATCATGATCTGGGACCAGTACCTGCTGCCGCTGATCGCGGCCAAGGACCCCACCGACTACACGGTCACCGTCGCCCTGTCAGTCCTGCGCACC
Organism: Streptomyces sp. AK08-02; assembly: GCF_033795085.1. NCBI lineage: Bacteria > Bacillati > Actinomycetota > Actinomycetes > Kitasatosporales > Streptomycetaceae > Streptomyces > Streptomyces sp. AK08-02. The sequence goes on from NZ_JARAZV010000004.1 coordinate 431,676, forward strand.
GACCCCGAGGTCGGCTCCGGGGTGGTGCTGGCCGGCGCGGTCATCGCCCTCGTACCCAGCCTGATCGTCTATCTGCTCCTGCAGCGCTCGCTGGTCACCGGCATCGCCGCCGGTGCCACCAAGGGCTGACACCCACCCTGTTCCCACCCCCCCCACTGTTGAGAGAGACATGAAGTTCCAAGGAGTGCTGTTCTTTCCGGTGACGCCCTTCGCGGCGGACGGAACGCTGGACGGGGAACGACTCGCCCAGCACATCGAGGCGGGAGTAGCCGCCGGTGCCGGCGGGGTGTTCGTCGCCTGTGGCACCGGCGAGTTCCACGCGCTGACGCCCGCCGAGATCGGGGAGGCGACCAGGATCGCGGTCGCCACGACGGCCGGACGCATCCCTGTGCTGGCCGCCGCGGGCGGGCCGGTGCCGGTCGCCCTCGACCAGGCCGCCCGCATCCGCGAGGCCGGCGCCGACGGCATCCTGCTGCTGCCCCCGTACCTGGTGACCGCACCGCAGCAGGGGCTCGTGCGGTACGCGCGGGAGGTGACGTCGGCGGCCCGGCTGCCGGTGATCTTCTACCAACGCGGCACCGCCCGCCTCACCGAGGCCACGGCCGCCCAGATCGCGAGCCTGCCCGGGGTCGTCGGCCTCAAGGACGGCATCGGCGACCTCGAACGCATGCACCGCGTCGTCCGTACCATCCGGGCGCTCCCCGGCGGCGAGGACTTCGCCTTCTTCAACGGCCTGCCCACCGCCGAGATGACGGCCGCCGCCTATCAGGGCGTCGGCGTCGACCTGTACTCGTCCGCCGTGTTCGCCTTCGCCCCGGAGATCGCCACCGCGTTCCACCGGGCGCTGGGGGAGGGCGACAGGGCCCTGGTCACCAAGCTTCTCGACGAGTTCTACGGCCCGCTCGTCGAACTCCGTGACGAGGTACCCGGATACGCGGTGTCGCTGGTCAAGGCCGGCGTGACCCTCCGGGGCCTGGACGTCGGCGGCGTACGGGCGCCCCTGCTCGACCCTACGCCGGAACACCTGGCCCGGCTCGCGAAACTCATCGACCACGGTCTGGAGGCGGTCCGCGCATGAGCGGCAACGCGAACGACGACAGGAGTACGCACATGAGTGGTACCGGAACCGGCACGCGTATCCGCGAACTGCTCATCACCCCCATCGCGTTCAGTGACCCCCCGCTCCTCAACGCCGACGGTGTCCACGAGCCGCTCGCCCTGCGCTGCGTCCTCCGACTCGTCCTGGAGAACGGCACGGTGGGCCTCGGCGAGTCGCCTGGCGGCAGTGCCCGTCTCGCCCGGCTCCAGGAGGCCGCGAAGGTCGTCGTCGGCATGGACGTCTTCGACACGACCGCCGTCGCCGCCGCCATCGATACCGTCCTGACACCGGCCGTCCCCCGGTCCCACGACCGCGGCTGGGCCACCTCGGCCGTCGAGGTGGCCTGCCTCGACGCCCAGGGCAAGCTCCTCGGCCGCCCGGTCAGCGACCTGCTCGGCGGCAAGGTCAGGGACGCCGTGCCCTTCGCCGCGTACCTCTTCTACAAGTGGGCCGAACACCCCGCCCTCGACGGCCGCGAAGCCATCGCCGACGAATGGGGCGAGGCCCTCGACCCGGCCGGAGTCGTCGAGCAGGCCAGGCTGATGCGACAGCGGTACGGCTTCACCTCGTTCAAGCTCAAGGGCGGCGTCTTCCCGCCGGACGAGGAGATCGCCGCGATGAAGGCCCTCGCCGAGGCCTTCCCCGGACAGCCGCTGCGCCTCGACCCCAACACGGCCTGGACGGTGGAGACCTCCAAGTACGTCGCCCGTGAACTCGACGGTGTCATCGAGTACCTGGAGGACCCGACCGCCACCATCCCGGGTATGGCCGAGGTCGCCAGGGACGCGCCGATGCCACTCGCCACCAACATGTGCGTGATCGCCTGGGAACATCTGCGCCCGGCCGTCGAACAGAACGCGATCCAGGTCCTCCTCACCGACCACCACTACTGGGGCGGACTGCGCCGGACCCGTCAACTCGCCGCCGTCTGCGAGGCGTTCGGCATCGAGCTGTCCATGCACTCCAACTCGCACCTGGGCATCAGCCTCGCCGCGATGACCCATGTCGGCGCCGCCATTCCCAACCTCGCGCACTCCTGCGACACGCACTACCCGTGGAACTCGGCCGGCGATGTGATCGTCCCCGGCGCCATCGAGGTCCGCGACGGCGCGGTGAAGGTACCGACCGGCCCCGGCCTGGGCGTCGAACTCGACCCCGACGCCCTCGACCGGGCCCATCGCGGCTACCTCGACTCCGGAATCAGGGACCGCGACGACACCGGGTACATGCGGCGGCTGCGGCCGGAGTACGAGCGGCGGCTGCCGCGCTGGTGAGGGCGGCCGAGGAGTGGAGGGCGCCGGGCGGCAGCCGAACTCCCGGCGCCTAGACTCGCGTTCATGGAAGACACCAGCACTCTGGACCGGCTCGGCGCGGGCAAATACCTGCTGATCACCAGCTTCCGCAAGAACGGCACGTCCGTCGCGACCCCGGTCTGGGTGGTGCGGGACGGGGACGCTCTCGGCGCCTGGTCGGCGGCCGACGCCTGGAAGGTGAAGCGGATCCGCAACCGGGCCGACGTCCTCGTCGGCCCCTGTGACGTCCGGGGCAACCCGACCGGCGACCCGGTCCCCGCCACCGCCGAGATCCTCGACCAGGCCGGGACCGACGTCTACCGGCAGCTCCTCGCCCGCAAGTACGGCGTACTGGGCCGCCTCACCCTCATGGGCAGCCGGTTGCGGCGCGGCAGGACGGGCACGGTCGGGATCCGGATCACTCTCGGGAACAACTGAAGGTGGGACCGCGCCCGCAGGGGCGGCGGTCCCACCTTCACTTAACGACGCACGTCCGTCAGGGACGCACCGCTACGACGCGTCGAGCACGGTGCCCGTGAACTCGGGCCCGGGGACGGGCTCCCCGGGCGCGTCGAGGTCGGCCAGTCGCAGCCGCACCGACTCCTCCGGCTCGGCCACCGTGTCCGCGACCGTCGGCAGGCTCACTTCGCCGCTCAACTGTCCCGGCTGGATGGGCACGAAGAGATAGAAGCCGTCGATCTTGGACAGCGGCCGTTCCGGCAGCGGCGACTCACCGGTGGTGCCCGCCAGCCAGTCCGGGTCGACATCCGTGGTGGACAGTTCCGCGTCTCCGGTGACCGGCAGCACCTCCAGGTAGGCGTACATATCGGCGCGGGAAGGCGCCGACAGCGTCGCGCGCCATGTCAGAGGCTGCCCCTCGGTGACCCGGTCCGCGACGGACGTGATGGTGACCGTGGGCCGGGGATCATCGTTCTCGACGTTCACCCCGCCGCTGTACGAGCCGATGACGGCACCGCGCACGGCTTTCACGAACACGCTGCGCCAGACGTCGTAGTCGTACAGGGTGTCGCCCGTCACCGTCACCGACACGTCGATGCTCTGCTCGCCGGGGCGCACCGTGACCAGCCGGGACGTCATGGTGTCCGTCCCGGGGTTCTGGGCGTACAGGCGGACCGTGCCGCCCCCCTGCCCGGTGATCCGGACCGGCACCCGGTAGGTCCGGGTGCCGGAGTCACCCTCCTTGACGATCAGCCGGCCGAGGTCGACGCGCGGCAACGCGGCCGGGCGCACCACGGGGGTGCCGGGGCGCCAGCCCCATGTGTCGATCAGCAGGGCCTGTCCCGCACGGCTGCGCGGAGTCAGCTCCACACTCCGTACCTTGCGCAGATCGACCCCGGCCTGAGCGGCGGCGGACAGCGGTACGCGGACCTCCCGGGCCCAGTACGAAGCCGTCCGGCTGGTGCCGGGCAGTCCGTCCACGCGGACCCGGCCGAGCGTGGCGCGCTTGCCCGCGGTGTCGGTGACGGACACGTCCAGCTGTGTCCCGGTGGTGTTCGGGGGCACGACGACGCGCAGGGCGAGGGCCTTGGCGCCGCTCAGGGACACCGGTCGCCCGGGAGTCACCCGCACCGCGGAGCCGGGCTGCGACCACTTGACGGCGACCGCCCGACGGCCGAGCTCCCGCTCCGTCGCCCAGCTCGCGAAGTGCGGGGACTGGCCGGCGTCCGGGGCCAGACACCTGACCGAGGGACGGTCGTCCACGGCCGAGCACAGCCGTCCGCCGCCGCCCTGCACGGTCACCGCGCCGTCCGGCAGGATGCCCGCTGAACGGTTCGCGCCCACCGCGTGCGTGAGGACGCGTGCCGGGTCGGCTGACGGCGCCCGCAGGCCGGTGCCGTCGAGCAGCGGGCGGACCCGGTCGTCGCCCGCGACGAACAGCCGGGCCGCCGCCGCGATGTAGGAGGCGCCCGCCCTGTGCTGCTGGTCGGGGGTCAGCCGGGTTCTGGTGCCCACGTCGCAGACCTTGTCCCGGTCGTTCGGGTCCGACCAGAAGTCGTCGTCCGCCGGTGCCTGCGCCTGGCCCGGCGTCCACTCGGTGTTGAAGTAGTTGTGGTTGGCGCCGATCACGTAGACCGCGCTGTGCAGGGCGGTGCCGCGACTGATCCCGCGGGTGCCGTCCACGGCCAACTCGCCCTGGAGATCGGACACATCGCCGTCGCAGCCGGGCAGGATCGTCATCGACGGCACATCGGCGACCGGGTTCTGACCGAAGATCGTCGGGCCGATGAGGACGGTGCCCCGGACGTTCCAGCGGACCGGGCCGGGGGCCCCGTCCTGGTCGGCCGGCGGCCGGTACAGGCTGTCCATGGCGGCGCGGTTGACGCCCTCGCCGCCTCGGGAGTGGCCGACCAGCAGCACTCGGGAGAGGTCGGCGGGCGGGGCGGTCCGTACGATCGCCGGGGCCGAGGGCCGGTTCGTGGCCCAGTCCGCCCAGCTGGCGAGATGCCGCCGGACCAAGGAGGAGCGGGCCTGTGCCCCGGCGTCCTCAAGGTCGGAGTCCTGGGCGTTGATGCCGTTGGCGGAGATCGACACCGTCACATAGCCCTGGGACGCCAGGAGCTTCTGGTCGCGGAGGTATCCCCGGTAGCTCGGAATCTGCTTCTCACCGGCCGGGCAGGGCCAGGTGCCGTCGACATCGGTGCTGCCGGGCTTGTAACAGGTGGAGTGGCGTCCGTGCAGGAACAGCGCGAGAGGCCTGCGGCCGGTGGCTCCGGTCGGGGCCACCACCACGGCCTTCATCTCCACCGGCACGGGCATTCCGGGCAGCTTCACCGAGTCGAGCGTGTACTCGCCCGAGACCGTTCGGAACGAGCCCGGCTTACCGGGGTCCACCGGATTGGCCGGCGCCGCGGCGGGCGGAGCGACTGCGGCCCGGCGCTCGTCCGGGGCCGCCGCGATTCCCGCCGCGTCCAACCGGCGTCCACCGGAGCGCACTTGAAGGTCACCGAACGCCTTGGCACCCTTGAGGTCGCTGACCTTGAGCGCCTTTTCCAGCGAAAGCCGGAACGTCCGGCCGTCCCGTGCCGCCACGGGCCGCCCGAGCAACTGGCCGCCCGCGTAGAACTCGACGCGAGCGTCACCCATCGGCACCGGCCTGCCGGAGCGCCAGACGAGCTGCCGCTGCGCACCGTCACCGGTGAACGTCCAGCCCGAGGGCAGCTGTTGGGCCGTGACCTCAGTCCTCGTCGGCTGCTGCGCCTGCGCCCATCCTGGCGATCCTCCCACCACGGCGAGTACCGCCGCAGCGGTGACCCATATTCGCCCGGCACGTAGCAATGCTCTCTCCTCCTGGCCCTTGCTCAGGAGCCCCCGGTCCTCCGACGGCCCCTCTCGGCTCGGAGGACGGCTTCAGGGACCTGTGGGTTGCCTGTGGAGGAGGATCAATCGACGTGTGCGCGGCGGGGGTTGGCGAAGCGGGGGAGGAGACCACCCTCGATGCTGCCAAAAATTGACGAAGTATCAGATCCAAGCCCGGTACGGCTCGTCGAGCAGCTGGAACACCGGCTCGCCGCGCACGGGGTCCTTCGCCATGGCGAGCCGGACCCTGTCGCCGCCGTGGATGCCGATGGCGGGGCCCATCACCCGGCCGCGTACGACGAATCCCTCGGCCATCTCGACCAGTGACACGTTGCGTGCGGCAGGGGTGTTCCGGTTGACCACCGTGGCGTGCCGGACCGTGCCCGTGCCCTCGCTGCGCTCCATGCGCAGGTCGCTGCCGGCGCAGACCGGGCACAGCAACCGGTGGTACATCGCGGTGGCGCACCAGCCGCAGCGCTGGAAGACGAGGGTGTTCGTGTCGGCCGGTGCGTCGAGCAGGCCTGTGGCGGAGCCTGCGCCCGTCGAACGCGTGGCGCCTAGTGAGTGGTACACGGTGTCTCCCTGCGCTCGGCCTGAATCCGAAGTGCGCGGTTCGCCGTGCCACCGTGCACGGCCTCAGGGTATGGCACTCAGTGTCATGCGTAAAGGCACTGCGTACCCTCACTTTTCGCGCGAGGTCCTCAGTACGGACTCGATCTCCTGGACGACCCGCCACATCGGCGCCCCGCGCCGCGAGACGACGACCACGACGTCCTCGGAGCCGGGCTCGGATTCGTGCTCGGGCCCGGGTCCTGGCCGGCGTTGGGGCTCGCTCTCTTCGAGGGGTACGGGCGGGGCGCCGAACGCCGACCTCACGTAGTCCAGGGCGTGGTCGACGGCCGTGGTCGCGTCACCGTGTCCGTCCGAGCGCAGCCAGGAGCGCAGTGCGTTGTTGTGGGCCGCGACGACGGACGCGGCGATCACGTCGGCCTGGAGCGTCCCGTCGGGCCGGCCGGCGAAACGCTCGCGCAGATACGCGGCCAGGGCGCGCTCGTACCGCCAGACCACCGACAACTCGGAGGCGCGCAGCCCGGGGACCTTCTTGGTGAGCCGGTAGCGCTGGACGGAGAAGGCCGGGTTCTCGGCGTACATGAGGAGCACCATGCGGGCCGCGGCGCACACCCGCCCGACCGGTTCCGCGTCCTCGGGGCTGTCGGCCAGGAACGCCGTCATGTCGGCCAGGCACCGCTCGTGGTCGGGGAAGACCACGTCCTCCTTGGACGGGAAGTAGCGGAAGAACGATCGCCGCCCGACCCCGGCCAGCGCCACGATGTCGTCCACGGTGGTCTGCTCGTAGCCGCGCTCCAGGAAGAGCTGGAAGGCCGCCGCGACCAGGGCGTCCCGCATGGGCGGTTTGGTCATGGTCCGGAAACTAGCATCCGAACGATACTGATGGCACTCAGTGCGCTCCGCGTGGGGAACTGAGTGTCCTGGAGATCGGATGCCGTATCGGTATCGGTATCGGAATCGCTGTCGGGTTCGGGTTCGGAGCGGTCCGTCACGCGAGGGTGACCTCCACCGGCAGCTTCTTGATCCCGTTGACGAAGTTCGAGCGCACCCGGGGAACCTCCCCGGTCAGTCGGATGTCCGCGAGGCGCGGGATCAGCTCCTCGAACATGATCCGGATCTCGGTGCGGGCGAGGAGGTTGCCCAGGCACAGGTGCGGGCTGCCCTTGCCGAAGGTGACGTGGTCGTTGTCCGTCCGGGCGACGTCGAAGGCGTACGGATCGTCGAAGACCGCCTCGTCGCGGTTGCCGGAGGCGTACCACATGACGACCTTGTCACCCTCCTTGACCAGCTTTCCGCCGAGCTCGACGTCACGGGTCGCGGTGCGCCGGAAGTGGTAGACGGGGGAGGCCCAGCGCAGGAACTCCTCGACCGCCGTCGGTATCAGCGTCGGGTCGTCCTTCAGCCGGGCGAGCTGCTCGGGGTGCTGGAGGAGGGCGAGCATGGAGTGGGTGATGGTGTGCCGGGTGGTCTCGTTGCCGGCGACCACCAGGAGCAGGAAGTAGTTGTCGAAGTCCTGCGCGGACAGCGGCACTCCGTCGCGCGGGGTGGTGTTGACGAGCTTGGACACGAGGTCGGTGCCCGCGCCGCCGCGTCGCTGCCTGGCCAACTCCCGTCCGTACTCGAAGACTTCGAGGGAGGCGGGGGAGCGGAAGGGCAGGTCGCGGTACTTCTCGCTCTCCGCGCTGTGCAGCAGCACGTCGGCGTAGTCGGGGTCGGTGTTGCCGATGATCCGGTTGCCCCAGTCGATGAGCTGCTGGTTGTCCGTGGGCGGGACGTCGAGAAGCCGCGCCAGAACGTTGATCGGGAAGTCGGCGGACACCTCCCGTACGAAGTCGAAACTCCCCTTGGCCAGCGCCGCGTCCAGGGTCTGTGCGGTCAGGCCGCGCAGGAAGTCGGTGTAGCTGTTGATGACGCCCGCGCCGAACTGCCGCTGGATCACGCTGCGCAGGGCGCGGTGCCTGACTCCGTCCAGTTCCAGGATGGACGCGCGCTTCTTGATCTGGTCCTCGTCGACCTCTTCGAGGTTCACGAACCTCGTGGAGGTGAAGGTCTCCGCGTCACGGTCGACGCGCGCGATGTCCGCGTGCCGGGTCACCGCCCAGAAACCGGAGTTGGGCGACTCCTCCGGCTGCCAGTGCACCGGGTCCTCGTGACGCAGGGTGTGGAACATCCGCCAAGGGGTCACCCCGTCGGTGAAGTTGTCGAGGTCGGCGAGGTCGACGGCGTCGAGGGGGAGCGGCTCGTGAGCGGCGGCGGAGGAAGCGGGCAGGGTCTCGGTCATCGAAGGCTCCAGGAGGACGTGCGGAGGCGATCGGGGGTGATCGGTGAAGGGCTAGGGGGCTCGGGGAGATGGGGGAGCGCCAGGGAACGCTGGGGGAGCGGTCAGAGGTGGTACGCGTACTCGGTGAACTCCCAGTCGGTGACGTGCCGCCCGAAGCGTTCGACCTCGTCGCGCTTGTACGCGAGAAAGGAGGCCACGAAGTCCTTGCCGAGCACCTCGGTGAGCGCGGTGTCCGCCTCCAGGGCGTCGAGCGCGGCCGTCAGGCTCATCGGCAGTACGGCGGACCTGTCGGTGTCGTAGCCGTAGCCCTCCAGCGGGGCGGCCGGCTCCTGGCCGGCGAGCACGCCGAGCAGTGCGGCGGCGACAGCGCCGGCGATCGCGAGGTACGGGTTGGCGCTGGCGTCACCGAGCCGCAGTTCGAGCCGGGCCCCGGCACCCCGTTCCGGCGGCACTCGGACCATGGCGCTGCGGTTGTCGAGGCCCCAGTCGATCAGCCAGGGCGCGAGGGTGTCGGGACCGAAGCGCTTGTACGAGTTCACGGTCGGGTTGAGCAGCGCGGCGAGGGCGGGCGCGTGGGCGAGGAGACCGGCCGTCGCGTGCAGGGCCGTCGCGGACAGCCCGTACCGGCCCGAGGGGTCGTCGAAGAGATTGCGCGCGCCGCCTGCTCCCTCTGGGTCCGAGTCGCAGGAGAGGTGGAGGTGGAAGCCGGAGCCGCCCGCGTCGTTGAAGGGCTTCGCCATGAAGGTGGCGAGTCGGCCCTCCTTGCGGGCCAGTTCCTTGATCGCGGCTTTGAAGCGGAAGGCCCGGTCGGCCGCCGACATGGCCTCCGAATGCAGCAGGTTGATCTCGAACTGTCCGCCGTCGAACTCGTGGTTGCCGCTGAGTACGCCGATGCCCAGATCGCGTACATGGCGCAGGGTGCGCAGCAGATGGTTGTCGGGGTCGGCCCGTAGACCGGCCGTGTAGACGACACCGGGGTCCCGGTTGTACCGCTGCCAGCCGCTCGCGCCTCCCGGCGCGGGATCGCAGAGGAAGTACTCCAGCTCGGGCCCGACAACAGGCCGTAGCCCGTGCTCGGCACACCGGTCGAGGACGGCGCGGAGCAGATCGCGGGGCGACTCGGGCGCGGGTGAGCCGGTCGCCGGGTCGACGACGTCGCCGAGGCAGACCGCGACGCCGGGCTCCCAGGGCAGGGCGACGAGGGTGGTCAGATCGGGCCGTACGCAGATGTCGGGCAGTCCCGCGTCCAGGCCGCCGCTGACCGGGACCACATCGCCCTGGGGGCTGGTGTGGTACACGGCCCGGCAGAAGGCGAGTCCGTGCTCGCAGGCGCGCGGCAGCTCGTCGAGCAGGACGTCGCGGGCGCGGTCCGTGCCGATGAGGTCGGGATAGACCACCCGGACCACGTCGATCCCCTCGGCGGCGAGCCGCTCCATGTGCCGGCGGACTTCTGGAAGGTCGATTGCGCTCACCGTTGTCTCCTCGGGCGGACGTCGGGTACCTCCGGAACGGGGGTCCGGGAGGCGGGTGGCGTGGGGAGTGCGGCCGGGGCGCGTGGAACGGGCGGACATCCCGGACGAGTTGTTTGAGGCCAAACGGCATGGAGGAGTGACCCGTCCCGCAAGGGGGTCGGGGAAAGAATTTATCCATCCGGATAGCTATTGACCAGACCGCGACCGCTTCCTATCTTGTTTGAAGCCAAACGAGTCAGGGGTCGGGTCACCGCCCCCTTTGGCCGGGGCCCGGTCCGACAACGGTCGGGCCCCTCCCCTCTCCTCCTCTTCACCCCTCCCTCCCCCCGTTCCGACGCCCTCACCACCAGGAGGACCGGCCATGAAGGTCGTCGTCGACATGAACAAGTGCCAGGACCACGGCCAGTGCGTCTTCGCGGCACCCGACGTCTTCTCGATGGACGACGGCGGTCACCTGCTGTACGTCTCCGACCCCGACGACGCGCTGCGCGACGAGGTCGAGGAGGCCGCGGACGTCTGCCCGCTCCAGGCCATCCGGATCGAGGACTGACATGACCGACGGGACGAACGCACCCCCGGGGCGCGTGGTCGTCGTCGGCGCCTCCATGGCCGGCCTGCGCGCCGCCGAGCAGCTGCGCGCGGCCGGCTGGACCGGGGCGGTCACGGTCGTCGGCGACGAGCCGCACATGCCCTACAACCGCCCTCCGCTGTCCAAGGAGGTGCTGGCCGGCAAGGCGTCCTTCGACTCCCTCGCCTTCACCCCGAAGGCGTCGGCGGCGGACGTCGAGTGGCGCCTCGGCACCAGGGTTGTCGCCGCCCGTCTCGCCGAGCGGGCCGTCGACCTCGACGACGGCTCGACACTCCCGTACGACGGTCTGGTCGTCGCCACCGGAATGCGCCCCCGGCGTCTGCGTTGCCCCGGCCCGCAGGCCGGCCGGCACACCGTACGCACCCTCGCCGACGCCCAGGGCCTGCGCAACGCGCTGACCAGGCCCGGAGTCAGGGTCGTCGTGGTCGGCGCCGGTTTCATCGGCTGCGAGGTCGCCGCCACCGCCGTCGGACTCGGTGTCGCCGGGGTCACCGTCGTCGATCCGCTGCCCCTGCCCATGGTGGGACCCCTCGGCGAACTCCTCGCCCGCGCTCTGCTCCGGCGGCACGAGGAACGTGGGGTGCGCTTCGCGCTCGGCGCGTCGGTCGCCGGCTTCGAGGGTGACGACCGGGTCACCGGCGTCGTCCTCGGCGACGGTACGGTCCTGCCGGCCGACGTCGTCGTGGAGTCGGTCGGTTCCGTCGCCAACGTCGAGTGGCTGGACGGCAACGGGGTCGACCTCGGCGACGGCGTGCTCACCGACGAACGGCTCAGGGTGGGCGGGCGCCCGGAGGTCGTCGCCGTCGGCGATGTGGCCCGCTTCCCCAACGCCCGCTACGACGGCGTGCCCCGCCGGGTCGAGCACTGGTCGATCCCGACCGACACCGCGAAACACGCGGCGAAGTCGCTGACCGCTCATCTCGCGGGCAGAGAAGGGGAGTTGGCGCCGTTCGCGCCGCTTCCCACCTTCTGGAGCGACCAGCACGACTTCCGGCTCCAGTCCTTCGGGGCGCCCGTTCTCGGCATCGACGACGTGCGTGTCCTGGACGGAGACCCGGCCACCGACGTCCTCGTCGGCTACCACCGCGGTGACCGCCTCGTCGGTGTCGTCGCCCTCGGCGGACCCGCCACAGTCGCGAAGGCCGCCCGCTACCGCGCCGAACTGCTCACGCGGCCCGTCCCGGCCGTGACCGTGCCGTCCGGCCTCACCGTGCAAGGAGCATCCAAGTGACCGGCCCCCGTGGGTTCTTCCACCCCAGGACAGCGAGTGGTGCCTCGTCGCTGATCCCCTCCCCGCCCTGGCACTACTCGGGCGACCTGCTGACCGTCGAGTACCGCACGGATCCCGCGCGGGTACGTGAACTGCTGCCTCAGCCGCTGGAGTTGGCCGACGAGGATCCGGGTGCCGTCGCCCTGATCTGGGCCGACTGGCAGTCGTGCTCGGCGGCCGGGGACGAGCTGCTGGACCCCGTGCGGGGTCAGTACAAGGAGGCGTTCGCGGTCGTCCGCTGCAAGTACCGGGGCGAGACGTACTCGCGGTGCGTGTACATCTGGGTCGACAAGGACTTCGCGATCGCGCGCGGGCTGCACCAGGGGTATCCGAAGAAGTTCGGGTCGATCCATCAGACGCGTCCGCATCCCTACGGGCCCGCTCCGCGGATCGAGGCGGGGGCACGGTTCGGGGCGACCCTGGCTGCGGCGGACCGGAGGTTGGCCCAGGCCGTGGTGACGCTGCAGGAGCCTTCCTCGACGAACGGGTTCGTCAATGGGCATCCCATGGCTCATCATCGCTGGCTGCCGTCCATCGAGAGTGGCAAGGGGCTGGCTCTGGACGAACTGATCGAGACGGGCGCGGCTTCGTTCGAGGGTGGGCAGGCGTGGGTCGGGGACGCGGAGTTGGAGTTGTTCTCGGCTCCCACGGAGGAGTTGGCCCGGCTGGAGATCCGTGAGCCGATCGCCGCGTACTACCGCCAGGTCGGCGTGGTCTGGGACGGCGGGCGGTTGTTGGAGTCGGGGACTTCGGGGGTGGGTGCCTCTTGATGTGTGTGGGTTGGTGCGGGCTGTGTGTGGCTGGTCGCGCAGTTCCCCGCGCCCCTGAAAGCAGGTTGGTCCACCCCGACTTCCTTTGATTGGAGCCGCTCTGATGTTTGAAAAGACTGTTGTCGCCGGAGTTTCCGTCGACACCCGGCACTGGATCGGTGGTGAACGCGTCGCGTCCGTCGCCACCTTCACCGACACCTCGCCCATCGACGGTCGTGCTCTCGGTGAGATCGCTCGCGGCGGGCCCGCCGAGGCCGCCGCCGCCGTGGCCGCAGCGAAGGCGGCCTTCCCTGGCTGGGCCGCGACCTCGCGCACCGAACGGGCTCGCGTCCTGCACGCCGTCGCCGACGGGGTGGAGAAGCGGATCGAAGAGCTGGCGATCGTCGAGACCAACGACAACGGCGCCCTCCTCCGCTCGCACCGCCGGGGGGTGATGCCCCGGGTCGCGCACAACTTCCGCTTCTTCGCGGACTGGTTGCTGAAACTGGACCACGAGGACTTCGAGACCCGTGGTCACACCAACCATGTCTCGTGGGACCCGGCGGGCCCGAGCGTTCTGATCACCCCGTGGAACGCCCCCCTGATGCTGGCCACCTGGAAGGTCGCCCCGGCGCTCGCCGCCGGCAACACGGTGGTCCTCAAGCCGGCCGAGTGGTCCCCGCTCACCGCCTCCCTGCTGGCCGACATCGCCGCCGAGGCGGGGCTCCCCGCAGGTGTCCTCAACGTCGTGCAGGGCTACGGCTCCGAAATCGGCGACGCGCTCACCTCGCATCCGGACGTACGCCGGATCAGCTTCACCGGATCCGTGCCGACCGCCAGGCACATCGCCGCGTCCGCCGCCGCGAACCTCACCCCGCTCAGCCTCGAACTCGGCGGCAAGTCACCGCTGTTGGTGTTCGCCGACGCCGACCTGGAACTGGCCGTCGACCTCGCCGTGGAGCAGTACGACAACGCCGGACAGGTCTGTCTGGCCGCGACCCGCATCCTGGTCGAGGAGTCGATCGCCGACGAGTTCACTCGACGTTTCGTCGACAAGGCGACACGGCTGACGCAGGGCGACCCGCGCGACGAGGCCACCGACCTCGGTCCCAACATCCACGTCCGCCAGCTGGAGAAGATCGACGGATTCGTGCGGCGCGCCCTCGCCGACGGGGCCCGGGCCGTCATCGGCGGACACCGCACGGACGGGGGCAGGGACGGAGACGGGGACGGGGACGGGCACGGTCAGTACTACGCGCCCACCCTCCTCACCGAGGTCGCCCAGGACTCGGAGATCGTCCAGGAGGAGGTCTTCGGGCCGGTCCTGACCCTCCAGACCTTCGCCGACGAGGACGAAGCGGTCCGGCTGGCCAACGACACCCGGTTCGGTCTCGCCGCGACGCTCGCCACCGGTGACCCCGAACGCGCCGAACGCGTCACCGCACGGCTCGTCGCGGGCACGATCTGGGTCAACTGCTTCTTCGTACGCGACCTCCAGGCGCCCTTCGGCGGCTCCCGGCTCTCCGGCGTCGGCCGCGAGGGCGGTACCTGGAGCTTCGACTTCTACTGCGACGTCAAGAACACCGTCACCGCGCCGAACGGATGGAACAACCATGGGTGAGATCGTCGGGGCGGGCCTGCTCGCCCACGTCCCCACCATCGTCCTGCCCGAGGCCGACCGGCTCGAACTGAACGAGGGCAAGGAGATCACCCTCGTCACCGGCCTGCAGCAGCTCAGGAAGGACGTCTTCGAGCGTGACGCCGCCAACGACTACGACACCGTCGTCGTCCTCGACTCGCACTGGGCCACGACCGTCGAGTTCGTCGTCGGAGCCCAGCAGCGCAGGGCAGGCCTGTTCACCTCCGAGGAGCTGCCGCGCGGGATGTGCCGGATGCCGTACGACTATCCCGGCGACCCCGAACTCGCTCACAACATCGCCCAGTTCGCCGACAAGCACGGCACGTGGATCACCCCGATCGACGACGACCACCTGCCGGTGTACTACGCCACGATCAACCTGTGGAAGTTCCTCGGCGAGGGCCTGCCCGACAAGCGGTGGGTGACCATCGGGGTCTGCCAGACCGGTGACATGGAGGACCATCTGCGCCTCGGGCGAGCGCTCGCCGACGGTATCGCCGCCACCCCGGGGCGCCGGGTCCTCGTCATCGCCTCCGGTGCTCTCTCGCACACCTTCTGGCCGCTGCGCCAGATCCGCGACCACGAGGCCAGCGATCCGGTCCACATCTTCACGCCGGAGGCCCGAGCCGCGGACGAGGAGCGCATCGCCTGGTTCAAGGAGGGCCGTCACGACCGAGTCCTCGACACGATGCCCGAGTTCTGGAAGTACAAGCCCGAGGCGAAGTTCTTCCACTATCTGATGCTGGCCGGCGCCCTCGGCGAGCAGGCCTGCACCGCACCCGCCCGCCAGTACGGCGAGTACGAGAACTCCGTCGGCACCGGCCAGGTCCACCTCTGGTTCGACCGACCCGCAGAGGGCTGGACCGCCCCCCGAACCCCCGTACAGGAGCCCTGACATGCCCGAATACCGTCGCATTCTGCTGGACGGCGCCACCGTCCAGGTCCTCGTCGAGGGTGACGAAGTCGTGGCCGGGGACGGCCGCCGGGTCAAGATCGAGGAGGCGCGGCACCTGCCTCCCGTCGTGCCCTCCAAGGTCATCGCCGTGCACCTCAACCACCGCAGCCGGGTGGACGAGTTCCAGATCCGACTCACCTCCACCCCCACCTACTTCCACAAGCCGACCTCCTCCCTCAACTCCCACAAGGGCGCGGTCGTCCGCCCCGAGGGCTGCAGGTGGCTCAACTACGAGGGCGAGGTCGCCATCGTCATCGGGCGGACCGCGCGGAACATCTCGCAGGCCGAGGTGGGGGAGTACATCGCCGGATACACGGTCGCCAACGACTACGGCCTGCACGACTTCCGTGACACCGACGCCGGCTCGATGCTCCGCGTGAAGGGCTCCGACACGCTCTGCCCGCTCGGCCCCGGGCTGGTCACCGACTGGGACTTTCACGGCAAGTACCTGCGCACGTATGTCAACGGCGAGGTCGTACAGGACGGTTCGACGGACGAGATGGAGTGGGACATGCACTACCTCGTCGCCGACATCGCCCGCACCATCACCCTCCACCCCGGCGATGTGCTGCTCTCCGGTACGCCCGCCAACTCCCGGCCCGTCCAGCCCGGTGACGTCGTAGAGGTCGAGGTCGAGGGGCTCGGACGGCTGACGAACCACATCGTCACCGGGCCCACCCCGATCCGGACCGACGTCGGCGCGCAGCCCACCGAGTCCGAGGAGGTGCTGTCCACCGCGCTCGGCGGTGACTGGGAGTTCCGCGGCATCCGGGCGCCACGGCGTTGACCATGGTCACGGGTAGGGTCACGGGCATGACCGAGCCCGCCGCCCCGCGCCGCCCCCGCAAGCGCGTGACCTACGGAGCCGGCCGCGAGGCCCTGCTGAACGCCGCCGTACGCGTGGTGGCCCGCGGCGGGCTCCGCAAGCTCACGTACCGGGCGGTGGCCGAGGAGGCCGGTGTCACCCACGGGCTCGTCGTGCACCACTTCGGCTCGCGCGACGCGCTGATCGAGGAGGCCCTCACCCACGCCATCCGCTCCTCCCTGACCAGCAGCGACCTCGAACCCGGTACGGGCAGCGCGGACGACTTCTCGGCCGGGCTGACGGAGATGGTGGAGAGCGGCCCCGAGCTGCAGGCGTTCCAGTACGAACTGCTCCTGGAGTCCCGCCGCAGGCCCGAGCTGCTCACCCACCTGCGGGCCCTGTACAACGACGAGTACTTCGAGGCCACCCGGCGCGAGCTGGCCCAGATGCTGCCCGGCCCGGTCGGCGAGGGCCTCTCCCGGATGGTCTTCGCCACGCTGGAGGGCCTGGTCCTGCACCAGCTCGTGTTCGGCGAGCGCGAGATCATCGAGGACGCCCTCGAAGAGCTGCGGGGCGTCCTGCGGCTGCTGGCCGCCCACCGGGACCGCGAGGTCTGAGCGGTCGCTGATGACGGCCGGGTAAGAAATCCCGTCCGGGCCGGATCCGCCACGCCAAACCCCTTGCCAAACGGATAGTTCCACCCCACCATGAGGCAACTCGTTTGGCCTGAAACGATTACCCCTCTTCCCCTGGCAGGTGATCCGAGTGGACAGTCAGACGGTCTCCCCAGAGCAGACCGCGCGGGACGCATCCACCGCAGGCAAGCTCAAGCCCAACGCCCTCGGCGTGCTGGGCATCCTCTTCCTCGTCCTGTCCGCCCAGGCGCCGCTCACCGGCATCGCCGGGTCGGTCCCCATCTCCGTCGCGATCGGCAACGGTCCCGGCACCGCCGGTGCCTACGTACTGGTCGGCGTGGTGACCCTGCTCTTCGCCGTCGGCTTCGTCACCATGGGCCGGCACGTCGTCGACGCGGGCGCCTTCTACACGTACATCGGCAAGGGCCTCGGGCGGACCGCCGGCGCCGGCAGCGCGGGCGTCGCGCTCTTCGCGTACTGCGCCATCCAGGCCGCCATGTACGGGCTGTACGGCGTCATCGTCAACGGCCTCGTCAGCGCCCATCTGGGTCTCGACCTGCCGTGGTGGGTGTGGTCGCTGGCCACGATGGCCCTCGTGCAACTGCTGGGCGCCACCGGCATCGACATGGGCGCCAGACTGCTGGCGGTGTTCGTCCTGGCGGAGTTCAGCATCCTGCTGGCCTTCAGCCTGGTCACCCTCTTCAAGGGCGGCGGTCCCGAAGGCCTCGGGATCTCGGAGACCTTCTCGGTGGGAGCCGTGACGCAGGGCGCGCCGGGCGTGGCCGTGATGTTCGCCCTGGCGTCGATGTTCGGCTTCGAGGCCACCGCGATCTACGGCGAGGAGGCGCGCGAACCGAAGAAGACCGTCCCGCGGGCCACCTACCTCGCGATCGTCGTGGTCGTCAGCTTCTTCGCCCTGACCTCCTGGATGCTGGTCTCCGCACACGGCGCCTCGACAGCCGTGGCGGCGGCGGGCAAGGCGCTGGAGAGCGGTGACTCGACCGTGTTCGTCTTCGCCCCGATCGCCACCCTTTTCGGCGACTGGGTCAACGACGTCCTGCCGATCCTGCTGGCCACCTCGCTCTTCGCCGGTCTCCTCACCTTCCACAACTCGGCCAACCGCTATCTGTTCTCGCTGGGCCGCGACGGACTGCTCCCCGGCAGCCTCTGCACACTCAACAACCGCCGTTCGCCGTGGGTGGCCGGCTGCGTACAGACCGCCGTCGCGGTGGCCCTCGTCGTGCCCTTCGCCCTGGCCGGCAAGGACCCCGTGCTGACGCTCTTCTCCTGGTTCAGCGGGGTCGCCGTGCTCGGGATGATGCTCCTGTACCTGCTGACCTCGGTGTCCGTGGTCGTCTTCTTCCGCCGGGAGCGTCTCGACACGCGCCTGTGGAACACGCTGATCGCCCCGGCACTGGCCACGGTCGCCGTCGCGGCGGCCGTCTGGCTGATCCTCGACAACTTCACCACCCTCATCGGCGGCGACAGCGACACCGCCCTGTGGCTGGAGCTGACCGTCCCCGCCGTCATGGCCCTCGGTCTCGTCGCCGCCCGGCTGACCCGCCCGCGCGTACCGGCCGCCGACGCCTGACCCGGCCGCCCATCCGCCTCCGGAGCGGCATACCCGGCTCCGGAGGCGGGTGGGCGCGTCCCCCGCCCCCTTCCTTCCCGCACATCCATCCGTTTCGGAGGCCCGCATGTCGCCTGTCACCCACGACGAGTGGCTCCGCCGAGCCAAGGCGCCGGCGGTGTACGGCGCACACCACATCGACGGCCGCGACGAACCCGGTGGCGGCGCCACCTTCGCCGTCGTCTCCCCACGCGACGGCCGGACACTGGCCGAGGTCGCCGACGGCGGGCCCGCGGAGGTGGACGCCGCCGTGGCCGCAGCGCGGCGGGCCTTCGACACCGGCCCCTGGCCGCGCCTGGCGCCCGCCGAACGGGGCCGGGTCCTGCTGCGGCTAGCCGAACTCCTCGAAGAACAGCGCGAGTCGCTCGCCCTGACGGTGACCCTGGAGATGGGCAAGCCGATCACGGACGCGCACGACATCGAACTGCGCGCCGCCATCAACACCTTCCGCTGGTACGGGCAGTTGGCGGACAAACTCACCGACGAGTCCCCGCACACCGCCCCCGACGCGCTCGCCCTCGTCACCCGCGAACCGGCCGGTGTCGTCGGAGCGGTCGTCCCCTGGAACTTCCCCCTCACGCTGGCCGGCTGGAAGGTCGCCCCGGCGCTCGCCGCCGGCTGCACCGTCGTCCTCAAGCCGTCGGAGAACTCCCCGCTGTCCGCGTTGCGACTCGGCCGGCTCGCCACCGAGGCCGGGTTGCCCCCAGGTGTCCTCAACGTCGTCGCCGGGGACGGTCCGGGGGCCGGGCGGGCGCTCGGGCTCCACCCGGACGTCGACGTACTGGCGTTCACCGGCTCCACGGCTGTGGGGCGCCACTTCCTGCGTTACGCCGCCGACTCCAACCTCAAGCGCGTCTGGCTGGAGCTGGGCGGCAAGTCGCCCAACATCATCCTCCCCGACGCCCCCGACCTGGAGAAGGCCGCGGCCACCGCGGCCTGGGGCATCTTCTTCAACCAGGGTGAGATGTGCACCGCGCCCTCGCGACTCCTGGTCCACTCCTCCGTCGCCGAGCAGGTCACCGAGGCGATCGTCCGCCGGGCCCGTGAACTGCGGGTCGGGGACCCCCTCGACCCCGCCACGGAGATGGGCGCGCTGGTCGGGGAGGCCCACCTGGGCCGCGTACTCGACCACATCGGCACGGGTACGCGGGAGGGCGCCCGGCTGCGTACCGGCGGCGCCCGCGTCCTGGAGAGCACCGGCGGCACCTACGTGGAGCCGACCGTGTTCGACCAGGTGGGCGCCGGGAGCCGCCTCGCCCGCGAGGAGATCTTCGGCCCGGTCCTGTCCGTCCTCACCTTCGACGACGTGGACCAGGCGATACGGCTGGCCAACGACACCGAGTACGGCCTCGCCGCCGGCCTGTGGACCTCGGACCTGACCACTGCCCACCAGGTCTCACGGGCGCTGAAGGCAGGCACGGTCTGGGTCAACTGCTACGAGGAGGGCGACCTGACCGTTCCGTTCGGCGGCATGAAGCAGTCGGGCAACGGCCGCGACAAGTCCGCTCACGCCCTGGAGAAGTACACCGAGCTCAAAACCACCTGGATCCAGCTGTGACCCGTAGCGCGGCCAGACCGCTCATCGCGATCCCGGCCCGCTTCTCCGCCACCACCTCCGCGCTGCGGTACGCCGCCGAGGTCAACGCCCGCGCCCTGGTCGAGGCCGTCTGGCGGGCGGGCGGCGAACCGGCGACGATCCATCCCGCGCCCGGCACCGCCCCCGAGGCCGCCGCCCGTCTCGCCCGCTTCGACGGCGTCCTGCTCCCCGGCGGCGGCGACCTCGCCCCGCACCGCTACGGCGCCGCCGACACCCACGACACGGTGTACGACGTCGACGACCTGCAGGACACCTTCGACCTCCAAATCGCGTGCGGCGCCCTGGAGTCGGGCGTCCCGCTGCTCGCGATCTGCCGCGGCCTGCAGGTCGTCAACGTCGCACTGGGCGGCACCCTGCACCAGGACATGGGCGGACCCGAGCGCGAACACCGGCACCTCGTGCACCCCGTGACGATCCGTCAGGGTTCGCTGCTGGCAGAGGTGTCCGGCGCCGAGAAGGCGGAGGTGTCCTGTTATCACCATCAGCACGTCGACCGCCCGGGCACCGGCCTCCAAGCCAGTGCGACAGCGGCCGACGGCACGATCGAGGCACTCGAACTCCCCGACAGCCGGGCCTGGTTCACGGCCGTGCAGTGGCACCCCGAGGACACCGCACACGAGAACCCGACCCAACAGGCCCTGTTCGACGCGCTGGTACGGGCGGCCGGGGCCGGCTGAGCCGACGGCGGCACCGGTGAGCCGCCCTGGAGCCGGAGCCCACTTCCCGGCGAGCCCCGGGAAGTGGGCTCCGCGCGGGCCGCAGCGCCGTGTGCCTCGGGAATGGGTGCCTTCCGCGCGGGCGCGGAGCCGACAGGACGCCCTCCACCGATCTGTCGCCTGCGGCCGGTCGATCAGGCTCCTGACCAGTGGTCGCGTTCCCTCTGCCGGGTCGGGCTGGTACACCGGGAGCGTTCTGACCACCGAAGCGCGAGCGGCTGAGCGATGGATCGGACGACCGTCCGCCGGCCTGCTTTGGCGCGGAGCACCCACCAGCGCCTCGACGTCCGCCTTTGCAGAGGGCGCGGGAAACGGCGAGACAGCCCCCACCGGGTGGGAGCCGAAGGGCTCCCACCCGCGTACCACCCCGCCCGGCGGAGCGGTTCAGCCCCGCTCGAAGACCACCCGCCCGTCGAACACCGTGAGGTCCACCTCGACCTCGGTGATGTCGTGCGGGTCGAGACCGAGCAGGGGGCGGTCCAGGACGCACAGGTCCGCGACCGAGCCCGGCTCGATGGTGCCCTTCCAGTCGTCCGCGAAGTCCTGCCAGGCCGGGGTGGCCGTGTAGGCACGCAGCGCCTCGGCGAGTGTCACGCACTGCTCGGGGCCGCTGGGCCGGCCGCTGGCCTTCGACTCGCGCAACAGCATCGCGGCCACCCCCTGACGCCAGTCCGGCCTGGTGATCGGTGCGTCGGAACTCGCGCACACCCGCACCCCGGCCTCGATCGCCGACCGCACCGGCCACTGGTACGCCGACCGTACGGGTCCCACGACCTCGTCCATCAGGTCGGAGATGGTCCACTTGATGGCGGGGTTCATGTTGACCCCGTATCCGTGCGCCGCCAGTTTCGCGAGGCTGTCGGGGCCGATGAAGTCGCCGTGGATGACGTAGTGCCGGGCGTCGGCGCGTGGCGCGGCGGTCTCGGCGTCGAGAAACGCGTCGACGACCGTGTCGATCGCCCGGTCGCCCGTGACATGCACGCCGAGTTGGAAACCGGCTTCGTGCGCGACCCGGATCATCTCCCGCAACTCGTCCACCTGCAGCGCGGGCGTGGCCCCGTGCACACACAGCGCGCCGTGACCGCCCTCGGGGTAGGGGTCGTTCATCCAGGCCGTACGGTTCGGCGGCACCCCGTCGGCGAAGATCTTGACGCCGATGGCGTTCAGAAGCCGGGGGTCGGCCGACGCCGGCCGGCGCAGTTCGGCGAGCCCCTTGCGTACGTCGTCGGCCGAGCCGCCCATGGGTGCCGGCAGCAGCAGCACGCTGATCCGGGCTTCCAGCTCGCCTTCCGCGGCGAGTTCGGCGTACGCCGTCCAGTTGTCGGTGCTCAGCCCGCCGAAGAAGGTCCCGGCACCGCCCGGCCCGAGACCGGGCTCGGTGTAACTGGTGATGCCGCGCGAGTGCAGCTCGCGGACGACCCCCTTGATGGCCCGGCGCCGCTCGGCGACGGTGGGGGAGGGGAGGCCGGCCTGCACGAGTGCCTGGGCGGCCTCGCGCAGGATGCCGGTGGGCTGCCCGTCCGTGCCGAGGTCGATGACACCGCCGCCCGGCGCCGTACTGTCCGCGTCGATCCCGCACGCTCGCAGCGCCGCGGTGTTGAGCCACGCCATGTGCGAGGAGAAGTCGGTCAGACAGACCGGGTGGTCCGGCGCGACCGCGTCCAGGTCCTCGCGACGCGGCAACCGCCGTGGGTCGGCGAGGCACTCCGCCAGATACCCGGGGTCCCAGCCCAGCCCGACCACCCACGCACCGGGCGGCGTCTCCCGTACCGCCCGCCGCACGACCTCGGCGATGTCGGCGATCGATCCGACGGCCGGATGGCCGACGTCGACGGCGAAGGGCGGCTTCGTCATTCCGTAGGCGGCCCCGTGCAGATGCGAGTCGTTGATGCCGGGCAGAACCGTACGTCCGTCCAGTTCGACGACGCGGGTGTCCGGGCCGGCGAGGGCGCGCACCTCGGCGTCGGTCCCGACGGCGACGATGTCCCGGCCGCGCACGGCGACGCCTTCCGCCACGGTGAAGTCGCCGTCGACGGTGAGGACCTGACCGCCGGTCAGGATCAGGGTAGGAGAGCTGTCGCTCACGCGGAAACCTCTTCCATGGAGTTCACGGTGTTGATCGAGTTGGCGGCACGACTGGTGTTGACCGAGTTCACAACCGACAGGTCGGCAGAAGGGTTCACCGGGCCGACCGCTCCGACCGGGGCGCGAAGTGGGCGAGCGCGGCGCCCGCCACGAGAGCGGTCCCCTGCGCCATCTGCTGCCAGAAGGTGGGCACGTCGAGCAGTGTCAGCCCGTTCTGCAGGCTGCCGAGGAACAGCACGCCGAGCAGCACTCCGAGGACCGACCCCGAACCACCGCTCAGCGCTACCCCGCCCAGCAGTACGGCGGTCAGCACCGTCAGCTCGAACCCCGCTCCCGAGGTCCCGCCGACCGCGCTGTCCAGGACGGACGCCTTGATGGCCCCGGCGAGCGCGGCGGCCACCCCGGTCACGACGAAGAGCGCGAAAGGCGTACGCCGGATGCTGATGCCGGACAGATAGGCGGCCTCCCGGTTGACGCCGATCGCGAAGACGTGCCGCCCGGCCGGTGTGAGCGCCAGGAACAGGGCGCCCGCGACCAGCACGGCCGCCGCGATGACGACCGGTGCCGCGATTCCGGCGATCCTCGACCCGCCGAGCCATGCGAACCCGGCGCCGAACCCGCTGAGCGGCAACGGGAAGAGCTGCTGCGCCAGCCCGCGTACGGCGGTCAGCATGCCCAGCGTCACGATGAAAGCCGACAGCCCGAAGTAGCAGCACAGCACGCCGTTCACGGCACCGACCGCGGCCCCGGCGGCCAGTCCGCCCAGCACGGCGACCACCGGAGACTGCCCCTGGCCGGCGAGCCGGCCGGCGACCAGTCCGCCCAGGGCGAGCGTCGAGCCGACGGACAGATCGAGATACCCGCTGATCACCAGCAGCGCGAGCGGCACGGCGACGATGGCGAGGGTGGCCGCGTCGGTGGCGATCCCGCGCAGATTGGCCGGGTCGAGGAAGGTCCCCGTGGACACCTGGAACACCAGCACCATCACGGCCAGTACCAGGATCAGGGGATGCCGTCGCACGGCGCCGAGACCGCCTGTGGCGAGGGCGCGCGGGCGCACGAGGACGGAGTCGGCGGTGGTCATACTGCTCCTTCGGCGGGGCCGGACCGCTGGTTCGCGGGCGTGGCATCCGAGTTGTGCGGGCCGTCCGAGTGGTCGACGGGAGAGGCGGGAGGGATGCGAGAGACGGAAGTGGCTAGAGCGATGGAAGCGACGGGAGCGGCGGGAGCGCTGGAACCGCTGAGGTCGGCGGAGGCGTCGTGCACCGCCGACAGCAGGGCCTCTTCGGTGAGTTCGGCTCCGGACAGTTCACCGACGACCCGGCCTCCGGCGACGACGAGGCAGCGGTCGGCGAGCGCGACGATCTCCTCCGGGTCACTGGACGCGAACAGCACCGCCGTGCCCCGGTCGGCGGCGAGTGAGCGCACGACCTGGTAGATCTCCTGCCGGGCCCCCACGTCGACGCCCTGGGTCGGTTCGTCGAGGAGCAGTACGCGGACGTCGCGGGAATCGTTGATCCAGCGGCCGAGGACGAGCTTCTGCTGGTTGCCGCCGGAGAACGAGGCCGCGGGCAACCGGGGCCGCACCGGGCGCAGCCCCACCGCCCCGGCCACCGCGTCGAACAGCCGCCGCTCGGCGCCGAGTGCTCGTACGCCGTACCGGGCAAGGGGGCGGACCGCCGGAAGCAGCGTGTTGTCCCGGGCGCTCAGTGCCGGGAACAGCCCCTGTCTGCGCCGGTCCGCCGGTACGAGGGCGATGCCGGCGGCCAGCGCGTCGCCGGGCCGGGTGGCCCTGACGGTACGGTCGCCGACCCGCACGGTGCCGCCGGACGCGCGGCGCCTGCCATAGAGGGTCTCCAGGACGCGCGTACGACCGGAACCGATGAGCCCGTACAGCCCGACACGTTCACCGCTGCCCACGGTGAGGGTGACGGGTCCGAAGCCGGGGCCGCGCAGGCCCTCCAGTTCCAGACCTCCGCCGGGGGAGCCCACACCCCGCGCCACTGGAGCGGCGGGGGAGGTCGTGGCGCGGGGTGTGGTGTCGATGGCGGCGGCATGTGCGTCTGCGTCCGTCGGCCGGTCCTCGACGGTGGGATCCGCCGGTTTTCCGGCAATGGCGGCGACCAGCTCCCGGCGGCGCTGTCCGGCGCCCACCGACTGATGGGTGACCCGGCCGTCCCGCAGGACGGTGACCGCGTCCGCGAGCCGTTCGACCTCCGCCAGCAGATGGGTGACGTAGACGATGGCCAGTCCCTGGACGCGCAGGTCCTCGACCCGTTCGGCCAGGGCGTGGCTCTCGGCGGCGGACAGGGCGGCGGTCGGCTCGTCGAGGACCAGGACCGAAGCGCTACGACTGAGCGCTTTGGCGATCTCCACCAACTGGCGCTGACCCATGGGGAGTTCACCGACCCGGTCGCGTGGTGAGCAGGTCGCCGCCACACGTTCCAGGAGACCGGCGGCGACCTTGTCCTGGGCCCGGCGGTCGATCCGGCCGTACCGTGTCCACTCCTGGCCGAGAAAGATGTTCTCGGAGACGGTGAGCGCGTCGACCACGCTCAGCGTCTGGAAGATGATCGCCACACCCGCGGTGATCGACTCACGCGGGCTCAGCCGCTCGTACGCCCGTCCGCCGACCTCGATCGTGCCCGCGTCGGGTGGGTAGGCGCCGCCGAGGCACTTGATGAGGGTGGACTTGCCGGCGCCGTTGTGGCCGAGCAAGGCGTGGACCTGTCCCATCGGCACGGTCAGGTCCACGCCGTCCAGGGCTCGGACCCCGCCGAAGGACTTGGTCAGTCCGCGGATCCGGAGACTCGGCTCGGTCATGACGGTCCCCTAGCCGTTCTGGGCGAGCAGGGCGTCGATCTTCGCCGTGTCCCGCGGGCCGACGAGCGCGATCGGTACCTCCACACCGGGGTTGGCCTTGCCCGCGGCGACCGCGAGGGGGACGTCGACGACGGCGTTCGCGATGTCCTGCGGGGCGAGGGCGGCGGAGGCGCGGTAGAACGTGCCCTGCTTGATCGCGAGGAGCGAGGGCGCCGCTCCGTCCTGCCCGCCGACGAACGTCTTCGCGTCGTCCTTCGCCCGCCCCGTCTGTTCCAGCGCCTTGTAGCCGCCGTACGCCGCCGCGTCGGTCACCCCGAGGACCAGGTTGAGGTCGGGGTGCTTGGCCAGGATGGCCTTCGTCCTGCTCAGGCCCGTGTCCGGGTCGATGGCCTGCTCCTGGGAGACCACGTCGACGCCGGGCGCCAGTTTGGTGAAGGCGTCGATCATGCCCTTGGTGCGTTCGCGGCCCAGTTCGATCGTGCTGTCGGTGAGGAAGGCGATCTTGCCCTTGCCGCCGAGGTTCTCCAGCGCCCACTTGGCCGCCGCCTCGCCGAGCAGCGTGCCTCCCTCCCGGAAGCTGAACCGGATGTCGGCGCTCTGGTGCTCCAGCGTGCCGCCGTACGTCACCCAGATCAGGCCCGCGTCCAGCGCGGCCTCGGCCATCGGCTCGGCGGCCTCGAACACCATCGGGAACGACACGATCGCGGGCGTCCTGCGGGCGACCCAGGTGGTGAGGTTGGTCGCCTGGGTGTCGGCGCTGCTGCCGTCGCTCGTCGTCAGCAGGGAGACTCCGTGCTTCTTCGCGGCGGCGGTGGAAAGCTTCACCAGCGTTGCGTAGAGCGGGAGTTGGGTGAACGGATAGTCCAGGCCGATCTTTGTCAGGGGCTCGTCGGACGCCTTGCCTCCGGCGGCCTTCTGCCCCGATGACGCCGCGCTGCCGCCGGGGGCGGAACAGCCGGCGGCGGCGAGGGCGAGGGCCGCGCCGGACCAGGCGAGGAACTGTCTGCGCGAGGCCGCGGAGCCGGCGAACGGGGATGAGGTCATGGCGGTGCTCTCCCAGAGGACGTGCCCGTCGGGGACGGGCTGCGAGGGGTGTGGCAAGTGGTTCGGGACGCCGCCGGTCGGGGGGACCGGCCGTGCGGAACAGAAAAGCCCCAGGCGCCCCGCCGCACCATCCGTAGAAATACCGACCCTGTCCCGGCCCCACCCGCACCCCGCCGCGGCCGTGATCCATCCCGCTGTCGCGCCGGAACCGATCCGGTCACGTCCGGGCGAACGCCTTGTCCGGCACGGGGTGCGACTCTAACGTTAGGGGCCAAACAACTTTGCTGCTTGATGACTCCCGGGCAGCTCCCGGAGGCGCGCATGCTCAGCCATCACCAGATCGCGGCGGCCACCCGCATCGGCATGCTCACGCGCGAGCGCGACACCGTGGCGGCGTGCGACCAGGCCCTTGACGAACTCCGCCGCGCCCTGCCCCTCGACATGGCGACCCTGCTGACCATCGACCCGCTGACCGGCGAGCACATCCAGCTCGCCGGCATCGGCTACACCGCCGAGACATCGCAGGCGCTGGCCGCCGAGTTCGTCGACACCCCCTGGTACCGCAACGTCGTCCGCCAGGACGTGCCGCCTTCCATCTCCGAGGACGCCGACGACCCCGGGCAGCGCTTCCGCCACGGCTGGTTCTACGCCGACCGGGTCCGCCCGGCAGGCGTGCGCGACGCCATGACCGGAGCGCTCCGGCACGACGGACGTCTCGTCGGCCTCATCACCCTCTCCACGCGCGACGCGGACGCCTACGACACCGAGGCCCGTCACCTCCTCGCCTCCGTCATCCCCGCGCTCGGCGCGCTCGCCGACCCGACGGCGCACACCGGCGACCTGCACGGACTGCCGGCGGAGGGCGCGGCGACCCTCGTCGCCGAGGGCGGGAGCGTCGGCCTGCCGGGCCGGGAGCGTGCCCGGGTGGCGGCGGACGAGGAGTTCCGTCCCCTGCTGCGCGCCTTCGCCCGGACGCGCGGCCGACGGCTGCGGCTGCTGTGGCCGCTCGACGGCACCTGGTACCGCGTCTCCCTGTACCGGCACACCACGCACCGGCACACCTCGGCCACGGGCCCGACCGGCTCGGCGGACGCGGTACTGGTCCACGAGACACCGACCGAACTGCCGTACGGGCTCAGCCCGCGCGAGCTGGAAGTGCTCACGCGTGCCGCCATCGGGCAGACCAACCAGGCCATCGCGCAGGCGCTGTTCCTGTCCCCACGGACCGTGCACAGCCACATCGAGCATCTGCTCCGCAAGACCGGAGCCGCCTCCCGCGCCGAGGCCACCGCCCTCGCGGTCCGCGACGGCCTGCTGCGTCCCGCTCCGGACCACCTGGACCACTTCGTCGAGCGCGGCGCCTGAGCCGGGACGGCGACGGGCGTCCGTTCTTCCCCCAACCTCGCCCTGTCGCGCTGAACCCGGCGGCTTCTGACCGCGTATCACTTCACGGAGCCGACGGCATCGCCGTACGCGGCCCGTGTGGAGTCCGTACGCAGGGAAGGGGTGCAGAGTGTCGACACCGCCCGCACCGGGCCGGCCGGAAGGCCGCCGGCCCCTGGAGCCGACGCGCGTGGTGCGCCGCCGCCGTACCGAGGCGCTGGCGCAGCTCATGCGAGAGCACGAGGAGGCGATGGCCGGAATGCCGGAGGGCTACGAGGCCGTCCCGCTGCCCCGGCCCGCGCCCGACGTGGAGGAGGCGACGGAGCAGTTGCCCCCGGTCGCCCACCGCGGACGCGCCGAACGGCGACAACAGCGTGGACGGAGGGGGCAGTCCGGTCGGACGGAGCGGAGGGAGCGGGTCGGCAGCGGCTTCGGGTTCGGGCCGAACCTGCGCAGGGCCGCCATCGCGGTCGCCGTCGGCGCGGCGGCTCTGGTCGGCTTCGGTTCGGCCCTGCTGCTCCCGGGCAGCGCCGAGGGCGACGAGGTCCGGCCGGCGCCTTCGGTCACCCCGCCCGTCACGTCGTCGGCTCCCGTCCCTTCGGCGCCCGCCGCGGTGGACCCGGACGGTGACGGCACTCTGCGCGAGGGGGACAGCGGTCCCGAGGTGACCGACCTCCAGGAGCGCCTGCTGCGCATCCCGGACGTCTACACCCACGGTGCCACCAGCGGCAGTTACGACACCGCCCTCACCGAGGCCGTGGCCCGCTTCCAGCTCTGGTACGGCATCCGCGGCGACGAGACGGGCGTCTACGGCGACGACACCCGCAAGGACCTGGAGTCACGTACGGGTTCCTGAACCGCCCCTGCCGGCGGACCGGGCCGAGACGAACCGCTGCCCCGACGGACTGCCGACCCGGCGTGGGGGCTCAGCGGGCGGTGTGGGTGTCGACGAGGGCCTGGGTGACCGCGCGGATGCTGCGGGCGATGTGCTGGAGCTGGAGCACCTCGGCGGCGTACATCTTGATCGTGTGTTCGATGACCGACTCGCTCAGCCCGAGACCGGGCAGGTCGGCGCGGGCCGTCTGGAGGGCGGTGCGGGCGACCCGGATCTCGTGCTGGACCTGGATGTGCGCGTGGCGGGCCAGCAGTACGGGGTGGCGGATCAGCGTGGGGTAGCCCGCGTAGCGCGTCGGCACCAGCTCGCGCAGCCACTTGACCGCCGAGCGCTCCCAGTCGTAGCTGCCGGGGATCTTGACCTGACAGGGCCAGTCCGGACTGGTGCGCGTGGTCATCGTGGACGTCATGGGCATGCTCATCGCTCCGGGAGTGCGGCGTCGACAGGGTGGTGCGACGGGATTCAGCGGCCCCGGCCTAGGGGATGGCCGGGGCCACAACGGGCGTTCGCGCAGGCGGCACCCGTCCGGACACCCACGGCGCCGACGCGGGTAGGAGACGGCGGCAGCGGGTGTGCGGGGCTTGGAACGTGTCCCGGAGTCCCACCGGGACGCGATCCGTCAGCAGTATTTATATATGCCGTCTGGTTTGCAAGAAGTATGAAAAAATTCATGCACAAAACGGGATGAACACCCATACGCCCGGACGAGGGCACAGGCGGCCGATTCAGTCCCGGAGGAAGAAGTGGTGCTGGTCGGCGCTCTGTTCGTACTCCTCCAGGCGCCCCTGGGTCCGCTCCGGATCGGCGTCCGTCATGGCCTGGAGCAGTGCGGCCGAGAGCACCGCGGGCCCGGCGTACGAGTCGAACACCAGCCGGGATCCCGTGCCGGTGGCGAAGGCGATGTCGGCCTCGTCGGCCAGCGGGCCGAGGGCCAGGTCGGTGATCAGGGCCACCCGCAGCCCGGCCCGCCGCGCGACCTGCACCGCGGTGAGCGTCTCCTGTGCGTGCCGGGGCATGGAGAAGGCCAGTACCCAGGTGCCCCCGGCCCCCCGCGACTGCAGGAGCGCGTCGTAGGCGACACTGCCGCCCCGGGTCACCAGCCGGACGTCGGGGTGGATACGGCGGGCGGCGTAGGCGAAGTACTCCGCCAGTGATCCGGAGATGCGCAGGCCGAGCACGGTGAGCGGAGTCGAGCGGGACAGGTGCCGGCCGGCCTCGATCACGCGGTCGGGGTCGGCGAAGTCCCGCCGCAGGTTCTCCAGGTTCGCGATCTCGGCGTCCACGGCGGCCTGGAGTTCGTTGCTCCGGTTCTCCTCCGTGGTGCCCGGCGCGCTCGCGAGGGTGCTGAGCGCGATGGCCTGGAGCCTCTCGCGCAGTGCGGGGTAGCCGCTGAAGCCGACGGCCGCCGCGAACCGGGTCACGGAGGGCTGGCTCACTCCCACGCGGTCCGCCAGATCCGTGATCGACAGGAACGCGGCCTCGGTGATGTGCTCGATCAGGTACTGCGCGATGCGCCGCTGTCCGGGGGAGAGCCGGGGCCCGTCGAACAGGTCCCGCAGCCGGGAGGTCGGGGCCGCTTCCGCCTCGGGGGCCGTCTTCCCCGAGGTGATCGCGGACGCCTGGGCGCGTGCCTGCTGCGGCGATGGCACCGATGTGCCTCGTTCGTCTCCCACAGCGACTCAACATAGCTCACCGTTCACCGGTGGAAGATCGTGATCGAGTGGCCGACCTCGTCGACCTCGTGGCTGCTGTGGATCAGCCGCGCCAGTGGCCCCCGCGCCTTGGCGACCGACGAGTCCGACACCACCAGCAGCCCGCGCACCTTCCGTTCGGGCCGGCCGCGCGGATCGGACGCGTGGATCCCGTAGAAGGCGGGCACCCCGCTGCCCTTGTAGACCAGCCAGACCCGCTGACCCGTGTACCGGTCCCGCAGCCGGTCCGCGAGCCGCCCCAGGTCCTGGCCCCAGTCGACGTTGGAGTCGTGCAGCCGCTCGTGCGTCTTCGCCGTGCCCCCGAACGCCTCGTTGGAGTACGGCAGATAGAACGGGAACGTACGCAGCGAACTGATCGCCACGAACGCCAGCAGCCCCGCCGTCGCGACCGGCACCCACCGCCGCCGCAGCGCGAGCACACCGACCGCCGCCACCGCCCCGAACATCGGCACGAAGATGGCGTACCGCACCCCGAAGTCCCGCTGCCCGTCCATGGCCGCGGCCAGCAGCACGGCGGTGGGAAGCAGCAGGTAGGGCGCGACGGGCCGTAGTTGACGAATCGTCAAAAACGCTGTCGTACCCGCCGCCCACAGTGCCAGCATGCCGAGCGGTGTCTTCACCAGCAGTGCGGCCGGCAGGTAGTACCAGAGGGAGCCCTCGTAGTGCCGCCCGAAGAGGAAGCCCTCCCAGTGCGCGTTCTCCAGACCGAACTGCATGCGCGTCCCGTCGCGGTAGGCCTGGGGGAGGGGCAGCAGACCGGTCAGTCGCCCCCGCAGCCCGTGCACGGCCGGGACCTCGCCGGAGACCGGCGCCCAGTGCAGATGGGGATCGACGGCGAGATACGACGCCCATACGACGGCCACCGCGACCAGGGCCACCAGGGCCGCGCCCGCGCCGGCCCGCACGAGCTGCCTCGGCGGCGCGCCCGGGACCGCTGCGCGCCGGGCGTGCCACACCGACAGGCCGGCCAGCGGAAGCAGCACGGGGACGGCGGCGAGGGTGTTCATCTTCGTGGCCACGGCCGCCCCGAGGGCCGCTCCGGCGAGCGGGAGACACAGGCGGGGCCGTCGTCGGGCTCGCCACAACAGCCACACCGACGTCAGGACGAACCCGGCCGCCGGTACGTCGAGGGTGGCCAGTGAGCCGTGCGCGACGACGTCCGGCGAGAACGTGTACAGGGTGAGCGCCACCAACCCGCCCACCGCACCGGCGAGTTCACGGCCGAAGGTGAACACCACCAGCCCGAGGAGCAGCGTCAGCGCGATCACCGGCAGCCGCGCCCACAGCATCAGCCGCCAGGGGTCGTTGCCGGACTCGTAGAGCAGATGACGGCCCACGTGCCCCTGGTCGCCGACGTAGTCCCGGTCGAAGTGCGGGTGGGCGGCGGCGACCCCGGCGGCGATGAGCAGTTTGCCCAGCGGCGGGTGCTCGGGGTTGAGGCGCAGGCTGTGCTCATGGAGGTAGACGGCCGCCGTGCCGACGTACACGGGCTCGTCGATGGTGGGCGTCTGTTCCACCGCCGTGGTGACCATCGCCACGGCCATCTGGAGGAGCAGGACGGCGACGGCGAGCGGGACCAGCAGGCGCCGGTGCCGTCTGAGCCGGGCGAGGAACCGCTCCCGTCCGGTCGGGGCCGCCGGCGCGGTGGCAGCGGCCCCGGGGAGTGTCTCCTCCGGAGCCTCGGAGCTGGGCGGGCTCCCCGCGTCGGGGGGAGTCCTGGGGTCGAGAACCGTGTGCCGATCGCGCGTCATCGTCCGCCCCGCGGCGACGACGACCGCGCGGTGGCGGGAGTGATCCGGAGCCGGGCCATGGCCCTACTCTCGCATCGGCTCCCGCCCCGCGGCGTGCGTTACCGCTTCAGAAGTCGTACCGACAGACCCTTTGCCGTGTAGACGGGTACGGCGCGAATCTTGTCCGAGTTCACCACGACCCGGTCGAAGTGGCCCCGCAGAGCCGTGGCTCCGATGACGGGGACGACGCTGCCCACGGCGGGCGGGTTCTTGGCGTCGAGGGTCAGCGACAGGACGCTGCCCTTCTCCAGGATCGCGCGCCCGCTCACCGTCACGACCTCCTTGTGACGGTCCTTGCGCAGCGTGACCGCCAGCGTTCCCGACCGCTGGGAGAACGTGCCGTGCAGCTGCACCGGCTCGGTCACCCGCAGCGTCCCGCCCAGCACCCGGACATCGCCGTGGCCCAGCGCGTGGGACGAGGCCGAGACCAGCACGCCGGCCTTGAGGTCCGTCCCGCCCGTGTAGCTGTTCTGCCCGGTCAGCGTGAGCGTGCCGGTACCCGTCTTGGTCAGCCCGCCCCGGCCGTCGATGTCGTTGCGCCAGGAGTCGGCCGCACCGAAGCCGTGCGCCGCCGTGTCGAGCCTGACCGTCACGTCGGACTCGAAGGAGCCGTATCCGTCCGCCGCGGCGACCAGGTTGAGCCGCCCCCACTGTTCGAAGCCGTCGAGCAGGACGTAACCGGAGGGCACCGCGGTCGTACGCAGCACCGCCCGGCGCTGGTCCGCGCTCAGGTAGGGGAGCCGCGTCTCCAGCAGCACCTCGGCGCCCTTCGGGACGGTCAGCGGCGTCGAGCGGCCCTGCCGGGGAAGGACGTACGTCAGCTTGGGCGTGACCAGGGCGAGGTTCGCGGCCCGGTCGGCGTACTTGTCGTGGGCGTCGGAGTGCGCGTAGGCGAACAGGGTGTCGGCCGTCGTGCCCGTCTTGGCCTGGAAGTACTCTGCGGCCTGCTTGCGGGCGGCGGCCTTGAGCGCGGTGTTCTCCGGCTTGTACAGCACGGCGGCGGCCAGCGCGGTGGCCATGATCCGGCCGCCGATGACGTCGACGGTGGAGTGCATGCCGGACATGATCCGGGTGTGGCTCAGCTCGTAGGCACGGGTCACGATCTCCTGGAAGCGCTCCGGGACCGCGTACGCGTACGCCAGGGCCGCCAGGTGGAAGGCGTTGGTGTGGCCGCTG
Organism: Streptomyces sp. AK08-02; assembly: GCF_033795085.1. Taxonomy (NCBI): domain Bacteria; kingdom Bacillati; phylum Actinomycetota; class Actinomycetes; order Kitasatosporales; family Streptomycetaceae; genus Streptomyces; species Streptomyces sp. AK08-02. Next base: position 465,201 of record NZ_JARAZV010000004.1, read on the forward strand.
GGGAAGCCGCCGTCCTCGGCCGGGACGTCGCTGCGCTGCCGCAGCAGCTGCGTCACGACGACGACGTCGGAGTCGTAGACCGGGAACCCGAGGGCGTCGGTCGTTCCGGTTTCGACGACCTCGCTGTTCTCGTTCATCCGCCACGGGCGCGGGTACTGGAAGCTGAACTTGGCGGGGTTGCTGGAGGTGAAGTCGCCGCGGACGGTGTCGACCAGCTTGGCCACCTGGCCGAGGTCCGAGTCGTACGAACCGGCGCCCAGCGCGGATCCCGCGGGGGCGTCGGCGGGGACGGCGTCGTTGATCTTGGCGGCCGGAATGCCGTGCGGAGCGGAGGTGATCGAGGTGACCGCCTTGGCACCCGAGCGGTACAGGTCGGCCAGCGGGCCGAGCCCGCCGATGATGGCGTAGCTCTGGTGCTGGCGGTCGTAGACGAACGCCTCCCTCGCCTGCTCCTCCGTGCGCGCGTGGGTGAGGCGGATGCTGTAGCGCACGTTGGCGCGCAGTATCTCGGGCTGCAGCGGCGTGCCCGTGTTCCAGGTGGCGCCGGTCTTCCAGACCTTGGCGAAGCCGCCGAGCACGCGGATCACCGCGTTGGTGTCGGCCGTCGAGTTGGCGACGATGTTCGTGCTGTAGTCGTCGACGAACGCGAGAGGCGCGGTGGCGGCCTTCGCGTCGGCCGCGGCCAGCCAGCTGACGGCGGTCGGCGCGGCGAGCAAGCCCGCCGACGCGCCGAGGGAGGTACGGAGGAACCCGCGTCTGTCGACGGCGAGTTCACGGCCACGGGCCGACGGGGTGGCGTGCTGCCCGGCTGCTGACGGCATGCGATGCCTCTCTTGAGTTCTTCGGCCCTGCGGCCGGGTGACGACATGCGGACGGCGGTGTCCCAGGTACGTACGGGGTACATGGGGTTTACGAGACCTGCGTGTTGTGTGTTTCCGGAGGAGGAAGCGCACGGGGTGGGTCTTACGAGCGAAGATCTACGGCCAGGGCGTGTACCGATGCCCATGGTTCGGCGACCGCGAGACGGCCGCGAACTGTCATACGAGTGAACGAGCCAGCTCCACGGCCCCTTCGACCGGCGGCACCCTCAACGGCTGTAGCCGGGCGCCGGGGACGAGTTGGGAAAGTGACGCCAACAGCGCGTCGTGCAGGGCTGGTTGAGCGAGCACAGTACCTCCCGCGACCACGACGTCGTCGACCGGGACACCGCGCGCGGCGAGCCGGGCGACGAGCGCGGCGAGTGACCTGCCGCCCTCGGCGACCACCGTGCCGGCGAGTGACGAGCCCGCCTCGGCGGCGGCGAACACGACCGGCGCGTGCCGGCCCCAGTCGGCGGAGGGAGAGGCGGCGGCCTCCAGTGCACCGCCGAGCGCGGGCACATCGGGCACCCCGAAGGCGGCGAGGAGGCCCTTGGCGAGTTCGTCGGGTTCCTCGCCGCGGTCGTGTGCCGCCCACACCGTGCGGACGGCCTCACGGACGAGACCGGCGGATCCGCCCTCGTCGCCGAGGAGTGCGCCCCAGCCGCCGACCTGGACGAGGGTGCCGTCCTCCCGGCGGCCCACCGCGACGGAACCGGTGCCGGCGACCAGGCCGGCGCCCCGGTCCAGACCGGCGGCGGGAACGAGCAGTTCGGCGTCGCCGACGACCGACGCGGGCGCGTCGAGGTGAGGACGAAGGGCGGCGCGGATCTGGGCGCACTGCCGGGGCGTCTCGCAGGCGTGTCCGCCCATGGCGACGGCGGACGGGCGCGCGCCCGCGGGCAGTGCGCCGGTGACCAGCGCGGCCAGCCAGTCGGCGGCGGCCACGGGGTCGTGCGGACGCCAGCCCTCGCTGGGGCGGATGTGATCGGCGATCAGATCGTCCCCGGCGTATGCGCGCAGGTGCGTCTTGGTGCCGCCCACGTCGATGCCCACGACGAGCGGGTGTGGGTAGGGAGAGTCCTGCACGGATCCTCTTTCGTCGTTGCGCGGTGGCTGCGACGGTGGGCGAACCGTGCCGGGAGCAGGGAAAACCTGCTGTACGGAAGCTGTTTCGAGGAGCTGGGGAAGAACTAGTGAAGCCCCGGGACGGGCCTCTGGGCGGACACGGCAGGCGAGTACCGTGACATTCGTTAGGAAGTTAACTAACGAAGTACAGTGCGTGTCAAGAGGTATCGCGCACTCGACCGAGACGGTGGCCCGAGGGGCCGGAACGAGGCGGGAAACCGCGATACCAAGGAATCCCGTCGCCGCATCCCACGACATCGAGCTATCGGGGAGCGCGGCCCTCGACCTGGGGGACAACTGTGGACCATGAAGTGGCGAAGGCCCCCCGCCTGACCGAGAGCGCGAGCGCGGTGTTCGCCGTGCTGGCCGGGGCGGGCACCGCCACCCGGCCGCAGCTCGCGAGTCTGGCGGGGCTGTCGAAGCCGACCGTGTCCTCCGCGGTGGCGGAGCTGGAGAGCGCCCGGCTCGCCGCCCACTCCGGCATCGCCTCCGGCGGCACCGGCCGTTCCGCCGCCGTGTACGCACTCGGTCCCGCGGCGGGCTCCGTACTCGCCGTCGACCTCGGCCCCGCCCTGACCCGGGTGCGTGGCTGCGCCCTGGACGGCACCCTGCTCGCCGAGGCCACCGGCTCCCGCGACGAGGCCGCCGAGGTGGTGCGCGAAGCGCTGGGCACGCTCCCCGCCGACGCTCCGCTGCGCGCCATCGTGGTGGCCGTCGGTGACGTCACCGCGCGCGCCGAGGAGGGCACCGTGCGTCCGGCGACCGCCAAGGCGGGACCCGTCTTCGACGCGATGGCCGTGGCGCTGCCGCCCGGAGTGCCCGTCCACCTGGAGAACAACGTCAACTGCGCCGCGCTCGCCGAGCTCTACGAGGGCGCGGCGCGCGGCCGGCACACCTTCGGCTATCTGCGGATCGGTGTCGGTATCGGTCTCGGCATCGTCGTGGGGGGCCAGGTGCTCGCCGGGGCCAACGGCGCGGCCGGAGAGCTCGCCCGGCTGCCGTACCCCTGGGACGACGCCCTGGAGCCCCGCCGTGAGGCCCTGGAGGAGTACATCGGCGCCCGCTCACTGCTGCGCAGGGCCGCCCAAGCCTGGCCGGAATCCGACGTTTCATGCCCGCGTACCGTCGAACGGCTGTTTCTGCTGGCCGAGCAGGGCAGCGCCGGGGCCCGCGCCGTCGTCGACCGCCACGCGGTGGACGTGGGCCGGCTGGCCGCCGCCGTGACCGCCGTACTGGACCCCGGACTGCTCGTCCTGAGCGGCAGCACCGGCTCGTTTCCACAGCTCCTGCCCGGTGTGCGGGCCGAGCTGGAGCGGCTGAGCTGGCCCACCGAGGTGGTGAGCAGTCAGGTCGGTGATCTCGGCACCGTGGTGGGTGCGGCACGGCTCGCGGTCGCCAGAGGAGTCCAAACCGTGACCCAGGCAGCGCGGGCGAAGGATTGACGGTTTCGGACTCGGTCTGCCAATGTCCGGACAAGCGCTTTCTAAGTCGGCCGGGACGCCGACTTGGGGTGAGCCTCCCGCCCGTACTGACGTACGGCAACCGCACGAGGGCGTGCCCGTGCGGTGACGGCCTGGACGGCCGGGGATCCCGCCCCGCGTGGACGACGTGGCCGGGCGAGGCCGCGCCCCCGGAAAGCGACTATTCCTGCAAAATGCACCCGTACCGCCTCAGTCGGTGCCGTGCTCCGTCTCCTACGACGAAAAAAGGGATCGAAGATGACCACTGTGGGTGTACGGCGCTCGCGCCGAATCGGCCCCGGCGGCATGCGCCGCCTGGCTCCCCTCGCTGCTGTTGCCACGGCGGGTGCCCTGCTCCTCACCGCCTGCGGAGGGGACTCCGACTCGGGCGGTACGTCCAAGTCGCTGACGTTCTGGATCTCCACGGTTCCGGGGCAGGACGCGGGCTGGAAGAAGTCGGTGGCGGACTACCAGAAGGAAACCGGCGTCTCCGTCAAGCTCGTCAACATCCCCTACGACGGCTACACGACGAAGCTGCACAACGCCGCGCAGGCGAACTCCCTGCCCGACGTCGCGGCCGTCCCGGCGCTGGACCCGATCTGGTCGAACAAGCTGATCGACCTCGCCTCCATCGCCGACAACAAGACCAACAAGATCAACCCCAACTTCCTCGCGAAGGACTCCTCCGGGAAGGTGCTGGCCATCCCCTCGGACGTCACCGCGTCCGGCCTGTACATCAACAAGACGCTCTTCGAGAAGGCCGGCGTCTCCTTCCCGACCTCGCCCGACAAGACCTGGACCTGGACCGACTTCATCAAGGCGGCGGACGAGGTCCGCGAGAAGGCCAAGGCCAAGTACTCCCTGACCTTCGACCAGTCGCCGTCGCGACTGCGCGCCATGGTGTACGAGATGGGCGGGCAGTACGTCCACGCGGACGACTCCGGCAAGTTCTCGGTGGACGAGGCGACCAAGAAGGCCGTGAACACCTTCGTCGGCTGGAACGACGACAAGACCATGCCGAAGTCGGTGTGGACCAGCGGCGCCGACCCGTCCGCCATGTTCCAGAGCGGTGACGTCGTCGCCTACTGGTCCGGTGTGTGGCAGGTTCCCGCCTTCGCGGAGAGCATCAAGAAGTTCGAGTGGGCGAGCGTCCCGACTCCGGCCCAGCCGGTGCAGGCCAGTGACGTGAACAGCGGCGGCAACGTCGTGGGCTTCAACAACAACGCCGACGCGTCCGCCGCCGCGAAGAAGTTCCTGTCCTGGCTGTACGAGCCGGCCCACTACAAGGCGCTGTGCGAGGCGTCCGGCTTCCTGCCGGTCGAGAGCGGTCTGAACCCGACGTACCCCTTCAAGTCCGAGGCGGCGCAGGCGGCGTTCAAGCTCTACAACGAGTCGATCCCGCTCTACGCCCCGATCTCCGGCTACTTCAACGGCGCGCAGACCAACTGGGTGCTGAAGGGCAAGAGCCTCACCGAGGACCCGACCAAGACGGAGCTCGGCAAGGCCATCAACGGCCAGCAGTCGGCCGACAAGGCCCTGGAGAACATCGTCGCCGGCTACAACCAGCAGGTCGGCGGCTGATCGCAGGCCCTGGGGCCTGTCGTCACATTCCCGCCTGCCGGGCGACGCCATGCACGCACACTCGCCGCACCGGGCACAGGCCCACGTACAACCAGTACGAGGGCCCGCGCCCGGCACGCCGAGAGCACGCACCTGACGCCGCCCGGCCCGCCCTCCGGGCGGACGACGGGAATGTGACGACAGGCCCTGGTCCGGGCGGCGGAGTCTCGACCCCGCCGCCCGGCCCGGGCGCCCGCGCGACGCCGGGCTCATGGCGTGAGCCCACAGGAATCCCTTCCACCAGCACGGAGTCAGGAAGATGACAAAACGCGCCTCGGACGTGTCCGCGAGCCCGCCGAGCCGGTCCAGGAGACGCAACAAGTACACCCTCGCGCCGCTCGTCCTCATCGCGGCCAATGTGGTGCTCTTCGCGCTGTTCTTCGTCTGGCCGGCGGTGATCGGGCTCGTCTACTCGTTCACGAACTACACGGGTGTGGGGGCGTTCCAGTACATCGGACTGGACAACTACAGCAACCTGTTCGGGGACTCCACCTTCTACGACGCGCTGACCCGGACGCTGCTGTACGCCGTGCTCTTCGTACCGCTGAACTTCGCGGTCTCGCTGCTCGCCGCCAACCTGCTGGTGAGCAAGCACGCCAAGGGCGGGTCGGTCGCCCGCGTCCTCTTCTTCATTCCGTGGCTGCTGTCGCCCATCGTCGTGGGTGTCCTGTGGCGGTGGATGTTCGGTGAGAACTTCGGACTGGTCAACTACGTCATCGAGAAGTTCGGCGGCAGCGCCGTTCCGTGGCAGTCGAACGCGGACCTGTCGCTGATCGTGGTCGTGATGGCGGCGTCCTGGGCCTGGACGGGCTTCTCGATGCTGCTGTTCATCGCGGCGATCAAGAACGTACCGGTCTCCTACTACGAGGCGGCCTCGCTCGACGGCGCCGGCCCCTGGCGCCAGTTCTTCAGCATCACGCTGCCGAGCATCGCGCCCACCTCGTTCATCGTCATCCTGCTGAACACGATCAACGCGATGAAGGAATACCCGGTGTTCGTCGCCCTCAACAACGGCGGACCCGGCTCCTCGAACAACCTGCTCGTCCAGTACATCTACGAGACCGGCTTCAAACGCGGCCAGATCGGCTACGCGAGCGCCGCGTCATTCGTGCTCATGCTCATCCTGATGGCCGTCGCGATCGTCCAGCTGGTCGTCAACCGACGGGTGGAGAACCGATGACAACCACAGACATGCCACGACCGCTCGACGCCGACGCCAAGCGCTCCGCCGCCAAGAAGCGGCCCCGCGGGGCGAACAGCGGCGGGCTCCGGCGGGCGATCGCCCCGACGACACTGCTGTGGATCATGGCGTGCCTGTACGGGTTCCCGGTGCTCTGGTTCGTCCTCAGCTCCTTCAAGCCGGCCAGCGACCTGTTCTCGTATCCGCTGACGCTGGTTCCGCACAACCCCACCCTGTCGGGGTTCAAGGCGGCGTGGGACAGCGCCAACTTCTCCCAGTACTTCATCAACACGGCCATCGTGTGTGTGATCACCACGATCCTCACGGTGGGCGTCAGCTGCTGCACCGGGTACGCGCTGGCGAAGTACGACAACAAATGGCTGAAGGCGTTCTTCATCTGCATCCTGGCCACCACGATGCTGCCGGGCGAGGTCATGCTCGCCCCCGAGTTCCTGGTGGTCCGCAACCTCGGCCTCTACAACTCCTTCGCCGGCATCATCCTCCCGGCCGTGCTCACCGCGACCGGCTGCTTCATGTTCCGCCAGTTCTTCCTGACGGTGCCCGACGAACTCGTAGAGGCCGCACGCATCGACGGCGCGCGTGAGCTGGCGATCTTCGCCCGGATCATGTTGCCGCTCTCCCGGCCCATCATGCTGACCCTGGCCATCCTGTCCTTCCAGTGGCGGTGGAACGACTACATCTGGCCGCTGCTGATGCTCAACGACCCCGACAAGTTCACCGTGCAGATCGGCATCCAGAGCATCGTCGGCGCGCAGAACATCAACTGGTCGGTGCTGCTGGGCGCCTCGGTCATCTCCATGATCCCGCTGATCCTGGTCTTCCTGGTCTTCCAGCGCTACGTCATGGGCGCCGACATCAACGCCGGACTGAAGGACTGACCTTGCCCACCCCGCTCGACCACGAGTTCGTCCGCTCGGTGGCGCGCGCCGCCGACCGGTCGGCCGCCCCCCTGGCGGCCGACCCGGACGTGGAACCCGTCGGTGTGCCGCACCGCGGTCTGGCGGGGCGGGTGAAAACCCTGACAGCGGCATACCGTTCCCCGGACTCGGCACTGCACGGCAGCGGACAGGCGGTCGCCGCCGCGACGACCCACCTCCGCGCCCTGCGGGCCGTGCAGACGCCCTCCGGTCTCTTCGCCGGCGGCGACAACGTCCAGTCACCGCCCGACTCCGCGTTCACCGTCAACGACGTGTGCGACGCGTACGTCCTCGCCGCCGACGCGGGACCGGAACTGGGCGAGGTGGCGGCAGCGCTCGCCGAGATCGCCGGCGCCGCCACCGCCGGTCTCCTGACCGGTGGCGTGCACACCCCGAACCACCGCTGGGAGCTGAGCGCGGCGCTCGCCCGTCTGCACCGGTCGTTCCCCGACGACCGGCTGCTCGACCGCGTCGAGGAGTGGCTCGCCGAGGGCGTCGACATCGACGCGGAGGGCCTGTACTCGGAACGCAGCGCCATCTACGCGTCCCAGGTGACCAACCCCTCACTGCTGTTGCTGGCCGAGGTGCTCGGGCGTACCGACCTGCTGGACGCCGTCGAACGCAACCTCGCCACGACCCTGGACCTCATCAGGCCGGACGGCACGGTGGAGACCGTCCACTCGCGCCGCCAGGACCAGCGGCTGTCGTTCCCGCTGTGGCCCTACCTGCCGCACTACCGGCTGCTCGCGATCCGCACCGGCCGGGGCGACTTCGCCCGCGCGGCCCGCCTGGCGGCCGCCGACGGCATCGAAGACCCCGACCTGCTCGCCCGGACCCTCCTCACCCCGGAGCTGTGCCGCGCCCTGCCCGCCCCGGACGCGGAGGGCCTGCCGCGCGAGAGCTACCTCACCACCGCCCGCCTCGCCACCCGCGCCTCCGCCGACGCGCACACCGTGGTGTACGGCGGCTCCGACGTCCCCGAGCACCGGCGCGTCCGCTCGGGCCTCGCCTGCAACCCCACCTTCCTGCGCCTGTTCGCCGGTGCCGCCGTCCTCGACGCGGTCCGTCTCTCGCGCGGGTTCTTCGACCTGGGCCCGTTCCGCGCCGCCGACATGCGGCAGCTCGCCGAGAGCCGCTACCGGCTCACCGAAACCCTCACGGCCGCCTACTACCAGCCGCTCCCGAGAGACCGCAGACGGGACGACGGCGACTACCAACTGGTGGACGACGGACGCTTCTCGGCCGCCATGGCCTTCCCGGAGCGCCCTCGGGACGACGTCTCCCACACGACCCGCGTCGAGGTGGACCTGCGCGACGACGGCGCGGAACTGCGGATCGACATCAGCGGCCCCCGGGTGCCCTGGGCCCTGGAACTGACCTTCCGGCCGGGCGGAGTACCCGAGGGCGCCGTCCCGATCGGCGACGGACGCTGGTGCCTGACGACCGGACCGCTGACCTACCGCGTCGGCGACGACGAGATCCGGGTCGAGGCCGCCGTCGAGACCGGCGAACCGCTCGCCGGACCGGACCGGAGCGACGTACCGCGCTACGACCCGGGGCAGGACTACACCGTGGTCGGCGGCACCGACGCGACGACCGGGAACCGCGTCTACCTCGGTGGGTACGGACCGCAGACCCTGACCCTCACACTGCGCGCCACATCTCAGGCATGAAGGGCTGATCTCCTTGCACCTCCCACGCCAGCTCGGGCCGCTGCACGACCTGCCGGACACTCCGGAGGCGTACGACGCCGTGCTCGCCGACGTCACCGAGCAGGCCCTCGCCCGCCTCACCCCCGAGGGCAGCCTCGAACACCCCGACTGCGTCGACGACATCGGCGACACCTCGCTCGGCATCACCTCGCTCCTCGCGTTCGCCTGGCAGCGCGGCAAGGACCCGCGGCTGCCGGAGGCGGTGCACCGCAGCCTCGCCTTCCACCTGCGCGAGCGGGTCTACACCGAGGACAATCCCGGCTACCCGAACCTGAGGCTCCGCAACTCCGGTCTCCCGTACGCCCGTTACGTACTGAAGTCCGGCGCCCACCCCATCGGCGACTGGCCGAGCACGGTGTGGGCGCTGCTCCAGGCGGTGAACGTCCTGGACGCGGCCGAGGGGCTCGTCGGGGACGAACAGCGCGCGGAACTGGTCGAGTTGGCGCGCGGATACTGGCGCTGGCTGACCGAGGCGACCTTCTTCAACCCCCAGGAGGCCGGCAACCAGGCCATAGGCTGCGTCGTCGGCGGTCTGATGCTGGCGCCCCATCTCCCCCCGGAAGAGGGGAAGTCGGTGCGGTCCCGCGCGGTCTCGCTGTACGTCGACAGGATCCGTGCCCACCGGGTGAGCGACCGGGGCGCGGCCCTGCCTCCCGAGCACGGCGGCGCCTACGACAACAACTACGGCCCGATCTCCCTCTCCTTCCTGGCCCAGGCCCACCGGATCAGCGGCGAGGAGATCTTCGCCGAGGACGGCGACGCGCTGGCCGGCTACATCGACGCGCGCCTCACGAACGGCGGCTACGACAACGGCGGCCCCCGCTACAGCGAACAGCACTCCGCCTTCGAGTCCGTCCTCGGACTGCGCTACTTCGGCGCCCGCCTCGGCGCGGACCTCGGCCGCTACCGGGGCGACAGCCGCTGGGCCCGCCACGCGGTCAAGGAGGACGGCGGCATCGACGGCCACTTCGCGTGGATGCTGGTCTGGCAGATCCAGGACACCACCCCCTGGCACCGCACTCCCTCGACCCGGCCCTCGCGCCACCAACTCCGCGCCGGCACGGTCTCGGTGGCCTTCGACGACAGGATGACCCCGTCACTCGTCGAGGCGGCGGGCACCTACCATCTGCCGGCCGCGGTGGGCCGACAGCACGGCTTCGGCCCGGTGACGGACGGCTTCCTGCTGTGCCGCCCCATGGGCGAGGTCCGCGTACGCGACGTGCGCACCGCCGGCCTCGCGGCCAAGCTGGTCACCAAGCCCGTCGTCGGCCGCGACCACGTACTGCGCCACCTCCGGTCCCTGTACGTCACGGACGGCACGACCCTGTGGGTCACGGTCGCCGTGGAACACCTCGACGGCACGCCCTACCTGCTCGCCGGACTGCCGTACGCCACCGACGACGGCGACCGGGTCCGCAGGACGGCGGAGGCCGTCGGCGTCACCTCCGCGGGCCCCCTGCGTCTGACGCACCCCCTGTCGGAGGGCGTGGACCACTTCGACGCCCGCACGGAGACGACCCAGGAACAGGCGGCCTTCGCCCTCGCGGCCGACCCGCGCGGCTACGGCAACCCCGACGAGGGATGGCGCCACCTGATCACCTCCACCGCGCTGGAGGCCGACCCGGCGCCCGGCGCACCGGAGGGGCTGACCGTCTTCGCCGTACGGTACGGCGCCGACGGGGACGGCACCTTCGCCCCGGTCTTCGAGGCGACGCCGGAAGGCCTGCGGGTGCGCACGGAGGCCTTCACGGCGCTGATCGGCGAGGTGGCGGGCGACGTCCACGGAGAGCCGGAGCTGACGCTTCTCGACTGAGGGCGGCCCGAGGGAAGCAGGACGTACGAGGCCGAGCGGCTCACCCGCGCACTGCTCGGCCTCGTATCACCCGGCGGTCGGGTACCGCAGCGACCCCGGCACCACCAGATCCGCCCGGTCCCGGGTCGCGGCGACCAGATCGGCGTTGCGCTGGTCCGTACCCCGGACCCACGCGAGCGCGGAGGCGTGGTCCTTGCCGAACTCCTCGTGCCGGGCGACGAGCCGGCGGACCCGCTCGTCCTCGGCCGGCTCGCAGAACCACACCTCGTCCAGCTGGGCACGCACCCGCGCCCACGAACCCTCCGCGAGGAGAAGGTAGTTGCCCTCGGTGACGACTAGGCGCGCCGACGGAAACACCGGGATCGCACCGGCGACCGGCTGCTCCAGCACCCGCTCGAACCCCGGCGCGTAGACGATCTCTCCGTCGCTCGCCCCCTGCCCGTCCGTACGCAGCCGCCGCAGCAGCGCCGCGTACCCCGCCGCGTCGAACGTCTCCGGCGCGCCCTTGCGGTCCCGCAGACCGAGCCGTTCCAGCTCTACGTCGGCGAGATGGAAGCCGTCCATCGGCACATGGGCGGCCCAGGGCGAGCCGTCGCCGTTCAGTGCCCGGACGAGCCGCTCGGCGAGCGTCGTCTTGCCCGCCCCAGGACTCCCGGCGATACCGAGCACGGCCCGCCGGTCGTCCCGGAGCAGTGCCCGGGCGCGGCCGAGGAGGCCGTCGAAGGTGGGCGCGGGGGAGACGAAGGGGTGTTCCACGCGGCCGAGTCTCTCACCCGGACAGCCCCTCGTAGGCCGCCGCCATCATCAGGAAGGCCCGGTCGTCGCCGAGGCCGTCCGCGTCGAGCATGCGGTTCATGACGTACGCCACCGTCAGACGCGCGTCCATGTCGACCAGGACCATCGAACCGCCCCAGCCGCCCCAGGAACACGTGCGGGGGTTGGGGAGCTGGTCGCCGCTCAGGGCGTACCCCATGCCCCAGCGCATGGGCATGCCCAGCACCGCGTCCGTCCCGGTGAACTGTTCCTCCAGGGCGCGAGCACAGCCCGCCTCCGACAGGAGCCGTACGCCTCGTGCGGTGCCGCCGCAGGACAGGACCGACTGGACGGCGGCGACCGAGCGGGCGTTGCCGTGGCCGTTCCCGGCAGGGACCTCGGCGCGGCGCCAGGCCTCGGTGTGGGCGGTGGCGGCCAGGATGGGCGGGTTGCCCGGGGCCGCGTCCGGGTCGAGCGGACGCTCGGCCGGGGGAATCACCGGCGAGACGCGGTGGTCGTGCTCCCTGGGCAGCCCGATGTGGAAGTCGGCACCGAGCGGCCCGGCGATCTCCTCGGCGAAGAAGGCACCCAGGGTACGGCCGGTCACCCGGCGGACCACCTCGCCGACGAGATGGCCGAACGTGACGGCGTGGTAGCCGCCTTCGGCGCCGGGCTTCCAGGCCGGGGCCTGCGCGGCGAGCCGGGCGGTGGCGAGGGGCCAGTCGTAGAGGTCCTCGACCGTCATCGGCGCGTCCCAGACGGGCAGGCCCGCCGTGTGGCCCAGCAGCTGCCGTACCAGGACGTCTTCCTTGCCGTTCGCGGCGAACTCCGGCCAGTAACGGGCCACCGGTGAGTCCAGGTCGAGTTCACCCCGGTCGGCCAGGACCAGGGCGCTCAGCGCTGTCATCGTCTTCGTCGTGGACCACGTGTTGGTGATCGTGTCACGCTCCCACAAGGTGGTACGCGCCTCGTCGACGTGGCCGCCCCACAGGTCGACAACCGGCTCGCCGTCGAGGAACACCGCCACCGACGCACCCACGTCCCTGTCGTCGAGCGACGCCGCCAACGCCGCGCGTACGGGGGCGAACCGGTCGGTGCACGTGCCGAATGTCTCCACCATGCGGCGACCGTAGCCAAGCCCCGCAGAGGCGGCCACCGATTAATTCCGGCCCGCCGCCCGGTCCGTGAGCGCACCGGCCGCGCTCCCGCGTCAGGTCCGGTCGATGTGCACGCTCGTCGACTTCACCCGGGCCGTCGCCTCCACCCCGACCTCCAGACCCAGCTCCTCCACGGCCTCCCGGGTCAGCAGCGACACCAGCCGGTGCGGGCCCGCCTGGATCTCGACCTGCGCGGCGACATCACCGAGTTTGACGGCCGTGACGATGCCGGCGAAGGCGTTACGGGCCGAGGTGTACGACGGCTCGTCCTCGCCGGAGCCGGTGCCCGTGCCGGAGTTGGCCAGCTCGATCGAGAAGGCGGCCAGATCACGTCCGTCGATCAGCCGCCGCCCACCCTCGTCGCGGTGGGTCTTCACCCGGCCCGCGTCCGCCCACCGCCTCGCGGTGTCGGGGCTCACGCCCAGCAGACGGGCGGCCTGACCAATGGTGTAGGACTGCATACGCGCCAACTTAGCCCGTTCCTGGATCTCGCAAAATGAGCAACCATGCCCGTCCGGGCGTACTGAAGTGGTAGGGAACGCACGCACACAGCACGGCCACGCCCGGAGGTACCTCACCCGTGAGCATCACCAAAGCGGCCCCGCCCGGGGCCGGCCACCGCGACACGGAGGCACCGCCGGACGCGGCGAAGGGCAAGGTGACGGGCGAGCCGCAGGGCTGGCAGTTCAGCTCGCCGCTCGTCCTGACCATGCTGCTGATCCTGATGGCCGCCCTGCAGGGACCGATCCGCCGGGCCGTGTCCGAGCCGGTGATGCAGAGCTGGATGACGGTGTTCGTCGCCGTCGTCGTACAGGCACTGCCCTTCCTCGTCCTCGGCGTGCTGCTGTCGGCGCTGCTCGCGGTGTTCGTACCCCCGTCGTTCTTCGTCCGTGCCCTGCCCAGCAGGCCCGCTCTCGCGGTACCGGTCGCGGGGATGGCCGGAGCGATCCTGCCCGGCTGCGAGTGCGCGTCGGTGCCGGTCGCCGGTGCTCTGGTGCGGCGGGGTGTCGCCCCGGCGGCGGCGCTGGCGTTCCTGCTGTCCGCCCCGGCGATCAACCCGATCGTGCTGACGGCGACCGCCATCGCGTTCCCCGGCCGGCCGGAGATGGTCGTCGCCCGGTTCGCCGCGAGCCTGCTCGCGGCGTGTGCGATGGGCTGGCTCTGGCAGCGGCTCGGCCGCACCGACTGGCTGCGCCCGCCGGCCCATCCCCTGGACGAGGGCCTCGGCAAGTGGGCCGCGTTCTGGAGCTCCGTACGGCACGACGTGATGCACGCGGGTGGCTTCCTGGTCGTCGGCGCGATGGCCGCCGCCACCCTGAAGGCCATGGTCCCGGCGAGCTGGCTGAGCCTCGCCGCGGACAACCCCGTGGTGGCGGTCCTCGCGCTCGCCGTCCTCGCGGTGCTGCTGTCGATCTGCTCGGAGGCGGACGCGTTCGTCGCCGCGTCCCTGACCCAGTTCTCGCTGACGGCCAGGCTGGCGTTCCTCGTGGTTGGCCCGATGATCGACCTCAAACTCTTCGCCATGCAGACGGGCACCTTCGGCCGCGGCTTCGCCCTCCGCTTCGCACCGGCCACCTTCGTCATGGCCGTGGCCTCGGCGGTCCTTGTCGGGACGGTGCTCCTGTGAACCGGCAGGCACAGGCGGTCGTCCTGTTCCTGGTCGGCGGGGCGATGGTGCACGCCGGCACCACCGACCTCTACCTGCGCTACGTCAAGGCAGGTCTCCAGCCGATGGTCGTCGGCGCCGGCGCGGTGCTGATGGTGGCCGCGCTCACGACGGTCTGGTACGAGCGGAAGCACGCGAGAACCGGCCCCGCCGACACCGGGGTCCACGGTCCCGAGGGCGAGGCCCACGCACACCGTGAACCGCGGGTCTCCTGGCTGCTGGTGCTGCCCCTGTTCGCCCTGATCCTGGTGGCCCCGCCCGCCCTGGGCTCCTACAGCGCCCTGCGCACGGGTACGGCCCTGCAGGCGCCGCTGGCCTACCCGCCGCTGCCCTCCGGTGACCCCGTACGCCTCAGTCTGGTCGACTACGCCGGACGCGCGGCCTACGACCACGGACGCTCGCTGGGCGACCGGAGGATCGCCATCACCGGGTTCGTCGCGCTCGACGGCAAGGGCACCCCGTATCTCGTGCGGATGGCGCTCAACTGCTGTGCGGCCGACGCCCAGCCGGTCAAGGTCGGTCTGACCGGCCGGATCCCCCCGGTCCTGCAACCGGACACCTGGCTCGAACTCACCGGCACGTACACCGGCCGGCTGACCAGGGACCCGGTGAACAACGGCGTCATCCCGTTCTTCGACATCGCCGAGGCCAAGCCGGTCCCGACCCCGCGCGACCCGTACGACGAGAGCTGGAACAACTGAGGCGCCGAGGCGCGGGCCGGGAGTGTCGGCGGGGCCCGCGGGTCAGGGCCGGAGCAGCCCCCGCTCGTACGCCTTGACCAGCCGCTGCGGCACCATGTGCGCGACCCCGTCGACCGTGACCGGCACCAGCTGTGTGGTGGTCGCCTTCCACTGGGCGCGGCGGTGACGGGTGTTGCTGCGGGACATCTTCCGTTTGGGAACGGCCATGGGAATCCTCCTCGGTCGGTAAGCGAGACAGGACGCTACATGAAAATGGATCCCATTAACAGTTGAGTTCGCACGGGGCGGTGCAACCGCAGGCGAGCGAGGAAGGGGAGCCGGGAGAGGGGGATACGGAGGGCGAGGGGGACAGGAACACCACGACGTCCGACTCCGTGCCGGGCAGGGGCTCCGGCTCCCGCCAGCCCGTCCGGCGGTAGAACGCCACCGTGTCGTGCGCCTGGTCCCAGGTCAGCAGCCAGGCCCGGCCGCCCGGTGCGGCCGAGGTGAGCGCGGACAGGAGTCGACGTCCCAGGCCGGTGCCCCGGGCGTCGGCCCGCACCCCCAGCTCGTCGATCTCGAAGGCGCCCACCAGCAGCTCGTCGACGCGCTCCGCGCCGAGCAGGTCGGTCACCCTGCCGTACGCGCGGTCGGTGCGGAACGGGGCCTCGGTGGTCCAGCCCGTGACGAACCCCCGTATTCCGCCACCGTCCGCGAAGGAGAGGACGGCGCGGAAGCCCGGGCGGTGCGCGTCCGTCTCCAGTCGCTCGCGGAACCTCACCCGGGTCTCCTCGGGGTCCCGGTCGTTCCATGGCGGGGCGGTGAAGATCTCGACGTACGCGTCGGTGAGTTCGTCGGCCAGGGTGAGAACGTCGGGCCCGAAGGTCCGCAGGGGGAGTGGACGTGCCCCGTCGAAGTGGGTTGCCCCCGGGGGGACATGGGCGCTCGGGAGTGGGTCCGGGGCGCGTTCCCCGGCCAGCCAGTCGGCGACCGACCGGGCTATGGGCTGGCCGGTGTCCATCTCGACGAAGCCGAACTGACCCGACTGGTTGCACTCGAGGAACCACCAGATCCCGTCGGCATCCTCCGCGAAGTCGAAGGCGCCATAGGCGAGTTCGGCCTCCCGGAGATACCGGTGCACGGCCTCGGTGAGCCGCGGCGACACGTCGGTCGGCCGCCACGGTTCGGCCGAGGGCGCGAACCGGACATCGATGTCGTCGGGGTGCGCGTCGGGTGCGACGGCCTTGCGGGCGGCGAGTACGCGGTCGCCGACCACCGTCAGCCGGATGTCCGCCCGCTTGTCGACCCGGCGTTGCAGCAGGGTCGGCCCGAACGCGACGGCGGCGAAGTCGACGTCGGGCGCCACCCGGCTCGTCGGGACCACCCTGGGCGGCTCCTGCGGGTGCGAACCGGAGACGGGCTTGACGACCAGGTCGGGAAAACGCCGTGAGAAGTCCCGGGCGGCCTGTGGGAACGTCGTGATCAGGGTGGGCGGAACGGGCAGCCGGCTGCGCTGCGCGAGATGGAGCTGCCAGGGCTTGTGGCGGGCCCGCGCGGCGGCGTCGGGATGGTTCATCCAGCGTGCGCCGGCACCCCGGAGCATGCCGTAGAAGGCCTGCGAGGCCTCCTCCGTGAGCCAGTCGGACGGCGCGGCGGCGCGCGCCCCCGGCACCCCCGGTCTGCGTACCCAGACGGACCGCAGTCCGTCCATGCCCACCACCCTGCCGCCGACGGAGAGATACCCGCGGAAGGCGCCGTGCGCGTACTCGCCGGACAGGGCGACCTCGCCGGGCAGATCGGCGGGATCGAGCCGGACCACGGGAATCCCGGTGCTGTTCAGCCGGGCCACCACGAGATCCGCCGTCACATCCTGTTCGGACGTCAGAACCAGGACCGTCATCGCGTCAGGCCCGGGTCAGTCATCGAAGTGCGTCTTGGAACCGGCAGTTGATGTGGTGGATCCGAATTCACGCATCACGGCATGGTCGTGAGCGGCAATCCGCCCGCCCGGAAGCACATTCAACTGCAGTGCGCAGTCGTAACTGTACGGAGTGCTCACCTCCAACTGGTCAGCCGGGCGCGCGTAGTTCAGGACGAACAGCTGCATCGCTTCTCCTCGATCGGCGACGACGACGTCGGTCAAGTGGACGGTGGAGCTCCGGAAATACAACTGTCCAGTTCCCTGTGCCCCGCCTCCAAGGAGTTATACGAATCGAACGGGTGAATGGTTGCCTCCTGTTGAAGGTAACCGCGTCCGGGCACACCTCCGCGGGCCGCGCCCCCGGTCGAGAGCCGCGGACCAAGGTCGAGGACGGCTCAGTGGCGCCCCAGGCCGCCACTGCCGAAGGACCCGCTGGACCCGGGATCCCAGCGTCCGCGCTGCTGGTCCCCGCGCCGTTTCGTCGACGCGTGGTGGAGTTCGTGCGGCATGAGCCGCTCCCGCTCCTGTGCCGCGCGCGGCATCTCGTCGGGCTCCCTCATCTCGCGGAGCTCGTGGACGGGCCCGGAAGGCGGGAGGGTGGGTTGCTCGTCGGGGCGGGGCCGGGCGGATTCCCGGTCCCGTACCCGCATGCCGAACCAGAAGGCCCAGATCAGTGCACCAGCGATGAAGAGGCCCGCGACAAATGCGGCCGTTACGTTGAGTAGATCGCTCGACGCGGCCAGTAGTTCAGACGTTGTCGTACTCATATGGCGATTATCGCCGACGGCCTATGAATGCGCGTCCGAAAAGAGCCTGTGGAATCGCTGTCCCTTTCTTGTCGGTCAGGGCTTCACAGCGACGGCGCCGAATTGCGGAAGAGTGTCCGCGGAGTCGCTCTCCGGGCGCCACCGCGCACAGGAGACGAGTCCCGGGTCGAGAAGCTCCAGGCCCTCGAAGAAAGCGGCGACCTCGGCACGGGGACGCGCGGTGATCGGCGGAGTGGCGTTCTCGTTCCAGAACTTCATCGCCTCGACGTTGCCCTCGCCGTGGAGGTCCGGGTCGGTCGTCGGGTGGGTGAGGACCAGGCAGCTTCCCGAGGGCACCGATGCCATGACCCGGCGCACGATGTCCTGTGCCTCGCCCGTGTCGAGCACGAAATTCAGGATGCCGAGCATCATGACGGCGACGGGCCGGTCGAAGTCGAGCGTCTGCGAGGCGCGTTGGACGATGGTGTCGGGGCGGTGGATATCCGCGTCGATGTAGTCCGTGGCCCCTTCGCGCGTGCCGGTCAGCAGCGTGCGGGCGTGCGCGAGCACGATCGGGTCGTTGTCGACGTACACGATCCGTGACTCGGGCGCCAGGCGCTGGGCGATCTCATGGGTGTTGTCCACCGTCGGCAGTCCCGTCCCGATGTCCAGGAACTGCCGGACTCCCCGCTCGGCGACCAGGAAACGCACGGCGCGCCCGAGGAAGGCGCGGTCCGCGCGGGCCACACTGCGGATCAGCGGGAACATGGCGTCGATGTGGTCACCGACCGCCTGGTCGACGACGTAGTTGTCCTTGCCGCCGATCCAGTAGTTCCACACCCGCGCGTTGTGGGCCACCGAGGTGTCCAGCCGGCTCTGACCCTCTGACGTGCCGCCCTGCTCGCTCACGGCGCTTCCTCTCGTTCACTTCCCTTGTCCCGCACGGACGTTGACACCCACCTGAGTCGTCAACATCGTTCGCGCCTACGAGGGTGATCTTAGGGCCGGGCTCCCCGCGGCCAGGGCGGCAGGCGGCGGAAACGGACGCGGACGGCTGCCGACGGCGGCCTCTAGGCTCGCCGGACAGGCCCCGGAGCGGTGGGAGAGACGGATGGACGACTACGGCTACGATCTCGGCACCCACGGGCGGCCAGTGACGACGTCCTCCGCCGAGGCCCAGAAGTGGTTCGACCGGGGCCTGGTGTGGACGTACGGCTTCCACCACGAGGAGGCCGTCGCCTGTTTCGAGGCCGCCGCCGAGGCGGACCCCGACTGCGCCATGGCCCACTGGGGCATCGCCTACGCCCTCGGCCCGAACTACAACAAACCCTGGGAGTTCTTCGACGGCGAGGACCTCGCGCGGACCGTCGCCCGCACCCACGCCGCCGTCGAACGCGCCCGGCGGACAGCGTCCGGTGCCACGCCCGTCGAGCAGGCCCTGATCGGCGCTCTGCGGGCCCGTTACCCGCAGCCGGAGGCCGTCGAGGACTGCTCGGTGTGGAACGAGCCCTACGCCGCCCGCATGCGGAGGGTGTACGAATTCAGCCCCGACGACCCGGACATCGCCGCGCTGTACGCCGACGCGCTGATGAACCTGACGCCCTGGCAGCTCTGGGACGTACGCACGGGTGAACCGGCCGAGGGCGCCCACACCCTCGCCGCGAAGGCGGTCCTGGAACGGGCGATCGCGACCGGGGCGGGCTCACAGCACCCGGGCCTCCTGCACTTCTACATCCACCTGATGGAGATGTCCTCCGCCCCGGAGACCGCCCTGCCCGCCGCGGACCGGCTGCGCGGCCTGGTCCCGGACGCGGGCCACCTGCAGCACATGCCCACACACCTGGACGTGCTCTGCGGCGACTACCGGCGCGTGGTGGCCGACAACGGCACGGCGATCGCCGCCGACGAGAAGTTCCGTGCCCGGTCCGGCGCGATGAACTTCTACACCCTCTACCGGGCCCACAACCACCACTTCAGGATCTACGGTGCGATGTTCCTGGGACAGTCCAGGACCGCGCTGGAGGCAGCCGCACGGTTGGAGGCCGCCGTCCCGGAGGAACTCCTGCGCGTGGAGAGCCCGCCCATGGCCGACTGGCTGGAGGGCTTTCTCGCCATGCGGGTCCATGTGCTGATCCGCTTCGGCCGCTGGTCGGACATCCTCGAACTGCCGCTCCCCGCCGACCCGTCGCTGTACTGCGTGACGACGGCCATGCTCCGGTACGCCCGAGGGGTCGCCCTCTCCGCCACCGGCCGGATCGCCGAGGCCGAGGCGGAGCGCGAACTGTTCCGCTCGGCGCTCACCCGGATCCCGGAGACCCGGATGCTGTTCAACAACACCTGCCCCGACATCCTCGCCGTCGCGTCGGCGATGCTCGACGGCGAACTGGAGTACCGCAAGGGCAACCACGAGGCCGCCTTCGCCGCCCTGGAGCGCTCGATCGAACTGGACGACAACCTTCCCTACGACGAGCCCTGGGGCTGGATGCAGCCCACCCGGCACGCCTATGGGGCCCTGCTCCTCGAACAGGGACGCGTCACCGAGGCGGAAGCCGTCTACCGGGCCGACCTCGGCCTCGACGACACACTGCCGCGCGCGGTGCAGCACCCCGGCAACGTCTGGGCCCTGCACGGCTTCCATGAGTGTCTGGTCCGTCTGGGCAGGGAACGCGAGGCTCGGATCGTGGCCCAGCAACTGAAGATCGCCCTCGCGCTGGCGGACGTCCCGATCGAGGCATCCTGCTTCTGCCGACTGGACGTCGGGACGGGCGGTACCGAGCCGGGCTGTTGCTGAGGGACGCCGGACACACCGGGCCTGCCCCGAGAGCGCCCACAGCTGCCTCCGGCTCTGCCCCCGGGTCCGCTGACGAGCGGTCGACACGGCGCTAACGTCCGCACGTGAGTACGAGGAACTCCCCGCAACGGCCGGTTGAGTGAGCGACGACAACGCCGTCGGGACACCACCGCACGAGACACCGACCGCCGTGCGGCAGACCGGGACGCCCCAGGATGTCGCAGACCCTCCGGAGCGGGAACAGCCCGTGGAGCGCCCCCGCCGACGCGGTCCGGGTTTCTTCACCCTGATGGTGCTGCCCTGCCTGGTGACCCTTTCCGCGGTCGCCGGTCTCCTCGCCCTGACGGGAGGTCTGCCCGGGGACGGCCCCTCGGACGCGGATCCGCAGCAGAGCGCCGGGGGCGGCGTCAACGAGACCTACGGGCCGTGGCTGCGCAGGGCCGCCGCCTGCTCGGTCGTCGCGCCGTCCGTGCTCGCCGCCCAGATCGACCAGCTCACCGGCTGGCGCGACGACACCGGTGAGCTCTCGGGCGAACAGGGCATCGCCGGGTTCACGGCCGCGCAGTGGCGGACCTGGGGCAGGGACGACGACGGCAACGGAACCGCCTCGCCGCACGACGAGGCCGACGCCATCATGGCGCTCGGCCGCCAGGACTGCTCCCTCGCGCGGAAGATCACGGATCTCAGAACCGAGGGCACCGTCAACGGCGAACTGGTGGACCTCACCCTCGCCGCGTACGCCGTGGGTATCCACGAGGTCACCGCGGCGGGACGCGTGCCCGCCGGGGCGCGGGCCTACCTCGCCGAGGTGAGGGAACTGCTCCCACGCTACGAGGCGTTCGACCGGGAGCCCCCGACCGGCGGCGGACCCGCGAGCGCGATCCTGGCCGCACCCGTGAGCACCCTCGTCGTCACCTCGCCCTACGGATCGCGTCAGCACCCGCTCACCGGCGTGACCAAACTCCACACCGGCGTGGACTTCGGCGCGCCCCAGGGCGCCGAGGTCCACGCCGCCCGCCAGGGGCGGGTGGTCTTCGCGGCGATGACCAGGGCGTACGGCAACCGCGTCGTCATCGACCACGGGACGATCGAGGGCAAGCGCCTGGAGACGACGTACAGCCATCTGTCCGTGCTCGGCGTCACCGCCGGCCAGGCGGTGTCGGCCGGTGACGTGATCGGCCGGGTCGGCTCCACCGGTCTGTCCACCGGGCCGCACCTGCACTTCGAGGTGATCTACGACGGCTACTACGCGGACCCGCAGCCGTGGCTGGCGACTCCCGGCTGACGCGGCGGCACACAGGGCGACAGAATGCGAAACGAAATGGTCGTTTCGCAGGCGGGTACGCTCACGCCATGACCTCAGCCACCCTCAGCGAGCTCACGGAGCGGCTGCGCTCTGACCTCGACCGCCCCGCCCCCGACCTGCTGGCTCCGGGCGGGCCCTGGAACCTCTCGCAGACGCTGCAGCACTGTGCCCAGACCGTCCGCTACTCCGTCACCGGATACCCCAGACTCAAGCCCGCCCTGTTCCGGGCCACGGCCGGCGCCCTGGCCAAGCGGATCTTCCTGAGCCGTGGAGCGACGAAGCACTCGCTCGGCGCGGAGATCGACGGAGCCCCGGCACTGGACCCGAGCCTGCCCGCGGCGGAGGCCGCGGCAGGCCTCGCGGACGCGGTGGCCCTGTTCGCCGGCCACACGGGGCCGCACGCCCCCCATCCCGCGTACGGACGCTGTACGCACGACGAGTTCGCGCGGCTGCACGCCATGCATCTCGCCGAGCACCTTCCCGGACTGGTCGATGCCTGACGCCTGACCGCAACCGGGGGTGCTCGTGGCCCGTCTCCTGGGCAGGGTGAGCATGGCGGGGAGGCGTCGGACCGTCAGCCGTGGGCGTGCAGGCTGTCGAGGAGCGGGTGGTGGCTGTGCCGCCAGCCGCCGTGAACCCGTCGGGCGTCGGCCAGATGCGGATGCCCGACAGGGAGACCGGCGTGCTCGTGCTCGACCGGCGCCGTTTCCCGTGCCGGCCACAGCCGTACGGCGAGCAGCGCGGCGGTCAGGGCGACGGCGCCCAGGACGAGTACCGCGGACCGGAGCCCGGCCGTGGCGCCGAGCCAGCCGGCCAGTGGGTACGTGAGCAGCCAGCAACTGTGCGAGAGGGAGAACTGGGCCGCGAACGCCGAGGTGCGCGCCTCGGCGGGCGCCGCCCGGCGGATCAGCCGCCCCGTCGGAGTGAGCACCGCCGAGCAGGCCGCGCCGAACGCCGCCCAGCCGGCCAGCAGCGCGGGCCAGCGCCAACTGCCGCCGCCCGCCGAGGTGATGGCGCCGAGAGCGACGAAGACGACGGTGAGCAGCAGGGCGCCCGGCAGCATCACGGCACGGTCCGTGACCCGGTCGAGCAGCCGGGGCAGCAGCAGCGCCACGACCATCGAGCCCGCGCCGAACGCGCCGAGCGCCAGCGGTACGTCGCCCGCGCCGCGGCCGAGCTCATCGCGGACGTAGACCACGGTGTTGACGGTGACCATGGCGCCCGCGGCGGCCACCGCCAGATCGAGGGCGAGCAGGGCGCGCAGCTGTGGGACGGCCAGGAAGAGGCGGGCGCCCGCGGCCCGCTTCGCGTCGGCACCGCCGGTCCGAGGGGTGGTGGTGCGGGTGGGTTCGGGCAGTGCGGCGGAGGCGACCAGGGCGGCCGAGGCCAGGAATCCGGCCACCGTGCCGAGGAACAGCCGGTTGTAGGTGATCAGTGACAGCAGGGCGGCGGCGAGGGCCGGGCTGAACAGGCTCTCCAGGTCGTAGGCGAGCCGGGACAGGGACAGGGCCCGGGTGTAGTCGCGCTCGGCGGGCAGTACGTCCGTTATGACGGCCTGGAAGGCGGGCGTGAACGCGGCCGACGCCGCCTGGAGCAGGAAGATCAGGACGTACACCTGCCAGACCTGGTCCACGAACGGCAGCGACAGTGCGACCCCGGCCCGTGCGAGGTCCGCCGTGACCAGCAGCGCGCGGCGCGGCAGCCGGTCGGCGACCGCGCCGACGGCCGGGGCGATCACCACGTACGCCACCATCTTGACCGCGAGCGCGGTGCCGAGCACCGAACCGGCGTCCGCGCCCGCGAGGTCGTACGCGAGCAGCGCGAGGGCGACCGTCGCCAGGCCGGTGCCGGTCAGGGCGACCACCTGGGCGGTGAAGAGGCGGCGATAGGTGCGGTTGCGGAGTACGGAGAGCATGCGGCGGTCCCTTGGCCGGTCGGGGAGCGGGCGCGGTCCGACTCCACTCTAGCCATAGGTGCGCACCTGCGCACATGTCGATGCGGGAATCGGTACACCGACGCTCTCGACGAGCCCGTCCTGCCTCTACGCTGAGGGCATGCCGGCTCACGAGACCCTGCCAACCGCGGCCGACGCGCACCTGCGTGCCCCGGACAGCGCGCGTCTCGCGGAGGCGACCGAGGTGTTCGCGCTGCTGTCCGACGCGACGCGGCTCCATCTGCTGTGGCTGCTCGCGCAGGGGGAGTCGGACGTCGGCTCGCTGACCGAGCGGTGCGAGGCGTCGCGGACGGCGGTCAGTCAGCATCTGGCGAAGCTGCGGCTCGCGGGGCTGGTGGAGACGCGGCGCGAAGGCCGTCACGTCCACTACAGCCTGCGGGACGGGCATCTGCGGCGGCTGGTGATGGAGGCGTTGAGCCATGCCGACCACCGGGTCAGCGGCAGCGCGCCGCACGACTGAGGGCGGCGGGGCTGTGTCGCCCCGCCGCCCCTGCCTGTCCTCAAACGCCGGACAGGCTGACGGTGCCTGTCACTCCTGGGTCGCGCCCCGGCGTCGTACGACATAGAACGCCGAACCCGCCGCCACGACCACAGCCGCCCCGATGCCGATCCAGGCCCCCGCGGACATGCCGTCGTCGTCGCTCGTCGCCTCCGTGGCCTCGGCCGTGGACGTCGACGTCACGGACGGCGACTCGGACGCAGGCGCGGAAGGGGATGCGGAAGGCGACTCGGACGCGGTAGCGCTCGGCGACGGGCTGACCGGCTTCGCACCCGGTGCGGCGGCCTTCAGCTTGAGCACCGGCGCGGGCTGTTCGCTGCTCTCGTCGAGTTCGATCCAGCGGTCGATCTTGCCGTCGCTGTAGGTCTGCAGCGACTTGAAGGCGAGCTCCTTCACATCGGGGAGCTGTCGTACGACGACGGAGTACTCGGCGTTCACACCGGCCTTCAGGGCCGGGCCCTTGATCGTGTAGCCGTCGTCGGCGGCGGAGAACTTCCAGCCCTTGGGGCCTTCGCCGTAGGTCACGTCGCCGGGCGCGATGCCCGCGGGCAGGATCACCCGGACCGCGGCGATCCCCGCGGTGTCGGACTCGGCCTCCGCGTCGAAGGAGATCTCGACGTTCTCCGCGAGCGCCTGGGCCTTGTCGGACTCGACCTCCACATGGGCGGCGGCCGGTACGGCGGTGAGAAGGAGGAGGGCGCCTGCCGCGGCGGCCGTGAGGGCCAGGCGTCGCGCGGTGCCGTGCTGGACGGGGGCAGTGAACATGGGTGTCTCCGGGTCTTTCCGGGCGTGCGGTGGCACGGAACGGCCGATCTCGATCTGCGTCGGGACGTTCCGGCAGGGTCAGTGGGCGTGGACGGACCCCGCCGGCGGCGGACCTCGCCGTACGACCACGTTCGCGAGGAGCCCGGCCCAGAGGGGAGGCGGCTCCGTCCGGCGCGGGCGGCGTGCCCGCGATCCGCGCCCGGTCGGCACCGGCAGGCCGTCGAGCAGTGCCCGTACGGTGGCGATCCGCGCCCGCACCGCGTCGACGGCCCCGGTCAGACCGCGCGCCAGGGACCAGCAGGCCGCGTCCGCGCGGTGCAGCAGCACGGCGACGAGTACGGCCGCCACGGCGTGGAGGGCGGTCATCGCCGCCGAGTCGTGCGGCCGCCCGGGCCAGGTGCCGTGGGCGGACATCGCACGATGAGCGTGCGCGGTCATGGGGATGACCGCGGACGTGGCTCCCGACGGGCGTGCGTGAACGGCCGTCAGCCACACATGCAGCCCGGTCTGCGCCGTCGCGCTGGTCACCACCACCGCGGCGAGCGAACGCGGGCGCCGGGTACCGGCCAGCCCCACGGCGAACAGCAGCACCGCCGCCGCCACGCTCGACCGCCACGGAGCCGGCCCCCCGGCGACCAGATGATGCGCGCTGACCCCGAGCACCGTACCGACGACGGCGAACACCGCTGCCCGGAACACGGGCAGTGGCGCGGAGCGCGTCGTCGGCGTACGGAGCATGGTCATGACCCGCCCATCATCAACCATGAGGCTGCCGGGCAGGGACGGGGTCTCAGGAATTTCTCATTCCTCTCCCGTGGCAGGCCCAGGCGATGGTCAAGTGTCCAAGAGGGAGGCGGGGTTCTGTCCATCGGGAGGGCAAGGAGGCGCGGGTATGGATCAGCGGCCTCCGCGGGATCTAGTGGCCGCCGCCTCCGAATGCCCTGAGAATGCGCTCGGCGGCCAGGGTGGCCGTCAACTCGCCGTCCCGTACCTGCTGTTCGAGGCCTGGCGTGAGCGCGCGTACGGTTTCGTCGGCGTGCAGGCGGCCCAGCAGGTCGTCGCGGACCATCGCCCAGGTCCAGTCGACCTGCTGGTCACGGCGTTTGGCGGCGAGGCGGCCGGTCGAGTCGAGCAGGGTCCGGTGTTGTTCGAGGCGGTCCCAGAGGGTGTCCAGGCCGGTCGACTCGCGCGCGCTGCACGTCAGCACGGGCGGTGCCCAGGCCGCGTCGTGGCCGTGCATCAGCCGCAGGGCGCCCGCCAGCTCCCGGGCGGCGGCCTGGGCGTCGCGCTGGTGCGGGCCGTCCGCCTTGTTGACGGCGATGACGTCCGCCAGCTCCAGGACGCCCTTCTTGATGCCCTGCAACTGGTCGCCGGTGCGGGCCAGCGTCAGCAGCAGGAACGAGTCGACCATGTTGGCGACGGCCGTCTCGGACTGACCGACGCCGACCGTCTCCACCAGCACCACGTCGTAGCCCGCCGCCTCCATCACCACGATCGACTCACGCGTCGCCTTGGCGACCCCGCCCAGCGTGCCCGCGGTGGGGGAGGGCCGGATGAAGGCGGCCGGGTCGACGGCCAGGCGTTCCATCCGGGTCTTGTCGCCCAGGATCGAGCCGCCCGTACGGCTGGACGACGGGTCCACGGCGAGCACGGCCACCCGGTGCCCCAGCCCCGTCAGCATCGTGCCGAACGCGTCGATGAACGTCGACTTCCCGACGCCGGGCACCCCGCTGACCCCGATCCGCCGGGCCCGGCCGCTGTGCGGGAGCAGCGCGGTCAGCAACTCCTGCGCCAGCGCCCGGTGCTGGGGCCGGGTCGACTCGACGAGGGTGATGGCCCGCGCCACGATCGCCCGCTTCCCGTCGACCACGCCCTTGACGTACGCGTCGAGATCGATCACAGGTCGTGCCCGAGGTCGGCCGAGAGCCGCTCGACGAGGTCGTAAGCCGCGTCCGGGATCACCGTCCCCGGCGGGAACACGGCCGCCGCGCCCATCTCCAGCAGGGTCGGCACGTCCTGCGGCGGGATCACCCCGCCGACGACGATCATGATGTCCTCCCGTCCCTCGGCCGCCAGCTCCTCGCGCAGCGCCGGTACGAGGGTGAGGTGCCCGGCGGCCAGCGAGGACACCCCGACGATGTGGACGTCCGCCTCCACCGCCTGCCGGGCCACCTCTCCGGGGGTCTGGAACAGGGGGCCGACGTCGACGTCGAAGCCGAGGTCGGCGAAGGCGGTGGCGATCACCTTCTGGCCTCGGTCGTGGCCGTCCTGGCCCATCTTGGCGACCAGGATGCGCGGCCGGCGCCCCTCGGCCTCCTCGAAGGCGTCCACCAGGGTGCGGGTGCGGTCGACGGACGGGGACTCGCCTGCTTCGTTGCGGTACACCCCGGCGATCGTACGGATCTGGCCCGCGTGCCGCCCGTACACCTTCTCCAGCGCGTCGGAGATCTCCCCGACCGTCGCCTTCGCGCGGGCGGCGTTCACCGCCAGCTCCAGCAGGTTGCCCTCACCGCCCGCCGCCCGGGTCAGCGCGTCCAGGGCGTCCTGGCAGGCCCGCTCGTCGCGCTCCGCGCGCAGCCGCCTCAGCTTCTCGATCTGCTGGGTGCGTACGGAGGAGTTGTCGACCTTGAGGACGTCGATCTGCTCGTCGGTCTCCACGCGGTACTTGTTGACGCCGATCACCGGCTGGCGCCCGGAGTCGATCCGGGCCTGGGTGCGGGCCGCGGCCTCCTCGATGCGCAGCTTGGGGATGCCCGCGTCGATGGCCTTCGCCATACCGCCCGCCGCCTCGACCTCCTCGATGTGCTGCCAGGCGCGGCGCGCGAGGTCGTACGTCAGCTTCTCGACGTACGCGCTGCCGCCCCACGGGTCGATGACCCGGGTCGTGCCCGACTCCTGCTGGATCAGCAGCTGGGTGTTGCGGGCGATGCGCGCCGAGAAGTCGGTGGGCAGCGCGAGCGCCTCGTCCAGGGCGTTGGTGTGCAGCGACTGGGTGTGGCCCTGCGTGGCGGCCATCGCCTCCACGGCCGTACGCGTGACGTTGTTGAACACGTCCTGCGCGGTCAGCGACCAGCCGGAGGTCTGCGAATGGGTGCGCAGGGAGAGGGACTTGGCGTTCTGCGGGTCGAACTGCCGCACCAGCTTCGCCCACAGCAGGCGTGCCGCGCGCAGTTTGGCGATCTCCATGAAGAAGTTCATGCCGATCGCCCAGAAGAAGGACAGGCGGGGTGCGAACGCGTCGACGTCCAGGCCCGCTTCACGGCCCGCCCGGATGTACTCGACCCCGTCCGCGAGCGTGTAGGCCAGCTCCAGATCGGCCGTCGCGCCCGCTTCCTGGATGTGATAGCCGGAGATCGAGATGGAGTTGTAGCGGGGCATCCGCTGCGAGGTGAAGGCGAAGATGTCGGAGATGATCCGCATCGACGGCTTCGGCGGATAGATGTAGGTGTTGCGGACCATGAACTCCTTGAGGATGTCGTTCTGGATGGTCCCCGCCAGCTTCTCGGGCGGCACGCCCTGTTCCTCCGCCGCCACGATGTACAGCGCGAGGACCGGCAGCACCGCGCCGTTCATCGTCATCGACACCGTCATCCTGTCCAGCGGGATGCCGTCGAAGAGCTGCCGCATGTCGTAGATCGAGTCGATCGCCACGCCCGCCATGCCGACGTCACCGGTCACGCGCGGGTGGTCGCTGTCGTAACCCCGGTGCGTGGGCAGGTCGAAGGCGACCGACAGACCCTTCTGGCCGGCCGCGAGGTTGCGGCGGTAGAAGGCGTTGGACTCCTCGGCGGTGGAGAAACCCGCGTACTGGCGGATCGTCCACGGCTGGTTGACGTACATCGTCGAGTACGGGCCCCGCAGATACGGCGCGGCACCCGGGTACGTCGACAGGAAGTCCAGGCCCTCCAGGTCACGGCCGGTGTACAGCGGCTTGACGGCGATGCCCTCCGGGGTTTCCCAGAAGGTCCCGTCCGAGCCGGTGGCCCCCTTGACGGCCGTACGCCAGTCGCCGGCGTCGGCCTGGGCGGCCGGGGTCCCCAGTTCGATCTTGGAGAAGTCGGGGATTCCCATCAGATCGCTCCCATGCGGTCGAGGGTGGCGGAGAGCACGGCGACGGCGTCGCAGCCCGCGAAGACGTACGCGTCGACGTCCGTGTACTGCCCGGGACGACCGGCGAGGAACACATGAGAGGCGCCGGACGCCTTGAGTTCCGCGGCCACGGTCGCCGCCTGCTCCTCGTACAGCGTGTCACTGGAGCAGAGGCAGGCCTCGCTGGCGCCGCTCTCCTCGAAGGTGCCCTCCGTGACGGGCTCGATGCCGCCCGCCTGGAAGAGGTTCGAGACGAAGGTCGTCCGCGCGGAGTGCGCGGCGGCGGGGCCGATGGCCGCCAGATAGACGCGCGGCCGGGACCCGGTGGCGGCGAGACGGGCGTCGGAGCGGGCGCGCAGAGCCTCGTACGCCTCGTCGCGCCGCACCCGGGGAAGTCCTCCGGGCGACGGCTCGGGCGCGGGCTCGCGTTCCGGGAGACGCTCGGCGAGATTCGGGAACTCGCTGACCCCGGTGATGGGCTCACGCCGCTTGGCCAGCTTGGCGGAACGGGCCGCCCAGGTGGCGGCCAGCGCCTCACCGAGGCGCCCGGAACGCAGGGCGGCGGCCTGACCGCCCGAACCCTCGATCCACTGGAAGAACTCCCAGCCCGCGTGGGCGAGTTCGTCGGTGAGCCGCTCCACGTACCAGGAGCCGCCCGCCGGGTCGATCACCCGCGCCAGATGCGACTCCTCGACCAGGATCGTCGACGTGTTGCGGGCGATACGGCGCGCGAACGCGTCCGGCAGGCCCAGCGCGTGGTCGAAGGGGAGCACGGTGACCGAGTCGGCGCCGCCGACCCCGGCCGCCAGGGTGGCGACCGTCGTGCGCAGCATGTTCACCCACGGGTCACGCCGCGACATCATCACCGGCGAGGTCACGGCGTGCTGCAGCTGCGCCCCGGCCGCCGGTGCCCCGGACACCTCGGCGACCCGGGCCCACAGCCGCCGGGCGGCGCGCAGCTTGGCGATCGTCAGGAACTGGTCGGCGGTGGCGGCGTAGCGGAACTCCAGCTGGGCACAGGCCTGTTCGACGGACAGCCCCGCCTCGGTCAGCTCCCGCAGGTAGGCGACCCCGGTCGCCAGGGACGCGCCCAGCTCCTGAGCTGCCGAGCCGCCCGCCTCGTGATACGGCAGCGCGTCCACGGTCAGGGCGCGCAGCCCCGGATACCCCTCGGCGCACAGTCGCGCCAGCTCGACGACCGGCGCGAAGGCCAACTCCTCACCCGTACGGGCCTCGTGACCCAGCGGGTCGCCACCGAGGTTGCCGCGAGCCGACTCCGCGGCGACGCCCCGCTCCTCGTAAAGCCGCAGCAACTCCCGTGCGGCGGGCGCGACTTCCCGTCCCGCGTCGAGGACGACGGGGGCCAGGTCCAGATACACACCGTCGAGGGCCCGGGCGAGCGACGACACCGGGATCGCGTCCGGGCCGACCGTGAGCCACAGCGAGGAGACGCCGTTCTCCAGGTCCGCGAGCACCGCGTCGCCGACGAGGGTCGTGTGCTGCTGCCGTACGTCCCAGCCTCCGACCGTGTTCCCCTCGGGGCGTCCGCCGCGTACGAAGGGGGCGAAGCCGGGGAACCCGGGGTCGGGGGACTCGTCGTGCGCCGTGTAGAGGGGCCGGGTGGTGAGCCCGTCCTCCAGCGCGGTGGACAGCGCGTCCTCGGCTGTCGCGGCGGAGACCTCCTTGCCCGCTTTGCGCAGGACGCCTTCCACCAGGCGCTGCCACTGCTCATGGGACGTGGAGGGGAACTCTGCGGCCAGTGAGAGCCCGTCGTTGGGCAGGACTGTCATGCCCGGATGCTAGGGCAGAGAGGTCCGGCCACAGCAGAGCCCCAGGCTGTGACCTTGACCTCGACCGAGCTGTGACGTCGGCCTCACGGTGGTCCGGGACCCCGCGAGGAGCGCGGCCGGCGGCCTTCACCACCCCGTTGCCGGCGGTGTTCGTCGCCCGCGACCGGCACGTCGGAGCAACGCGTGTCGGAGCCTCGGGCAGGCGTCCCGGAGTGCCGGGCGTGACCTCGTGCGGCGCACCATAATGAGGGGGAGGGCGGCGCCGGAGACAGCGTCGCAGGTGAGGTGGCCCATGGCAGCCCTGAGCGAGCACGACGACGCGGACGTGTCGGCCGACGAGGTCGCCGTCATGCTGCTCGACAGCGCGGGCATCGTGCAGGGCTGGTCGCACGCGGCGGCGGAACTGCTGGGGCGGTCGGCCGAGCAGGTCTGCGGTCGGCCGATGGCGGGGCTGCTCGCGGATCCGGTGCCGACGGGCGGTGTGGACGCGCGCGGCGACACCCCGTTCGTACCAACCGGACCGACCGTTTTCCGGCACGCCTCGGGCCTGCCCGTCGAGGCCACCGTCGACGAGGTGCGCCTGGCCGGTTCCTCCAAGATCGTCCTGCTTGCGGCGCCGACCCGCGAAGAGGGCGGACACGAACAGGGATCGTCGCTGCTGACCGCCCTGCTGGCCCAGTCCCTGCTCGGGGTCGTCCTCTGCGACACCGAACTGAGAGTCCTCCTCACGAACGTCACCGCCGAGGTGCACGGCTGGCCGCTGCTGCGACCGGGGCACCGCGTCGAGGACGTCATCGCCGCCGAGGACGCGCAGGAGGTCGGTGACCAGCTGCGCCGGGTACTGGAGACGGGGGCGCCGCTGCTCGCACGGGAACAGCGGATGCGCGCGCCGGACGGATCGGGGCGGGAGCGGTACGTGTCGGTGTCCGCCTTCCGGCTGGCGGACGGCCAGGACCGCCCGGCCGGGATCGCGGCGTTCTTCACCGACAGCACGGAACAGCGGCGGGCACGGCGGCGCACCAAGGTCGGCCACGAGGCGTCGGCGCGTATCGGGGACTCCCTGGACGTGACCCGTACCGCCCAGGACATCGCCGATGTGCTGGTCCCCGGCCTGGGAGACATGGCGACGGTGGAGATGGCCGAGGCCGTGCTGGAGGGCGAGGAACCGTCGAAGGTGATCCTTCCCGGCCACTGGCTGCGGCTCCGCCGGGTGGCTGTCGCCTCGGACACCGGCCCCTGGCCCGCCGAACTCGTCCCCGTGGGCGGGCTGATCCCGCGGTTCCCCGACGTACCGCAGGTGCGACGGGCCGCCATTCACGGGGACACCGTCTTCAACACGACCCGGCAGGAGATGGTCGACCTCCTCGGCGATCCCGAACTCATCCGGGCGACGATGCCCGAGCGAGGGCACTCCGCCGTGGTGTCCCCGCTGTACGCGCGCGGTCTGCTGCTGGGGTTCGTGACCGTCTGGCGGACCGAACAGCCGGAGGCCTTCGAGCAGGACGACGCCGACCTCGTGTTCGACATCGCCTCACGGGCCGCGCTCAGCGTGGACAACGCGCGCCAGTACACGCGCGAACACCGGGCGGCGGTCGCGCTGCAGCAGCGCCTGCTCCCACGTGCCACCACCAGGACCGCGGCGGCCGAGTCGGCGGGCTGCTACGTACCGGCCGGAGGCGGCGCGGACATCAGCGGTGACTGGTTCGACGCCATCCCGCTGCCGTCGCTGCGGGTCGCCTTCGTCGTCGGCGACGTCTTCGGCCACGGTCTGCACGCCGCGGCGATGATGGGGCGCCTGCGCACCGCGATCCGTACGCTCGCCGACCTCGAACTGGAACCGGGGGAACTCCTCATCCATCTGGACGACCTCGTCCAGCAACTCGCCGAGGAAGTCGACCCCCAGGAACGGGACACCGTCGGCGCCACCTGCCTCTACGCGGTC
The DNA here is from genome assembly GCF_033795085.1 of Streptomyces sp. AK08-02. NCBI lineage: Bacteria > Bacillati > Actinomycetota > Actinomycetes > Kitasatosporales > Streptomycetaceae > Streptomyces > Streptomyces sp. AK08-02. The sequence goes on from NZ_JARAZV010000004.1 coordinate 497,968, forward strand.
TACGATCCGCTCTCCGGCAACTGCTCCCTGGCCAGCGCGGGGCATCCGGCACCCGCGGTGATCGGGCCCGACGGCACCGCCCGGTCGGTCGAGGTGTCCCCGGGGCCACCCCTCGGCGTCGGCGGCATGCCCTTCGAGGTCACAGCCGTCTCCCTGGAACCCGGCAGTACCCTCGCGCTGTACACCGACGGTCTCGTGGAACGGATCGCGGGTGACGTCGACCAGGGCACCCGTGAACTGCTCGACACCCTCTCGTCGCTCTGCCGGGGCACCGGAACCCTGGAGGACATGGGTGGCGCCGTCATGGCCGGCGCCGCCGAGCCACCGCCCCGCGACGACATGGCGCTGCTCCTGGCCCGCCCCCGGCTGCTTCCGGCGAACGACATCGCCGACTGGCGGTTCCCCGACGACCCGGCGGCGGTGGCCGAGGCGCGCAACGTGGTCGCGCGCAGACTCGCCGACTGGGGGCTCGACCACCTGGCCTTCAGCACGGAGCTGATCGTCAGCGAACTGGTCACCAACGCGATGAGGTACGCGGGCGGCACCGTCGGACTGCGTCTCTTCCACGACGGCACCACCCTGGTGTGCGAGGTCCGGGACTCCAGCAACACCCAGCCACGCCTGCGCCGGGCACGAGCGGCCGACGAGGGCGGCCGAGGGCTGTTCCTGGTGGCGCAGCTCACCAGACGCTGGGGCAGCCGCTACCACCACAGCGGCAAGACCATCTGGGCGGAGCAGCCGATAGGCGCAGCCCCGGCCGCGGACGACGGACTCACCGCGATGTGGACCGACGCCGCCTCGTAGGCGACCGTGGACCGGACCGAACCCCGACGAGCAGAGAGCACACCATGAGGATCCATCTGACCAGCGTCTTCGTCGACGACCAGGACGAGGCCCTGCGCTTCTACACGGAAGTGCTGGGCTTCGTGAAGAAGACCGAGGTCCCGTTGGGCACCGACCGCTGGCTGACCGTGGTCTCGCCGGAGGATCCCGACGGAACCGAACTGCTGCTGGAGCCCTCCGGCCACCCCGCGGTGAAGCCGTACCGGGACGCCCTGGCGAAGGACGGAATCCCGGTCACCGCCTTCGCCGTGGCCGACGTGCACGCGGAGTACGACCGGCTGCGCGGACTGGGCGTGCGCTTCACCCAGGAGCCACTGGAGATGGGCCCGGTCACCACAGCGGTGCTGGACGACACCTGCGGCAATCTGATCCAGATCGTGCACCACGCGGGGTAGGACCAACGACCGGCGGCCGGCGGTGGGGGAAAGGCCCCGCGCCGGCCCCGAAAACCGGTGGCGGACCGTGTCGACGCACGCGACGATGCCCCCATGGATTCGCGTGAGCACGACAGCGGGGCAACGGCGGCCCGATGGACGGTCGCGACCGTCTACGACGACATGTGGGTCGACCCGGACGACGACCCGCGCGAGACCGACACCGAGATCGTCGACGAACGCGGCACGCTGCTCGAAGGCCTGCGCCACTACCGCCTCACCGTGGAGATGAAGTGCGCAGGGCTGGACGCCGAACAGATGGCCCGGCGCTCCGTACCGCCGTCCACGATGTCCCTGCTCGGGCTGGTGCGGCACCTGACCGAGGACGAACGGCACTTCCGCCGGGTGATGGCCGGCGACGACGCGCCCAAGTTGTACCGCACCGACGACGACCGTGACGGCGACTGGAACGGCGCGGTCGCGGATCCGGCCGTTGTGGAGGACGCCTGGAAGCAGTGGCGGGCGGAGACGGAACTCACCGACCGGTTCATCGCCGGTGTCGCCGACCTGGGCACCACGAACGCCGGCTTCTCCGACCTCGGCGCCGAGCCCGGCGGGCAGCTCCAGCTCCGTGACGTCCTGTCGGCGCATGTCAACGAGTACGCGCGGCACTGCGGCCACGCGGACCTTCTGCGCGAGCGGATCGACGGCCGCGTGGGCCAGTGACCACCGGCGCGGGACCGGCTCGTCACCGCTGAGACGGCAAGGACGGGAAACTCGTCGCGCCACCGATGAGTTTCCGTCCGAGGATCGGTCGAAAGAGGTGACAGGTTCCCGCTCCAGGAGGTACTCCATGACCACCGACGGATTCACCACGTGTCTCTGGTTCGACGGCCAGGCCGAGGAAGCCGCCCACTTCTACGTCTCGGTCTTCAAGAACTCGACCATCGGCAGGATCGGCTACTACAACGAGGCGGGCCCCGCCCCCGCCGGTGGTGTGCTGGCCGTCGACTTCGTGGCCAACGGCCAGAAGTTCGTCGCTCTGAACGGCGGCCCGCAGTTCAAGTTCACCGAGGCCGTCTCCTTCCAGATCTACTGCGCGGACCAGCAGGAGGTCGACCACTACTGGGCCAAGCTCGCCGAGGGCGGCGGCGAGGGCGGTCCCTGCGGGTGGCTCAAGGACAAGTACGGCCTGTCCTGGCAGGTCGTCCCGGACGGCCTGATCGAGATGATCAGCGACCCGGACACGGAGAAGGCCGTCCGCACCACCAAGGCCATGTACGCGATGAGCAAGCTGGACATCGCCGCCCTGAAGAAGGCGTACGCGGGGGAGTAGGGGCGTACCCGGCCGACCGTCGGGCCCGAACCGCCCCTCCCGGGCGGTTCAGGCCGGTTGGCCGGCCGGTGTGCGGCGCCGTGCGGTACACGCCGTGCGGCATGCCGGTCGACGGCGAACTCCAGCGCGTCGGCCTCACTCGGCCAGGATCTCCCTGATCACATGCCGGGAGTTCGCGGCGAGCACCGGATTTGTCACCCGGTAGTACGGCAGCTGGATCAGCGAGATCGACAGCGCCCAGCCACGCCCGCGCGCCCACTCGGCGTCGTCCGCGCCGACCGCCTCCCGGAAGGTGCCACGGACACCGGCGGGCAGCAGGTTCCAGGCCACGATCAGGTCGACGGCCGGATCACCGATCCCGGTACAGCCGAAGTCGATCACGGCATTCAGCCGCCCCTCGGTGACCAGCACGTTCCCCGGGGAGAGGTCCGCGTGCGCCCAGACCGGCGGGCCCGCGTGTTCGGGAGCCCGCAGAGCCTTCTCCCACAGGGCTGTCACCGCCTCCGTGTCCACCCGGTCCGCGGTCCCCGTCAGCCGGGCGAGGGCCGCCCGAGTGTCCGTGTCCCGTGCCGACAGCGGAACCGCCCGGGCGTGGGCCGGCCCGCCACCGGCGTCGACGCGGCGCAGGGCGCGGACGAAACCGGCGAGTTCCCGGGCCAGTGTCTCGGGCGAGCGGAGGGCGTCGACCGCCGGATTCCGCCCGTCCAGCCAGCCGAACACGGACCAGGGCCAGGGGAACTCCTCGTCGGCGCCGCCCCGCCCGAGCGGCTCGGGCACGGCGACCGGCAGCCGGGGCCCCAGCAGGGAGAGCCAGCGCTGCTCGTGCGCGATGCCGCCGACCGCGCCGGGATGTCTCGGCAGCCGGACGACCAGATCACAGCCGAGCCGGAACATGGCGTTCTCGGTCCCGGCGGACTCCAACCGCTCCACCGGCAGCCCCGCCCACTCGGGAAACTGGCGGGCGATCAGGCGTCGGACCAGCGAGGCATCGATCTCCACCTCGTCCGAATGCATCTTCATGGCAGGCATGGGCCCATCCCAGCCGCCGACGGGCCCGTGGTCCACCGAATTTCCACGGCACGGACACACGTGGGTGCCTCCGCGGGGTCGTCCGGTGCGAACGCCCCGCGGCCGGGCCTCAGCTCACGGTGTCATCCCGTTGGTGCACGCGGCACCGGGCTCGGGCGTCTGCTCGCCCTGGACGTACTTGTCGAGGAACGCGGCGACCCGGGGGTCCGACGCCTTGTCGACCTTGAGCTGGTGCTCCCAGGCGCTGAGCACGATCGGCGACGACTGGTCCTCGTAGGGACTCATGAAGGTGTACGACGTGTTCGTCACCTTCTCGGAGAGCGTCTCGACGTCCGCCTTGGCCGCCTTGTCGCTGTACGTGATCCACACGGCGCCGTGTTCGAGGGCGTGCACCGCGTTCTCGTTGGGGACCACCTTCGTGTAGACCTGCCGGTCGCAGTTCACCCACACCTGGTTGTGGTCGCCGCCCACGGGCGGGCTCATCTTGTAGGTGACGGCCTTGGCCACGTGGTTCTGGGTGAGCTTGGACCAGCTCTTCACGCCGGATATCGGCGCCGCCTTCGCCTCTTCCTTGTCCTGGGCGGAGTCGACGAGAAGCCAGCCGCCGCCGGCCAGGCCGACGAGTATGACGGCGGTCGCGCCGAGCGTGAGCAGACGCATACGGCGCTCACGGGCCTGCTCGGTCTTGCGCAGCTCCTCCATGTGGGCGCGGCGGGCCGCGGTCTTCGCCTTGGCGTTGGATGTACCCATGGGATGTCCTTCTCCGAGCCGTACCTGTCTGCGGGCACGGCGCTGCAAGCTGGGGTGATGGTCGTGGCTGAGCGGGTCGGCCACGCTCTAGACCCGGAGCAGTTGCAGTTCGTGGAGATCGGGAGGGCGGGCGGTCCCCGGGACCCGCGACGGGCCGAGCGGCAGCCGGGCGGGGTCGGTGCTCGGCTGGTCCAGCGCGGCGGCCCGGTCCGCGCCGACGAAGGGGGCGTGGTTGAGGACGCCGTGCTGTCCGGGCGCGTGACAGCCGTGGTGCGGACTCTCCTGACAGGGGTCCCGGTCGGCGATGTGCACGACGTGCGCGGACGCCGACCGAGAGGTCCCGGCGTCCGGCGAGGGCAGGGAGCCGGCGCAGGTGAAGGCGAACGTCGCGAGGGCGAGCACGAGGACCATGACGCCACCCAGCAGATGCGGGAGGCCGCCACGGGCATGGCGCGCCGCGAGGCGGCGTCGTACCCGTGCAGCGGACATCTGGACACCTGGAGGTAGGGGAGGGGCCAAGGAGACGAGCGCCGATGAAATTATCAGACCGCAGTGGCGTGTTGGAGCCGCGCCCCATCACTCCAGCGGCCTCAGCGGCCGCGGAGGTGTCCGCAGGTCTGTAACAGCCCGGGCCCTTCGGCGCGCGGCCCGGACGAAGCCTGACTAGCGTGAGGATCCGGACAACCCGTGAGCTCGACGAGACCGGAGAGGCCGCAGCCATGGCCGTGCAACCTGAGGGAACCCCCTGTTGGGCCGACGCGATGTTCAGCGACGTCGAGGGAGCCAAGAGCTTCTACGGCGAGGTGCTGGGCTGGACCTTCGGCGAGTCGTCGTCGGAGTACGGCAACTACACGCAGGCGTACGCCGACGGCAAGGCGGTCGCCGCGGTCGTCCCGCCCATGCCCGGCCAGGAAGGTCAGTCGGCGTGGTGCCTGTACCTGGCCTCACCGGACGCCGCCGCCACCGCCTCCAGGATTCGGGACAACGGGGGCGAGCTGCTGATGGAGCCGATGCAGGTGGGCGAGTTCGGCACCATGTGCCTGGCCCGCGACCCCAGCGGTGTCGTCTTCGGTGTCTGGCAGGGCGGTATCCACGAGGGCTTCGAAGCGGGACCCGAACAGCCCGGCGCCTACTGCTGGGCCGAGGTCTTCACGCGCGAGGCCGAGAAGTCGGACACTTTCTTCCAGAACGTTTTCGGCTACAGGGCCAAGCAGATGCAGGACGACGCCGTCGACTTCCGTATGTACAACCTGGGCGACGACACCGTCCTCGGCCGGATGCGGATGACGGACGAATTCCCGCCCGAGGTGGCGCCGTACATCAACGTGTACTTCGGCGTCGGCAACTGCGACGAGGCCGTCGCCACGGCCACGAAGCTCGGCGCCGTGCTGCGCTTCGGGCCGATGGACACCCCGTTCGGCAGGTTCGCCGCCCTGAGCGATCCGCAGGGCGCCAACTTCTCCGTCATCGACGTCACGACGACGGCGGGCGAACTGCCCAAGTCGGTGGACGTGGGCTGAGCGAGGCGGCCCACGAAGGCCGGGAGCCCGCCGCACACATGGCATGATCGAGCGCATGCGTGAACGTGTGGTGGCCGCGTGCGACGGGGCTTCGAAAGGGAATCCGGGACCGGCGGGCTGGGCCTGGGTGGTGGCCGACGGCTCGGAGAACCCGGATCGCTGGGAGGCCGGACCGCTCGGCCGGGCCACCAACAACGTCGCCGAACTCACCGCACTGGAACGCCTGTTGACGGCTGTCGCGCCGGACGTACCGCTGGAGATCCGGATGGACTCCCAGTACGCGATGAAGGCCGTCACCACCTGGCTGCCCGGCTGGAAGCGCAAGGGCTGGAAGACGGCCGCCGGCAAGCCGGTCGCCAACCAGGAACTCGTCGTCCGTATCGACGAACTGCTCGCCGGACGCTCGGTCGAGTTCCGTTACGTACCCGCCCACCAGGTCGACGGCGACAGGCTCAACGACTTCGCCGACCGCGCCGCCAGCCAGGCGGCGATCGTGCAGCAGCCGGCCGGCAGCGACCTCGGCTCCCCCCGGCCTCCGGCCTCGCCCGACACCCCACGCTCCACGGCCACGAAGTCCTCCGGCGCGTCAGGCACGTCCGCCACGAAGACGCCCCGACCGCGAAGCGGCAGCTCGGGCGGTGCCGGCCGCACCCTCAAGGCCAAGTTCCCCGGCCGCTGCCTCTGCGGAAAGGCCTACGCGGCCGGCGAGACCATCGCCAAGAACGCCCAGGGCTGGGGTCACCCGGAGTGCCGTACGGGCGACGTCTGAGGGCGTCCGACCTCGTCCCACGTCACCGGAACACCGGTGGACGGCGTTTCGGCGTTCCCGCATCCTGCTACCCTCCGACGCTAACTGACCACCTTCCGTAATCGCTAGGGGTGTGTGTGAAGGTCGCCTGTGTCGGAGGCGGGCCCGCCGGCCTGTATCTCTCGATCCTGTTGAAGCTGCGGGATCCGTCCCACGAGGTCACCGTGTACGAGCGCGACCCGGCGGGCTCGACCTACGGCTGGGGCGTCACCTACTGGCGCGGACTGCTCGACAAACTCCACGACCACGACCCCGAGTCCGCGCGGGCCATCGGCGACGCCTCGGTGTCCTGGAACGACGGAGTCGCCCGCGTGGGTGACAGCGAGACCAGACATCCGGGCGACGAGGGCTTCGGCATCGGTCGCCACAAGCTCCTCGACATCCTCGCCGACCGAGCCCGGCAACTGGGCGTACGGCTGGAGTTCGAGCGCGGGATCACCGACGCCGACGACGCGGCACTGGCCGACGCCGACCTCGTCGTGGCCGCCGACGGTGTCAACAGCGCGCTGCGCGAACAGCGCACCGAGCACTTCGGCGCCCATCTGAGGGCCGGACGCAACCGGTACATCTGGCTCGGCACCACCAAGGTCTTCGACGCCTTCACCTTCGACTTCAGGGAGACGGAGCACGGCTGGATCTGGTGCTACGGCTACGGCTACAGCGAGGACCACAGCACCTGCGTCGTCGAGTGCGCCCCCGAGACGTGGAGCGGACTCGGCCTCGACCGGGCGAACGAGGCCGACGGTCTGGCCCTGCTGGAGAAGCTCTTCGGCGACCTGCTGGACGGTCACCCCCTGATCGGCCGCGCCGCCGCCGACGGCGCCGCCCAGTGGCTCAACTTCCGCACCCTCACCAACCGGACCTGGCACCGCGGCAACCTCGTCCTGCTGGGCGACGCCGCCCACACCACGCACTACTCCATCGGCGCCGGTACCACCCTCGCGCTGGAGGACGCCATCGCCCTGGCCGACGCCCTGCGCGCCCACCCCGACCTGCCCGCGGCCCTCGCCGCCTACGAGAAGCGGCGCACCTCGGAACTGCTCTCCATCCAGAGCGCGGCCCGCTACAGCGCCCAGTGGTACGAGAACCTGCCGCGCTACATCCGGCTGCCCCCGGCCCGGATGTTCGCCCTGCTCGGCCAGCGCCACTCGCCCCTGCTGCCCTATGTGCCGCCCCAGCTGTACTACGGCATCGACCGGGCGGCGGGGCGCCTTGAGGCGCTGCGCCGGTTCAAGCGGTGGCTCGGCCCCAAGCTCGCCAGGACCGCACAGACACGGGCACTGGCCTCCCGTACCCGGGAAGAGGCCGAGGTCTCCGGCGGCTAGCCGGGTCACAACCGGAGTGTTATTGGGTGAATGGCGATTCACCGCTATGGTGAATCGCCATTCACCCCTTCTTTGTCGCGTAGAGCGGCCGGCCGCTGGAGCACCGATGGACCAGCCTGTCCCGATACCCACCCCGTCGGCCCCACCCGATCCGTCCGCCCGGCGGCCCCTGCGTGACCGGATGACCGTTCCCGCGCTGGCGTTCGGCGGGATGCTCATGGCGATCATGCAGACCGTGGTCATCCCGCTGCTGCCCGACCTGCCCCGGCTGACGGGCGCCTCACCCGGCGCGGTCTCCTGGATGGTGACCGCGACCCTTCTGTCCGGCGCCGTTCTCACCCCGGTGCTGGGCCGCGCCGGCGACATGTACGGCAAACGGCGGGTACTGATCGCGGCTCTGGGGCTGATGGTCCTCGGCTCGGTCATGTGCGCCCTGTCCTCCGACATCGGCGTGCTCGTCACGGCCCGCGCCCTGCAGGGCGCCGCGTCCGCCGTCGTCCCCCTGTCGATCAGCATCCTGCGCGACGAACTGCCGCCCGAGCGCACCGGAAGCGCGGTCGCGCTGATGAGCTCCACCGTCGGGATCGGCGCCGCCCTCGGGCTGCCGCTCGCCGCGTTGATCGTCCAGTACGCGAACTGGCACGTCATGTTCTGGGCGACCGCGGGCCTCGGCACGGTGGGCGTGACGGCGGTGTGGTGGGCGGTGCGCGAGTCGCCCGTCCGTGAGCCGGGGCGCTTCGACGTCGTGGGCGCGCTGGGACTGGCCGTCGGGCTGGTGTGTCTGCTCCTCGGCATCGTCGAGGGCGGTGCGTGGGGGTGGGGCAGTGCACGCGTCCTGGGGCTGTTCCTCGGTGCCGTCGCGATGCTCGGCCTGTGGTGGTGGCACCAACTGCGCACCCCGCGGCCCCTGGTGGACCTGCGGCTGGTGTCCCGGCCCCGGGTCGGTCTGTCCCATGTCGCCGCCCTGCTGACCGGGTTCGCCTTCTACTCCAACTCCCTGGTGACGGCCCAGCTGGTCCAGGCGCCCGAGGCCACCGGCTACGGGCTCGACCTGACCATCGTCCAGACGGGCCTCGTCCTGCTGCCGGGCGGCATCGTCATGCTGGTGTTCTCTCCCGTCTCGGCCCGCCTCTCGGCCCGGTACGGACCGCGGGTCACCCTGGCCGTCGGCACGGCGGTCATCGCGCTCGGCTATGTCGTGCGCATCGCGGACAGCCGCGACCTGTGGATGATCATGGTGGGTGCCGCGGTCGTCGGGATGGGCACCACCTTCGCCTACTCGGCGCTGCCCATGCTGATCCTGGGAGCCGTGCCGCCCGGTCAGACCGCCTCCGCCAACGGTGTCAACGTCCTGATGCGCACGGTCGGCCAGGCCATGTGCAGCGCCGTCGTCGTCGCCGTGCTGGTACGCCACACCAGCCGGGTCGGCGGTGTCCCGGTACCCACCCTGCACGGCTATCTGCTGGCCTTCTCGATGGCGGGCGTCGTCGCCCTGCTGGCCTGCGCGGCGGCCCTCGCCATCCCCGGCGACCCGGTCTCCGGCTCCACCCGGCGCGCCCGTGAGCACGCACCGGCAGCACGGGACGGGGCGATGGAGGGAGCATGAGCGCCGTGCCCACACCACCGACCACCGACACCGATCCGTCCCCGGCCACGCCCCCGCGCCGGGACGCGGAGCAGACCAGGGCCGCCATCCTGCGCGCCGCCCGCCACCTCCTCGCCCGCCACGCCCAGGCCGACATCACACTCAGGGCGGTCGCCGAACGCGCCGGTGTCAGCCCGCCGTTGATCCTCAAGTACTTCGGCAACAAGGACGCCCTCTTCGCCCGCGTCATGTCCTTCGACCAGGACGCCGACGCTCTCCTCGACGCACCACTGGACGATCTCGGCCGCCATATGGTCCGCCATCTCCTCACCGGTCAGACCGAGCGCGGCGCCGACCCCGTCCTGCGGATCGTGTTCGCCCCCTTCCAGGGCGACCGCGGCGACGTCATGCGGGCCAACTTCCGCACCCAGGTGAGCGGCCGCCTCGCCGGCCGGCTCACCGGCCCCGACGCGGGCCTGCGCGCCGAACTGGCCGTCGCCACCCTGCTGGGCCTGGGCGTCATGTACGGCATCGCCCGCGGCACGCATCTGCGGGAGGCGACGATCGACGACATCGTGAGCCGGTACGCCCCCACCGTGCAGGCCCTTCTCGCTCCTTGACGGGGCGTCGACGGGGCCTTGCCGGGCCTCAGCGCAGCAGCCGGTCGAGGAACGCGTTCCCGAACACGCCGTGCGGGTCCAGCCGGTCCAGGGTGGCGACGGCCTCCCGCCACACGGTGTCTCCGTAGGAGGCCGGGACCGCCGTGCCGATGACCTCCTCGTCGCTCCACCCGGCCGTGTCCGTGTACGCCCAGCCCTTGGACCACTCGACCCGGGTCAGCGCGTGCCCGCCGTCGTACGTCGTGAGCAGGAACTGTTCGAGCTCGCGGAAGAACTCCTGCGCGTACGGCGTCCCGGGCAGTGTCAGTACGTCCAGCCAGACGGCGGTGTCCCATTCGGGACGCCCGTCGACCGGTCGCAGCGCGGACAGCAGCGGGGCGTGGGCGCCGGTCGAGTCGGCGTCGCCCGGGCGGTCGAGTCCGGTGGCGCGGATCTCGACCGTGCCGTTGACCGGGAAGCGGCCCGACGCGGCGTAGGCGGCCAGTCGTTCCCGGTAGAACTCGGTGAACTCCGCGATGACACGCTGCACCTGGGCCCGGCCGGTCAGCACCGCGTACCCGTTGGCGGTGACCCGCAGAGTCGTCGGCCTGACGTACAGCAGCGTGTTCTTCGACGGCCCCCAGATGTCCGCCGACAGTGTCGTCACGAGCCCGAGCGCGGCCACGTCCAGCTGCGCGTTGCCGAGCACCGGCGCGAGATACCAGGCCCCGTCGGAGAGGATCCGCCCGACGAGGTCGGCCACCGGGGTCGGGACGTTGTCGGAGAAGGGATAGTTGTACGGCGACGACACACGCCGCGAGGCCAGCGGTCTGGTCGGTGCGACGCTCCACACCTTCAGCCAGGGGAACTCGGTGAAGGCGAACCAGATCGTCTCGACCCGCCCGGCCTCGTCCAGGAAACTCGCGAAGGTCCGCCCGCCGGAACCGCCGCCGGGCGCCGCGAAGAGCTCGGCCGCCGAGATGTCCGTACGGCTGACACAGCGCAGATTGCCGTTCGCCCCCGCCCGCAGCACCACCTCGACGACCAGGGACCGGCCGAGGTGGGTGAGAAGTGCCGCGCAGTCCGCCTCGTCGCGGTGGAACGTCCGCAGGGCGTAGGCGCCGGAGTCCACGTCCCACACGACCGCCGTCAGCGACAGCACGAGGTTGCTGAGCGAGCCGTACGTGTGGCCGGGCGACCTGGTCTCGCCGGTGGCCGGTACGGCGGTGCCGTGCGCGTCGACGGCCAGCGCGCCGCCCAGCGTGAGGTCGCCGGGTGCGGGCGCCGCGGTGACCCCGAGCCCGTGCCGCTCCAGGTAGGTGAGCAGGGCCTCCAGGGTGACACCGGTGCCGGCGCGCACGGCGGCGGGGCCGGTGGACTCCAGGGCGAGGCCGGTGAGCCGGGGAGCGGTGTCGACGAGCAGTACGCGCGCGCCGGACTCCGTGCCGGCGGTGACCGTGAGGGGCGACCAGCCGTGCGCGGAGCCCCGGGCGCGGACCGTCCAGCCGTGCTGCCAGGCCCAGTTGACCACGGCGACGACCTGGTCCGGGTCGGCCGGCGCGCAGGCCCACAGTCCGTCGGCGGTGATCTCGCCGGCCCAGTTGCGGTAGCCGGATCGGTAGGGCGTGACGGCCGCAGGGAAGCCGGGAAGCTCGGCGGCGGCGACGGCGGGGTCGGCGGCGATCGGAACCAGGGCGAGGGAGGCCGCGCCGAGCAGAAAGCCGCGGCGCGCCAAGTGATCAACCATCAGCTCACGCTAAAGGGTGATGGACGCGAATTGGTTGCCACCTTCATCGCCTCACCCGTGTGAGTGACATGCGGCCCTGGTCTGCGGCCAGGTCGGACGGATGAAAGACTGGCGCCATGGACGAGCGTGTAATCGGTAGGTCGGGTCAGCGGGCGTCGGTCATCGGCCTCGGAACGTGGCAGCTGGGCGCCGACTGGGGCGACGTGGAGGACAAGGACGCCCTCGCGGTGCTGGACGCGGCGGTCGAGTCGGGAGTGACCTTCTTCGACACCGCCGACGTGTACGGCGACGGGCGCAGCGAGCAGACCATCGCCACCTTCCTGCGCGGCAGGCCCGAACTGGATCTGCTGGTCGCGACCAAGATGGGCCGTCGGCTCGACCAGCTCCCGGAGAACTACGTCCTCGACAACTTCCGTGCCTGGAACGACCGTTCGCGGCGCAACCTCGGCGTCGACCGGATCGACCTGGTCCAGCTGCACTGCCCGCCGACCCCGGTCTACTCCTCCGGCGAGGTCTTCGACGCCCTGGACACCCTGGTCGAGGAGGGGCGTATCGCCCGGTACGGCGTCAGCGTCGAGACCTGCGCGGAGGCACTCACCGCGATCGCCCGCCCCGGCGTGACCAGCGTGCAGATCATCCTCAACGCGTTCCGGACGAAGCCCCTCGCCGAGGTGCTCCCGGCCGCCGAGAAGGCGGGCGTCGGCATCATCGCCCGGGTGCCGCTGGCCTCGGGCCTGCTGTCGGGCAAGTACACCAAGGACACGGTGTTCCCGGAGAACGACCACCGCACGTACAACCGCCACGGCGAGTCCTTCGACCAGGGCGAGACCTTCTCCGGTGTCGACTACGCCACCGGCGTCGAGGCGGCGGCCGAGTTCTCCGCGCTGGCCCCGGAGGGGTACACCCCGGCGCAGCTGGCCCTGCGCTGGATCCTCCAGCAGCCCGGTGTGACCACGGTGATCCCGGGCGCCCGCTCGGCCGAGCAGGCCCGTGCCAACGCCGCGGCCGCCGCCCTGCCGCCGCTGTCGCAGGAGACGCTCACCGCGATCCAGGACCTCTACGACCGCCGGATCAAGGCTCAGGTGGAGAGCCGCTGGTAGCGGACCGGCGCCGGGTGTCACGGCTCCAGGAGCAGTTGCCGTTCCTGTTCCTGGTCGCCGGAGACACTGCCCCGGTCCTGGGCGGTGAAGGTACCGGTGAGGGTGTCGCCCGCGCAGCGGACGGCCGTGGGAGTGCCCTGCACGGTGACCGTCACCGGCGCCGAGAGCCGCGTGGTCGTCGGGTGACCGGGCGCGAGGGACTCCGTACCGACGGTGAACGCGGCCGTGTGCACCGTCGAGTGCCCGTCGTCGTCCCCCGGGGACTCGTCCGCCGGCCCGAAGGCCGATTCCAGGGCTCGTACGACCGTCTGGGCGTCGGCGGCGGTGCCGCCACTGATCGTGAGGGTGAGCTGCGTCCCGGACATGGCCGGACCTCTTCTCGACGTGGGCACCGTGGCGCTGTCCGAGTAGCCCTCCCCCGATCACTCAAACCCGGTCGGTCCGGAACTGATCGAACTCGCCGAGACGGGGAACCCGTAGCCGACAGGACGTGAGGGCGAGTGGGCCGGGAGGAATCATGGTGGACACGGACGGCAAGGCCGGTCCGCGCGAACGTGGGCGCACGGAGACCGAGGACGAGCGGGCCGACCGTATGTGGGGCGAGCTCATCCAGGAGGTGCGGGTCGCGCAGACGGGTGTGCAGATCCTGTTCGGTTTCCTGCTGACCGTCGTCTTCACCCCGAGATACCCGCAGCTGGGGCAGACGGAGCACACGATCTACATCATCACCGTCGTGCTGGGGGCCGCCGCGACCGGCGCCCTCATCGGGCCGGTCTCCCTGCATCGGATCGTCTCCGGACGCCGGGTGAAACCGCAGGCCGTGCGCTGGGCCTCGCGCCTGACCTTCACCGGTCTGCTGCTGTTGCTCGCCACCATGACCTCGGCGTTGCTGCTGGTCCTCAGGGTGGCCACCCACGACGCGTACGTGCCCTGGCTGGTCGCGGGGATCGTCGCCTGGTACCTGGCCTGCTGGTTCGTGCTGCCGCTGTGGACGCGTCACCGCTACACCACGAACTGAGCGCGAGCGCGCAGCGCCGCGAGCTGCCGGTCGTGGACGCGGCTCAGCAGGAGCAGTGAGAGGGTCGCACCGATCAGCGCGCAGAACATGTCCCACTGCGTGTCCCACACGTCGCCCTGCGTGGCCAGGAAGTCGTCGGCCGCGGCGCCACCGATCACGGCCGCCGCCCACTCGAACATCTCGAACACCGCGCTGAAGGCCAGACAGGCACACACGGTCAGCGGCGCGAGCCAGCGGCTGCCGCGCAGCGGTGACGTCCGGCTCAGCAGTTCCCGGACGAGCAGGGCCGGCACGAAGCCCTGCATCAGGTGGCCGAGCCGGTCGTACGGATTGCGGTCGAGGCCGAAGGCGTCGCGTGCCCAGTCGCCCAGCGGGACCTGCGCATAGGTGTAGTGGCCGCCCACCATCAGGACGAGCGCGTGGAGCGCGAGCAGACAGCACAGCAGGTTGGTGAGGGGGAAGCGCCGCCAGGTCAGGACGATCACGGGCAGCCCGACCATGATCCAGAACGTCTCCAGGAACCAGGTCATCAGGTCGTGCGGCTGCCACACGGAGATCGCGAGCGCGGCGGTCACCAGCCCGGCGAGCAGCACGGGAAGGCGTCGGCGCGGGGCGCCGCTGTCGGCGGGGACAAGGCGGGAGGCGGTGTCAACTGCGGGCATCGGGACGCTCCTTGTGGTGGAGCACCATCGTGGCGGAGCGTCCCGGCCCTCGCTTGAGTACGCGTACTCAAGCGAGGGCGCCCGCATCCTCAGGTGCTACGCGGGCGAGGTACGTGCCCCGCGCAGCGCGGTGATGCACGAGGCGATGGCCTCCTGGAGCTCCTCCAGCTGCTGGACCATGTCGTCCTCGGCGAACTCCTGGACGTCGTCGAAGGTCAGCTCCTCGAACGCCTTCGTCGCCTTGGTCAGGCTGCTGTAGAACTTGGTCCGCCGTTCCTGGACGCGCAGCTCCGGGTCGGCCTCGACGGCCTCGACGACCAGGTTCTTGAGGGTGTCGTAGGCCTCGCTCGCCCACTCGCCGGTGTCCTCGTCCTCGTCCAGCTCGTCGAGGAGGGACAGATGCCGTTCGGCCTCCTGACGCAGATCGACGGGGGCTTCGATGGTCTGCCCGGCGGGTGTCTTCACCTGGCCGGACTCGGCGATCTGGCGCACGTATCCGACGCGGTCGGCCGACCGGGACTCGGAGGCCACGGCCTTCTTGAGGTCGTCGGTGCGGACGATGTCGCGGGCCAGCTCGGCCTGGAGGTCCGGGTCCTCCTTGATCCGGTCGAGCAGTGCGTGCCGGGCGGCTCGGGCGGTCGAGGGGTCGGCCATGATCGCGGCGCGCAGCGCGGTGGGGTTCTCGGCGACCTCCAGCGCCTTGGTCGGCCGGATGCCCTCCGCCTCGGCGGCCTCGGAGATGGCGGCACCGCGCTCCGAGCCCGCGCTGGACCGGGAGCTGTAGTAGGTGAGCCACAGGTCGGCGCCCGGGAGCTCGACCTCCGCGCCCGGGGCCAGCGCCTCGAAGTGCGGGACCACACCGTCGTCGGCTGCCTTGTCCCAGGCCTTGTAGTAGCGCATGACCCGCTCGGGCGAGCAGTCGGCGAGGGCGGCGAACTCCTTGGCGGAGATCTTCGGCGTCTCACCGGCGGGCTGACCACCGGGCCGCACACTCCGCGCCACCTTCAGCCCGAAGGCCCAGCCTCCGGTCCGCGCGTAGGCCCCGAACTCCTGTGCGTCGCGCGCCACGAGGGGGGACACCTCAGCGGGGTCGAGGGAGGCGTCGACGGTGTCGTCGGGCTCCGCCGACGGCTCGGACCACTCGGACCCGTCGAACTCCTCGGACACGGGGGGCGTCTCGGGCGTCTCGGCAGGCTCAGGCGTCCCGGACGTTTCGGACGGGGCGATCGCTACGGTCACAGGTGACTCTCCCGGGCAGGCTGGACGGACTGCGAAGGTGCAGACAGGCAGCCTATATGCGCGCATTGACGCTGCTTTGACAGACCGGGCCCTACCCGGATCCCGGCCTGTCACCGGGGCCGTACGCCCGGTGGTCGACACGTGTACCCGCCCATGGCTGTACGCGGTTCACTCTCTGAACGTCCGCAGGAAGGTGTCCAGTGCCTGCCGGTTGGCGGTGTCGTTCCAGTCGGCCGCGGGTGTCGTCCAGCGCAGCGAGTAGCCCGTCTTCTCGCCGGTGAGGAAACCCCGGCCGAAGGTCCGGATGCGGGTGCCCTCGAAGTCGGACAGCCACTCCATGTCGGCCCCCCTGCGTCCGTGGTAGGTCGTCGCCCTGATCTCGCCGATCCGCTGGAAGCCGATGTCCGCCTTGACCAGGCCGGGTTGGACGTCGTCGCGCCACACGGCGACGGGATCCGGGCGCAGCAGCTGGCTGTACGTGACGGCCAGGGTGCGCGGGTCGTCGTCGGCGCCGAACAGGATGCGGTAGGCCACGTTGCCGGGGGCCACGTCCTCGCTCAGCCGCTTCCACCCCTGAGGGAGGGCGATGGAGAACCCTTCGGGCGCGTTGTAGACGCGGAACCCCGCAGGCAGGGCCTCGGCGGTGCCGCCGGTGGGTGAGGGGGTGGGGGTGGGCGCGGGAGGCGTGGAAGGCGGCGCAGACGGTGTCGGCGAGGCCGGTACGGAGGGGGACGGACTCGGTTCGGGGACCTGGTCGGGGAGGGTGGCGCTGCCGCCCGTGGAGGGGACGGACGGGGCGGGGGCGGCGACGGACGGGGTGGTGTCCGCGCCGGACGCGGACGCGTCGATGCCGGGCAGGTTGTCCGTCGTGGCGAGGGCGGCGACGGTGACGACGGCCAGAGCCGTACCGGCGAGGACGAGTTTGCGGGCGGCGCTTCTGTTCCCGTTCCGGCCGACGCGCCGCGCTCCGACGGCGGCACCGACGTCGCGCGGCCGGACCGAGGGCAGCGGTTCGTCCGAGGTGTCGGGTTCGTCCCTGATGACGCGCAGCAGGGCGTCCCGTGCCACCGGAGCGGTCAGCCGTTCCCGGGCGCTCTTGCGCAGCAGCCCCTGGATGACCTGGGTGAGGGGACCGGCACGGACCGGGCTGCGCAGCGGCAGCCGGTCGACCGCCTTGAGCGTGGCGTCGGGCCGCCCCCGGTCACGGAAGGGCGGCCGGCCCTCGGCCATCGCGTAGAGGAGCGCGCCCAGCGCCCACAGGTCGTCCGACGGGTCGGCGCGTGAGCCGTGGGCCTGTTCGGGTGAGGCGAACGAATGCGCGCCGACCCGGGACGCGGACGTGGCACCCGCCAGACCGAAGCCGGTCACCACGACCGGCCCCTGGTCCCGCACGAACACCTGGCCGGGACTGAGTTCGGCGTGCACGATGCCCTCGCGGTGCGCGGCCTCCAGCACGTCGAGCACTTCGAGGGTGATGCGCGCCGCCCGCACGTAGTTGAACGTGCCCTGCCGTTCGAGGAGTTCACTGAGCGGTGTGCCGTCGATCCACTCGGCGACCGTCCACAGGGTGCCGAACTCCTCAAGGACGTCGATCACGACGCCCACCCGGCCGGGCAGGACCAGTCCGAGGATCTCGGACGCGCGCATCACCCGGGCGATGGCCCGGCGCGCGGTCTGCTCCCGGGGGTCGGGCGGGAGCTGGATCTGGGTGAGGACGACCGGGCGCTCGGACGAGGTGTCCTCGCCGTACCAGGAGACCCGGTTCGTTTCGCGATGGACGACATCGAGGAGTCGGTACCTTCCGGCCACCAACTCGTTTGTGGAGACGTGCGCCTTGACCATGGCCATCCCTCGCTGAACCCCTGGCTTTCACCTTTCCCAGAGGTACGAGGGGTACGACGGGGTCTGTTCAATTATTCCGCAACTCCCGGGCCCGATTTTCCTTTTATTCATCTGCGGCGAGCGGGTGTGCGAAGAAAAGGGGACTTTCAATGGCAGCGCGTGACGGCCCGCACACGATCTTTCCACCGGATCTCCTCCGCACCCTTCACGTCTCCCGGTGCACGAGGAAGCCCAGCAGCGTCCGTAGCCCGTCGAGTGCCGGTCCCGTCAACTCCACTTCGTCCAGGCCGCGTTCGACAGCGGCGAGGTGTCGGCGTGCCTCCGAGAGGGCCGCCGTACGGCCGCCCGCCTCCGCGACGAGCGCCGCCGCCCGGCGCGCGAGCGCCTCGTCGGGCACCTCGACGGACTCCAGTACCGCGGCGAGCCGCCGGGCGGCGGGGACCGGGGCGTCGAGCGCGGCCAGTACCGGGTACGACTTCTTCCGCTCGCGGAGATCACCGTGAACGGGCTTGCCGGTTACGGCCGGATCGCCCCAGATGCCCAGCACGTCGTCGACCATCTGGAAGGCGGTGCCGGCGTGCCGTCCCACTCGCTCCAGCGCTGCCGTCGTCGCCGGAGGGGCGCCGCCCAGCGCGGCTCCCAGGGAGAGCGCACAGCCGAGCAGGGCGCCCGTCTTGCGTTCGGCCATCGACCGGTACTCCTCGGGTCGCACCCGCTCGGGCCCGGTCCACGGCCGGTCGGTGAACAGCAGGTCGTCGGCCTGCCCGGAGACCACGTCCGTCAGCGCCGCCGACAGCAGGCGCATCCCGGCCGGGCCGCCAGGAGTCCGCGCGAGGGTCTCCACCGCCAGCGCGAACAGCGCGTCCCCGGCGAGTACGGCCGGGCCGGTGCCGTACGCCTTCCACGCCGTGGCGCGGCGGCGCCGGGTCGGGTCGCCGTCCATGATGTCGTCGTGCAGCAGCGAGAAGGTGTGCACCAGCTCCACCGCGACGGCCGCCGCGACTCCGGACCGCCGGGGCGCCCCGGCCGCCTCCGCCCCGAGCACGGCCAGCGCCTGGCGTACGCCCTTCCCGCCGGACGCGTCGACGGGCCTCCCGCCCACCTCGCACCAGCCGAAGGAGTACGCGGCCATCTCGCCCAGCCAGGGATGCAGGCGGTCGACGGCCTCGGTGAGCGCCGGACGCACCAGGTCACGGCACCGTTCGAGGAGTTGGGGCACGGACGGCGCCGCCGGTGCCAGGACCTCGGAGGCCGGCGGCGTCATCGGGCGGCCTCCGTGTCCGTGTCCAGGCCGAGTTCGGTCCGCGCCCGCGCCACCATGGCGTGGGCGTGCCGAAGCCCGATGCGGTCCAGCTCACCGGCGAGTTCGGCCAGTTCGGCGGCGGTCTCGGCGCGGTCGTGGCCCAGGCGGGCCAGAGACTTGGCCAGCCCTAGGCGGGACAGCGCCTCACCGCGCGGCTCGCTCATGGCACGGAACTCAGCCAGGGCCCCGGAGTACAGGTCGCGCGCCTCGGCGTAACGCCCGGCGCGGTAGAGGACGTTGCCGCGCATCTTGTGGTTGTAGGCGAGCGCGCTGATCAGGTTCATCGCCGTGCAGCTCTCCTCCGCCTCCGTGAGCAGGGCGAGGGCACGCTCCGCGTCCCCGTCGCGCACGGACACGATGTCGGCGAGCCCGCGTAACGCCCAGGCGTGGCCACGCCGGTCGTCGGCCCGCGCGGCGATCTCGGCCGCCTCCTCGAACATGCCGTACGCGGTGTCGTACGAGCCGGTGTTGCGGTGCATCTGCGCGATGCCCTCCAGCGCCCACACCGTGTGCCGCGCCTCACCGCGCCTGCGTGCCTCGGCGAGCAACTGCTCGTGCAGCCGGCCGACCGCCTCGTAGTCGCCCTGGATGCGACCGGTCTCGGCCAGTCCCGCGAGCGAGTAGCCGCGTACGACGATGTCCCCGCCGCGCTCGCCGAGTTCCGCCGCCAGTCCCAGCAGCCGTCGGGCCAGCGGAAACGCGCCGCGTTGGCGGGCCAGGGTGCCGCCGCTCCACAGGGCCCACGCCATCGCCCCGGTGTCCCCGGCCGCCCGGGCCGCGCGGTAACTCGCCTTCCAGGCCCGGTCCGCGTCGCCCACCTGCCCGAGCCGCCGGTGCGCCTCGGCGACCGCGAGTCCGGAACGGGCGGCCTCGGCGGCCTGACCCGCCTGCTCGGCGACGGCCAACTGCTCGGTGCCCGCCGCGAGCACGTCGACCAGGGAGGAGTTCACCGAGAGGCTGGTGAGCGCGCCCTGGTACTCGGGGGCGAATGCCTTGCCGTACATACAGCCCTTTCGGTATACGCTCAGCGTATACATGATGTGTATAGTGCGCCGGAAAATCGCCCCGGCCGGTTCGGGCCGGGGCGGCTCTGTGCTGTCGTCCGTCAAGACGGCGGCGACGGCGCCGAGGTTGCCTGTGCGACGTAGATCACGTGCCGGGGCGTGAGTTGCGGGAGCGTCAGTGCTGCTGGGCCTTCTGCGGAGTCGCCTCGCTCGGCCGTACGACGACGACCCCCTCGCCCTGGAGCATGAGTTGAACGGCCTCGCCGGAACCACCGCGGATCATGGAGCCGATGGACTGCGAACGGTGCAGCGACGTCTGCAGGCTTGCCGTCCAGCCCACCACCGCGTCCGTGTCGACGTACACCGGATACTGCGGCGAGACCGGGATCACCAGCGGATTGCCCTCGCAGACGAGCCCCAGCCGCCCCTGCCCGGTGAAGACACTGTTGAACAGACCCCCGCCGCTGATTCCCGCCCCCTTCACGGTCTTGATCTCATACGTCAGAGACGCGTCGAAACACAGCACGTTGCGTCCGTTGACGGTGAAGACGTCACCCGGGTCGATCTCGACGATGAAACAGTTCTGCGCCTCGTGCGCGAACCAGGCCTCGCCCTGCCCGCGCACCGTCATCAGCGGCAGCCCCTCGCCCGTGACCGCGCGCTTCAGCATGCCGCCGACGCCCTGGCCCTTGCGCTCGAACTGGAGGTTGCCGCGGTAGGCGATCATCGCGCCCTGGCGGGCCAACATCTCACCGTTGACCGCGTACTTGATCGACTTGGCGTTCTCGGTGGTCATACCGGGCGCTGTGGCCGGCTGCACCATGTACTCACTGGAAAAGAGGTCACCCTTCATGCGGGCATCGTGTCCCGGAGGGTGCCGTTCCGCCAGGAGAACGCGCGGAAAGAGGCGACGACCCGGCGAAAGGCGACCGGAAGGCGCTGTGGGGCCGGACGATTCGCGCTGTCGGGGGTGCCGGTTACCCTGCGTCGCAGGGCAGGGCCCGACTACGGTTCCCCCCGTTCGGGGCGGGTCAGGCGCCGAAGAGCTGGGTCCAGTAGGTGCCTGCCTTGCCGCCGCCCGCGAAACCGATGCCTATGTGCGTGAACTCCCGCTTGAGGATGTTGGCGCGGTGCCCGGGGCTGTTCATCCACCCCTCCACGACCTCGGCGGGGGAGCGCTGCCCGCACGCGATGTTCTCGCCGATCGTGCGCCGGGTGGACCCCGCGGCGGCGGCCCGGTCCCATGGCCGGCTGCCGTCGGGCCCGGTGTGCGAGTAGAACGCGCGGACCACCATGTCCGTACTGTGCGCCTGCGCGGCCCGGGTGAGCAGGGCATCGGTGGCCAGCGGCGCCAGCCCCGCCCGTGCTCGCTCCCGGTTGGTGAGGTCCGTGACCTCGGCGGCCGTTCGTGCCAGGTCACCGGGCATGAGGGGGCGGGCCCAGAGGGCGGTCCAGTAGGTGTCGCCCGTACGGGACCCGGTGACATGTGCCACGCCGACCTGGGTGAACGCGGGGTCCCGCAGAGTACGTCGGGCCTGTTCGGTGCGCAGGCAGTACTCGACGAACTCCTCGGGCGTACGCGGACCGGAGACCAGGTGCTCGCCGACGGTCAGATACGTGTACCCGGTGTCCGTGACGCGCTGGTGCACGGAGGTGCCGTCCCGGCTCTCGGTGCCGAGGCGGCCGGCCGACGCCATGTCGGCGGCGTGTGCCCGCGCGGCGGCGCCGAGCCGCCCGTCGAGGGAGACGGGCGGAGAACCGGCAGCGGCCCGGGCCGAGTTCACGAGGCCGAGGAACCCGTCGGCGGGAGCGAGCGAGCCCGGTGTTCCGGCGGCCGGGTACACCGATCCTGGCGACGCGCCGGCCGGGGGAGCCGACCCGCCGGCGTCGGCCGATGACGGGCCGCCCGTCGGCCGGGACCACCGGGAGGCCGCGCTCGACAGCCGGGAGGCGGCGCCGGACAACCGGGCCGGTGCACGCAGCCGCACACCGGCCGTCGAAGGCGGTGCGGTGAAGCCCGACGGGGGCTGGGCCGGGGAGGCGTCGTCCGTGACGTCCACCCCGAAGTCCCGGGCCAGGCCCGCCAGTCCGTCCGCGTACCCCTGACCCAGCGCCCGCAGCTTCCATCCCGCGCCCCGCCGGTACAGCTCCGCCAGCAGCAGGACCGTCTCCCGCTGCGGACGCGGCGGGGTGAACCGGGCGAGCGGACGGCCTCCGGGGCCGTTGACGTGGAGGGTGGGCGCGGGGAGCCCGCCCAGCGCCGCTCCCGGATCGGCCGGGCTGACCACCACCGTGACCCGGGTGGCGCCGGGCCGCAGGGCCGACGGATCGACGGTGAGGGTGTCGCCGTGCAGCCGGGCTCCCGGTGCGGACGGCTGGTTGTAGAACACGAAGTCGGCGTCGCCGCCGACCTTGCCGCCGTCGTCGGTCACGAGCGCGCTCACATCGAAGGGGCCCGGCACCCGGAGCGTGAGGGTGCCGCCCGGAAGGGGCGTGTTGCCCCCGGGGACCAACTCGCTCATCGCGCCTGCCCTGGGGTCGTCGTTCACGCCCTCGGGGGCGTTGCCCCTGTAACGCACGGCCGGGGCGCCGCGGTTCCCCGGCCCCCGCGACAGCCGACCGGGGAACAGGCCGGCTACGCCTCCTCGACGCGCACCAGGTGCACGGCCGAGCTGGACCAGTCGCCGGGTGCGAGGTCGAGCCGCATCCCGTAGTCGACGAGCACGTTCGCGTGGTGGACGGCGCCCGTGCGCGCGTCCCGGTAGCGGGCGCTGGGGGTGAGGCCCCGCAGCCGCACCGGAATCCGCGGAAGACCGTGCCGGGGGCCGTAGCGGAAGCCCAGCACCAGGGCCTCGGCCGCGTCCTCGCCGACGTACTGCAGAGCCGTCGGCTCCTCCCCGAGCGGCCCCGACAGCCGGTACAGCTCTCCGTGCTGCACCAGATGCCGCACCGTCTTGTACTCGGCGACGAGCGCCGCGCCCTCCGCGAGCTCCTCCTCGGACCAGTGCGTCAGATCACCGCCGATACCGAGCAGCCCGCACATCGCCGCGTGGAAACGGAAGCTCAACGGAACCGAACGCCCCGTGAGCTGGTTGGGCACGTCGGTCACCCACGCCGACATGGCACGCGCCGGATACACCTGGCCGAACCCGTGCTGGATCACCAGCCGGTCCACGGCGTCCGTGTTGTCGGACGTCCACGCCTGATCCGTACGGGACAGGATGCCGAGGTCGATCCGGCCACCACCGCCACTGCACGTCTCCACGCGCAGTCCGGGATGGTCGGCGCGCAGCCGGTCGATGACGTCGTACAGATTCGCCACATACCGCGTCCACAGCCGGTCGTCGCCGTCCGGCCGCCCCGACCAGCCCGACTCGCCGAACGCGCGGTTCATGTCCCACTTGAGGAAGTCGACCCCGTGGTCCCCGACCAGCCGGGTCAGCCAGCCGTACGCCCACTCGGCCACCTCGTCGCGCGCGAAGTTCAGGACGAGCTGATTGCGCAGCTCGGTGCGGGCCCGGCCGGGAAGGTGCAGTACCCAGTCGGGGTGCTCGCGGTACAGCTCGCTGTCCGGATTGACCATCTCCGGCTCGACCCAGATCCCGAACCGCATGCCCAGCCCGTGCACAGCGTCGGCCAGCGGCTTGAGCCCCTCGGGGAAGCGCTCCGGAGTCGGCGTCCAGTCACCCAGCCCCGCCCGGTCGCTGCGCCGCGCCCCGAACCAGCCGTCGTCGACGACATACAGCTCCACCCCGAGCAGCGCGGCCCGCTCGGCCAGCGCCAGTTGGCTCGCCTCGTCGACGTCGAACCCGGTGGCCTCCCACGAGTTGTAGAGCACCGGCGCCGTCTCCCGCGCCCGGGGCAGCACATGGGTCGTCGTGTACGTGTGCCAGGCGCGGCTCGCCGCCCCGAACCCGCCGTCCGTGCACAGCCCGGCGAACACCGGCGAGGTGAACTCCTCGCCCGGTACGAGCGGAACACTCACCCCCTCATGGCCCACGCCCCCGGTGAATCCGGCCAGCCCGTCGGGGGTGCGCTGCGCGGTGATGCGCCAACTCCCGCTCCAGGCAAGGGCCGCACTCCACACGCGGCCGTGCTCCTCCGTCGCCTCGCCCGCGTCGAGCATCACCCACGGGTTGGCGTGATGGCTGGTGATGCCGCGTCGGCTGGTCAGTACCGTCTCGCCGAACGGCAGCGTGTCGCGCCGCAGTTGACTCTCGGCCGACCACTGGCCGGTGACATGGCTGAGCCGGTAGTCGCGCAGCGGCGGCAGCGTCCAGGCGGCGGAGTCGGCGCGCAACAGGTCGACGTGCTCGTCACCGGCGTTGCGCACCACGGTCCGGCGCTCGATGACGTCCGTGTCGGTGCGGACCGTGTAGTGCAGCTCGACGTCGAGGGGATACAGACGGTCGCGGAACTCCAGCACCAACTCACCGACTCCGGGCGCCGGTTCGAGGACCCGGTGACCGGTCGGCACCCATTCGAAGCCACGGGAGGAGTCCGCGTACCGCACCTGGAGCGAGGGCGGTCCGTAGCGGGTGCCGCCGTCGACGGGGAGTTCCTCGCCCACCGGGGTGCGGCCCTCGAAGCTGCTCGACGTGTCGCGCGCCGGAGCGACCAGCGCGCCCGCCTCCGTGAGGGTCAGCCGCGGCCCCCACGCGAGATGACACGGCGCGCCGGTCTCGTCGATCCGCAGCGCGTACGACGTGCGCGGTGTGGTCAGCAGCCAGACCCCGGTGTCCGGGGAGTGGGAGATCAGCGGCATGGTGCCTCACGTTCGTGGTACTGGCGTTACTGGGCGAAGCCAAGCGCGGCCATGGATCTTGTGTCAATGGGATGCCCGTATCGGCTTTTCGCAAGTCTAGATGCCGCTCCGGAGAGGGTTCGTCTCCGTGGTGCTTATTTCATTGACAGGGGAAAATAAGCTAGGTTCCCGCCCATGCACCCGGCCATGCCCTCGACCTTCCGTGCCGAGGCGTTTCCGGCCCGTACGCCGGCCGACTCGTTGATCTTCACCACGGTCCTGTCCCACGGCCCCCTCACCCGAGCCGACGTGGCCCGGCGCGCCGGGCTGTCCGCCGCCGCCGTCACCAAGGCGGTCCGCCCGCTCATCGAGGCCGGCTATCTGGTCGAGGACGATGACGTGGCGACCCGTCCCGGACTGGGGCGCCCCGCGAACCCCGTACGCGTCGACGGCGGCCGGGCACTGTTCATCGGCATCAAGATCACCGGCGACGAGATCTTCGGCGTGCTCACCGACCTGTGCTGCCGAATCCGGGTGGCCCGGAACCTGCCGCTCACCGCCCGGTCACCCAGGGCGGTGCTGGTCTCGGTCGCCGAGCTGGTCCGGGAGCTGCTCACCGAGGCGGACGGTTTCGGGGTGCCGGTGCTCGGCTGCGGTATCGCCGTCTCCGGGGAGGTCGACCGCGCCGAGGGCGTCGTGCGCTACTCGCCGTTCCTTCAGTGGCGTGACATGCGGCTCGCCGAGCCGGCCGCCATGACCACCGGGCTGCCCGTGACGGTCGACAACGACGTGCGCGCGCTCACCGTCGCCGAGCAGTGGTTCGGTGCCGGGGTGGGGCTGTCCGACTTCGCCGTGGTGACCGTCGGCGCGGGCATCGGCTGCGGGCTCGTGGTCCACGGGCGCGTGGTCGAGGGGACACACGGCGTGGCCGGTGAGATCGGGCACCTCGTCGTCGATCCGGCGGGCCCGCCCTGTCGCTGCGGCAAGAGGGGCTGTCTGCAGGCGTTCGCCGGCGACGCGGAGATCGTCGCCCGGGTGCGCGAGGTCACGGGCTCCGGGGTCGTTGACAGCGCGGAGGCCGTCGCCCTGGCCCACGCGGGCCATCCCGGAGCGCGGGCGGTGTACGCGCGGGCGGGTGAGGCGATCGGCCGGGGCATCGCCACCGTCGCCAATCTGCTCGGCCCCGAGCGCGTGATCATCTCCGGCGAGGGGCTGGCCGCGTACGACCTGTTCGCCGACCAGATCCGCGACGGGTTCACCGCCACCGCCTTCGGTTCCGCCGCCCGCTGCGAGCTGCTGACCCGGCCGCTGCCCTTCGAGGAGTGGGCGCGAGGGGCGGCGGCGACGGCGATCCGGTCCTTCGTCAGGGCGGAACAGGCGGAACAGTAGGAGCAGGTGAGGGTCGGGTTGACGTGGTGGCTCCCCGTGGCCGGTTCCTGGTCCGCGGTTCGGGTGGGAGCGTCAGTGCATCGTCGAAACCGAGGACGGGACGACCGGTCGGCGGGGGCTGGTTGGCGTCGTCAGCACGCCGGGGTGATCCTGATCCCGGCCACCGTGCCGTCGCCCCGCAGAGTCAGCGCCGCCGGGCCTTCGTGACGCACACAGTCGAGGCGACCGAGGGTGGTCTCCCGGCCGTCCGGTCCGCAGACGGCGATGCCCTCGGTGACGCCCATGACGAGAAGCGTCTCGCCCGTGGCGCACGCCATCTCTGCCCCCTGCGCGGCGGTGACGATGATGATCCGCACCTGTGCCGTCGCCCGGCCCCTGCGGGTCATCACGTTGATGTTGCGGACCGCGCCCGCCTCCAACCGGCAGTCCGTCGCCGCGTCGCCGGGGAAGGCGAAGGGACTCAACGGCCCGACCGGATGGGGTGTCCCGTCCACCGTGAGGAGCATGCCCTCACCTTCGACGAGGGTGATCAGGCGGTCGATCCCGGGAAAGGCGGAGAAGGGGCCTCCCGCGTCGACGTCCGCGACGCTCACCCGCCAGTCGAAGCCGTCGGTGGTCTCCGGCGGGGCCATGGGCGCCCGCACGGCGCCCCACGCGACCTCTCGGGTCGTACCACCGCCGTTCTTCCACGGCATGCTGCGGTATTCGCTCCAGCGCAGAGCATCTCCGCCCATCCGGCACCACCTCCCTGCTCCGTCATCCGGTCGGCCGCGTCACCGGCGAACCCGGGCCGTCGGCCTCTCGGCCGGCGGACGGCCGGAGCGCCCAGGGGCGTGATCATCGAGTCCGGGGCCGCCTCACCGGACGGTCGCCCCGGGACTCGGCTCGATTCCGGGCGCCAGGCTACATGGAGCCAGGACCGGTCCTCCGACACGCACAGCCCGTGCCCCGGGGCGGAGGTGCCCGGGGTGCGGGCTTGCGCTGTCGGCCGGGGTGCTGGTCAGCCGAGCGGGCTGGTGGTGTCGCGCAGGGTGGCCAGGGCGGGGGCGTACATGCGGGACTTGATGGTGCCGAGCGTGTCGCCGGCCTTGGCCAGCTGTGCCTGGGCGATCTCGATGGCGGTGGAACGCACGGCGTCCTCGGTGACCGCCTGGTCGACGATGCCGACGGCCGCGGCGTCGGAGCCGCCGTAGCGGCGGGCGGTGACCATGGCCTCGTGGGCGGTCTGCGGCGCCAGCCGGGACTGGATGAGGGCGGCCATGCCGGGGGTGAAGGGGATGTCGATGTCCGCTTCGGGAAGGCACCAGTAGCCCCGGTCGGCGCGCATCACGCGGAAGTCGTGGGCGAGGGAGAACATCGCGCCGGCGGCGAAGGTGTGTCCCTGCAGCGCGGCCACTGTGATGACCGGCAGCGACAGCATCCGCGCGAACAGCTCATGGACCGAGACGACGTAGTCGTGGTACTGGTCGCCGTGGGCGAACAGCCAGTCCAGGTCGAGCCCGTTGGAGTAGAACTTGCCGGTGGCGGTGGTGACCAGGGCGCGTGGGCCTTCGGCCTTCTCCACCTCGTCGAGCGCGGCACTGACAGCGGTGAGCCAGTCGGGGTGGAAACGGTTCTCTCCGTCTCCGAGGCCGAGGACGAAGACGTTGTCGTGGCGGTCGAGTGAGGGCATGACGATTCCTTCGGGCTGAGTTGACCGGGTGAAGTGGTTAGGGGCTATGGCCGGGGCCCTGATTCGGCGGCCCTGGGGCGGTCGCGCAGGGTGTGGAGGAGCAGGTCGTGGATCTCGGTGGCGGCTGCCTCGATCGGGGTGGTGTTCTGCTCGGCCCGGAACCTGATCACCACGCCTTCGACCGCGGCGATGACGAAGGCGCCCAGACGGCGGCTGCGTTCCTCCGCGAGGCCGTGCCGTACGAACAGGGTCGCGAGGGCCTCCTGCCGGCGGCGTAGCCAGCGGCTGCCGAGAGGGTGAGCGGGGGTGCGTCGCCGTTGGTCTCGACGGCCACCGCCACGATCGGGCAGGCGGCCCGGAAGCCGCTCTCCGCGAGCCGGTCGCGCCACAGCCAACAGAGCAGCAGCACTGAGGACCGTCCGATTACGGCTGTCACTCCTGCGAGGGCTCATCCGCCCACCACCCTTCTGGCGCGGGTTGGCCCGCCGGACGAGCTACCCTTCAGTAACTTATGGGGTGTGGCACAGAACATGCAACAGGCCCCCGGGCGGGTCAGGACCTCGCGTCAGCGTGGATCCGGCGCGGGATCCGCCGTGGACGCGGTCGCCGGCGTCGAGGCCGGTGGGATCAGCCCCTCCCGGTAGGCGACCGCCACCGCCTCTCCGCGGCTCGCGGCGCCCAGCTTGGCCAGGATGTTGGAGACATGGACGCTCGCCGTCTTGCCGCTGATGAACAGTTCCTCACCGATCTGACGGTTGCTGCGGCCGAGGGCGAGCAACCGCAGGACGTCCTGTTCACGGGCGGTGAGCGGGGCCGGCGACGAGGCGGCGCCGGCGTCCTCGGCGGGGGAGGGGTCCGTGAGCCGGCCGCGGCGGATCAGGGCGTCCACGTCCCGGAGCAGGGGTGCGGCGCCCAGGCGCAGCGCCGTCTCCCGTGCCGCGCGAGCCTGCGCCGCCGCCTCCTCACGGCGGCCGTCCGCCAGCAGGGCCTCGGCGAACCGCCTTCTGCGGCGCGCCTGTTCATAGACATCGCCGAAGCCGAACGCCGTGACCGCCCGCTCCCACGCCTGGGCTTCGGGAGCGGCCGTCGCCCGGGCCCACTCCGCCTCGGCACGAGCAAGCCAGGCGTGTCCCTCCGGGCCCTGCGGGGAACCGTCGCGGCCGATCGCGCCCCGGGACCGGGCCAGCTCCAGCAGTTCGGCCGCCGTGTCCGTCCAGCGCGCGCTCCCCGCCTCGTCGCCGGTCCGGCGGAGCCGCACGGCGGTGTCGGCGACGGCGGCCAGTGCGAGGGCGACGAGCCGGACCGCGACCTCCGGACGTGCCCCGGCGTCGTCGGTGAGCGCCTTCACCGTGGTGTGCACACGCTCCACGGCCGCCTCGGGGTCACCCGCCAGGGCGGCGGCGTCCGTGAGCACCACGCTCGCGACCAGCGTGGCCATCCAGTCGAACGGGCCGTCGAGGAGAGCCCGGGCGCGGTCCACGGCGCCCAGGTCACCGCGTGCCAGCGCGACGTACAGCGAGGGGCCGGCCACGTAACCGGCGGCCGCCGGCAGCACCTCGGTGTCGGCCGCCGCCGCGCGGGCGCACTCGTCCCACCGGCCCAGGGTGTACAGCACCAGGGAGTGCAGATAGCGCATCTCCAGGGGGTACGGCGACGACAGGAGGCCGGCGCGGCGGGCGCGGTCCAGGCCCTCCGAGAGCCACGGCAGGCACTCCTCCAGCAGTCCGGACTCGAAGGAGCCGATCGCCAGATTGAACAGCGCCCGCATCTCCACCGGTGTACAGCCCGCCCGCCGGGCCAGTTCCCGGGCTTCCTGGAACCGCTCGCGGGCCTCGGGCGTGCGCCGACCCCCCGCTTCGAGACCGGCCACGGAGATCATGAGGTCGGCCTGCGCGTCGAGTGCCCTCAGCTCCTCGGCCACGGAGAGCGCCTGTCGCGCCACCCGCAGGGCTGTCTCGTTGTCGCCCATCTGCCGTGCCGCCATGACATGTGTGGCCGCCGCCCACACCCACGTCCGTGACGGAGGCTCGGCCGGGATCAGGGCGAGTGCCTCACTGCTGTATGTGAATTCCCTGATGATTGGGCGAGTTCAAGCATCAGGGGAGGTGTCTGTTGAGGGCGTGGTACATGGTCAGGGTCCCGGACTCGGGGCGGTGGGGGACGATGCCCCCGGAGGGGGTTCTCGGCGTCGGGGACTTGCCGGAGGCGGTCGCCCGAATCGGGCTTCGTCCGGGGGATCCGGTCTTCGTGGGTCCGGACGGCATGATCGATGCGGGCTTGTTGGACTTCGTTCGCTCCAAGGAGTTCCGAAATCTGGAGCCGGAATCAAAGCGCAACTACGCCACCGACATCCGTCTGTTGCTCGAGTTTCTGTCCTCCCGCGGAGTGCCGTGGTGCCAGGCGAGTGAACGGGACCTGGCCGATTACCGAGACTGGCGTTGCTCGGCGCCGGCAAATCCGGGGCGAATCGGCGGTACGAAGTGGAACCGGGAGGGCGCCGCGTTCACCAAGCTGTTCCGCTGGGCGAAGGTCTCTCCGCTGCCGGTCGACCTCTCCCGCCGGGAGGACCGGGCCCCGGACTCGGTCAGCGCACGGGTGTCGTGGCTGACGCCGCGGACCTGGGCCCTGTGGTCGGACATCGGACTGCGCGGTCACGCGGCTGGCGGGGGCGCTGCACCGGGTTGGGATGCGCGGACGGAGCTGCGGAACACCAGTTTCGTGCAACTGCTCCTTAGTTCCGGACTTCGCCGGCAGGAGGGCGGGTCGCTGCTGACGTTCGAGGTTCCGACCCAGCGGCTTCGCTCCGGCCGGTACTGCCACGGCCGTGTCGCGGGCGCCGTCACCAGGTCGAAGTGCGGGCGAGTCTTCTACGCCTCGGTCGATGCGGTCGGTCAGGTCGAAGCGTATGTGGCGTCCGAGCGGGCCTGGGCAGTAAGGCGCGCTCAGGCCGCGGGCCGCTACGAGCGGCTGCCTGAGATTCGGCTGCTCACGAAAGTGACCCGTGGCCCGAAGCCGAAGGTCGAGTGGGTAGACCGGGACGGCGTCGCTGGGGGCCGCGAGCTTGGTCTGTTGGGCTGGCGGGAGCGTCAGTGGCTCTTCCTGGATGGGCCGGAAGGGCCCGAGCCGGCCTGGTTGTGGCTGACCGAGCAAGGGCTGCCGATGCTCCCGGGCCGGTGGAACGGCGTGTTCAGGAGCGCGAATCTGCGTTGCGACGAGGTGCTGCTCGCGCCGGTGGAGCGGGTGGTCAAGCGGGAGCTGCGGCTGGCAGAGGTCCGCGGGAAGAGTCCCTACGCGACCCCTCACGCCGCGCGGCACTCATTCGCGCTCTACATGCTCATCGTGCTGAACCAGCTCATGGAGACACGCTACGGGCTCACCGCGGCCGACCGGCGGGACTTCGCGCTGCTGTTCGGTGACCCCTGGTGGTTGGTGAAGACCCTCCTCGGGCACGCGGACGTGGAGGTGACCAAGCGCCACTACCTCGCGCCCGTCGCGCACCTGCAGCTGGAGTCCATCCTCGCCACTGCTGAGATCACCGACGGCCAGGGCGCGGTGGGAGGCGAGGGCATCGACGACGTGTTCACCCGGCTGGCTCGGGAGACGGCCGGCATCCAGGACGTCGACACGCTGCTCGGGGTGAGTGGATGAGCGGGCGGGGACGGAGGGCCGTGTTGCCGCCGGCCGGCTATCGCACCGGACCGCCGCGTCCCCGGGACGGACTGGTAGTGACGGTAGGCAACAAGGCCGGCGAGAAGAAGGAGTTCGACTTCGCGAAGCTGCCCGCCCCAGAGCGTATGCGGCACTCGCTGGCCGCGCTCTTTGCTGCCCAGTCCCGTCGGTGGACGAGCCACTCCTCCGCCGACCACTACTGGAACCAACTGCTGGTCTTCGTGCGCTTCCTTTCCCGCCTGGACAACCCGCCTGAGGATCTCGACGGCCTGACCGCCGCCGCCCTGAAACGCTGGCGCGAGCGGAACATCAAGACCAACACGGGCAGGATCACGCTGGCCACCATTCGGGTCCTGCTGCGCGCGGACCCGAGGCTGCGCACCGGCCAAGTGGCCGAAGAGCTCGCCCGCCGGGTGCCACAGGGAACGCCGAGCAAGCAGTCGTACGAGGATGCGGAACGCGAGCAAGTGCTACTCACCGCGCAGCGCCAGTTCCGCGCCGCTTGGATGCGCATCCGGGACAACACCATCGTGCTGGAGCGCTGGCGGCTCGGGCAACTGCCCGAAGGCAGCCGTGAAGCGCAGCTCGGCCAGATCCTCGACGTGATGGCGTGCACCGGAGACGTGCCCCGCGCACGGCGGAGCGATGGCCTGACCAACCTGAGGCACCGTGGTCTCCTCGGCGGGGGCAGCGTCGAACGAACGTGGGGCCGGCTGTTCTTGACCCGGCACGAGCTGACTGCCCTGGCCGTGCTGCTGACCGACCGCTTTGCCTGGAATCTGTCCGTCTACGACCGCATGCCCGCGCCCACCCGGGCGCCGTCGGTTGGTGAGAGGACGACGGTGACATACCTGGTGCAGGTGGAGAAGCGGCGACCCGGGGCGGGCCGGTGGTTCAGCACGGAGAACATCACCGACTCGGGAGCCGCCTCCCCGGGACGTCTGATCACACAGGCCCTGGACGCCACCGCACACGGCCGCGCGCTCGCCGCGAAGCTGGCCCCCGGCACCGACCTGCTGATGACCGCACGCCTGCAACAAGTCGGGCGCGAGCGCCGCGATCTGGATCGCCCACCGCGCATCGGCCCGCTGGTCTTCGGTGTCTCCCGTGTCGACGCCACCAGCTGGGCTCGAAGCCACGGGCTGAGCGGATCGCCGTTCCAACGCACCAGGCGCACGACGGTCACCCGCGAGGGCAGACCCATGCAGCACACCCAGGGCACCCACGAGAGCGTCTACGTGCTGCCCGACCAGCGAGTCCAGCGAGCATCCCAAGCAGTCTTCGAAGCCGGCGCCCACGAAGCACTCCAGCAAGCGCAGGCAACCGTCTTCGGCGGACACCTCGCACGTGAGCCGAACCCCGCGCATCACGAGACCGCGACGGCCGATTGCGAGGACGACACCACCAGCCCCTGGCCCGCCCCGGACGGGGGCTGCGCAGCGGACTTCCTACTCTGCCTGGCCTGCGGCAACGCCCATGTCCACCCCGGTCACCATCCCCGCCTCGCCCATCTGCATCAGCAACTGATGAGCCTTCGCTCGGTGCTCCCCGATCACACCTGGACGGCGCGCTGGCACGACCACCTGCTACGCCTGAACGACATGCGCGACAGAGTGGGCCCAGCCGCCTGGAATGCCGCGCTGGGCCGGGTCAGCGACCGGGACCGCACGGTCGTCGCGCTCCTACTGAAGGGAGAGCTGGCCTCGTGACCTCCGCCCTCGTCGATGAAGTCGACCCGTACGTGCTGCCCATGCCGACGCCGGATTCCCCCGTCGTGATGGACCGGTGGATCAGCGCCGGCAACCGGCACCCCAACGGCCGCTACGCTGATGCGGTCTGGCCCTTGGCGCCACTCATCGACAATCCGGGCGCCACACTCTCCAAAATCCATTGGAGCAGGTGCCCGATCGGGCTGCGCGGCCAGTTGAAGCTGCCAGCCTGGATCATGATCAACGGCGAGCTGCGACCCACCGTTGTCCAGACCCGCGGACACCGCGCACGGACCCGCGGCTCCGCCGACGACATCCTGGAGACATGCCGTGAGTGGATCCGCCTTGCCCACTGGGCGCACGAGCGCGGCATGTCCGACCTCGGAGCTTTTACCGACGAGTGGTGGAGCGCATACACCACGGAGCGCTGGCAGAGCGGCATCACACGCGCTTACTCCAAGAAGGTCCTCGCCCGGCTGACCGACCTATGGGCCTACGACCAACTCGCTGCCCACCCCTCGGGGATCCCCCGACCTCCCTGGGACACCGAGGGCGTCGACGACTACCTGCCCTCCGCCACCGGTGAAGGCGGCCGTGAGAACACCACCGAACCCTTGGACCCGCAGGTCATCGGCCCACTGCTGGTCTGGGCCGGCCGCATGGTCGACGACC
The DNA here is from genome assembly GCF_033795085.1 of Streptomyces sp. AK08-02. Classification (NCBI taxonomy): domain Bacteria; kingdom Bacillati; phylum Actinomycetota; class Actinomycetes; order Kitasatosporales; family Streptomycetaceae; genus Streptomyces; species Streptomyces sp. AK08-02. The sequence goes on from NZ_JARAZV010000004.1 coordinate 531,907, forward strand.
TCGCCGAGGACATCCTGGCCGCCTGGACCGAACGGCGCCGGCTGCTCAGCATCGCTTCCGCCAGCACCGCCACCCCCGCGGGACGCGCCCGAATTGAGGAGACCCTGCTGCCCCTCATCACCTCCGGAGCCCCGATACCCAGCACAGGATGCGACGGTGGCCACACCCTGGCCCGCGCTTTCATCGCCGCAACCACCGGTGCCAGCCTCGGCCAGGTCGATCGCTTCAAGAAGCAGCACGGGTTGACCAACCTGGCCGCGTACCGGCCCGGCCCATGCCCACTGGACGTTCCGGTTACCGGCCAGGTCGCCGGACGCCCCTGGCGCCAGAGCCTCGACTTCAATGAGGCCGCCGACCTGATGAAGCACCTCGGCACGGCCGCCATGATCATCATCCTCTATCTGACCGGCATGCGGCCGCAGGAAGCGCAAGGCTTGCGCTCCGGGTGTTGCCCTGACCCGGCGCCCCGACCCGACGGCACCCCTGGACGCCACCTCATCCGCAGCCATCACTACAAGGAGGTCACCAACGACAACGGCCACCACATCTCCGCCGGCGTCGAGCGGGAGGTCCCCTGGGTCGCCATCGCCCCTGTCGTCCGCTCGATTCGCATCCTTGAGCGCATCGTCCCCGAAGGGGAGCTCCTTTTCAGCGCCGCCCATCACGACTTCCAGGGGGTCAAAGCCCACCAGGGGGCGCTGAAGAACGGGACTCTGAACCGCCGCATCGGCAGCTTCGTCGCCTGGGCCAACCGCGAAGCCGTCGCCCAGGGCCTTCCGGAACAGGCCATCCCCCAGGACCCGCACGGTGAGCTCGGCATGGCCCGGTTCAGACGTACGCTGGCCTGGCACATCGCCCGCCGCCCGGGCGGGCTGATCGCCCTCGCCATCCAGTACGGCCACATGCGCACCGTCCTGGATGCACGCACATCCACCGGCTACGGAGCCCTCGGCCGCCGGGGCATCCACGGGGTGCTCGATGTCGAGACAGCCCTTGCCGCGGCCGACACCGCCGCGCGTCTTCGTGACCGCATGGCCGCCGGTGAGAAGATCTCGGGACCGGCGGCCCGTCGCGCTGTCACCGGCGCGACCCAAGCCCCGCACTTCGAGGGCCGCATCGTCCCCTCCACGTTCGCGAGGAAGGCGGCCGCCTATCTCGCCCGGGACGGCATTGTCCTGTTCGACAACTCCGACGCCCTCCTGATCTGCGCATTCAAGCGCGAGACGGCATTGTGTGAACCGGCAGCGAACGCGACCTCGCCGAATGTGGTCGACTGCCGGGCGGGCTGCGGAAACATGGCCCGCACCGACACTCATGCCAGTCAACTGCGTGATCGTGCCGACGAGATCGACCAGCTCGCCGCGCATGCACCCATGCACATCGGCAACCGGCTGCAGGCCCACGCCGCCCGACTCCGCCAGGCCGCCGTTACCCACGCCGCCGCTGCCGAGACCGCCGAGGTCCTGAGATGACCGAGCAACCCACCGACGAGCGCACGCGCATCCGCGAGGCGATGGACCGCCTCCTGGCCGGGCAGGCCACCGCTTCCAATGGGAGTCTCACCATCGCGGCCCTCGCCGTCGAGGCAGACGTCCACCGCATGGCGCTGATGAAGCGGCACGCGGATTTGAAGAACGAATTCTACGAACGGGTACGCACCGAAGCGCAGCAAGTCCCCGAGGCGGAGCGCCGACTGCGCGAGTCCGTGGTCAAGCTCAAAGAGACCGTCTCGAACCAGCGAAGGGAGATCAAGGAACTGCGAGAGCTAGTCACCCGTCTCACCCTCGCCGCCGCGGTCCTGACCGACCAGCAAAGCCAGTCGGCGCCCCGCTCGCAGGTCCCAGACAACGTCGTTGCCTTCCGTCCGTCGGAGCAATGAAGATCTGCCATCCTGATTTCCGCTGGTCAGCAGGGCTGGTGTGAGGTCTCCGCGGGGTTCTCGTGCTGGTCGGGCGAGAGATCGTTAGCACGTGATCGTCCGTCACGGGCGGCCTCTGGGATTCCCGGGGCCGGGGCAGCGGGCCGCTGCATAGCCTCCTGGTGGGAGGTGTGTATGACGGATGTGCTGACATGGACGGTCCAGCAACGGCTTGAGCTGGAAGGACGGGCTGAGCTGCTCCGCAAGGAACTGTCCGGGATCGAGTCGCAGTTGGCCCGGCTGGAAGCAGCCGAGGTGGTGTTCGGGCAGTGGGCCGAGGCAACCGATGGTGGACGTCGGTCGTCGGGCATTGTGGAGCCGGAGCCGGAGCCGGAGCCGGAGCCGGAGCCGGAGCCGGAGCCGGAGCCGGAGCCGGAGCCGGAGCCGGAGCCGGGTGCGGGCGGGATGCGTCTGGTGCCGGACCGGTCCGAGGGGATGGGGGTGGAGTCCCTGACCCCGGAGTATCGGCGGATCATGGAGATCGTGGCCGGGGCGGAGGGTCCGGTGATGGCCAAGGACGTCGCTGGGATGCTGGGTCGGGAGCTCACGCCGGGCAAGGTCGAGCCGGTCCGTGGCCAGCTGCGCAAACCCGCTGGCGCAAGGTCAGTTCCGGGACCCAGGCGGTCATCGTGCTCGCCGTGCTCCGTCACGACCAGCGTCTTGCCGACATGGCCGGCGGCAACGCGGTCTCCGCCTCCACCGTGCGCCGCTGGGTGATGGAAGTGATCCGCCTGCTGTTCGCCCGCGCCCCGCGCCTGGACCGCGCGCTGAAGAAGATCGCCCGTGCCGGCGGGGTCGTGGTCCTGCTGGGCGGCACCCTCATCCGCACCCGGCGCCGCACCGGGAAGGACAACCGGAAGAACTACAGCGGCAAACACAAGTCCCATGGCCTGCTGTTTCTCGCGCTGACCGACGAGCAAGGCAACGTGATCTGGATCCCGGCGGCGAAGCCGGGCCGGTCCAGCGAGATCACCACCGCCCGCCACAACAAGATCATCGGACACCTGCGCGAGGCCGGTCTCGGAGCCCTGGCCGATCTCGGACTCGTCGGCCTGGACGACGACCCCGACGACCACCCGGTGATCATCACCGGCCGCAAGGCCACCCGCAACCACCAGCTCACCGACGCGGAGAGAGAAGCGAACCGCCTGCTCAACCGCGAACGCGCCGCCGTCGAGCACGGCTTCGCCAACCTGAAATCGGTCATCGTTGCAATCCTCGAGACGGAGTTCGCTTGACAACAAACATGAGGGGCTGGCCCTTGGGCTCGTGCCCACCTTCGTGAGCCGCCGTGCGGATGGGCCGCTGCGATCAGGCGAGGGTGACTTCGACGGGTAGTTTCTTGATGCCGTTGACGAAGTTGGAGCGGACGCGCGGGACATCGCCGACGAGGCGGATGTCGGCGATCCTGGGGATCAGCTCCTCGAACATGATGCGGATCTCGGTGCGGGCGAGCAGGTTGCCCAGGCACAGGTGGGGGCTGCCCTTGCCGAAGGTGACGTGGTCGTTGTCGGCGCGGGTGACATCCAAGTCGTACGGGTTGCCGAAGGCCGCCTCGTCACGGTTGCCGGAGGCGTACCACATGACGACCTTGTCGCCCTCCTTGATCCGCTTGCCGCCGAGTTCGACGTCCTGGGTGGCGGTGCGGCGGAAGTGGTAGACGGGGGAGGCCCAGCGCAGGAACTCCTCGACCGCGCCCGGGATCAGGGACGGGTCGTCCTTGAGGCGGGCCAGCTGGTCGGGGTGCTGGAGGAGGGCCAGCATGGAGTGGGTGATGGTGTGGCGGGTGGTCTCGTTGCCGGCCACGACGAGGAGCAGGAAGTAGTTGTCGAAGTCCTGTGACGAGAGCGGCACACCGTCCTTCGGGATGGTGTTCACCAGCTTCGACACCAGGTCGGTGCCGTCGCCGCCGCGCCGCTGCCGGGCCAGCTCACGGCCGTACTCGAAGACCTCCAGCGAGGCGGGGGAGCGGAAGGGCAGGTGCCGGTACTGCTCGCTCTCCGCGCTGTCCAGCAGGACATCGGCGTAGTCGGGGTCGGTGTTGCCGATGATCCGGTTGCCCCAGTCGATGAGCTGCTGGTTGTCCTCCGGCGGTACGTCGAGGAGGCGGGCGAGGACGTTGATGGGGAAGTCGGCGGAGATCTCTTTGACGAAGTCGAAGGTCCCCTTGGCCAGCGCCGCGTCCAGCGTGGTGGCGGTCAGGCCACGCAGGAAGTCGGTGTAGCTGTTGATGACGCTCGCGCCGAACTGGCGCTGAAGCAGACTGCGCAGCGCGCGGTGGCGGACACCGTCCAGCTCCAGGATGGAGGCGCGGGTCTTGATCTGGTCCTCGTCGACTTCTTCGAGGTTGACAAACTTCGTGGAGGTGAAGGTCTCGGCGTCACGGTCGACGCGGGCGATGTCGGCGTGGCGGGTCACGGCCCAGAAGCCGGAGTTGGGGGCCTCCTCGGGCTGCCAGTGCACCGGGTCCTGGTGGCGCAGGGTGTGGAACATGCGCCATGGGGTGATGCCGTCGGTGAAGTTGTCCAGATCGGCGAGGTTGACGTCTGCCAGTGGCATCGGTTCGTTCACGGCGGCGGTCGGTGTCTCGGTCGTCATCGCATGGCTCCCAGTCGTCACAGGTGGTAGGCGTACTCGGTGAACTCCCAGTCGGTGACGTGCCGTTGGAAGCGTTCGATTTCGTTGCGCTTGTAGGAGAGGAACGAGGCGGTGAAGTCCTTGCCGAGGATGTCGGTCAGCTCCGTGTCCGCTTCCAGGGCGTCGAGCGCGGCCGGCAGGTTCATGGGCAGCATGGCTGCCTTGGCAGTGTCGTAGCCGTACCCCTCCAGCGGGGCGGGGGGTTCCTCGCCGGTCAGAACCCCGAGCAGTGCGGCGGCGACCGTGCCCGCGATCAGCAGATACGGGTTGGCGCTGGCGTCACCGAGGCGCAGTTCGAACCGGGCGCCGGAGCCGCGCTCGGGCGGAATGCGGATCATGGCGCTGCGGTTGTCCAGGCCCCAGTCGATCAGCCAGGGAGCGAGGGTGTCCGGGCCGAAACGCCGGTAGGAGTTCACGGTCGGGTTGGCCAGTGCGGCCAGGGCCGGGGCGTGGGCGAGGATGCCGGCGACGGCGTGGCGTGCGGTGGCGGACAGTCCGTACGGCCCGGCGGGATCGTCGAAGGAGTTACCGGCGCCTTCCTCGTCGGAGGAGCTGTCGCAGGACAGGTGGAGGTGGAAACCGGAGCCTCCGGCGTCGTTGAACGGCTTGGCCATGAAGGTGGCGAGTTTGCCCTCCTGCCGGGCCAGTTCCTTGATCGCGGACTTGAAGCGGAAGGCGCGGTCCGCGGCGGACAGGGCGTCGGAGTGGGTGAGGTTGATCTCGAACTGGCTGCCGTCGAACTCGTGGTTTCCGCTGGTCACGCCGATGTTCATGTCCCGCAGCAGACGCAGCGTGCGGAGCAGGTGATTGTCGCCGTCGGCGCGCAGACCGGCGGTGTAGACGACGCCGGTGGCACTCGAGTAACGCTTCCAGCCGCTCGGGGAGGCCGGGTCCTCGGCGCAGAGGAAGTACTCGAGCTCGGGGCCGACCACCGGACGCAGGCCGTGTTCGGCACATCGGTCGAGGACGGTGCGCAGCAGATCGCGGGGTGACTCGGGCGCGGGCAGGCCGGTGGCCGGGTCGGTGACGTCGGCGAGGCAGGAGGCGACGCCGGGTTCCCAGGGGAGGGGGACCAGGGTGTCCAGGTCCGGTCGCACGGTGATGTCGGGCAGGCCGGCGTCGAGACCGCCGGAGACGGGCACCACGTGGCCCTGGGGGCTGGTGTGGTACACGGCCCGGCAGAAGGCCAGGCCGTGGTCGCAGGCCGACGGCAGGTGGTCCAACAGCACGTCGCGCGCTCGGTCGGTGCCGATCAGGTCGGGATAGGTCACGCGCACCACGTCGATGCCGTCGGCGGCGAGTCGCTGCATGTGCTGACGGAGGCTGGGGGTTGGGTCTGCGCTCACCGATGTCTCCTCGGGCGCTAGGCGGTGTCTTCAAAAGATCTTGAGTAGTGGATCATGGTGGGGTGATACGTCGCCATGAACTGTCCGATGCCGAGTGGGAGTTCGTCGGGCCACTG